>CAZBHS010000001.1:0-106208 GCA_964491915.1 uncultured Clostridia bacterium
GCCTTCGGAGATGGTGAAATTCACCGTCGTGCTGTATGTGGCACGGATAATGAGTAAAAAAGAGCATCGTCTGGATGATTTTGTCAATGCGGTGCTGCCCCCACTGCTTCTTGTCTCCATGTTTACCGCTCTTATCTACCTGAAGAACGATTTTTCTACGGCGGCATTTGTTCTTCTTGTGCGGAGATGATGTGGTGCATGTCCACCATCAGCACGTAGCGGCCCTCGCTTTTTTTCACCAGCCCCGCTCTCATGAGGGGGGCCTGTTCTAAATCGAAGGGGCGCACGAAGCGGTCGATGAGATCGAGAGCATCCGCTTCGGAGCCTGCCGGGAGTTCGGTGTATTCCAGTTGGAAGTCGATCTGGTCATGCACCCGCTGCACCGTTTTGCCGTTAATGGTGGGAAACGATGTGCGCAGGGTTTCATGCCGGCGGATGAGTCGCTCGAGCATTTGTCGCACCCGCTCCTGGGAGAAGTCTTCGTCCGCCGCCAAGAAGACCGGCATGTTGTAGGCGGTGCTTTGGGTTTCCAATTGCCATTGGATGTAGAAGCGTTTCTGCCCAAAGGAGAGAGGGTAGTATTCCCGGCGTTCCGCCGGACGGATCGCTTGAAACGCCTCTTTTTGAGCGGTTGTGATGAAGGCCGCGATGGCGTCGGCGGTTTGGAGGCGGAATAGTTCCGCCAAAGGGATGTTGACGTCGAATTCCCGGTGGATATGGGCCGCCAGGGTTACAGCGTTCAGCGAATGGCCGCCCACCGCGAAAAAATCTGTGTTCATGCCGATGGTGTCCGGCGAAATATTTAAAATGGCAGCCATTGTCTCCAGCAGTGTTCGTTCGCTGTCGCCGCCGGCGGGGATGAGGCGTTCGTTGTGGCCGGCGAAAGGGGAGGGCAATTGGTTGCGGTCGATTTTGCCGCTGGCGGTGCGGGGGATTGTCTCGATGGTTGTAAAGAAGGTGGGAATCATGGCCTCCGGCAATCTGCCTTTGAGAAACTCTTTAATATTTAGATCTTGCAGCGGTTTTCGACCGGTCACATAGGCGCAGAGGTGGAGGTCGCCGGATGAATGCTCCACATCCGTGACAATGGCCTCTGTGATGTCCGGGTGGCGGAACAACGCCGATTCCACCTCTTCCACTTCCACCCGTACCCCTCTGATTTTAACCTGACGATCGATTCTGCCCAGAAGGTCGAAATCACCATCCGTCAATTCGCGGCCCAGATCGCCGGTTTTGTAGAGCAGGTCATTGGGATCGCCGCTGATGGGATTGGGGATGAAGGCTTGCTTGTTCAAGTCCGGGTCGCCGACATAACCGTGGGTGCGAAAAGGCGTGCGAATGTAGATCTCTCCCACGGAGCCGCGATCGCACATCTTCATGTGTTTATCCAGCAAGACGATGCGCGACCCACGCATCGGTTTACCGATGGGGATGCGCTCCTTGTCCAGATCCTGCCGGCGGATCACGTGGAAGGTCTTGGTCATGGTGGTTTCTGTGGGGCCGTAGAGATTCACCAACGCGATCCGCTCCCCAAAGGTGCGGTACCAGGGTTTCAGCTTATGTGGATGGATCCGCTCGCCGGATAAAAAGACATGGCTGAGTTCTTTGAAACAATGGCTGTCCAACGCGGGCGAGTTGATGGTGTCGAACACGCTGGGCACACAGTGAATCAGATTGATCCGTTGGCTGTCGATCCATTGGTGGAGAGGCTCGATGGCTCGCTCGCCCTCTTTTTCCGGCGGAATGCAAATTGTGCCGCCGCTTGTCAGGGGCACGAAAATGTCTCTCAATATGGCGTCGAAGGAGGGGGCCGTCAATTGGCTGACCCGCGGCGACGCTTCGTCGCAGAAGGTGTCGGTCTCCCACTCGATAAAATGGGCCAGCCCTTTGTTGCGGCCCTTGATGGCTTTGGGAGCGCCGCTGCTGCCGGAGGTGAAGTAGATATAGATAGGATCTTCCCTGTGGTATTCGGGCAACGGCAACTCTTTTTTCTCCTCCGGAACGATGATGCGGCAGCCGTTTTTTTCATCGATCCCCAATGCCGCCAATTCTTGCCGGTGGCGGTCGCCGGTGAGGATCAGGCGCGTCTGGGTTTGGTCCAACATGCCGACGAGGCGCTGAGCCGGAAGATTGGGATCCAGCGGCACAAACACGTCCCGCGCCAGGAGAATGGCGATGATGGCGCAGATAAAGTCGTATCTGTTTTGGAAATATACGCCCACAAAGGTTCCGGCCGGTAGGTCCGCCTCTAGCAGCGTGTCGCACATCGCCCGGCTGTGGTGTTCCAAATCGTGATACGTATAGCTATTTCCGTTGTATTCGACCGCGGTTCGCCGCCGGTGCTCTGCGAAGCTGTGGATGACGGTCTGCTGAAACGGTAACTTTTTCATGATTCTATTCGTCTTCCAAATCGTCGGACATGCGGGCCATTAGCTCTTGACGCCGCTCTCCTGAGATCACATCGATCTCTTCCAATCGTATCCCGGGCCGTTGTGACACTGAGGCGGCGATACGTTCAAATGTCCGGCCCATGCGCTCGATGGTTTCCCCGCTGAACAGGGCTGTGTCGTAGATAAATTCAAAACCCAATGTCTGCCGCTCTTCGAACGCCACCACAGTGAGATCGAATTTCGCCGCCGTCGATTGATCCGACGAGGTGATTTGCGTCAATGGGATAATCGCGTCTTTGGCGATTCCTTCGAAGCGGTCTTCCAAATTCCGCATCTCGAACACCGCATCGAACAATGGATTGCGGTTACGGTCCTGTTGGGCCGCTATTTTTTCCAGCAAACGCTCAAACGGGTAATCCTGGTTGTCGAACGCGTTGACTGTGTGTTTTTTCACCTGGCCGAGGAATCGGCGGAAGGTCATGTGCCCGGACGCCCGGTTGCGAAGCGCCAGCGTGTTGACGAACATACCCATGATGGACTCCAAACCGGCGTATTGACGTCCTGCCACTGTGGCGCCCACCACGATGTCGTCCTGATTCGAAAGTTTCGCCAGCAATACGATGTAGACGGCCAACAACAAGATGAACAGGGTGACCCCTTCGGCTTCGGCCAATTCTCGAAGACGCCGGTTGAGGGCGGAATCGAATGTCAGGATGTGCATGCGGCCTTCGAATTGACGAACGTCCGGCCTGGGAAAGTCGAGGGGTAAATTCAAGTCTGTGGGTTTGACGGCGAATTGTTCCATCCAGAATGTCTCCTGCCTCCGCCAATGGTCATGGCTGGCCTGTTCTTCCAACCAGACGCAATAGTCCTTGTATTGACGTGTGGCCGGCGGTAGGGAGGAGCCTCTGTACAGGGAGAACAATTCTTTGACGAACAGGCGGATGGATACGCCGTCTGTCACGATGTGGTGTTGGTCCACCACCAGAATTTGTCGTCCGCCGGTCCGGTCGATGACCGTCACCCTCAAGAGAGGCGGCCTGGACAAATCAAAGGGCAAAATCGATACGGCGGCGATCTCGTCCGCCTCGCGATTGTCATCGCGGATGTGGTCGATATTGAATTCCACCTCGGGCAACACCGTTTGGACCAGGGCGCCGTTTTGCATCTCATAATAGGTGCGGTAAATGTCATGGCGGCGGACAATTTGTTTGAACGCCGCTTCCAACGCCCCCACATCCAGGGGTTCATCGGCATAAAAAATGCCCGGCATATTGTAGGCTGTGCTGTGGGGATGGCGTTGCTGCGTCAAGTACAACCGTCGCTGATTCGGCGATAGGGGATAGTGCGGCCGCTTGCCCGCCGGCTCGATGGGCGGAGCGTTGGACTCGCCCTTCGTGGCGTTGACCACTGTCGCGCAATGCTTCAACGTCGGTTGCTTGAAAATTTCGACCAACGGCACTCTGGTCTTGAACACTTTATGGATCCGGGCCACCAGTATCGTGGCCTTCAACGAATGGCCGCCCAATTCGAAGAAGTTCGAGTAGCGTCCGATGTCGGCGCTGTCAACCGCCAACACCCCGGCCCAGATCTCCGCCATCTGCCGTTCGGTCTCCCCCTCTGGGGCGATGTAGTCTTTGCCTCCCATGGCTTTGGGGACCGGAAGCGCTCGATGGTCCACCTTGCCGTTGGCTGTGAGGGGGAAGGTCTTTAGCGGCGTGAAATAGGCCGGCAGCATATACTCCGGCAAGTGTTGGCTCAGAAAATATCGTAAGTCCGAGGCGTCGATCTCCAGCTCGCTAATATAATAGGCGGCGATGTAGCGTTCGTTTTCTTCGCGAATGATGGCGATCGCGTCTTTGATGGAATTGTATTTCAAGAGGGCGTTCTCGATCTCTTGCAACTCTATTCTGAAGCCCCTGATTTTTACCTGGTTGTCGATTCGGCCGCTGAAGACCAGCCGCCCGTCCGGGAGCCATTTGGCCAGGTCGCCGGATTTGTAGGCCAGTTCCCCTCGCTTGAACGGGTGGGGAACGAAGCGTTCCGCCGTGAGGGCCGGATGGTTGAGGTAGCCTCGCGCCAGTCCGAAGCCGGAGATATAGGCTTCGCCTCTGACGCCCAGGGGAACCGGCTTTTGCTGGCTGTCAAGCAAATAGATGCCTGCGTTGGCGGCGGGGGTGCCGATAGGCTGGTAGGTTTCGAATATGCCGCTTTTAGGATCCAATACATGGTTGGCGGCGTTGTGGGTCTCCGACGGGCCGTAGAAATTGTGCAGCTTGCAATGGGGATTGGCCCTCAGGAACTCTTCCAACGACTCTCCTACAGTGAGCTGCTCTCCGGCGCTGATGAGATGATTCAGTCTGTGGCGGCCGTTCCTCAAGCCGTCTGATAATTCAAAAATGATATTCAGCACCGATGCCGGCAGCATGGCCGATTGGATGCGGTATCTTATCAGGAATTCGCCCAGTAATTCTAGATTTTTGCGGATCTCTTCGCTGATTAAAAACAAAGTGCCGCCGCTAAGAAAGGAGAACATAATTTCGTGGGCGATGGAGGCGTCGAAGCTGATGGACATGTATTGCAGAACGTTCAAATCCCTCTGGAAGCCTCCGTGCGTTACTTGCCGCATAGAGACATTGGCCAGGCAGCGATGGGTTTGCAATACCCCTTTGGGAATGCCGGTGGAACCGGAGGTGTAAATCACGAAGGACAGGTCGTCCAATTGGGCGGGGCAAGCGGGATTGTGGTCCGGCATTGTGTTGAGCTCCACATTCATATAGTCCATGGTGAGCAGGTGGCGTCGCTCTTTGCGCAATCCTGTTCTGGCGGATTCAGGAACAAACGCCAGCCCTTTGATAGCCGACAATACGGCGTCGTCCGGCAATCTCTTGCGATTGTCCAATATGGCGCCGATCAATTCGGTAAACGTGTGTTCCCCTTCGCCGATCACCACCACATCGACATTGGCGTCTTGAAGAACGAAGTGGTAATCGGTGGTGGCATAAGGGCCGCCGGCGATGATGGGTTGCTCGTATCCCCATTGGCGGATCAACGACACGGTCTCGTGGAAAAATTGCTTGTAATGACTGAGGGTGCGAAGCCCGATAATATCCGGCTGGAACTCCTCGATGATGGAGCGCAGTTCGCCGTATGAATCGAAATCCACCATCGACTTCAAGACTTTGCCTTTCACTTTCGAACCGTAGCGTCCATCGAGGGAGGCCACGAGGGACATCAAGCCCAGGGGCGCTTCGATCATGTCGTAGAAGTTGCTGTCGTGGGCGCTGAACTCTACCGTCATGTCCAACAGCAGCACTTTGAGGGCGTTGGGGTTCGCTTGGGGCGCCGGGAAATAGGAGGTGATCTTTTGGGAAAAATCCGGGACGGCGATATCCTCTTCGTTGAGGAATTGAATCTCTCCCAATTCCTCTCTGTCGATCTCCGCGTAACTGAGCAGGTCGTCGAGGCAGCCGATCTTCATGGGAACATGGCTGTCGTACATTTGCGCTAGCTCTTCTTCGGTGGAGATGCGTATCTGATGGGGCAGGACATGGAGCAACCGCTCTTTGTCGAGAAAATATTCGTTGAGGTAGCGGCTCTGGTATTGCAAGGTGAAACTCTTGGGATAGGGGAGGGTTTCCGGTAGTTCGTTGAACAATAGATCGGTGGAGCGCTCGATGGCCTCGTGGGATACGCCGTTGGCTAGGGCAAAGTCGTACATCTCCGAGTTGGGAAAGATTTTGAGGATGTTCAGGTCGCAGAAATGGAGCCAGCGGATACTCTTCATCATTTCCAACGTAGCCAGGGCTTCGGCCTCTGTTTCGGTGGGAAAGCCGTGCAAGATCTGCATGGTCAGGACGACGTGAGGGTATTTTGAGGAAATGTAGCGGATATTGTGGAGGTAGCGGTCGATGTCGAGGTTTTTGCGCATCAATTTCTGGATGCGGGGGCTGGTGGTTTCCAGGGCGATGGCGATATTGACGGTGCCGGCTTCCACCAGCAGGTCGATGAACTCCTCGGTCAATATATCCCCCCGTAAACCGTGGGGGAAGTAGAGTTTGATATCCAGCCCTTCCTCGATGATGGTTTGCAGCAAACGACCGCTGTTTTTGACGTTGAGGTTGAAGATGTCGTCGATGAATACGAACCTGCGGATGCCGCATTCGTAACAATTCTTGATTTCCCGGAAGATGTTTTCGGCGCTGCGGTGTACATTGTTCTTGGGCCATATTTTATGGCAATAGATGCAATTGTAGGGGCAGCCGCGGGTGGCTTGCAAGGCGATGGTGTGTCGCGCCTTGGACATGCCGATGTGGCGGTGGTAGCGGCTGTAATCGATCAATGTGCGATCTGGGATCGGCAACGAGTCGAAATCGGTGATTTGCGGCCTGGGAGGAGAGAGGATCGGCGAGACCATGCCCTCGCGAATATTGACCAGGGAGGTGAAATCGAGCCGGCTGCCGGTGGGTTGATCACTGATCACCAAGTCCACCGCGCTTTCGTTTAGTATTGATACGATGCGTTTTTGCGGGTAGGAGGTGTCGATAGGCACATAGGCGCCTCCGGCTTTCAAAATGGCCATGGCCGCGATAATCATATCGAACGACCGCTCCAGGAGCATTGCCGCCAGGCTGTCGCGGCCGATGCCCTTTGCGGACAGATAATGGGCCAACCGGTTGACGCGACGGTTCAATTCGCTGTAGGTGAGATGGCTGTCGCTATAGACCAGCGCCGTCTTGCCCGGCGTTCGTTCCACCTGCTCTTCAAACAACGCCACCACGGTCTTGTCGATGGTCAGGGGGGGGGGTGAGTAGGGGAATCTCCGTAGCACCAGCTCTTCTTCGTGGGACGGCAACAAATTCAGGTCCGCCAGCGGGCTGATTCTGTGTTCCGGTAATAGGGTCAACGCGTTGATGTACGCTTTGGAGAAGAATTTAATGATGGACGGTTCGACTCTTTGGGGGTTCCCTTTAATGTCCAGTCTGAAGCCGGTCGCGGTTTTTATGACGCCAACCTGGAGGGCGGCCTTGTTTTCACCGTCGGTAGGAGCGCCCAGCGGACTGTAATAAAACACAATGGCGTCAAGGGCGGAGACGTCCGCGGTCTTGTTGGCCCCGATGCGGCGTTTCAGCTTTTGCGAGTCAACGTCGTTGTGTCGCAGAGCCTCGATGTAACATTCTTGCACCTGTTTGAGCATGCTGCGAAACGTACTGTCCAGCGCTACATCGAAACGGAGATAGATCGTTTTGTCGCCGGATGGGACGCCAATCAGGATGTCCGGTTTGCGCGAGTAACGCTGGACAATGACTTTGAACGCTGCCAAAAATAATAAAAAGCGATTGTCTTCCGCTTTCGGCCCCTGGAACAGCGTTGTCGCCGATTCAGTCAATTCCGCCGGGAAATCCTCTGAGTGAAGGGGCTCGACGGTATCTGTCCCCGCTTCCGCCGGTGGGTGGATTAGATCGGAGTCAAGGGTCACACCCTCTAGTTTTTTAATCCAGTATTCCTCTGCTATTTTTTGTGATAAATGACTGTTTTCTCTCATGTTTGTCCGGTCCTCTCTTCATTTAAACAGGAACCCAACCGGTTCCAGTGATAAGGCCCCTAGATAAAAGGGGATTTTGTCAAGTGACGGTGAAAATTCCAGCATCGCGGAGCTGCCGTCATAGCTGCTGCCGCCGCTGAGTTCCAATAAGAACGACATGGGGCCCACATCGTAGATGTTGGTGCGCACAGTGTGATAAGCCAGGGCTTCCCGCTTCAGCACCTTTAAGATGCTATAAGTGGCGCAATAGTAAAAAGCCGGTGTGAAGCCGGCGTTAACCGCCACTTGCTTGAGTCGCTCATAGGTTTTTGAGCACAGTATCATCTCCCGGCAGGTTGGGTCGGGTGTGGGGGGGGCGTATGGTCGGCGGTTCAGCGCCAGCCGATCGTGAATGGTACCGCTATAACATTCCCCCAGCGCCGGAAACGCGACAATCGCCGCGATAAATCGGCTCTTGTGCATTAGCCCCAATGAGATGGAGTATTCGGGCTTGCCCGCCATCATGTTGGCGGTGCCGTCAATGGGGTCGATCACCCAGGTAAAAGGTGACGCCGAGCGGATGATGGTCTGCTCGCCTTCTTCAAAGAGAATGCTGTGGCCGGGAAATCTCCCGGTAATTGCCGCGATGATGTGGGCTTGCACCTCTATGTCCAGCGAGGTGACTGGGGTGGCGTCCTCTTTGGACCACGCCCTGTACTGCCGGTTGGGTAAATTTCCGGCGATGGCTTCGACGGTCGCGAAAATTGCCAGGATCCCTTGCCAATCGATTGTTTTTTCCCCTTTCATCTCAAACCATGTATTCGCCGCCGTCAACGATGATCTTTTGCCCGTTGATATAGCGCGCCTCATCGGATACTAGAAACGCGATAGTGGCTCCAATCTCGTCCGGCTGGGCCAGACGGTTCAGCGGAATGTTGCGTTGCGCCAGTTCGTAGTCCAACTTGTTGGCCAGGTCGAACCGCCGTTCCGATTCTTCGGTGTGGGTGAAGCCGGGTATCACTGTATTCGCTCTGATCTTCGGCCCCAACTCCTTGGCCAGGCATTTGGTCATCACCAGAACTCCGGCCTTTGAGGCGCAATAATTGACGCCGTTCTTGCGGCCGCTGATACCTGTGGTGGCGCTGATGTTGATGATATGGCCGCCCTGATCTTGATTCATCATGATGGGAGCCACTGCCTGGGACAGGAGGAACACCCCTTTTAAATTGGTGTCGATGACTTTATCCCAATCATCTTCCCCCATCTCCAGGAGCGGACGGTCGATATTGATACCGGCGTTGTTCACCACAACGTCCACTGCGCCGAAACGCCGCACCGTCTCATTCACCAAAGCGATAACATCCAATTTTTTGGACACATCGGCGAAACAAACGGAGATGTGAGGGTGCTCCGCCTCGCACAAACGGCGGGTCTCTTCCACATCCCGGTTGTCCTTCAGGTCGTTGAGCATGATTCGATAGCCTTTGCGGGCCAATGTCACGGCAATGGCCCGGCCGATTCCTCTACCGGCGCCGGTGATGATAATGGTTTTACCAGCCATGTCGGGTTTGCGTCCTTATTAATTCAATTTCTTGAACAATTCCACCGGATCCTGGGTTTGCGGGTTGATCACCGCATCCGGCTCGATCAGGTCCGTGCAATTATCTTTTCCCCTGCCTACAGCCAGAAGGATGATGTTTTCGCCTTTTTGGAATGTGCCTTCCTCCGCCAATTTCACCAGGCCTGAATACCCGATCAAGAGGGAGCGCTCGACATCGGTGCGCAGGTTCACGCCTCTTTTTTTAAGGGCCGTGATAAGATTCTTTGCCTTTTCGCCGGTGTATTCCGGCTCCACATCGGTGATGACGCCGTTGTTTTCCTTCAAGCAAGAGAAGAGCTGCGGGTAGTTGTTCACCGGATTGGTGGAATTGAGAGTGGGCTCGAACAAGTCATCGGGGAAATGTCCGGGGAGGTCGGCGGCTGTCAATTCCGTTCTACCGGAATTGTAGGCTCTGGCCATCACATTCATCTGGCTGCTCTGGATGCCGACCAATGTCGGGATGTCGTTTTTGGATTCCAATCCCAATTGAACCATGTTCATATGGCCTTTGTAAAAGCCGATGGGCCCCATGCCGCTGGCGATGGTCTGGGCGAAGTAGTGGCAGTCCGGCAATTGTTGCCGCTGCTCATAAGCCATTGTGGCGTATGATTCGTTGCGGTCGTGGAGCGGCGCGATCGATGTCAAACCGTTCTCCTGGGCGAACTTTTTGGCGTAGGGGCTGATTTTGGGGTAATGGTCGTCCACCAAAATGACGCGGTTGCCCGGATTCTTCTTGATAAATGTCGTGTTTTTGTATTGGCACTGGCGGGGCATGAAGAAATAGGAGTTCAAATTCATATGGGCGGCGAAATGGGTGTAGGCCCGTCCGGTATTTCCAGTGGAATAGAACACCAGGTTGTCCAGGCCCAATTCTTTGACCCGGCTCATGATGATTGATGCTTCGCGGTCTTTGAATGTTCCGGTGGGATTTTTGAAGCAATCCAATTTCAGGTAGAGATTGGCGCCGTTCAATTCACCGGCCAGTTCTTCTAGCAGCATTAATCCACTGCCGCCGGCGCCTAACGCCACGATGTTTTCTTGATTTCGTAAGGGGATCATGGGGAAATTCTTCCACAAATCATCCCGGTTAGAAGGAACTCCGTTCCACTTGCCTTCGAATGTGTATTCCAATCCGCTGCCGCAGCTTTCACACTTGCCGACGAAGCGGTCGATGCCGTATTTGGCACTACAGGCGTCGTTTGTACACTGCTGCCATATCTTCACGTCTCCATCGGGAGAATCCTGTTTTTTTTTGTTGTTTATTGACATGTTGCCTCCTCAGGTTTTTTCGATAAATGTTTGTAATAGATGGGATTCAATAGCTCGGTTAACGCGCCCAGCGGTTTTGCGGATTTCACGATCAGACTGGATACCAGCACTCCCGCTCCACCCGCTTCAATGACAAAATTGATGTCGCGGCTACTCTTGATGCCGCCGCCGAACAGAATTGGCTGGTGGCCCGCTTTCTCCAGGGCTTTTCCCACGTATTCTTTCGATGATTCCACTAATGAGATGTCTTTGCCGATGATGTCCGGGTTTTCCACCGCGATAAAATCGGCGGTATAGCGGCTGCGGATGGTATCGCATTCTTCCAGGGAAGCCGCGCAAAGAATGGTCTGGAAACGATTCTTTTGGGCCGCGTCGAGATCCTGCCGGATTTGCTCGTGGGTCATCGCCTGCTCCGGGTGGTTCAGTATGACGCCTCTGATTCCGGCGTCCCGCACCTGGGCATCCTGTATGGAATTGAAATCCTGTAAAAAAACCGGTAGCGTCGTTTCCGATGCGATGGAACAACAATCTTCCACCAGGACGCCCACCGCAACATCGAATAGTTCAAGAATCCGACGGTCCACATTCTCCAACTCTTTTGCCAATGAGATGGCGCGATCGCTGGAGAGCTTCTTGAAATTGATAAAAATAAAGGGTTTTTTGTTCATTTTTTTTCCTTAAACAATTAAAAATCTATTTCCCAGGCAGCGACCTTTTGGTTTGAGGTCGATTCAATCTCGATGTTAGAGAGATTCTCTATGGACGTACCCGGTTCTTTTACGATTGCCGTGAATATTTTATTCAGCCGTCTCCCCATTAACTGGATTGACGCCTCTTCAAACAGATCCGTGTTGTAGCGGATAGTAAAGCACATCCGGTTCGAATCGGAGTAGAAACTGAAGGTGAGATCAAAGGAACTACTGGCCCATTGATCTTTATTCCCCGAAAAGATCATCCGGTTTCCCTCGTCCCCTTCATCCGACACATCGATATTTTGCAACACCACAATCACGTCGAACAGGGGATTGCGGGACGGGGGCGTCGTCAATCTCAAGGTCTCGACAATCATGTCGAAGGGGAAAATCTGATGTTGGTATGCTTGAAGGAGGCTGTGGCGCACTTTGTGGAGGAATGACTCGAAACTCTCTTCTGTAGCGATGGAGCTGCGAATGGGCAACGTGTTGGCGTAGAATCCTATTTGGTCGTCCAGCCCTCCGTACTCGCGTCCGGATAGAACGGCCCCCACGGTAATGTCTCTTTGATGGGAGTAACTATATAGAAGGGTCTTCACCGTCGCTAGAATCAACATGTAGAGGCTTGCCCGGCGCTTTTTGCATAATTCGGTTACAGAGTTCCGCACATTTGTCTCCAATTCGAACACCAACGAACTACCGTTGTAGGTTTTTACGTCCGGCCGCGGGAAATCTGTGGGTAGTTCAAGAATCGGATTCTCCCCCGCCAATGTCTCCCGCCAATATTCCCGGTGCTCGACAATGGAGTCTTGTTGGAGGTGGCGGTTGTGCCAATGGCTAAAGTCTTTGTATTGGAGAGTCGGCGGGGTGGGCGATATAGAGTTTGGGTCGCCTTTAAGGTGGTGATAGAAGGCGAGCCAATCGCGCAGCAGCACATTCAGCGAGAGACCGTCGCATATTACGTGATGCACGGAAAACAGCTTGATATATTTTTCTTTCAGTATCAGCAATGTGACTCTGATGAGCGGTCCCGTTTGCAAGTTGAAGGGGATACGTTTGTCCATGTCCGCAAGCGCTTCCGCCTCTTCCTCCGGCGAGGGATGATTGCGTAGATCGATCCGTTTCACCGAAAAACCGATCTCGTGGAATGGACGGATAACCTGCTTAGGCTCTCCGTCCACAAGCTTGAAAATGGTGCGAAGACTTTCATGACGGGCCACGACTTTTTTGTAAGCCTCTGCCAACGCGTCCGGGTCCAATCCCCGGTGGAATTCCAAAGCGGAGGTTAAATTGTAGGCAACGAGATCCTGTTCCAATTGATCGATGACCCATAGTCTTTGCTGCGCATGGGAGAGGTCGTAGTATTCCTTTTGTTCAACCGGCAAAATTTCTTGATGCCGGCCGTTATCGCCTTGGGCCAACAGAGCGGCCAATCCGCGGATGGTGGGATGCTTGAAAAAATCGCCCACTTCGATCAGGAGTTTGGATTCCCGGTGCAATGTGGAAATGAATGCCAGCGCTTTGAGGGAATCTCCGCCCAATTCGAAGAAATCATCGTCCACGCCGATGCCCTCGATAGCGAAAATTCTCTTCCACTTTTCCGCCAATGTCTGCTGCAAATCATCTTCCGGCTGGGCATAGGCGGTCATCAAGTCCGGCCGTGGTTTATAATAATTTTTGTTTGAGTCCCTTTTTCCACCGCGGTCCACGGACAGGTCCGTGATCCATTGGCGAATCCTTGTCTCCAGGTCGCCGGCTGAGACAATGATATGAGCTTCTTCACAATGGGAGAGGATGCGCTGGAAGGTGTCGATGCCATCGTCGATGGAGATATTCATCTCCGAGCTTGTAAATAGCGCCGCCAATTTTGTCTCTTCCGCCTCATCGGCCTGTTCCCGGGGAAATTCCCAATCCGCCCAATTGACGGTGGTCCAGCGAACCGGATGCCGGCGATTGTGACGATGGACAAAGGTATCCATATAAACATTGGCCGCCGCATAGACCGTGAGACCGATACCGCCAAGCAGTGGAGAGAGCGACGAGGTGACCAGAACAAAGTCCAATGGAAGGTCCCCCAGGACTTTTTCCAACACCGAGATTCCCTGGACCTTGGGAGGAAATTGAAGCCGCCAATCATCGGGGCCGATGGCGGAGGCGGAGGTCAATATCGATTTGTCCATGATGCCGGCGGCGTGAATCACACCGTTCAACGCGCCGCAACGCCGCAACGTCTCAGCGATGACCGTCTGCATCTCTGTCTCATTCGCCGCATCCGCTTGAAAGTAGTGGACTGCGGCGCCAAGTTCCTCTAATTGCCTTATTTTTCCGGCTTTTTTATCGAGGGAGCCTGTCACATGAGATACGGATGACCGTCCGGTTAGTATCAATGTCCCCTGAGACGCTCCGGCAAGATATCTGGACAGGGCGAAACCGATATTGCCCAGTCCCCCTGTTACCATGTACACGCCGCCTGTCTTGAGGTAGTGGGGCGAATCCCCATCGCTCTCGATACGCGTCGGTTCAAAGCCCTGTGTAAAGCGATTGCCCGAACGGTAAGCGACAATTGTCTCTTGGCTATTGGATTGGAATTCCGGGACCAATAACGCGGCTGTCCGTTCAGCGCTACCCGGATCGCTTACATCTGAATGCTCTAGATCGATGTGACGGCAATGGATAAATGGGAATTCCTGGGGCAAGGTCTTCAACGGCGCTATGATTGTGGCCCGGGCGGGCGATAAGGATTCGGAGCCTGTCACCGGGTAGACGTCGCCTGTAACCACCCAGACGGTTGTATCCGGCTGTTCGTTGGATTGTTCCAATGTGGCGGCTATAGTTGTCAGGCTATGGAGCCCTTTGTATAATTGTGTTTCTATCTCTTCGAC
Source organism: uncultured Clostridia bacterium (assembly GCA_964491915.1). Lineage (GTDB taxonomy): Bacteria > Acidobacteriota > Aminicenantia > UBA2199 > UBA2199 > JAHELQ01. The sequence continues at coordinate 14,358 of CAZBHS010000001.1, forward strand.
GTTTGCTTCGCTCCAAAGATGCACGATATGGTGGGGCGTTTTTCCCTGGGCCAACAGATCTTCGAAGCGGTCGATATATGTCGCTCCGGTTCTATCTTCCGGTCCGAAGGGAATGGACATCACCGTGTGCCCCAGGGCTTGAAGGGAATCTCGCAGGCTTTGTCCCAGAGAATTGCCATCCGCCAATAACAACCAACGCCGCGGTTCATTGGTAGGGCCTCTGCGAAGCGACGGGCGCAGCGTCCGCTTCCAACTGGGAATGTAGAACCAATCGGCGATATCTCGCCTTTTTGAACATTGTCCTCGGCATTGATTCGAAGCCGAGATGCCACTAATATCTTGTATAGAAATATCAAATACTGTTTTCTCGAAGGGATAGGCGGGAAGCGTCACTTTGTTGGGCCGCGCCGGGGCGTGAACCGCCGGCCAATCGATAGACACTCCATATTTCCAGAGAAACGCGAGACGCTTCATCAGATAGTGGAGGTCCGGGTGTGTTTGATTGGCGGGTTTCACCAGGTTGACAGCCCGGTTCGGGGAATTCTCCGCAAATTGCCGGCTTACCAGCAGGCGCAAATCGTGTCCCGGTCCAATTTCTACAAAGCAGGCGGGGCCCTGGCTCAATATGGTCGAGATTCCGTCGGCAAAACGCACGGTGTGGGTGAGGTGTTTGCTCCAATAGCGAGGACCGATATCATCCTCTTCGAACCACGTTCCAGTCACATTGGAGATAACCTTGATTTGCGGAGGCTTTAGGGATGTGTTTGCCGATACGACTTCGAATTCCGCCGCCATCCCCGTCATCAATGGTGAATGCATGGCGTGGGTGGAGGGGAATTCCACGCACAGATACCTCTCGCCCTTCATGGAAGTGCAGAAGGCATCGATATCTTCCGGCGCGCCTGCGATGACGCAGGAGGGCCCATTGTTTATGGCGATATGAATGGTGTCCGGCAAATAGGGGAGAAGCGACTCTTTGTCAAGCGGTACGCTTACCATTTTCCCCATTGACTGGGTCCGCATCGTCTTGCCCCGTGCCGCAACTATGTTCAGCGCTTCTTCCAGGGAGAGCATCCCCCCCAGGCACGCCGCCGTATATTCGCCGAAGCTGTAGCCGATCATGGCCTCCGGTTGGATGCCCCAACGCATCAATAAGCGGGCCAGGGCGTATTGGAACACGAACATCGCTAGTTGGGAGAACAGGGGATCGCCCAATGCCGATGGTCCGGTTTGAGAATCTTGAAATAAAAGTTCTTTGCAGTCCATGCCGGCGAGGGGCCGAAGAATCTCGAAACAGCGGCCAGCCTCTTCCCGGAAGGTCTGTGAATGAGAGTAGAGTCCGCGGCCCATGCCCGTATATTGGGCGCCCAAACCGGTGAACATGAATACCACCTTCAATCCCTCCGAATGGATGCGGTTGTCGCACTCTCTTGATTCAAACTTCGTCAATAGTTGCAACGCCTCTTCCCGCGACGCGCAAACCGAAGCGTCGCGGTATTGGAAGTGTTGACGGCCTGTTTGCAAGGTATAAGCTGCGTCCGCGAGATCGAGCGCCGGGTGGGCTTCCAGGTATTGCCTCAAACCGGATGCGCTTCTGCTCACCGCTTGCGGCGTCTTGCCCGACAGGGGGAGTAAACTATAGGGATTGCTCCCGGACCGGCTTTCCTTCGGCGGCGCCTCCTCCAGCACCACATGGGCGTTGGTGCCGCCGATGCCGAATGAACTGACTCCCGCCCGCAAAGGACCGTCGCCGGTTTTCCAGGGGGATAATGTGTCATTGATGTAAAATGGACTGTCTGAGAGCGCCAACTGGGGGTTCGGAGCTGTAAAATGGATACTGGGGGGAAGGAGCCGATGCTTCAACGCCAAAACCGTTTTGATGAGACCGGCGATGCCGGCTGCGGCGTTGAGGTGGCCGATGTTACTTTTAACCGAACCAATGGCGCAAAATTGTTTCCTGGAGGAGGCAAACGCTAATTTCATCGCCTGCAATTCGATGGAATCGCCCAATTGGGTGGCGGAGCCATGGGTTTCGATATAAGAAATGCTTTCCCCGTCGATGCCCGCGATTTTTATGGCGTTGCGGATCACCGCCGCTTCCCCGTTTATGCCCGGAGCCGTGTATCCGGCTTTTTGGTTGCCGTCGTTATTGGTGAATGAACCTAAGATTACAGCCTGGATCGGGTCTCTACCGGCTATCGCTTCGTTCAATCTCTTGAGGGCCACCAAACCGCCGCCGTCGCTAAAAATAGTTCCGTCCGCGTCCCGGTCGAAACTCCGGCAGCGACCACTCTTCGAGAACAGCATCCCGGCTTCGTAATGATAACCGGTTTTTTGGGGCAACCAGATGGAAATGCCGCCGGCCAACGCAATATCGCATCTTCCGGTCAACAAGCCCTGGCACGCGGCGTCCACCGCCACCAACGAAGTCGAGCAGGCGGAGTACATGGTCAGGCTGGGTCCTTTCAAACCCAATTTATACGACACCCGGGTGCTCATGAAATCTTTGTCGTGCAATTGAATCCCGGAAAATTCCGCCGCAGCCCGGTTCGAGCCGTTCAAAAGCGATTGAGCTTGCCAATGGATGTTTGGCGAGGCTCCGGCATACAACCCAATCAGCCCGTTGTACTGAGCCGGATCGCAACCGGCCCGTTCCAGAGTTTCCCAGGCCAGTTCGTGAAGGATGCGGATTTGCGGGTCCATAGCCATGGCTTCGGATGGGGTGTAGCCGAAAAATTCCGCGTCGAAGCAATCGCTGCCTGCGACAATACCTTTGACCTTTACATACGACGGATCATCGAGATATTCCGGCGCGACGCCGGCTTCGAGGAGTTCCCGGTCCGTGAATTCCGACAGCGAATCTCTATCGGCCGTCAGGTTGTCCCAAAATTCTTCAACCGTTTGAGCCCCAGGGAAACGGCAGGCCGTCGCGATGACGGCTATTCTATTGTCCGCCGGCGGTCCAACCGTCGAGAAGCCGCCGGTCGCTTTCTCCGCAACCGTTTCGCCGCTCAAATAAGAGACCATAGTATTGATGGTTGGAAATCTAAATATATCGACAACATCAAGTTGACGGTCCAATGCTGCTTGGAGCTTTTCCTTCACGATGACCGCGGTTGTGGAATTGCCGCCAGCCTCGAAAAAATTACGGTCGCCATCAATGCCTTCCAGTCCCAACGCATCCGTCCAGATTGTACGGATTATGGCCTGGAACTGGTCTTTTGAATATGCTTCGCCCTTTGCGGTGATTTCTTTTTTCAACCGGTCCAATTCCCGCAGTTCCGGGTCGAACGCGCCTGCGGAGTATTTGTCTTTCAGACTGCCGCGCTTGATCTTACCGCTGGTGGTTTTGGGGATTCTTTTTATTGGAATGACCTTATCGATAATAATGCCTAAGCGCTGACTCATATGGCTTTTGAGGGAATTTGAAAGTGGAAGGAATTGCTCCGGCGATTTTCTGAACACCACAAAGCCGATGATCTCATCGGTTCCCGATTCCCGGCTCGAAATTCCGCAAAAAACTATTTTTTCGAAGTCGATCTCATCCATCTCTTCGGCCGCCCGTTCCAGGTCGTGGGGATAATAATTCATGCCGTTGATAAAGATAATCTCTTTTTTCCGGCCGGTGATCACCAGTTTGCCGTCAGTGACAAAACCGAGGTCTCCGGTCCGCAGCCAACCATCGCTTAGAAACGCCTCTGCTGTCGCCGGGACATCGTTATAGTAGCCGGAGGTCACATTGGCGCCTTTAATGGCGATTTCCCCGATCATGCGTTCGCCATATTCCCACCCGTTACCGTCCACGATTTTAACTGAACAGTCCCGCACCGGAAAACCGATCTCGACAAATTCGATGCCCTGGTCATCGGCCGAAGCTTCCTGCACTTTAGCGCCGATGCGAATGGCGTCGCGGTCGAGCTTATATGTTTTTAATTCCTTGCCTGGCGTGGATAGGCACACCGCGAGGCTGGCCTCCGCCATCCCATACGCGGGAAACATCACCCCGTTTTTTAATCCTAAAGGGGCGGTTAAATTGAGGAATTGTTTGCATAATTCCGCCGAAATCGGCTCCGCTCCGTTTACCAGCACCCTGAGATAAGATAGGTCGATTGAATCGGTGACCAATTTTCCGGCGTGCTTCAGCACATACCGGTAACCAAAATTTGGTGAGACCGTAACCGTGGCTCTCGATTTTGATAGTCCCTCGAGCCAAAGATGTGGGTATCGTATGAACAACATCGGAGCCATCAGCGTTTGGGAATAATCCGCAACCAGCGGTGTCAGATGAAAACCGATCACTCCCATGTCGTGGGTCAGGGGCATCCAGCTAAAATAATGGTCTTCTTTGTGGGGCGGCTCGCCTAAAGAAGCTAAAATTGAATGTATATTCGCGAGCAGGTTTTGGTGGGTGAGGACAATACCTTTGGGATTGCCGGTAGAACCGGAGGAGAACTGGATGTAGGCGATGTCCCCGTTGCCGGCCCGTTGCATCTCTCCCTTCCGGTCGCCTTGCAGGATGTCGGGGATATAGATGATTCGTTTCATCATGTCATCGAGTTGGGTTTGCCGGTTGTGTTCCGATGCGAATATCTCGATGCGCTTCAGCTTTTCCCTCTTGATGGCCAGGTAAGGTTTCCTCAATTTTGATTGAATTTTAAATAGTTTTAGTGTGTATTCATCATTAGACGCTTCCGTTATGGGGACCGGGACAATTTTTCCCAAGATGCACGCCCAAAATAGAATGAGAAATTCTTTGTTGTCCGCGGTTTGCAAAATCAATTCAACACCCGGCTCAAGGCCATACTGTTGGAGGTTGCGCAAGGCGACGAGGGCTCTGCTGTAGAGATCTTCATAAGAAAGAAAACTCATGTTTTCGGGGCTTTCGATAAAAGTGATCCCGTTTTTTGAAAATCGCCTTTCAAATAAAATTGATATTAGATTATTGGATGTCATTGAAATTTTTCTAGTTCTATTCCCCTGGATTTATGCGCGATGGCAAAAGGTTAGGCAGATTTAGATGTTAAAGGCTCCCAACTAGATTATTCATACCTAAGAGAGGTAATCGGGTTGGTGTTCGATAATTTAAATGTATGATACATGGTCGGTATAATTGTGACCAATAGCGCGATAAGACCGGAGTAAACAAATATCAGGGCGGAGATATCGGTCCGGTAGGCAAAGGCGCGGAATGCCATTTTCATGGCGTAATAGCCAATGGGCCAGGCTATAGCCAGCGCGATCATCATGGAAATGATGAATTCGCGTAGGATCATGACAGTGATATTGAATTGGGACGCTCCCAAAACTTTACGAATGCCGATCTCTTTGGTACGTTGCAGAGTTGAAAAAGAGATCAAACTGAACAATCCTGTGGCGGCCAATAATATTGTCAGAATTGAAAAGAACTTAAAGGTGTTGGTGGCGCTGTCAAGAGCGTTCATAAACACAGCGTCGAAATTGTCGTTCAAGAAATTGAATTCCACCGGACTACCGGGGAACATGTGTTTGAAAGCGGCGGTCACTAATTCTTTGGATTTAGACGCACCTGTTTTGGTCACTCTGACGCTATACAGACTACTGTTGAAGAGGCGGTCGGTAGGTTTAAGCAATAGAACCATCGGACGGATCTTTTTGAACAATGTGTGATTGTGAAAATCTTTGATGACTCCCACAACCCTGTATTTGTTGTCCCATATCCTTTTCCCGAGCGGATCTTTCCAGCCGAATACCCTGGCGGCGGTTTCATTGATCAAACAACCGGCTTTGTCGGTCCCGGCGTGTTCGCGTTTGAAATCCCTTCCTTTCACAATTTCCATCCCATAGGTTTTTACGAATTCAAAATCCACATAATGGTAGTTAACGCGAATTTTCTCGTTGCCTTCGCTCCCTTCCCAATTGACCCAACTGCCGCTGACACCGTTGAACGGCGCCGAGCCGCATTCGCTAATGTGCAGAATCGAAGGATTTTTCAATAGCTCGTTCTTCAGCACCTCAAAGTCGGAAATACCCGCGCCCGAGGAATTTCTCACCCTGCCGGTCAGAAGGTTTTGCTTGTCGAAGCCAATGTCTTTTCCCTTCAGGAAGTTGAGTTGCTGCGACATGAGGAGGGCGCCGATGATAAGGATGACGGAGATGGCGAATTGGGAAATAACCAAAATCCGCCGGAAGGTATATTTTTTCCCCAACGCCGAATCGATCCCCCTCAAAATATGGGTGGGTTCGAAAGAGGAGATATAGAACGCCGGATAACTTCCGGCCGCAGTTCCTACTAAAACGATCCCAATCGCCATGCCCAGGAGATACTGCCAATTCAGTAACATACCGAGGTTTAGGTGGCGATGGGTGATGGAATTGAAGGTGGGGAGGAAAAGAGCGGCCAATATGATGGCGATGATTGACGCTAGCAGTGTTATCAGCGTTGATTCGCCCAAAAATTGGCGGATCAATTTTTGGCGGTACGAACCAACCACCTTTTTGATTCCCACCTCCTTGACCCGTGTGGCCGAGTAGGCGGTGGTGAGATTGATAAAGTTGAATCCAGCGATGAGCAAGATCAGGGCCGCGATTCCCAGGAACAGGTAGATCATGATAATATTGCTTTTTTTACCCAGGGCGCCGTGGACCTTGGAGGTGTGGAGATGGATGCGGGAAAGCGGTTGCAGGTATAACGTGCCCAGGTCGTTCTGGCTCCGCTCGTACAGCAACTTTTTTATTTTGCCCTCCAGTTGGGCTGCCGATTGATTGGGCTCCAGGCGCAGGTAGGAATAATAGTTGGTGTGATTCCAGTCTTCTGAATGATCCCAACCTTCCAGTACTTTGAAAGAAGAGTACGAGATGAGATAGCGGAATTCGATATGGGTGTTTTCCGGGGGATTTTCCGCGACGGCGGTGATTTTCAGATCCGTAAGCTTGTTGATGCGAATGGTTTTGCCGATGGGATTTTCGTTCGGATAATATTTGTCCGCCAATTCGCGGGTCAGAACAATGGACAACGGTTCGGTCAACGGGTTCTCCCGGTCTCCCTTCATCAACGGAAAATTGAACATCGTGAAGAACGAATTATCGGCGTACAAACCGTAGCGCTCATAAAAGGCGTTGGAACCATGTTCGAGATAGCGGATTATACGGGTGATGCGGCAATAGTCCGCCACTCCGGCATAGGAGTCTTTGATGAAAGGGGCCATTGGGAAAGGGGTGGGTTCATATTTTTCGAGTCCGTTTTTATCGGCGACATTCCGGGCCGCCCGGTAGATCGATTGATAGTCGTCATGAAATTTATCATAGCTTAGTTCATGGAAAATGTACATGGACATCAGAATAAAGGCGGTAATGCCGATAGCCAATCCCATGGTGTTTACCGTAGAATACAATTTGTTCTTAAATAAATTTCGGAGTGCTATTTTAAAAAAATTTTTAATCATAATCGTTTCCTATGTGAATATGACAGCGTTTTTATTTTATTATAGATAATTTCATTTGTAAATTTTATTTTTGGCATTTTGTCAGTTTCTTTTAACAAATTCAAATTTCCCCATGTCCATTTTGATGATTTTATCGGCTATATCGAAGTAATGATCGTCGTGTGTAACGGCGAACACGATTTTACCCTCTTCTTTCATTGAAGCCAGGAGCTCTCTATAGAAAAAACGGCGAAACTGCGGATCCTGGTCTGCGGCCCATTCGTCGAACAGGTACACCGGCCTCGATTCCAGGAAGCATTGCAAGAGCGCCAACCGTTTCCTCTGTCCGTGAGAGAGCTTGATGGTGCTGTAGCGCTTCTGTTTGATTTCCACCTTTTCCTGCAATTGCAGGATTTTAAGATATTCTTCGATATCGGCGGTTTCATTGCCGTCTAAATTATATATTTTTTCAAATAGATAGAAATCGCTGAATACAACGGAATACAATTCCCCCAACGTTGAGGGTTCGATTGTTTGGCCATTGATCAATATCCGCCCTTTATCCGGCTGATATAATCCTGTCAACAATTTGGCAAGCGTTGTCTTTCCGCTGCCGTTGCCGCCGATGATGAAGATCAATTCGCCTTTTTGGGCTTCGAAATCCAACGGCCCCACAGTAAACCAGCTATCCTCGTCTCCATTTTTGTAGGAGAATGTGAGATTTTCCAATTTGATGGTGTCGATTGATTGGGGGGGGGCGGTGGTTTTCCTGGCTTTGAGTTCGGGGGAATTTTCAGGTATGTCTTTTAGAAAATCCTGTATACGTCTCCACGAAACCTTCATCTGCAAAATAGCGGGCATCGATGTCAGGATGAAATTGATGGGTCCCATCAAATATAAAATGGCCATGATGAAGCTGATAATCACCATAGGAGCGATGCCTGGAAACACCTGCGGAAAACCGAAACTCATGGTGCCCAGGCTGACAATCAAGAATGATTGGGCCACCAGGTTGGCGTTCACATATTTGATTCTCGCCACTACTAATTTTTCTCTGAACTGGTCGCTTATATCCTCGATGTCATCCTGGTATTCAAGCTCCTTAGCATGATGGAGCTTTAATTCTTTAAAACCGTTCAAGAGTCCGTCGATCAGTTTCATGTATCCGTCGCGAGTGGTGCGGGCATCTTCGAAGAATACCCGGGCGTTTTTGTTGGTGCGGTAGTACAGGAGCAACAGTCCGCTGATGACAAGAACAAGAAACAAGACCGCCCAAACAGAAATTGTGGCTAGAAAGATAAATATCGCCACCAAGGTGATGACATTGGTGATGAGATTGATGATGGTCAATGTCGTATTGCCGATGTTTTCCACATCATAGTTCAACGTTGAATAGACGCGGCCGCGGTCTACCTCTTCAAATCGTTGAAACGTCGTTGAAAATATCCTGTGAACCAGCCGTAACCGCAACCGGCAAATAATATCGACCGACAGACGGATCAACCGCGTGCGCACCAGCTTGTTGCAAGAGATATAGGTGAGAAATGCTAGAAAAAAGTAGTAGAAATAATAATAAAACAAATCGTGCTTGCCGATGGAGTTTGACACGATGAATAACACTGTGGCGTTGGCAGCGCCCGCCAAAAGGCTGAGCAACACCGCCGGGGGGATCACATCGAAATATCTATTTTTGCTGGGAAAGATCGTGATAATGACATGGGAAAAATAGCACAGAGCCAGGGTCCCTACCAGCAACATCACAGTCACGGAAAAACTCGTGGGCATCCAGACCGCAGCCATGCTCCAGGGCATACCTGTCATTGCTCCGGGAAGAAGATATACGGCGAACAAATAGGGAACCGCAATAAGTGATGACGCCAAGAGCCCCAGATAACGCCATACGGATTGCTTGCAAAAATCGCGGTCCCCGGTTACCAGATCCCTGGCAATAGAACCCAGGTAAACCAATACCAGAAGCGCTAAAATTCCCAATACCCAGACAGCCGCAGAAAATGTTCCGTCCAGGTCGGTTGATCCTTCCGCGTTGGTTGTGTTCTTGACGCCGGAATAATGGTTCAGTAACAATTCGCCGATCATCCGGGTCGCGGGGCTATTGGAATTGGCCAACACACCGATGCCGATGCCCTTTTGCAGGTCAAGGCCGATATAGGTTCCGGCGTTTGGGTTTTGACCGGAATGCGCGAACCGGCCTTCGCGAGTGGAGGTATAATACAAACCCATCGAATAAATCTGCTCATCCGCCAAAAGCCTCAAATCCACTAGCTCATCGTTTTCTTCCTGTAGATGGAGTAGCAGCAGCCGACCAATGGCCGCCGCGTTGGTAAACCCACTGCAGGACAAATGATTGGCTGTTGGTTTGGGAATGTTGTATGGTCGCGCCTTGCCAAATCCGATTTTATAGCGTGTCGTGATGTTCTCAGTCTCCGGGGGAGGTGAAAATTGAGTCCCTACCATTCCCAACGGGAGTAATACATTTTTTTTCAGATAGATTTCCGGCGAATCGCCCGTCGCTTTTTGGATCACCGCCCCCAGTAAATCGACATTCAACCGGTTGTAACGGAATTTCTCCCCCGGCTGAAATACCAGCGCCACCCTAAAGGGCTTTTCCATTCCATTGTAGCGTACAACAGGAATTCCACTGGTGTGGTTCAATAATTGACGGATCGTGATTGCTTGCCTCAGGTTCCTATATTCGGCGCTAAAACCTGGAAGAAACTCGCTCAGCGGTTTGTCAATATTGATAACGCCGGTTCGCTCCAGTTTCAATATGCCTAAGGCGACAATCCCGTCGGCGATTGAGGCCATAGGGAACAAAGTCAGGTCGGTGATTTTGGTCTTGTTTTCAAAATTGGCGAATCCGAAATGATAGACCGCCACACCCTCTTTTTGCCCGGCTACAACAATGCTCAATCCTGGTATATCATCTTTTTCCATCAACCGAGCGATCTTTTTTTCAATTGGTAGGGCCAGGGAAAGAGACTGGGATTGCAATGAAAAAAAACTTTGCAACATAATTATCATAAAGAGCAATACAATTTGTTGAATTTTTATGATCCCTGGATTTGGACAAGCTGCCGCCGTCTGCTTTACGTTACATTTTCTAAGTTCACTCTGCAATTTTTCCTCTTGGGGTGGAGCTGAATTGCTTGCCAGCGTTAAGTTAATAACTAACACATAGCCAGTACTGGTGTAAATCCATAAAAACATGAACTGGAAAACTGCTGCTAACCTCAATCGAAATGTACTATTCAGCGCCTGGAACATCTATTTTTTTGTCCATTGCCTATCTGAAGTCAAACCAGGCATAGCTTCATGAAAGAAGTTCATTATTTTAATAGAGGAAATGTCGGCTTTAAATTGATTTTTCCCTATGTGAAGTTAAATATTTGCACAAAATACTTGACACTACTGGATAAAAACAGGTGATTGCTCCGATATTGACCAACCATGGCCTGTTCGTACCTTGAAATGGAATGGATAATATTTTAAAATGGAGGTGGAGTGAAACTTTCCCATATAAAGGATGGGAAACATTCAGAACTGTAAGATTGATTGGTCGGGTTTGGTTTTATCAAATAATGTTGGCGAAATAAGCAAGTACAAATTAATCGGCCTTCGCCTCCCTCAGTCAAATCAACGACATCCTGCCTCGGGAGTTCATTTGTTTCCCGTTCTTTACGATAGCGATATTTTGGCTTTCTTCGTTTGTCCAGGGATAACAACGGCAATCATACAAATGGCCGTTGAACGCAATTTTAGTGGATGGCTTCAAAGGTACCGGTGACGTTTGGGTCGCCTTCGGATTGGAGGACGAAGGCGCCGATAATTTTGTTTCCGCCTTCAACCATGCCGTCAAAATCGTAAATATACACTTTCCCATCTGTAGCTTCGTGTTCGGTGTGGATAATGACATGGTTGCGGCTGGCGCTATAGGATCCGACATCAATTCCATTGAAGTTTACGTCGCCGGTTGTTTGGTTACCTCTGAATGCGTAAACCATAGACATTTGGGCGCCTTCGCTGCTGGTGAGGAACATTCCCCAGGAGCCGTTGGTGATATCGAAGCCTTCGTCGGTTTTACATCCGGTGGTCGAGACTAAAAGTGTGAATACAATTACTATACAAAAAATTCCAATTCTTTTCATGTTTATTTTCCCTTATTATTCAATATCTTTTTATACCAATTTTTTAAATTATTTTCAAGTGCGTTACGCCCAAACGTTAATCTTCCTCGGTGTTCAGCAGTGTTTTCATCAGTTTGTATTTGTGTCCGTTCTTCTCGTTGAAATCGCGAATGGTTTTCAGCAATCTGGGTTTAAGAAATTCCAAACCTTCTTCCACACTATCGAAAAAAGTAATCAGATCAATGTCTTCCGGCGAAATGAGCTGATTGTCCACCAGGTTTTGAAAGTTGATGGTTTTTTGCCAGAATTCGCGGTTGTAGAGCATGATGGGGAGGTTGGTTTTTTTGAGCTTGTGGGTTTGAATCAGGGTGAGGGTTTCGAAAAATTCGTCCATGGTACCGAACCCGCCGGGAAAGCAAATGAGGGCTTTGGCGTGATAGAGGAACCATAATTTGCGCATGAAAAAATAATGAAATTCGAAATTCAATTCCGGGGTGATATAGCTGTTGGGTTCTTGCTCATGGGGAAGGGTGATGTTAAAGCCGATGGTGCGGGAGCCGGCTCTCTGAGCCCCTCGATTGGCGGCTTCCATGATGCCGGGGCCTCCGCCGGAACAGATGTAGAATCCTTCGCCGTTTTTGGCGATGTCTTGTGATAGGGATGCCAATTGAAATGCCATTTCTTCGGCGGCCCAATAGTGCTTGTGTGTGTTGAACGGATCATCGGGCCTTGCTTCGGGCCGGACTCGTGAGGAACCGAAGAATACGACGGTATGGTTGATGGTTTCTTCCCGTAGACGTTTTTCCGGTTCAAGGTATTCGGCCAGGATGCGAATCGTTCTGGCTTCTCTCGATTTTAAAAATTCAATGTTCTTGTATGCTTTTGGCGCTTTGTCCATTATTTTACCTCACAATAAAAAAGAGTTTTATTATACATGAAAAAAGTGATAGAACCAAACTGATTTCGCGGAAAAATTACCAGGATTAGGGGCTGTATGCTATAATGAAAGAGATGTTTCTGAAACTACTCATTGATGGGAGGTAATTGTCATATGAATATGCGTGAATTGCTAATGAAAAACCGGAGTTACCGGAGGTTTGTCCAAGAGGAAACAATTCCAACAGAGGATCTTCTCGCCATTGTCGAAGCAACAAGATACGCTCCGTCGCCGGCAAATAAGCAGCCGCTTCAGTTTCTGCTGGTCTGTCGGGAGGATTACAACATACTATTGTTCCCTCATTTAAATTGGGCGGCCTATTTAAAGGATTGGGCGGGCCCGGAAGAGGGAGAGCGCCCGCCGGCTTATATTGTGATGCTTGGTTACCGCTCCGCGAGCCCCTTCATTGACTGGGATTATGGAATCGCTTTGCAAACCATGTTGCTCACCGCTGTGGAGATGGGGTATGGCGGATGCGCCATCGCTTCATTCAACAAAGAGACGGTTCGGGAGTTGTTCGAGATCGACGAGACGTTCGAGATCGCAGGTGTGGTGGCTTTAGGTAAACCGAAAGAAACTGTGGTGATCGATGATGTGAAGGATGGAGATATCAAGTACTGGCGGGACGAGGAACAAGTGCATCATGTTCCGAAGCGAACGCTGAATGATTTGATTTTCGGTATTTTGGAATAAAGATTTTATTGGCCTGGCTAATTTCTTCAGGCAAAAAAAGGGGGCTGAAAATGGTTTCAGCCCCTTTTTTTGTATTTGAGTTTATATTTGACTCAATTTTTTATAGTATTCGTGTTTTTCCTGTTTCAGTTCGATGGCTTTTTTGTACAGGCCGTCGGCCACTTCGGGGAACTGGCGCTTCAGAGCATTGTAGCGGGTTTCGCTGAGTAAGAACTCCATCAGGTCTCCGCTGGGATCCCGCGTTTCATAGAGGAAAGGATTCTTCCCTTCTTTGGACAACTGCGGGTTGTAGCGGTATAGGGGCCAATAACCGGCCTGGACCGCTTTTTTCTCTTCCAGGTAGGTTTTGCTCATGTCGATTCCATGCGCGATACAGGGAGCGTACGCGATGATGAGGGAGGGGCCGTTATAGGCTTCAGCTTCCATCATCGCTTTGATGGCTTGCGCCGGATTGGCGGCCAAACAGATAGAGGCGACATAAATGTAGCCGTAGCTCATACTGATGAGGCCGAGATCTTTTTTGCCGGTCCGTTTTCCCGCAGCGGCGAATTTGGCGATGGAGGCAAGCGGAGTGGCTTTAGAAGCCTGCCCGCCGGTGTTGGAGTAAACTTCGGTGTCAACAACCATGACATTTACATTACGGTTGGAGGCCAGGACGTGGTCGAGACCGCCGTAACCGATGTCATAGGCCCACCCGTCGCCGCCCAGGCACCAGATGGAGCGATCGACCAGGTTATCCTGCAATTCGATGATTTTGCGGATAATGGGTTCTGTTTCAGCATTGGCGGATTTCAGGGCTTCAGTCATTAGGTCTTTGACTTTCTGCGCTGCTTCCTGCATCTCTTCACCGGTGTTTGTCCACATTGCAAATACTTTGTCAAAGGCATCTTTTACATCGCCGGATACGCCTTTTTCCAGCAATTGTTCGATGTTCCATTTCAATTGGTCGCGGTTGGCGTCCACCGCCAATCTCATACCATAGCCGTATTCAGCGTTGTCTTCGAACAGGGAGTTTGCCCAGGCTGGCCCTTTCCCCCGTTTGGAGGTGGTGTAAGGGATGGTAGGGAATGTTCCGCCGTAAATGGAGGAGCAACCGGTGGCGTTGGCAACGATCATCCGTTCGCCGAATAGCTGTGACAGCAATTTCACGTACGGGGTTTCACCGCATCCTGCGCAGGCGCCGGAGAACTCGAACAACGGAGTTTTAAACTGGCTGCCTTTCAAGGAGTTGATGGCCACGCCGTCAAGGATATTGTCCTGTAGCTCTTCGAAGAATACCTCGTTCTGTCTTTCGCCGGCGGCCCGTTCCTCGTCGATGGGGGAGAATTCCAGCGCTTTGGTTTTGGCGGGGCAAAGGTTGATGCAGTTACCGCAACCGGTACAATCTTCAATGTAGACCTGGATTTTGAATTTGAGATCTTTGTCGTTTTTGGTATTTGATTTGAGGGTTTTGAAGGAATCGGGAGCGTTTTCAAGGTCTTTGGGGTCGATCTGTTTGGCTCTGATGGCCGCATGAGGGCAAATCAGAGAGCACTGGTTACATTGGATACAATTTTCCGGGATCCATTTAGGAACGTACGGGGCGATACCTCGTTTTTCCAATTTGGTGGTCCCGACAGGAACCGAACCGTCGATCGGCATGTGGGAGACGGGGATATCGTCGCCTTCCAGATGCATAATCTTTTCGATTACGTTTTTGGCAAAGGGAATCGCGTCGTCGCTGATAAGATTGTGTTGTTCATAGGATTTTTCGATTTTGTCCACACTGTCGGGATACGCGATTTTTTTCAACGCGTCTTTTGTTTTATCGACAGCTTCCCAGTTCATTTTGACGATGTGCTCGCCTTTGGCTTTATAAGATTTTTCGATAGTGCGCTTAATCAGGTCGATGGCCTCTGTCTCGTCCAGGACACCGGAAATGATGAAGAAGGCTGCCTGCATGACTGTGTTGATGCGTTTGCCGAGACCGACTGCGTCAGCGATTTTGAGGGCGTTGATGTTGTAGAATTTAATTTTTTTATTGATGATGGTTTCCTGCAAGTCGCGGGTCAGGTGGCCGAATACTTCATCATTTGAGAATTCGGAGTTTAAAAGGAACGTGCCGCCTTCGTTGATGCCTTTGAGCATGTTGTAACGTCCGATGTAGGACGAATTGTGCAAGGCGACGAAATCGGTGTTGCTGATGAGGTAGGGGGACTGGATCTTGTTTTTACCGAAGCGGAGGTGGGAGATGGTGATGCCGCCGGATTTTTTGGAATCATAGACGAAGAAACCCTGGGCGTTCATATCGGTGTTGTCGCCGATGATCTTGATGGAGTTTTTGTTGGCGCCGACAGTGCCGTCGGAACCGAGGCCCCAGAACATGCAGCGTTTGACGCCTTTGGGTTCAGTGTCGATCGCTTCGTTGATGGGGATCGATTTGTTGCTGACGTCATCATTGATACCGACTGTGAATCCGTGGAACGCAGCTCCATCGATGTGATTGAAGACAGCCTTCACCATGGAGGGGGTGAACTCTTTGGAACTCAAACCGTAACGACCGCCAATGATCTGGAGGTTTTTGCCTGCCAACGCAGTGACGACATCCTGATATAGAGGTTCGCCGATGGAGCCGGGTTCTTTTGTCCGGTCGAGGACGGCGATCTTTTTAACGGTTTCGGGGATGGCTGCAATAAAGTCTTTGACTGAGAAGGGACGGAAGAGGCGGATTTTCAAGACGCCGACCTTTTCGCCTCTTTCGACCATGTAGTTGACGGTTTCTTCGATAACTTCGCATCCTGAACCCATGGCGATGATGATCTTTTCGGCATCCGGCGCACCGCAATAATCGAACAAGTGGTACTGTCTACCGATTTTTTTGGCCAACAGATCCATATATTTCTGTACGATTGCAGGTGTGTTCTCATAAATGTTGTTGGTGGTTTCCCTTCCCTGGAAATAGACATCCGGGTTTTGGGCACCGACTTTAACGAAGGGTTTGTCGGGATTGAGGGCGAGATTGCGGAATGCTTCGACATATTTCATGTCCAGCATTTCCTTCATGGTGTCGTAATCGATCATTTCGACTTTCTGGATTTCATGGGAAACCCTGAAGCCTTCGAAGAAGTTCAAAAAGGGTACGCGGGATTCGAGAGCGGCCAGGTGCGATACTACTGAAAGGTCCATGACTTCTTGCACGGAACCTTCCGCCAGCAATGCGAAACCAGTGTTTCTGACGGACATGACATCCGAGTGGTCGCCAAAAATTGAAAGGGATTGGCAAGCAAGGGAGCGAGCGGATACGTGGAATACTGTCGGTAACATTTCACCCGCGATTTTGTGCATATTCGGAATCATCAATAGTAATCCCTGGGACGCTGTGAATGTGGTGGTTAAGGCGCCAGCAGAAAGTGCGCCGTGAACAGCGCCTGCCGCGCCGCCTTCAGACTGCATTTCTATGACGTTCAATTTTTGACCGAAAAGGTTTTTTCTTCCGTATGCCGACCAGGTATCGGCCAGTTCGCCCATAACAGAAGACGGAGTGATGGGATATATTGCAGCAACTTCGCTGAAAGCGTAAGCTACATGAGTCGCCGCAGTGTTTCCATCAATGGTTGCTTTGTTTGTACTCATGATTAACTCCTATATCAAGAATAATTAATCTTCTTTTAATTTGCTGGTTTTATGGATATAATTGTTCCTTATTCCGTTTTAATTCCTAAATTAACACAATCCCCGGAGGGTGTCAAGATGGTGGTGTTTATAATTTTATTTTTTCACATAATTGCCCGAAACGACTGATAATTTGGCGGATTTTAAATTTTTAATTGCCTTTCAAATAATTGACAAAAACTTAATTTGATACTATATAGTCTAGAATGGAACAATTGATTGAAGTTAAACTAATGGGACTTATCCTGGATCCGATATCCAAAACGCCGGTGATGATTTTGAAACCTCTTGACGATCAAAAAATTATTCCAATCTGGATCGGAGGCTTTGAAGCCAACGCCATCACAATGGAATTGGAGAACATTTCAGCCCCCCGTCCCATGACGCATGACTTGATCAAAAATATGCTCGGCAAGTTCAAAGCGACGATTGAGAAGGTTGTTGTTACCGATATAATAGAGAATACATATTACGCTGAGTTATATATATTGCGGGAGGGGAACGACGATCCGGAAATCGTGGATTGCCGTCCATCCGACGCGGTGGCGATCGCTTTGAAAAACCATTCGAAAATATTTATCTCGGAATATGTCTATAGCACGTCGATAGTGTCCGACTTTTTTACCAACTTTATCCAGGGAGACGAAAAACTGGATAATTGGTATAATTCCCTGTCGGATGATGATTTCGGAAACATTGAACAATAATTTCTATCAATCTTCAAAACACAAACAATTAGGAACGAATGATGAATAAGATTACACTGTTCTTCGCGTTGCTCTTCGCGACTGGCCTGGTGTTCCCCGGCCAAATTCCCTCTGAAAAATCTATATACAAAACATTGACTTTGAGCGATGTGGCCCGGTTGGTAAAAAAAGAGGGATTCTTCAGCAAATGTTATGACTGGAACCACGACTTCTGCAATCCCGAGGGTGGATTCTCAAATAAATTTAATGCGGAAACATTTCAAGGGCAACGGGTGGTGTCCGATCGGGCCTCGGGGCTGATGTGGCATCAAGGCGGGAGCTACAAGTCGATGAGATTCAAAGACGCGCTGTCCTGGGTCGATGACCTGAATCGCAATGGTTACGCAGGATTCAAAGATTGGCGGCTTCCGACATTGAAAGAGGCAGCCACTCTTTTGGAGAATCGCAAGATGGACGGTTCTTTGTTCGTCGATCCACTGTTCTCCCGCCAGCAGGGATGGATTTGGACCGGCGATATCTGCTCCTCTACCGGCGGTTGGGTGGTGACGTTCCTCGGCGGAACCATTGGGAGACCAAATTACGGATTGTTTTTTGTCCGCCCTGTCAGGACCCTTTAGATTGTTGCCAGAGCGCTTCCATCTCGTCCAATGATGTGTCGGAAATTTCCTTGCCCTGCCGCTTGAGTTCTCTTTCGATGTAGCGAAAACGGTCTTTGAATTTTTGGTTCGCTTGTTTCAAGGCGAATTCGGGATTGATGCGCAACAGGCGTGAAACATTAGATACGGCGAACAACAGGTCGCCTATCTCTTCGGTCAAGCGTTCCAGGTCGTTTCCGGGGATTTCATTCTTCAACTCAATGATTTCCTCATCCACTTTTTCCAGAGCCTTGAGGGGATCGTCCCAGTCGAAGCCGACGCTTGACGCTTGCTCGGCGATGCGTTTGGCCACTGATAGGGCGGGCATGCTTTGTGGATAGTCCGAAAGGATACTTTTCTTGTTTTTCTCGACCTTTTTTATTTTTTCCCAATTGGCCTTCACCTCATCCGCTGATTCCACTGTTGAATCGGAGAATACATGAGGGTGGCGACGAATTAATTTGCTATTGATTGTATTGATCACATCTTTGATTGAGAAATGGCCCTGCTCCTGATTTATGCGGGAGATGAACACAATTTGCAACAATAAGTCCCCCAATTCTTCTTTTTGTTTATCAGGGGATTCCATATCAATGGCTTCAATCAATTCATGGGCCTCTTCCAATGTATATTCTTTTAAACTGGCGACCGTCTGTTTCCGGTCCCAGGGACAACCATCCATTGGATTTCGCAATTGCTTCAATATTTTTACTAGTTTGTTTAATTCTTTCATCTTATTCTTGTTTTTTTGATTTAGAAATGTTATATTTAATCCAATATACTATTATGAATTATACTCGAGTGCAAGTTAAATCTGAAGATAGTTGTCATTTTCTCAATTACATTTGCCAAATTAGACACTATAACTCTAAGGAATTTCAGGATGGATAAAGATATAAAAGCTATCGTATTGATGTTAACGTCGCAATGCATGATCAATCTTGGCGCAATTGAAGACCCGGTCACTAAAGAGACGACGCTGAGGCCGGAAAGCGCCGCAATGTTCATTGAGTTGTTGGAAGTGTTGGAAGATAAAACTCAAGGTAACCTGACGGAGGGTGAAGAACGTTTCTTGGTAGGGGCTTTGGACAATTTAAAACGGATTTATCACGAGAAATTTCAGCATGATGAGGGAAATTAAATTAGGGAATCAAGATGAATAAAAAAGCACTCTTACTTTTTTTCTTTTTTATTTTGGCTACGCATGGTATCGCTGAGGAGAGCCCCTGGGGGCAACTTAAAAGAATCCATTATTTCGATAGCCAGAACGACTACAAGTTGGTACGTGAACATTTGGGCGGTATTGACGGAAGTCAGATGAACCGGGTGGAGATGAAGGAGATTTCGACTCAATTAAAGATCTTTGGCGATCATTATTTTGACAAAGGTGAATTAAATCTGGCCCGCGAGTTTTATTACAAAGTGTTGAACCTGAATCCCAGCCGGTGGGATATTTACAACAAGTTGGAGCGGATCAATAGAGAGGAGGGGGCGCTTACCTATAATTTTAGGTTTCTGGGCAGGCAACTGCTGGAGGTGTTCAATCATTTCAAGGCATCGTTCTTATTGGTGAACAATTTCATCAATATGCTGTTCTTCAGTGGTATATTGGTTTTCTTCCTCTTCGCGATTCTATTGTTCAGCAGGTATTTCACCATTGCCGGGCACGATTTTGTTATGGACGACCGAGGCGGATTTTCCGTCAAAAACCTTGTTATCCTATTGGTTTTATTGCTTTGGCCCGCATTCTTTTTCCCCGGTTGGGCAGCGTATCCATTTCTCATCCTTGGATTGATTTGGACCTATATCAATGATACGGAAAAAAGAGCCGCGGTATTGGGAGTCGTATTGGTGGGGTTACTCTCGCTCTTGTTCGCTTTTAACGGTTATTTGGAAAATACATACAAGCATCCTTATTTTAAAGAGGTCAACAATGTATATGAAGGAGCGTTGTACGAGGACGATATCACGCGTTCATTCGACAATGAGATGAAGGTGATGCAGGCGTTTGCGTATTATGACAAGGGAAAATTCGAGCGAGCGCTCGATCTATTGGTTTCCACCGAGGAAAGCTATAAAAGCGTCTTGAAATACAATCTCCTGGGAAACATCTACTTCATGTTCGACAACCTCGATGAAAGCATAAAGTATTACAAACGCTCGTTGGGAATCGACGACAAAAATCCCAACACATTGAATAATTTCGCAATGGCGCTTCTGAAGAATGGTAATTCTGAAGTTCTGGAATTGTACATCAAGAGATACCCTGAATTATCCATCTATCAAAAGACCGCCGTAAACCTTCAAGTGGAGCACGTCACCGCGATGTTTTTGTGGAAGCGGTTGGTGAATGGGGGTAAGGAAACGTTTGATTTTGGATTCTTATCGGGCCGCTTGCTGAATCAATTACTTCGAGGTCCGGTGTTGTACTTGATCATTATTTTCTGCGTGTATATTTTTGTGGTGAAATTGATCTTTACGTTAAACGGGGAGAGTACCTATTGTTCCAAATGCTCCAAAGTGATAAAAAAGAAAGAGGTTCATCGCTCCTACAAGCTTTGTAACGAATGCTACCAACTGTTTATGATTAAAGATGTCATCTTTCTCGAGGCCAAGATCCTCAAGGAGAAAGAGCTGAGGAAAAAGTATATGAAGCGGCATATAGGAATTCTTTTCCTTTCGTTGTTTATCCCTGGGCTGAACCTGAACTTCAAAAACAAGAACAGCCAGTTCATTATATTCGCCAGTATTTTTTATGCTTTTTTTGGTTTTTATTTAGTTACCCGGTTCCTCTTTGAAAAGGTATTTTTAGCGGTTCCGATTTTTGTGAACCTGGTGGGCTTGTCGGCCTTGATTATTTATTTCCTTGTTAATATTTATTCTATCATTGGAGATGACGATGGCGTTTAAGGGAACATTAAAAGAATTTAAAGTCCCGGATATTCTGCAATTATTTTCTATACAACAAAAAACCGGTATTCTAACCTTTACCAGTTCCGATGGTTTTGTGACCTTGATATTTGAGGACGGTATGATAACCGGGGTGGACGCTTTTCCCAAAAAAATGGGTATGCGGGTCGGCCGCGTATTGGTTAAGCAGGATCGCATCAGTGAGGAAATGCTTCAGCGGGCTCTTGCCATCCAAAAGAGAACCAACCAGAGGATCGGAGAGGTTCTGAGCGGAATGGGGGTCATTGGCGAGGAGCATATTGCAGAAGCGCTAAAAAATCAGGCGATCCAGATCGTTCTATCCCTCTTCAAATGGAAAAAAGGCGAATACAATTTTAAAGTTATGGATTTTATCGATAGCTCTCTTAAGGGTATCGCCCCAATGCCGACCGACAATCTGATCATGGAAGGTGTCCAGATGTTGGACGAATGGCCCATGATCAAAAAGCTCATTCCAGGCGATTCCATGATCTTTGAGCCTTTGCAATTGGATTCAAAAAAAATTGAACTACTCGGCGAAGATAAAGATGAAGGGTACAAGAGTGGTATCATCTACCTATTGCCGTCCGAGGCAGATCTGTTGAAATACATCAATGGACAAAATTCAGTTCGCGATCTTGTGGAATTGGGAGTGTTCACCGAATACAAGGTGTACAAAAGTTTGTACAACCTGCTGAAAAAAAGTGTTATCAAACGGAAACGTAAAGCGGAAGTTGAGGATAAGATCGATGAAAAAATATTGGAAGAGCAACGGCTTCTTACGTTAACCCGCATGCGGCGACTTGGACAGGTATTGTTGATATTGCTGCTGCTGATTTTCGCTCTGGGCTTTTTCGAACCTCTTACCCCGTTCATCGACGGTAGTATATTATTGAATACGAATGTAATCAAAGGTCATGACTTACCTGGAAAATAACTTACAATAAAATAAATATGGTATCAAACAAAATTAAAGCGAGCGCCATATCAATCGGAAATTTTGACGGATTTCATCTTGGTCATGAAAAAATAGTGGCGACAATGAAGGACATTGCCCTGGAAAACCGTTTGCAATGCAACATAATCACCTTCTCTCCACACCCAAGAGTTTTATTTAAAAAATTATCTCACTTGATCACAACCGAAGGCCAAAAACGTGAGTTGTTGAGTGACCTTGGGGTTGACAGCATTGAATTTATGGATTTCCTGAAAATCGTTTCCCTGACACCGGAACAATTTGTGAAAGAGGTGCTGTTGAAAAAATTTCGGATGAAATATATAATAGTAGGAAAGAATTTTAAATTTGGAAAAGATAGGGGCGGAGGTATTGATACGTTAGCGATACTGTCTCAGGAACTCGATTTTCGTCTTGTTGTCGTACCGCCGGTCAAAATCGATGGGATTAGGGTATCGAGTTCCCGGATCCGCGATACATTGTTGGCAGGTAAGATTGCCTTAGCCAACCGGATGCTTGGTCGCTACTATTATATTGACGGAGAGGTGGCGCATGGTGAAAAAATTGGCAAAGAACTTGGATTTCCCACCATAAACATAAATACGACGAATTCAATTTTACCTGAGGGGGTTTTCAAAACCAAGGTGTCTATTGATGGCGATACGTTTGATTCGGTTACCAATGTCGGCGTTCGGCCTACTTTTTACAAAGGAATGGAAAAAAAGGTGGAAACCCACATACTCAATTTTGACCGCATGTTGTACGGGAAAACAGTCCGGTTGTTTTTTGAGAAAAAAATGAGAAATGAGATGAAATTTGAGTCTGCGAAAAATTTGGTAGAGCAAATAAAAAAAGATATTGAGTGTATAAAAGTTGACAAAGGCACACTTTTTTGATAATGATATGAGTTGTAAAGTAAATTATCTTACAGAGGATATGAGAAAAAATAAAAACAATTCAAGAATGTACTATGATAGAATTGTCCAAACCATTATATTTTGCTTATAACAAATAATCAGGAGTTTTGAATGGAAGAAAAGAAAGTTGAACAGAATGACGTTCCCCAGGATGAAACCAAGGATGTTTCAGCCGGGGATTCCCTTGATGAGAAAAAGGAAAAAAACACAAACAAAACCGTCGAGCCAGCCAAAGAGGAAAAACCTGATGCCGCTGATGAATTGGTAAGATACCTTGACATTGAAGTAAAAGAGGCCGACATTGACAGGCAAATCGAACAGGTAGCCAGGGAGTATTCTTCGGAAGTGAAGTTACCGGGATTCCGCAAAGGAAAAGTTCCGGTAGATATCGTAAGAAAACGATTCAAGCAAGCGATTGCCGACGAAGCTCTAAATAAAGTTGTGGAGCATGCAGTATTTGAAAGAGTGAAGAAAGACAATCTGGAAATTGTTAGCGCTCCCGCAATAAAAGAAATGGATTACCAGGAAGGATCCGATTTAAAAGCCAAAGTGGCTGTCGAGATTTTTCCCGAGATCACTTTACCGGAATTTGATAAACTGGAAGTTGAAATCGCCAGGAATGAATTAGCTCCTGAATATGACGAGGGAAAACAGATCAATGGAGTACTCGATGCACATAAACGCCGCGTGCCGGTTTCCGACCGGGAAATCAAAGATGAAGATATCGTCGGCATAAAAAGTCAATCTCAGTTCGTGGATAATCGCCGAATGACACCCCGCAAAGAGAGTGAATTTTTGATGGGCAAAGACAGCAGTCATGAAATTTCCGGCCTCTATGACGAATTACTGGGTAAAAAATTGGGCGATACAGTTGAATTCAATAAAACCTATCCGGAAGATCACTCGAAAAAGTCCTGGGCCGGTAAAGAATTGAAACATGTGGTCGAGATCGTGACTATTTATCATATGGTCAGACCCGATTTGAATGAGGAATTCCTTAAATCCATCGGATTGGAAAACGAAGAGACATTCAAGAAAAAATTGAAGGAAGAATTCGACCGTTACGCCGATCAGATGAAAGAAGATAAATTAATGTCGCTATTGACCGCCAAAGTTGTGGAATCTGTGGATTGCCCACTTCCGCAGTCACTGGTGGCTCAGGAATTGGAACGGAATCTCTCCCAGGGTTTGCAGTATATCGATAAAGAGAATAAAGAACAGGCAAAACAATATGTGAAATTGTTGCAGGACAATGCCCGTAGAAGTGTGAAATCTATGCTGGTATTCGACGCCATCCGCAAAGAGTTCAAAGTGGAAGTCTCAAACGACGATTTGGAAAACGAATACAAAGAAATCGCCGGTAAGAACAATTTCCCAGTTGCTGAAATCAGGAAATTCTATTCAAATTCCGATCAAAAAAACAAATTGAAAG
The DNA here is from genome assembly GCA_964491915.1 of uncultured Clostridia bacterium. Lineage (GTDB taxonomy): Bacteria > Acidobacteriota > Aminicenantia > UBA2199 > UBA2199 > JAHELQ01. The sequence continues at coordinate 38,758 of CAZBHS010000001.1, forward strand.
ATAACATTTTGAGTCGAAAAATGGTAGAATTACTCAAGGAGAAAATTTCAATAAAAGAGGTATAAAATGGGGTTAATACCGGTTGTCGTTGAACAAAGCGGTAATGTAGAGAGAGCTTATGATATTTATTCGAGGCTATTGAAGGATGGAATTATCTTCCTTGGTTCGCCCATTGACGATAATGTGGCGAATGTCGTAATTGCCCAGTTGTTGTTTTTAGAAGCGGAGGATCCTGATAAGGATATTTCGCTATACATCAATTCCCCCGGCGGTGTGATTAGCTCCGGCATGGCGATTTACGACACGATGCATCATATTCAAAATGACGTGGCCACGATTTGTATTGGCCAGGCTGCTTCAATGGGAGCAATTTTACTGGCCGCCGGGACAAAAGGGAAACGATTCGCCCTTCCAAACTCAAAGGTTTTGATACACCAGCCGTTGGGCGGTTATCAGGGACAGGCCACAGATATTCTGATCCACGCTGAAGAAATAAAAAAAATCAAAGAGAAAACCATTGAGATTCTAGCGTCTCATACCGGTCAGAAAGCAGACCGCATCGCTGTGGATATCGAGAGGGATTTTATTATGACCTCGCAAGAAGCCAAGGAGTATGGAATCGTCGATCAGGTAATCACAAAAAGGATAAGAGCCAAAGAGAAAAAAGAATGACCCAGAAATTAAATAAAGAGACTAAATGCAGCTTTTGCGGAATTCCCCAGTCGAGCGCATATAAATTGATCGCCGGCCCGAATGTATATATCTGCGATGAATGCACCAGAACCGCGTATAATCTGATATTTAACGCCGGGGATTTATCAAAATCCGTAAAGAAACGGAGCGGAAAGATTCTTACCCCCCGGGAAATAAAGAAAAAACTCGACCAATACATTGTTTCCCAGGATCTATCGAAGAAGAAACTCGCTGTCGCGGTTTATAATCACTATAAACGAATTGACAACACAAAAAATTTATCGAATGTCGAGATAAAGAAAAGCAATGTGATCTTAATTGGACCCACCGGGACCGGGAAGACATTGCTGGCGGAAACTCTGGCAAAAATCCTGGATGTGCCGTTCGCCATTGCCGACGCCACAACATTGACCGAAGCGGGCTATGTGGGTGAGGATGTCGAAAACATCCTCCTCAAGCTGTATCAGGCTGCCGGTGAGAATAAAGAGTTGGCCGAGCAGGGGATTGTATATATTGACGAAATCGACAAGATTTCCAGAAAAAGTGAAAATCCCTCCATCACCCGCGATGTATCCGGTGAAGGCGTTCAACAAGCCCTATTGAAAATCATTGAAGGGACGGTGGCCAATGTGCCGCCGATGGGGGGGCGTAAGCATCCTCACCAGGAATTCCTGAAAATCGATACGAGAAATATTCTCTTCATCGCTGGAGGCGCTTTCGTAGGCCTTGATAAATTAATTTCCCAACGATTGAAGAAAAATGAGATAGGGTTCAACTCCAGAAACAACAACTCTGAACCTCTAAGTAAAGATAGCATTTATAGCAAGGTTCAGACCGAGGACTTGATAAAGTTCGGCTTGATCCCTGAGTTGGTGGGCCGGTTCCCGGTTGTGGGAGTATTGAACGATTTGAGCCCTGAACATTTACTTAAAATTTTAACCGGGCCTAAAAACGCGATTACCAAGCAATACAAGGCATTGTTCGAACTGGACGAAGTGGAAATCGATTTCTCGGGAGATTTATTGAAACATATCACCGAAGAGGCTGTTCGCCGGGAAGTGGGCGCTCGGGGTTTACGGGCGATATTCGAGGAATTGATGCTGGAATTGATGTTCGACATGCCCTTGAAAAAAGAAAAAGGGAAAAAATTAATGATTGATCAGAATTTTTTGATTAATCATAAAGGAACAGTATGAAACAAAAAGAATTGGTCCTCCCTTTGATCCCTCTGCGGGAGCTTGTGACATTTCCCTCTACGATCATTCCTATTTTGGTGGGGCGGGATAAATCCATTAACTCTCTCAAGAAGTCAAGGGAAAAATATGATAATTTCTTGTTTTTATCGGTCCAGAAAAACCAATTGAGCGAATCTCCCGATGTAACGGACATCTATGAAGTCGGCATCATCGCCCGCATCGAAAAGGCCGTGGAAAAAAACAATGGAAGCTTTCGTGTCATTATCCAGGGATTGGAACGGGCAAAAGTGGATCAATTCTTTGAGGAAGAAGATCATTATCTGGTAAAGGTGACGATCCAGGAAGAGATACTGGATAAAGAAAAGAATCTCCCGGAACTTTCACGCGGTTTGATTAATTTGTTCGAAGAATATGTCAAACTGAAAAAGGTAAAATTGCACGGGATTGTAGCCAAACTCGAAGCCAATAAAGTATCGGAGATTACGGACATCGTGGTCTCGGTCATGAATATCCCGCTCAAGCTCAAGCAATCGCTTTTGGAAGAATTGAATGTATACGAAAGGGGCTTGAAGGTTTTTAATATTTTAAAGCGGGAAGTCTTCAAGCTGCGGGCGGGAAATCCTGACGCCGATGCTTCCAGGGTCAAAGAGGATGGCCAGGATAGTGAAGTCGAAGAATACAAGAAGAAGATAGAAGCGGTAAATTTGCCGGAGTATGTAAAAAAAAGGGCGGATGAGGAGTTGGAACGATTATCCATGATGCCGCCTTATTCCGCAGAAAGCACTGTTTCAAGATACTATCTCGATTGGCTGATCGCCATTCCCTGGAACAAGGAAAAAGAGGAAAACCAGGATCTCGAAAAAGCCTCTAAGATATTGGATGAAGATCATTATGGTTTGCAAAAGCCAAAAGATCGCGTCCTCGATTACCTGGCTGTCCGCCAATTGGTGATGAAAAGCACCGGAGAGATTCTGTGTTTTGTCGGCCCCCCTGGAGTTGGAAAGAGTTCGCTTTCCAAATCCATTGCCAGGGCTTTGAACCGCTCATTTGTTAGAGTGTCTCTGGGGGGTGTTAAAGACGAGGCGGAAATCCGGGGGCACCGCCGGACATATATCGGATCCTACCCCGGGCAGATTGTCAAAGGGCTGAAAAAAGCGAAATTCAGTAATCCGGTATTTTTATTGGATGAAGTGGACAAACTGAGCTCAGATTTTAGAGGAGATCCGGCATCCGCCCTGCTCGAAGTACTCGATCCGGAACAGAATTCCGAATTCGTCGATCACTATCTAGATTTAGAAGTGGATCTATCCAAAATCTTTTTCATCACCACCGCCAACTCTATCGATCCAATCCCGCCGGCCCTCATAGATCGCATGGAAATCATTGAGCTGCCCGGTTACACGGAGCGGGAAAAGTTGCATATCGCCAAAGATTACTTGCTCAAAAAACAGGCGGAAAAGAATGGCCTAATTCACTCGCAGATCGCGATCGAGGATTCCACTATTTTAAAAATTGCAAACGAGTATACCCGCGAAGCCGGGGTCCGAAACCTGGAACGGCAGATCGCCATTGTCATGAGAAAAATCGCGCGCCATTTTGTCGAATCAGGGAAAACTGAAGACAAGGACAAACATTTTGTCATGAAACAAGAGCATGTGCGTAAATTCCTGGGAATCGCCAAATTCAACAAGTCGCAGGTATTGAGCAACAACGAGGTAGGCGTGAGCACCGGTCTTGCCTGGACGGCGGCCGGCGGAGATATCTTGATCATCGAAACCAGGTTCTTGAAAGGTAAAGGCGAGCTGATACTCACCGGCCGGTTGGGGGAGATTATGAAAGAATCGTCTTCCACAGCGCTGACATTCGTGAAACTCAAATTATTTGAATTGGATCTGGATACCGATGTTCTTGAAAAATACAATATTCATCTCCATATTCCAGAGGGCGCGGTTCCCAAAGAGGGACCCAGCGCTGGTGTGACATTGGCGGTGTCGATGATTTCCCTCTTGACCGGAATCCCCGTTAAAGCCGATTACGCTATGACGGGCGAGATTACATTGAGGGGTAAAATTCTTCCGGTAGGGGGTATCAAAGAGAAGGTTATAGCCGCTCATCGTTACGGTATTCGCAATGTGCTCTTGCCGATGGAGAACAAGAAAGATTTTGAAGAGGATATCCCCGACGATATCAAAGGCGAGATGAACATTCACTTCGTCAACGTGATGGACGAAGTACTCGACACTGTATTGGAAAAACCAATAAAAATAAAGAATTTAAATAGTAAAGTCATTAAACCTTTTTTAAATTGAATCGTATAAAAAAGGTTGCGAGGTGAGCTACGCAGTAAGTAGAGAATAGCTGGAATGCCGATTCAAACGGCCCCAGTTACGGAGTTCCTAAGACAAACATTCAATGGAAAAAGATAATTTGATAATTAGAGATGTTACGCTGTCAAAAACAGTCTTCACAATCGGTCAAATACCTAAGGACGACCGCAAGAAGATTGCTTTTATAGGCAGATCCAATGTAGGTAAATCTTCCTTGATCAATAAATTGATGAATAGGAAAAGCCTCGCCCGCACAAGCTCCAAACCGGGAAAGACCGTGAGTATCAACTACTACATGATCAATGACGAATTCTTTTTTGTCGATCTTCCGGGGTATGGATACGCGAAAATTTCAAAAGACGAGAACCGGCGGGTAAAAGAGTTGATTTCTCAATTTTTTGAAAACATGATAAATGTCAGGTTGGTGGTAATCCTTATAGATTCCCGCAGAGGTTTTATGGACCAGGATTTAGAGGTGATATCAAAAATCGTTGAGAATAATGATATAAGAATATTGACAGTGCTCACGAAAAGTGATAAACTCAATACTTCCAAACTGAAAAGTCAAATACATAAATTACATCAAGAATTTGGCTTGAAAGTAATTCCATTTTCAACTAAATCAAACGATGGTAAATTGGAAATACTGAAACATATAAATAAAGCATTAACTTAAAGGAGTTACTATGTATTCACTAAAAGATCTCCAGAATATGAAGGTAGCCGAACTGAAGAAATTAGTCAAAGATTATCACCTGGATGAGGTGGATATTACAGACAAAAATTCCCTTTATTTCAACATCCTTAACGCGCAAGCCGGCGCCAATGGCAAACTTTTTGCAGAGGGAGTCATTGAAATCCACAACGAGGGGTACGGATTTCTCAGGTTCCAAGAATATGCGTACTTGTCGAGCTCAGAAGATATATACGTTTCACCTTCCCAGGTGAACAAATTCGATCTTAGAACCGGCGATACCATTTCCGGTTCAGTAAGGCCTCCCAAGGGCGGTGAAAAATATTTCGCCCTTCTCACCGTTGAAGCGGTTAATTCAGAAGATCCTGAAACAGTATTGAAAATGCGGAAAGGGAAACGGTTCGAAAAGTTGACACCTTTTTATCCCGATGAAAAAGTTACTCTGGAAACATCGCCGGATAATATTTCAGGAAGGGTGATGGACCTATTGACCCCCATCGGTAAAGGACAAAGGGGATTGATCGTCGCCGCTCCCAGAACCGGTAAAACGATGATTTTGCAAAGCATCGCCAAATCCATCGAGCTCAACCATCCTGAAATCGTATTGATTGTACTGCTCATTGACGAGAGACCTGAAGAGGTTACGGATATGGCCCGAAATGTAGCAGGAGAGGTTATTTCATCCACATTCGACGAAATCCCCCTCAGGCACACCAAAGTGGCGGACATTGTTCTGGAAAAGGCCAAAAGAATGGTGGAGATGGGTAAAGATGTCGTGATTCTGTTAGACTCCATAACCCGTTTAGCTCGCGCTCACAACGCCATTACTCCATCCTCCGGTAAGGTTCTCTCCGGTGGTATAGACGCCAATGCATTGAACAAACCTAAAAAGTTCTTCGGCGCTGCCCGTAACATCGAAGAGGGAGGCAGTTTAACCATTTTGGCCACAGCTCTGGTTGATACCGGTTCCCGTATGGACGAAGTAATTTTTGAAGAATTCAAAGGCACCGGTAATATGGAAATCAACCTTGACCGCCGCCTTGTTGACAAGAGGGTATTCCCCGCCATCGACCTGTTCCGTTCCGGTACAAGGAAAGAGGAACTGTTGATCGATCCTAACGATCTGAACAAGATCTGGGTGTTGCGTAAGGTTTTGACCCAGATGAGTGAAGTGGAGGCCATGGAGCTCCTGGTAGATAAACTATTTAAAACGAAAACCAATGCTGATTTCATAAAAATGATGTCCCAGGGGATGCAATAATCCCCATTCCCTGTCGAGAGTAGGGGAGAAAATAGTTGCCCTTGACGCAAGGGAAGAGGAGGTAAAATTTTATGATTACGACATTTGAACAACTACTTCAAGAAGCTGGAAAAAAAGATGGAATAGTCGTCGGAGTGCCGGCGCCCGAAGATTCAAGCTCAATCAATACAATAATTCAGGCGAAAAAAGATAAGATTGCCGACTTTATCCTTTGCGGAGACAAGGCTAAAATCATCTCCCTCATCGAAGAAAATGGCGGAAATCCCATTGACTTCGAAATACTTGACTGTGCGAGTTATGAAGAAAGCGCCGCCAAAATTGTGGAATTGGCGAACCAGAACAAAGTGCACGTGATCCTCAAAGGATTCCTACCTACAGCGGCGTTGATGAAACCGATTCTTGATAAAGAAAAGGGGCTGCGCACTGGAAACCTATTGTCGGATGTCATGATGGTGGAGAATCCTCTGGATAATTTCAAAGGATTATTGGGAATCACCGACGGCGGTCTCAATATTTTACCGGACCTTCAACAGAAAAAGCAAATCATCGAAAATGCGGTGAAGGTATATCATAAATTAGGTTATCAAAGCCCGAAAGTTGGAGTTCTGGCCGCCTCTGAAAAGGTGAAGGATGCGATGCCCGCCACTGTCGATGCCCAGGCTTTGACAGAGATGAATCGGAATGGAGATATTCAAGGTTGCGAAGTATATGGACCGTTGGCTCTTGATATCGCAGTCTCTCCCGAAGCCGCCAAACACAAGGGCGTGAACCATCCTGTTGCCGGTTATGCCACTATTTTGTTGGTTCCCAGTATCGAAGTCGGGAATGTCTTTGGGAAATCCTTTACATATTACCATAAATTAACCGTCTGCCATGTCGTCATGGGAGCGCGAATCCCCATCCTGATCCCGTCGCGGAACGAAAGCGAAGTGGATAAAATTCATTCGGTTGCCCTGGGGGTCATCTGTGCCGAAGGCTAAATCAAGAACTTTAGCGGGCCGCAGGTTTTTAACGTATCTGATTTTCAGCGCATGCACACTCTTTGTATATCCGCTGGCCTCCCAAACCCCAGATTTGTTGAAGGAAGTGAGAGATTCTCTCAACAAGGTAAAACCCTTTTCCGTTGAATTCACCCAGCAGGTATACTATGATCAGGAGCTCTCGATTGAGGAGAGCGGTTTGATCACGTTTCAAGATATAAAAAAAATTCGCTGGGAATACCAGGATCCTGACGTTAAAATCGCGATCATCAAAAACGACGAATATAAATTCTACGAAGCAGACACCAATCAAGTGTCCATCGGCAAAATTAACGCCAATAACAAAAAATGGATTTGGCAACTCTTGTTCGCCGACGATTTGACCGGCTCAATTCGATGCGATAAAATTAAAAAGATTATATATATAAAAGATTCGGACGCGGACATGGATTTTGAAGTGTACGTAGACGACGACAACCTCCTATCAAAAGTGGTTCATCGAGATCCCACCGGCGCTCTGAATGTTTATTTGTTCAGTGGATACAAAAAAAATATAAGCGTTGCTCCCATTGATTTCGATATCGATGTACCGAACGACGCGGAAGTGATTCGTACCGAGGATTTATAAATTCCGGCTATTTGAAAATTGAGCATGAAAACTTTTTTACAGGAAAACCGTAATATGATATTGGATGATGATCAAGTACTCATAACAAAGATACTTGATGGAGACAAATCGTCCTTTGAGGAACTGATGAAGAAGTACAATAGAAAAATGTTCAATTTTATTTTTCGCATGGTCCGGGAAGAAGAAATAGCCATTGAACTGACGCAGGACTTTTTCATCAAAATCTTTACTGTGATGCATAAATACAATTTCCAGTACAAATTTTCCACCTGGGCATACAGGATCTGTTATAACCTCGTGATTGATCATGTGAGGAAAAACCAGGCCAACATCGATTCTCTTGACGATGATTCCGTATCTCAGAGGCTGATGGTGGAATCTAAAAACTATGTGAGCGAAGATGGATTCGATGTGCTGGAGAGGGAAGAGGTCCGAGATTTCCTTTGGGGAATGGTGGAGGAAATACCGATCAAATACAAGGAATTGATTCTGATGAGATACCTCCAGGGGCTTAAGTATGACGAAATCGCAGATATTACAGGTCTGCCTGTAGGGACTGTGAAAAATAGAATTTTTAAAGCCAAGAATTTATTGAGAAAGGAGATAGACCAACATGGCATGTTTAACTGAGGATAAAATCCAGGAATATATTGAAAAGAATTTAGGAACTGTCGAGAACGCCATGGTGCGGGATCATTTAATTGTGTGCGAAGATTGTAAAAACAAACATCTCCAGTTATTGCACATCGAGACATTGCTCCGCGATCCTGTTATGATGGACGTGCCGGTGCAAATTGAGAAGTTGGTAATGAAAAAACTTTTCTCCAATTTGCCGACCTATACATCGATTTTTTCATTGGTTGCCGCCAGCTTTATTTTTTTTGTCACCTGGATTTATGTTTATTTCGATTTCGCCAATAATAGTTTGGTTCAGGCCTTTCAAATGACCACCAGCGGCACCTCCAAATGGATCGGTTCCATCATCCAGTTTATCTCCATTGTATTTTCCTCAGTATTTACAGTATTCAAGGCGGTCAATAAATTCTTCGCCATAGTGTTGAACATACATGTAGGCGCCGAGCTAATCGGTATCACATTCTCGATAATCACGCTGGTTCTTTTCTATGGTCTATTTGCCATGGTCTCAAAAAAAATCAAAAGCCAGAGTAAAACATAATGGAGTTTCAGTTGATGAAAAAACATGTACCGGTATTCTTTATAACCCTGTTGATCCCTCTGTTTCTTCTATCGTCGGCGAACTCCAATCTGGAAAAAAACCTGATCGTAGAGAAAGGCCAGATTTATGGCGAGAACATCGTCTCCTTCGGAGGGGAGATAAAGGTAAATGGAGAAATCAAAGAATCCGTTATCCTAATGGGCGGAACCCTCGACTTGAATGGCGACGTGCGAAAAGATGTGATTTGTATTGGCGCGGAGGTAAAAATCACGGCCGGCGCCACCATCGATGGCGACCTCATTATGATCGGCGGCAAGCTAAATCGCGATCGGGAGAGCGTTATCAATGGGGAATATTTCTTTTTCAAGTTTGATCTCAAGAAGATAGAAAACAGTATCATGCCCATCTTATCAGATTCACAAACATTGACATTTTTTAAAACCCTCAAAATAATATTCTGGTTTTTAATCACCTTAATCGTATTCGCGATCATTCCTCGAAAAGTCGCCAACGCCGAAGAGATCTTCTCCCAAAACGGCTTTAAAATTGGTTTGACTGGTTTAATCGCTATATTTACTTTCATATTCCTGCTATTGATATGTATCATGCTCTCATTCGTCGTTGTCGGTCTTCCCCTGTTGCTCGCCCTCACCCTTCTTTATTTTGTTGTGTTCATATTTGGCCGTACCGTCTTGTTTTATTTTATAGGCCAAAAGCTCTCCAATGCCTTGAACATCAAAAAGGTCAGCCCTGCTGTATTTATCCTTTTCGGAGTTGTGATTTACGCGCTGGTGAAGTTTCTACCGGTGGTTGGCCCCATGTTGATCCTCCTGTTGAATGTGCTTGAGATCGGCGTCGGTGTCACCTATCTATTACGCAACCGACTATCCTTAAAAAATTGAAACTACTTCCATTCAAAGTCAGACTTCGATATAAAATCATTGCCGGTGGCGTCATCATCGCTTTATTGATCGGTCTCACAAACTTCTACAAATTATTTCTCTATCCCCTGGATATTGGAGAGGTCATTCCACAGGATTATGGCGACGCCATTCTCGTATTGGGCGGTGGATTGCGGCCCAAGATCGAAATTGGATACAGCACGCAAGAGCGATTGGATTTGGCCCTGGAACTCTACTCCCAAAAAAAACGTCCCATCATTGTATCAGACGGGTCGCTCTACCGGCGGAGTCCCGCCATCGAAATCATCGGCGGCTATTTAACCGGCAGGGGCGTCGATGCCGCCGATATTCTTTTGGAAGGGAAAAGCCAAACAACGTTCGACAATTTTCAGTACAGCAAAAAAATTATCGATTCCCGGGGATTCAAACAGATCATTGTCTGTACCTCTCCGTACCACCAACGCCGCAGCCGACTCATCATGCACTATGTGAAGTGCGGCAATTTTAAGGTCGCCCGTATGGAGCGCTCGGAAATATACCAGGCCGATAATTTTACTCAGCGGTGGCGGAATATCCGTCTCATTTCGCGAGAATACATCGCGGTGTTGAAATTTAAATTATTAAAGAGATAAGCACATTTTTAATGGGTTAGCCGTGGTTTTACAGATCGTTCCCGCTTCTCTTCAAAGCCTCCACTATTGACAGAATAGGCCGAATTTACTAAAATATGCCTTAATTCGCTTGGAGGCGTACCAATTATGGAAAATTATATTGTTTTCTTGATTGCCCCCGTATCTGCGGTTGTTGCATTGCTGTTCGCATATGGTTTTTACAGAAAAATCATGAAATTGCCCGAGGGCAACGAGCGAATGGTAGAAATTGCCGAAGCGGTACGGAAAGGTGCAAGAGCGTACCTTAGGCAGCAGTACAAAATCGTATCGATCTTTTTTGTCATTGCTGCGTTATTTTTAGCGTTTCTTTCATATTATTTGAAAGTACAGTCTGCGTGGACACCGTTCGCCTTCCTGACCGGCGGCTTTTTCTCCGCCCTGGCGGGCTTTATCGGTATGACCACCGCAACATTGGCTTCCGCCAGGACCACAAACCAGGCCCGTGAATCGCTGGATAAAGCGTTGAAAGTCGCTTTTAGAAGCGGCGCTGTCATGGGCCTTGTCGTTGTCGGTCTCGGACTACTCGACGTAGCCGTTTGGTTCTTTGTCCTGCATATCATGTTGGGAAACAGCCTGATGGTGACAACCGTCACCATGCTTTCTTTCGGCATGGGCGCGTCTCTTCAGGCCCTGTTCGCAAGGGTCGGCGGCGGTATCTACACCAAGGCTGCCGATGTTGGCGCCGACCTGGTAGGTAAAGTGGAAGCCGGAATCCCTGAAGACGATCCCCGCAACCCCGCCACTATCGCCGATAATGTCGGTGATAACGTCGGTGATGTCGCTGGTATGGGAGCCGATCTGTACGAATCGTACGCCGGTTCAATCCTATCGGCAGCCGCCCTTGGCGCGTCCGCGTTTGCCGCTGTTAACGACTCTATCCTGGCTTTAAAAGCCGTTATTTTGCCGATGGTGATCGCCGGTATCGGGATCTTCGCTTCGATTATCGGCATTTTCATGGTAAAGGCCAAAGAAGGCGCCACCCAGAAGCAGTTGCTCAAATCCCTTGGGTTTGGAATCAATGTCAGTTCCGTTATCATCATCATCGGAACCTTCTTCTCGGTCAAATATTTATTGCCGGATAACCTCGGAGTCTTCTTCTCTGTTATCATCGGTTTGATCGTGGGTATCGTGGTGGGTAAGAGTGTCGAGTATTATACCTCTGACAGCTATCGTCCCACCATCGAAGTGGCTGAAAAGTCCCAAACCGGTGAAGCCACCGTTATTATCGGCGGACTGGCATCCGGCATGATTTCCACAGCTATCCCGGTCATCGCCATTGTTATCGGTATCATGGGCGCTTTCGCCACTTCCGGAGGCTTCAAGAGTCCGATTATGGGGCTCTATGGTATTGGCGTAGCCGCGGTTGGAATGTTGTCTACCCTGGGTATCACCCTGGCCACCGACGCATACGGTCCGATTGCCGACAATGCCGGTGGAAACGCCGAAATGGCGGGATTGGATGAAGTGGTGCGCCAGAGAACCGACGCCCTCGATTCACTGGGTAACACAACCGCCGCAACCGGTAAAGGTTTTGCCATCGGCTCGGCCGCATTGACGGCTCTCGCATTGCTGGCGGCCTATATCGAAGAGGTTAAAGCAGGTATGCGCCACATCATCGAAAAAGGTGAGCAGGTGGTTGTTGGAGCTGGCAGCGCCGTCATCTCAACCATCGAACAGGTGGATAAAATCACCATCGAAAGCTTTATGGAAATCTTCAGGGTTCACCTGATGAACCCCAAAGTTATCGTCGGTATCTTCCTCGGCTCCATGATGTCATTTATGTTCTCAGGTCTTACTATGAAAGCCGTAGGTCGTGCCGCGGCGCAGATGGTGGACGAAGTGAGACGGCAGTTCCGTGAGATCAAGGGTATCATGGAAGGGGAGACCAAACCCGATTATGCAGCATGCGTGCAGATATCCATCGTCGGCGCTCAGAGGGAAATGATTTTGCCATCGTCCCTCGCCATCTTGGTTCCTATCGTCACCGGTATCATCTTTGGTGTTCCCGGTGTTATGGGATTGTTGGTGGGCGCGTTAGGCACCGGATTTATATTGGCTATCTTTATGGCCAATGCCGGCGGATCCTGGGACAACGCCAAAAAGTATATCGAACAGGGGCACCTGGGCGGTAAAGGCAGTCCCGCGCATAAAGCCAGTGTTGTCGGCGATACAGTGGGTGATCCGCTGAAAGACACATCCGGTCCTTCGTTGAACATTTTGATCAAGCTGATGAGCATGATCTCTATCGTTGTGGCAGGATTGATCGTAGGATACTCTATCCTTTAGGCGATCTGTTTCTAAATGATCTCTCTGATGATCAGGATACAAGATTAGAAAAAATAAACTGGGGAGCCCCCAAAAGGGCTCCCTTTTTATTTGAAAAAAATCAGCATTTCAATTATAATTACAATAATAAAAAACACAGACATTAGGGGAATATTATATGAATGTAGTGAAAAAAGTTGATTTGCCGTTTGACCTGTTTCGGCGGGGAAAGGTCAGGGATGTGTACGAAATTGACGGTCGCCTGTTGATTGTTTCCACAGACCGGATTTCTGCCTTCGATTATATCCTCCCCTCCCTGATCCCGGGCAAAGGGAAGGTATTGAATAAAATTTCCGCTTATTGGTTCAAGTTTACCGAAAACATCGTGCCCAATCACCTAATCTGTGACGAGCCGGAGAACCTCGATGAATTCGCTCAATTCCGCGAAGTACTGGAAAAGCGGGCGGTGCTGACCAAAAAGCTGCAGCCTTTGCCGTGTGAAGCTATCGTTCGTGGTTATATCGTCGGTTCCGGTTGGAAATCCTACCAAAGAACCGGCGAACTATGCGGTATTCATCTGGAGGATGGTTTGCGGTTCGCCCAGAAATTCCCCCAACCCTTGTTCACCCCCTCCACCAAGGCTGACGTGGGTGGGCACGACGAAAATATATCCTTTGTGGAACTCGTTGACTTACTTGGCAAAGACGACGCCTTCACTGTACGGGACCTATCCATCACCCTGTATAATTATGTCTCTGAATTCGCCGCTAAAAAAGGAATCATACTGGCAGATACAAAGTTTGAATTCGGTAAAGACGAGATCGGCAATATCGTATTGATGGATGAAATTTTCACTCCAGATTCGTCCCGCTTCTGGAAAAAAGACGAGTACGAAACGGCCATTGTCAACGGCACGGAACCGCCGGCCTTCGACAAACAATTCGTGCGCAATTTTCTCCTGAATTCCGACTGGGACCGTAATTCCACACCTCCGGAACTGCCGGCTGACGTTGTGGCCCAAACCGTCGAAAAATATAAGGAAATCTACCGCATTTTGACGGGTGAGTCTATATGATGTCTCATTTCAATATTCTGGATATTGTTTTTATCGTTATATTCGGAGTTTCCATCCTTCTAGGCATCATCAAAGGTTTGGTGAGGGAATTGTTTTCCCTTGCCTTTTTCATCATCGCCGTTATACTGGCCTTCCTGTTTTACGGCGATCTAGGCCAGGTGTTTTTTAAAAGTGTCCAGAACCAGGATATCGCCAATTTCTCGGCGTTTGTTTCTATTTTTGTAGTCATACTTATCATCGGCTCAATCATCACCTATGCCATCAAGAAGTTATTTGTAATCGGCCCCCTCAAATCGATTGACCGGATATTGGGCGGCTGCTTCGGTATGTTGCGGGGATTCCTTTTGGCGGGAATTTTGGTATTCCTGTTGATTGTATTCCCCGTTCATGATAGACTGATACAAGATTCAGGTTTGTGCCCATTTATCATGAGTACCTTTGACATTTTTCTGGAAGTCTTGCCTGATGAGTACAGGCAAAAAATTGACGTTTTTTTTAATAATGATGGACAAAAAGATACTAGAACTGGCAGAGCAATTTGAAGATTTAACGATCAAAAAGCAAATGAAGATCCTCGCCCGCAAAGCGGCCTTATCTAAGCTCTATTACAAGGAAATCATGGAAGAGTTTGAGAAGACGTTGCTTCAGGCGATCTTGGAGAAGCATAACTACAATATCTCCAAAGTCTCCCTGGGAATCAAACTCCACCGCAATACTATCGCAAAAAAAATGCAAAAGTTGAATATCAAAGAAAAGAAGGGGAAACGGAAGGAAAGCAAGGAAAAATAGAGTTTTCTATATTCAACTCTGAGCTAATCGCTATTAGCGGCCAAAATGTTAATTTGACAAAGGTTGAAGCTTGATATATAATAGCACTTAAAATTTTGCATGACAAAATAAGGGTCGATTAAGACAACCACCAAAGGAGGTAATTAATGGCAAAGGATATTATTTTAGGCGAAGGCGCCAGACAGGCTGTTTTGAAAGGTGTCAACCAGTTGGCGGACACTGTTAAAGCCACATTGGGTCCCAGGGGACGTAATATTGTAATCGAGAGAAAATTCGGTTCCCCCACCATCACAAAAGACGGTGTAACCGTAGCGAAAGAGATCGATTTGAAAGATCCGTTGGAAAATATGGGCGCCCAGATGGTTAAAGAGGTCGCATCCAAAACTTCCGACGTAGCCGGTGATGGAACCACCACTGCCACAGTTTTGGCTCAGAGTATTTATAGAGAAGGATTAAAAATGGTCGCCGCAGGCGCCAATCCCACTCTCATTAAAAAAGGAATCGACAAGGGCGTTGTTGAAATAGTCAAACACCTCGGCCAGCTCAGCAAAGAGGTCACCGGTAACATGATCGGCCAGGTTGGTTCAATTTCCGCCAATAACGACGCATCCATCGGCAACATCATTGCCGAAGCAATGGATAAAGTCGGTAAAGACGGCGTTATCACCGTTGAAGAGGGAAAATCCCTCGACACAACCCTTGATTTCGTCGAAGGTATGCAGTTTGACCGCGGTTTCTTATCCGCTTATTTCGTAACCGATACGGACCGCATGGAAGCGGCGCTGGAAAATCCCTTCATCCTCTTACACGAGAAAAAAATCTCCAACCTGCGGGAAATGCTCCCCTTGCTGGAACAGATTGCCAAATCCGGCCGTCCATTGATGATCATCGCCGAAGACATCGAAGGCGAAGCTCTGGCCACCCTCGTATACAACAAGGTCAGAGGCATGCTGAATGTCGTGGCCGTCAAAGCCCCGGGCTTCGGCGATCGCCGTAAAGCCATGTTGGAAGACATCGCCATCCTCACCGGCGGCGAAGTTGTGTCCGAAGAATTGGGCATGAAGTTGGAAAATGTCACCATCGACAATCTCGGCTCCGCCAAGAAAATCGTTGTGGACAAAGAAAACACCACCATCGTCGAAGGCGCAGGAACCGATGAAAACATCAAAGGCCGTATCCACCAGATCAAACGCCAGATCGAAGAAACCACTTCCGATTATGACCGTGAGAAACTCCAGGAAAGACTGGCCAAACTCTCCGGCGGCGTTGCAGTAATCCGCGTAGGCGCAGCAACCGAGACCGAGCTCAAAGAGAAAAAAGCCCGGGTCGAAGACGCCATGCACGCAACCAAAGCGGCGGTGGAAGAGGGAATCGTTCCCGGCGGCGGAATTGCCCTGCTCAAGAGCACCGATGCGTTGAAGGGACTCAAATTGGATGGCGACATGCAGTATGGCATCAACATCCTGATTAAATCCCTCGAAGCTCCTCTGAAACAGATCACCGCCAATGCTGGCTATGAAGCATCCGCCATCATCGAGAAGGTGAGAGCCCACAAAAATGCGAACTATGGTTTCGATGCGTTGAGCGAAACCTACACCGACATGCTGGAAGCGGGCATCATCGATCCTACAAAAGTGGTACGGACCGCGTTGCAGAACGCTTCATCCGTAGCCGGTCTCTTGCTCACCACCGAAGGCCTTGTTGCCGATTCTCCCGAAGATGACAAAGCGCCTGCGATGCCTCCTGGAGGTATGGGTGGTATGGGCGGCATGTATTAATCAGCGCCTTTTATACAAACTCGAAATACACCAAAGCCACGGTTCCGTAAGGGCCGTGGCTTTTTTTTTAACGAAAAGTTTTCCCGGACTTTTTGAAAAAAATCCCTTGACACAGGAGAAAAAATCTGTATAATTATAACTTCAAGATGCGTGCTGGGAAGTCGTCTAATTGGCAGGACATATGACTCTGGATCATAGAGTTGGGGTTCGAGTCCCTGCTTCCCAGCCATTCTTTCCCCCCCCATCATTACCGAGTGGCGCTATCGTCTAGGGGTTAGGACGGGTGATTCTCAGTCATCAAACCGGGGTTCGATTCCCCGTAGCGCTGCCATTTCCTCTCCACTCTCACATTAAAAGCCATCCACATTCATTTCAGACAAATCACGCTGCTTGTCTTATACTAATTCACCACTTATCCCACTAGACTCTTGACAATCCAAAATAAAATTCCTATCATACGAATATGATGATTTGGAACTATATAAAGGTGGTGATCCGTAGTTTCAAGCGCGACAAGTTAGTCGCGGCAATCAATATCGCGGGTCTTTCCATCGGCATGGCGGCGACGCTATTGACCATTCTCTGGGTGCACCACGAATGGAGCTTCGATCGCTATCACAAGCATTCAGAGCGCGTCTACCGCGTCATTATCCAGACGGAGCGCGAAGGGCGGATAGCTCAATCAGCCACAACCCCGGCTCCATTAGCCTCCGCTCTCGAAGGGGAATTCCCATGGATAGAAGCCGGCGCTCGATTCATTCGCGAAGATCGAATCGTCACATTGAACAGCCGCACCATTCGCGGAGAAATACTGGCGGCCGACCCCTCCATCTTCAAGGTCTTCACCATCCCCATCATCCGCGGCAACCATAAAACCTCCTTGCAATCCCAAAAAGATATCCTCATCTCCGACACCATGGCCCGCCGCTATTTTCCCGGCCAAGACCCAATAGGGGAGACCATTACCCTGGACAACAAATACGATCTCCGTGTCGGCGGCGTGTTCCGGGACATCCCCGACAATTCCCATTTCCAATTCCATTTCCTAACCTCCCTTCACTCTATCCCCCCCAGCCACCAGGCCAACTGGGGCATCCGCAACTACTACACCTACCTACTGGTCAAAAAGGACGCCCACATCGCCCCCTCCACCGCCATTACCGCAAGCTTCGTCGATAAATACATCGGCCCCCACATCCGCAAGCAATTCAACTTCGCCTTCCCACTCCAACCTCTCCATCGCATCCACCTCCATTCCAATATCCGCAACGAACTCCAGCCCAACGGCAGCCTCTACAACCTATCCCTCTTTCTCCTCGCCGGCTGCTTCATCCTCTTCATCGCCTGCCTCAACTACATCAACCTCACCACCGCCTGGTATGTCAACCGCCACCGGGAAGTCGGCCTACGCAAAGTTCTGGGCGCATCACCCCGCCACCTGCTCCGGCAATTCCTGATGGAATCCCTCCTCCTTTCCATCATCGCCATGCCCATCGCCCTGAGCCTGGCCAATTGGTTTCTCCCCATATTCAATGCCCTCACCGGAAAGCAACTCTCCATCAGCCTGTCATATAACGCCTGGATTGTCCCGGCCATGATTGCCCTCATCATCATCACCGGCCTCATCTCCGGCATCGTTCCCGCGGTCTTCATGTTGCGCGCCAATCCCATTCACACCCTAAAAGGAATCCGCAGCCGGCAAACGAACGAACCGTCCTCGCGTCGAATCCTTGTCATCTTCCAATTCACCCTGTCCATCACCTTCATGATTATCGCCCTCATCATCGCCAAACAAGTCGATTACATGAAAACAAAAGATCCCGGTCTCGCGGCGCACAACATCATCAACATCCCCATCAACCACAATCCCACCGCCCTACAGAAGCACGCCCTCATCAAACAGGAATTCCTCGAGCATCCAACCGTCCTCTCGGTCTCCGTATCGGCGTTCACTCCGGGAAAAGCCCGCTACGCCATGAATTACAAACACGAACGCACACCGCCAAACAATTCCCCCATGATCAACTGCATCCCCGTGGACTACGACTTCCTCAGCACCTTCGCCATCAAACTGGTCAATGGCCGTGATTTCTCGCCTAAATTTCCTTCGGACGCCGAAGGAGTCTTCATTATCAACCAGGCGGCCGAAGAAGAATTCGGCTTCCCCAACCCAATCGGCAAGCAACTCACCATCGCCAACTGGAAACAAGGCCCCATCATCGGCGTTGTCAAAGACTTCAACTACAACTCCCTCCACCAAACAATCCACCCCCTGGCCCTTTACATCCACCCCCCGCACTACGAAAACTTCTCCGTCCGCGTCGCCCCCTCAAACATCCCCCAAACCATCGCACACCTTCGGGCGAAATGGCGGACACACGTCCCCGACCAGCAATTCTCCCACACCCTCCTCGAAGACGACATCCACCGCCTTTACAAAACCGAAACCAACCTCCAGGACATCCTGGCCTTCGTCACCCTCTTCTCCATCTTCATCGCCTCCATGGGCCTCTTCGGCCTCGCCGCCTTCACCAGCAGCCAACGCTCCGGCGAAATCGCCATCCGTAAAGTCCTGGGCGCCCCCACTCACAGCATCCTGATCCTCCTCACCCGCCACTTCACCGGCTGGATCCTCATCTCCAATCTCTTTGCCTGGCCCGCGGCATACATCTTCATCGCCAACTGGCTCCAGAGCTATCCCTACCGCATCCCCATCCCCCTCTCCATCTTCATCTTCTCCGCCCTCACAGCCCTCCTCATCGCCCTCTGCACCATCACCCACCACACCCTCCAAACCGCCCGCCAAAATCCCGCCAAAATTCTCCACCACCAATAATCAATTTCCAAAAATGTGGGGTTTTCTGTTGAGATAATTATAGGGCTGTGATATTACTATATACTTTGGGAAAAGCGTGTAGGAGGTTGAAGCAATGAGTGCGATTACGCTGTTGCATTTGTCTGATATTCATTTTAGAAAGAACAAGAAACCATTAGGGACAGGTCGATTATCTTTTTTTTGCGGGGGACATGTCAAAAGAAATGGAGGAACTCAAATGAAATTGTTGGTGGTCGTTCTATCCGTATTTATAATGATTTCGCAACTATATTGTCACGATACATCCAGGGGTGAAACTGAAGAATTGTATGCCGGCGTAATTGAACGTTCAATCAAGGTTTATTGCCAGTTGAAAATCGCTGAACTCGAAGCATCGGCGAGTGAAGATCAAGATCATTTTGAATCGATCATTATGTGGGACTATCTCTCGAGACATTCAAGATTTTATACCGGGGATTGTGTCAAAAGGTTGGCGGCGGTTGACCTATCGAAAGCGGCGAACCATTTTAAGCTGGCAATTGAGGAATTTAAGAAAAGAGATATAGGGAAATCTCTAAAGATACTAAACTGCAGCAAAATCTCCAAACTGTCGTATTCAGACCGCCAATTAAGAGATATCTATTACCTGAAGGCTGTACTCCACATCATCCGTCTAGAAATAAACCAGGCGGATCAATGCTTTGTAAAAACCATATCATTTTTCCCGGAAGATTGGGAATTGCGCTTATCTCATGCTCGCATGCTGGCGAATTTCGAAAAAAACGAGCGTGTCGTTGAATTGACTAAAGAATTATTGGAAAGGGATAGTACGAAGCTGCATAAGCGAAGGCTACTTCATCTTTATATCAGTGCTTGCGAGGATGTGGACACTCTGCTCACCTCTATCGAGTTTTATATGAAAACCATAGGGGATGAAGCCTTTTGGGTGGAAATAGCCGAGTCGTTTGGTGGTATCTGCCCCCCAAGCGGAAGTTTTTATGAATGTTCCATATTTGAAGAGAAAAAACTTTGCTTCAATAGTGTGAGCTGCAAGATATTTGGAGCGTTTGCCCAAAAGAATCCGGAACGTTATCTCGATCGATATGCAGATGCGCTGATACACCTTGGAGATGCGTATATCTATAAGTATAAATTATCCAGCGCGATAGAATCTTTGTCCCAAGCGTTACGGATCCATGAAGAACTAGAGAAAAAGAAACCGGTCTTCAATAACTCCGGCGCTCGCATGGCGCTTCATTATTTGGAGTCCCTCCAGTCCTACGCGAATTTTCAACCTGAAGCGCTGGAGGCTAGAAAAATAATACTGGAGTATTACAAGCGGCGGGAAAAAGAGCAACCGGGGAAATTTCAGGCCAGAATCGCGGAGAATCTCAAATATCTCGGAGATATTGAGATGGAGCTCCTAAACTATGATGAATCCCGAGATTATTATTTGCAAGCTCTCCATATCTACCAAACCATCGCGGATGATGAGCGAAATTTTTTTCGTTCAGAAGCCGCCTGGGTTCTCCGCCACCTGGGCGGACTATTTCGCGCCTCGGGTAATTTTAAGGCTGCGAATGGCTATTTTACCAAAAGTTTAGAGATCTACCGGGATTTGGCACAAAAACACCCAAAACTTTTCAAGCAAAGGGCAAAGGAATTAAAACTGGAAATAAAGAAGTTGAAGAATCTGAAAAAATAACCTGCCCCCTTTGAATCCTCAATTTGAAAAGCAAGGGCAAATGGATCACCGCCATCATTGAATTGCCGTATGGTTATGATTTGAACGATATTGATATCCAAACCATCAAATTGAAAGATACTGTCCCGGCAGAGCCGAAGCCAACATCGGTAGGGGATCACAATGGCAACGGTATTCCTGATATGATGGTAAAATTCGACCGATGCGCCGTTCGAGAACTTCTGGCTTATAAATGCGGCAGAGTGGAGATGATTGTCGCAGGAAAAGCCGGGACACAATGCTTCAGAGGCAAAGATATCATCATTGTAAAGAATAAATAAAACAATCCGAACCTGTCCCCAGTATCCAGTATGGCGCCTTGCGAGGTTATGTAAGGAGGGTGTTTTTGGCCATGTTTTGGTCGAGGCGTGGGGTGGGGGAGTTGGAGATGGGGCTCTGGTGGGGCTGAGAGCTTGATTATTAGTTGGAGAGGGAAAAATATAAAAAAGTGGTGCATTATGTTGACAATATGTAGTGTTTGTTGTAGAATCTTTGTGTAAGGTTAAGACATTAAATAAATACTACAGTCTTAATTATTACAAAATCAAATCTAATGGAGAAATACATGTCACAGAAACTTAGTTCAAACCCAGAAAGGCTGGAAGCTGTAAGATTGATGCTTGAAGGTATCACCAAACACAAAGATGAATTGATCGCCGCCGGTATCAGCGACGAGTTCTTCCAGAAGATGACCGAGCAGAAGCTCTTGGTCGAGAAAACGGAAGCCGATCAAGAGCGGTTGAAGTCAGAGAAGAAACTCTGCACCGAACTCCTTAATCAGGAAATGAAACAATTGATGAAGTTCTACAAACGAGTCAGAAGAATCATCAAGAATGATGTTCCCCAGGCCGGCTGGTTAGAGTACGGCATCACCGCCAAAAGGTAATCCATCTGGATAACGCCTGAATTGGAGTGAACAATGAGACGGGGATTCAACGGAGATTCTGGCCGGATGTGCGGCTGCGATGCATTCATCAGCGGGAAGGACGGATCGTCCTCATTCCCAACTGGAATCATGAGCGATTGGACTACATTCGTGTGTTTTCATAACGAACGCACCATCGTCTGGGACGCATGCACCATCCTCCGGGGTAAATGCACCGATACCCAGATTGCATGCATCCGCGCCAAAAACAAAAGCAAAAGCGACCGTCACGATTGCATCTGCATCCAAAACTCGAGCAAGTGCATCCAATACGAAAGATGCTGCAGTCAAAGCCAAAGTCGCTCAGCTACACACGAAACGATCTTCCAAACGTCCAGATGCAAACAATCCCGGCACACAACCGGGTTATACCCTGGCAAGACCAAGCCAACCGGACATAATCAACATGTCAACTTCCAGGAAGACATCCTGCGGTCTTTTTTGCCATCGTATTACATATATATCACCAGAACTCTCCCCGCATCCCCGTCTCTGTTCACTCCCCTCAATCGCCGGCCTAAAAACCGGCGATCCCTCCAAAAAGCCCAGGTGAAGGTGTGAAATAGGGACAGGCGAGAAGGCTTCTGGATTATAAATGCGGCAGAGTGGAGATGATTGTCGCAGGCAAAGCCGGGACACAATGCTTCAGAGGCACAGATATCATCATTGTAAAAAATAAAGGAACACGTGGACATTGTGGACCCGGTGGACTTGGTGGACTCAGGGACTGGATAGAAAAGCTTAATTGAGAAGTGAAATTTACAAAAAGAATTGGGAAAAATTGTATGATTTTGAAATTTCAGTCTGATCGCTACGTCCAAAAGGAAATAGTCGATGAGCAAAAAGGAAAAATTTGAATTATCAAACAGCATTTAGAGAGTGCTCAATCAAGGCTGAACCGCGATTACAACGATTCCCTGGAAGCAACTATTAAATGTAATATTGAGGAAAGAAAACAAAAAGTCAAAAAGATCGAAGCAGCTTTTGGAATTCCAGTAATGAAGTAGTTTTAGAAAGGAATTAAAGATTTGGTACAAATGTTAGGAATTTAGTTTAAACCTAGAATATCTAATCGGAGCTATTCGCATAATTCTTGAGGGATTGAAATGTACCTTGCAATTTTTGAGGGGGTGGAATAGAATTGGGGGATGATGAGGACTGTGAATCGTTGTGGTGAAGGACTGTTGGTCGAGCGGTTGGGGGGTGGCGGGGTTATTGTGAATTATTATTGTAGCTCGGCTTGTTTGCATTGTTTGGTTGCGTCGTCTCCGGGGTGGAGGAAGGATTATCTGGATGTGGGGATGGCTGAGACGGTGTTTGGGACTGTTTTGAGGATGGGGTGCCGGTCGGTTCATATTGGGGGCGGGGAACCGTTTTTGGATGTGGATGGTCTGGTGGGAGTGATTGGTTGTGGTTTGGAGATGAGTGATGCGGGCGGCTGCGGCGGTATTGGATTCATCCGGGGGGACGGTCCTGGCGGGTGTTTGAGCGGGTGATGAGGAAGAAGCCGGTGGAATTGAGGGATGTGTCGCATTGCCGGTTGTGCCATCATATCAGGGGGTTCTTGCTGATGGAAGCGGGGGTCGGGACCCGGGAGTTCGGGTCGGTGGCGTTTTATGAAGAGGCCCGGATGGAGCGGGGGATCGAGATGAGGAGGAGAAAGGGATGATATTTATTGGGGGCGTTCAGCCCAGGACTGTTGTTTTGAGCGACCGGTTGGAGAGTTGTCCGTATTGCGGGCATGTGGCGGTTAGGCGGCAGAGGATCGATCATTATATTTCGCTTTTTTTTATACCGTTGATTCCGGTGAAGCGGGGGATTCCCCATATGGCGTGCGGGCATTGCAAGAATGTAGTTGGCGGGGGAGCCGGCGGTTCGCAACGTACTGGAAGCGGGGGATACAAGGGGTGTGGGCATTGCGGGAGCCCGGTGGAAGAGGAATACGTGTATTGTCCTTATTGCGGTAAACGGGTGTAGCGGTAGGGAAAATGTGGTAAAATAGAGGTTAAATGGATTGGTTCGCGGAGGGTTCGATGAACATGGACACAGGAAAAGCATGCGGTACTATACAGACTAAAATCGTCGCCACTATCGGGCCGGCGTCGATGGACGAAAAAATATTGGCCCTGATGATTAGAAGCGGCATGTCGGTGGCGCGGCTCAATTTTTCCCACGGCAGTCATGAAACCCATGAAAAGGTCATTAAGATGGTGCGCAGGATCTCGGCGGAAGAGGGAAGACCGGTTGCTATTTTGCAGGATTTGAGCGGGCCGAAAATCCGGCTGGCTGAAATGGCGGAGCCTCTGGAAGTGACGAGGAACCAATCGATACGGTTGGGAGTGGATGATAGCGTCGAGGCTGATATATATACGGGGTTCGCGGATTTGGTGAATGTTGTGGAAGCTGGGGATACTATCTTGATCGATGATGGCTATATCGAGTTGACGGTCGATCGGGTGGAGGATTTGGTTCTGGTGTGTACGGTGATGACAGCGGGGCTGATCAAATCGCGTAAAGGCATTAATTTGCCGGATTTGTCGGTGTCGATTCCGGTGTTTACGGACAAAGACCGCAAAGACTTGCAATTCGGCTTGGGGCAAGACATTGATATGGTGGCCATGAGCTTTGTGGACGAAGCGTCCAATATCGAACCCATCCGCGACATGATGAGGAAAGTGGGCAAGAAGATTCCGGTGATCGCCAAAGTGGAGCGGCCGCGGGCGTTGGCCAATATCGAAGGCATCATCGAGGCGTTCGACGGTATTATGATCGCCCGTGGGGATTTGGGGGTCGAGGTGGCGCCGGAGCGGGTGCCGTTGATCCAGAAGGAATTGATACAACGGGCTAACCGCGATAATAAAGTGGTGATCACCGCCACCCAGATGCTGGAGTCCATGATCGAGAATCCGCGGCCGACGCGGGCTGAAGCGTCGGATGTGTCCAATGCCATTTTAGACGGCAGCGACGCTGTGATGCTGTCGGGCGAGACGGCTGTGGGCAAGTACCCGGCCCGGGCTGTGGATATGATGCGGCGGACCGCCCATACCACGGAGAATTCCGATTTGTACCGTGACCGCTGGGAAGAGCGCAAGGCGGAGCATCACAATCATACAGAGGCCATCGTCAAAAGCGCGGCGGAGATCTCTTCGACTTTGGGGGCGCGATACATCCTGGTGTTCAGTTTTTCCGGGACCACGGCATTGCTGCTGTCAAAGTTCAGACCCGCTTGCCCGATTATCGCGTTTACGCCCAACGAAGATGTGGTGCGGCGCATGGCCGCTTATTGGGGAGTGATTCCTCAACGGATGGACTTTACCGCCCATACGGACGAAATGATATTGCGGGGCGAAGAATTACTGGAGGCCAGAGGGTTGGTGTCTGATGGGGATCTGGTTGTGACGGTGGCGGGGGTGACGCCGATGCGGGGCGCCACCAATATGTTGAGGATTTCCGAGATCCAGCGGGATTAGTTGATTCGTTTGTTGTAGAGCTCGAGAATCTCGTCCTTGCTGAAGCTGTAGACGCTGTTGCAATGTTGGCAGCGGGTTTCGAGGGGAAAGGGGCCGTTTTGGACGATATCTTCCAGAGAGTCCATTTCCAATCCACCCAGGATGCGGCCGAAATTCTCTTTTTGACAGCGGCAGAAGAACTCGATGCGCCGTTGACCGATGATGCGGGGGGATAGGTTTTTGAATTGCCGGCGGATGAAGTCTTCGGCATCGCCGCCAGAGGCGAAGAATTCTCCGATGGAGGGGAGGCTCTCGACGATGGATTCCAATTGGGATATCTGATCGTCTTCGGCTCCGGGCATGGCTTGCAAGAACAAGCCGCCGCTGCCGGTGACATTGCCCTCTTTGTCGAAAATCACGCTGAGATTGAAGACGGTGGGGGTTTGTTCGGAGGTGGAATAGTAGAAGGCGAGATCGCGGGCGATGCTACCGTATTTGAGGTGGACGCGGCCATCGTAGGGGGCTTTGGCGTCGGGGAAGTGGCGGATCACCGTCAGGAGGCCGTTGCCCAGGAAGGGAGACATGTCGAAGCTTTCCAACGGTTTGTCCAGGGGGATGTGTTTGTTTTTGAGATAACCGCGGATTTCGCCGTAGCCGTTGGCTTCCAATGATATGCCTTGCACCGGGCCGGAGCAATCGATCTTGATGATCACCCGTTCATTGCCTTTGAAGCTGGCGGTCATGAGGCCGGCGGCCAGATAACCGTGTCCCAGGATGAGGGTCTCGAGGATGCCCAATTGGTGGTATTCCCTCATTTCGTTGACCATATGCGTGCCGTGAACCAGTGCGCCGCGGATATTGCCGTCCGCCAACAAGAATTGGTGGAGTTTGTCTTTATAGCGGGCCATCAACATCTCTTTGCCGCTTTTTCCCTGTATGCTGTCTCTTTTTTTCATGATTCTCTTCTGTTTCAATTGTATTATCCCGGCATTCCACCGGAATTGCATTATTATAAAGCCGATCCCCGATGAATGCAAGCCTAAAATTCACCGCCCCCATCTTGAAAAAAGAGGCGATTTAGGGTAATATTAGCTTTTGAAAGGAGAACATGATGATGCAAAGGAAAATAAGTACCGCTTTTTTGTTGATATTGTTTATTGCCGCAGTATTACCGTTGAGTTATTGCAAGAATTTCGGCAGCCCCGATTATACATTGACCATCGAAGTGAACGAAGGTGTGGTGGGGACTCCGGAGTCCGGCGTTTCGACTCACGCGGAATTTGACGCGATTGATTTTGACTACGAAGCGGAAGATGAAAATACAAGAATCGAAGTATTGGCCAATGGGACCAGGTTCCCTCTTAGCGGGACCGTTACCATGTTCACCGACACCACGTTGGTGGTGCGGGTCATCGACCTTCGCGCCGAGTGGCTGTTTGAGCTGGTGGACATCAGCGACGCGGAGCAGGAGCTAAGAATCGTGTTTAGCGGGCCGGATCTATTCGGCGGCACGTTCAGCGACGAAAACGGAAATACCGGTGTGTGGGCGGTTGATGGATCCAATCTGACAATGAATTACGACAATTGGCTGGGTTACCAGTTTGTAGGCACCATCGAAGCGATGAGCGGCGATTGGGGCGGCAATGGAACGTCCGGTGAGTGGAACGCAGTAAGGGTCGAAGAATAATCAGGATTCGAAGGTCTCGATAAACTCCAGGAGCGCGTCGGCGCTGGGTAAGCGGTGTTCTTTTTCTTTGGCCATCATTTGATCGATGAGGGGCTGGAAATGGCGCAACTTACGGGGCAGTCTCGGGACCTTTTTTTTTATATGCTTCATGGCTAGAGAGAGATAATCGGGCGCTGTATAGGGGACTTCGCCCAATAACATTTCATAGAACACCACTCCCAGACAGTAGATATCCGTCCGCCCATCGATCGCTTCGCCTTGAATCTGTTCGGGACTCATGTATTCGGGGGTGCCCACCGAGATACCGGTTCTGGTGAGCCGTTGGCTGGAGTGCAGGATGCGGGCGAGACCGAAATCCACCAATACTGCGGCTCCATCGTTTCTGAACATGATGTTTTCCGGTTTGATGTCCCTGTGGATGACTCCCTGGTTGTGGGCATAGGAGAGGGCGCCGGCCATTTGTTTGAGAATGGCGAGGTCTCGATGGTGAGCGTCATCTTCATTTTGTTTCCGGGAATCCAATTGCTCCCTTAAGGTCAGGGGCAGGTATTCCATCACCATAAAAGAATAGTCCATGGCATTGCCCACGTTGAAGATTTTGACAATATTGGGGTGATCCAGTTTGGCTCCGGTGTTGGCCTCTTGCAGGAAGCGTTTCACGATGGTGGGCTCGGCTGTGTAAGCCCGTTGCAGGATTTTGATGGCGATTGTTTGTCCCGATTTTTTGCACGCGCCCTGGAATATGGCGGACAAACTTCCCTCTCCGATTTTACGGTCAACAATATAACCGGGTATGTTGGGCAATTGTTCCATGGTTTTTCTGTGAAATATTATTATTAATGGTAGCTTTTTTCGCTTGAAAAGTCAAATTCATAGTGGTAAATTGTAGAGAATGATTGATATTTTTAGGTTTTATATTATACTAATTAACAAGAGGGAAAACGATGGGCAATTACGAAGGGAAAGATCGGTCGCTTTTTTTCAAACAGCAGATAGCGGATAAAGAAGAGATCCTGAATTTGGTGTTCGGAATTTCAGAAGCGGGAGTTTGTATTTCGGATAGCAAAGGGCGGTTTGTCGAGGCCAATCAGAACTATTGCGACATTCATGGTTATTCGAGGGAAGAGTTGATCGGTCAACCATTTACGTTGGTGCTTCAGCGAGAGAGCCGGGATAGCGCCATTACCCTTTACAAGTCATTTCTGGTGGGGATGCCGGAGATACCTGTGGAGTGGAACGCCATTGGCAAAGAGGGTAATACCGTGACTGTGCTAATGAATCCGGGATATCTGATCGCCGATGACGGAGAGCTATTTGTGATTACGGCAATTATCGATATTACCGAACAAAAGCACGCGAAGGATGTGATTGACAGTTATGGAAAGATGTTGTCGGAAGCGTACAAAGAGATATATATGTTCTCAAACGAGACGAAAAAAATTGTCAAGGTAAATCGCGAGGGGTTGCAGAACTCAGGGTATGAGCTGGAGGAATTGCTCAAAATGACACCGTTGGATCTGTGGCCGGACATGACGCGCGGCTCGTTCAATACCCTGACAACTATGATCGAGACGGAAGAGAAGGATCTGATGGTGCACGAGACCATGCATCGTCGCAAGGATGGATCAAAATACGAGGTGGAAATCTATCTCAAATTACTTCGTGATGTGTCGCCTCCGCTGTTTGTGGCCATTGTCCACGATGTGACAGAGGCCAAAAAACTGATGAAGGTGAGGCAGGAATTGGTGGTGGCCCGCAATATCCGGGACCATATCATTCCACTGAACCCTCCGGTTGTGGAAGGCTATGATATCGAAGGGACCATTCTTTCCTCTCCCACTATGGGGGGGGATTTTTATGAGTTCATCACTGTGAATGAGCGTTCCACTGTGCTTTGTATCGGCGATGTGACAGGTCGGGGGATTCCGGCGGCATTGTTGATGTCGGGGCTCCATACAATGGTGCGTAGCCTGGCACTCTTTAAAGCCGGGGCGTCCGAGATTTTACGTTTCACCAATATCATGCTCTTCCGTTACGCGGGCGCCAGTAAATTCGCTAAATTGTTTGTAGGGAACCTGGACCGGGGAAATCACCGGCTCACGTATGCCAACGCCGGATTTCAACGACCGCTGCTGTTTAGAGCCAACGCGGAGGAACCGGAATTATTGGAAAAGGGCGGCTATGCTCTTGGTTTGAAGCAGGATTCCCTTTATGCGGAACGGAATTTGACGTTGGACGTTGGTGATGTGTTGTTGGTGTTCTCGGACGGTGTGATCAAAGCCTCGGGCAACGATTCCAACGAGTTTGGGCTCGACAATCTCGTATCGTTGGTGCGGAAAGTTATGGACAAGCCGGCGGCGGCGATTGTGGATGAGATTTTGCATGCGGTTGTCAAGCACATCCGCCCGTTGCATGTGTCGGATGATATGACTCTGGTGGTGATAAAGCGATCTGTTTGACACGTTGACACAAGTTGAAGATGGGTTTATAATAGATGTCTACACTCCAATAGAATTAAAAAATTCGTAGTAAGGAACTATTATGAAAGATTTTTCAGCGTATAGAAATAATATAATCGGCAATAATTTAATGTTTCAATCTCCTTATGGAGAGAAAAAAGTCCTGTACGCCGACTGGATCGCCAGCGGCCGGTTGCACAAACCCATCGAAGACTTCATCGCCGGCCAGTTGGGTCCGTATGTGGCCAACACTCATACGGAAACCACGTTGACCGGTACCACCATGACCGAAGCCTATCACCGGGCGCAATCCATCATCAAGGAGCATGTCAACGCCGACTCCGGCGATGTGTTGATGAGCGCCGGATTCGGTATGACGGAAGTGATCAATAAGTTGCAACGGATCATGGGGCTTAGGATTCCGGAGCAATACAAAGAGCGTGTAACGGTGGAAGGGGATGATCGACCGTTGGTGATTATCACCCATATGGAGCATCATTCCAATCAGATTTCCTGGAATGAGTGCGAGGTGGATGTCCGCTTGATTCGCGGTACTGAAGAGGGCTTGCCGGATCTTGGTCATTTACAGAAGATTTTGGATGAGAATAAAAGTCGTAAGACGAAGATCGGTTCGTTTTCCGCTTGTTCCAATGTGACGGGTATTATGACTCCGTTTCACCGGATGGCCGAGATCATGCATAAAAACGGCGGTTTGTGTTTTGTGGATTTCGCGGCGTCCGCTCCGTATGTGGATATCGATATGCATCCGGAGAATCCGTTGCAAAAGATCGATGCCATCTTTTTCTCCCCGCACAAGTTTTTGGGAGGCCCTGGTTCTCCTGGTATCATGGTGTTCGACAGGTCTTTGTACAAGCTGAAAGTCCCGGACCGTCCCGGCGGCGGAACAGTTCTTTGGACCAATCCCTGGGGCGAGCAGCGTTATTTCGAAAATGTCGAGGTGCGGGAAGATGGGGGAACTCCCGGAATTTTGCAAACAATCAAGGCGGCGTTGGCCATTTTGTTGAAAGAGGATATGGGGACTGAGCATATCATGGAACGGGAGCATCTATACGTGAACCGGGTGATGGACGGTCTCGCGAAGTATTCCTGCTTGCATATGCTGGAGGAACAGCAGCGCAACCGCATCGGTATTGTCTCCTTCTATTGTCCTGGCAAACACTATAATTTGATTGTCAAACTTTTGAACGATCGCTTCGGCATCCAGACGCGGGGCGGCTGTTCCTGCGCCGGCACCTATGGGCATATTTTATTGCATGTGGACCGGGAAAAATCCCAGGCCATTACTCACAAGATCAATCATGGCGACTTGAGCGACAAGCCTGGTTGGGTGCGGGTATCGCTTCATCCCACCATGAACGAGGATGAAATCGATTACATTGTCGCCTCCATTGGCGATACTCTGGAAAACTACAACAAGTTCGCGGAGGATTACATCTTCGATCACTCCACCGCTGAATTTCACCATAAAAACGCCCCTGCCAGGCCGCTGGAATTGAAACGGGATTTCATTTCCCGGTTGACAAGCCACGGCTAATTTGTTACGGATATTTTGAAAGAGACGGTGGAGGGGTTTATGAGCGCGGATCCAAAAGTGATCGACGGCGCGGGCGCCAGTCGTACCCGGCTGCGATCCCGAAGCCATCATCGCCGAGTTCCCTGAAGTAACAGATCTGGTATAAAGGAGAACTAGAGTTGAGTTTCTCTTAAGGAGCCAGCAATCCTTCACCTATTTCTTCGACTTTGTATTCGGAAATATTCCTTGCCTCTGGTGAAAATGCGATGCCAACAATCTTGAGAGGTCTGGTTTCAAGTAAAAAGCGTTGGAAGTATTTTCTTTCTTTGATTTGCTCGATCGCTTTTGCCGCGCTTCCGATTTTGAACTCCATGATGTATGTGTGCTGGGAGGTCTTGATGACAGCATCGATTCTACCGAAATTTGTTGCAACCTCAGCGGAGATCGACATTCCCGCCAACTGCAGTATGACGTAAACGATTGAATGATAGAAGGCTTCGATGTTTGCTGGGAATAGATGAAATGGGATAGAGGAAAATATCCACTGGAGAAGTTTTACAAATTCATCAATATTATCACTTTCCAGAGAGGTGACCAATTGGTCGATGATTTTAGTATGGCTACTGATGTCTTTTTCGGTAAATTCTCTAAAAAGAAAGTGTATAAATGAATCGCGAACTTCTTTGTTTGGGTAGGATAGGACAAAGCGTTCACCCTCTTTTCGTTCTTCGCGGGACTTGATGGTGAGGTAGCCGGTTTGAAAAAGCAGCGGCACGATATCCAGGTGTTCCAGTTCGAAACTATCGAAAATATAGCTGTTGACCAATAGATATTCGAAGTCACTGACCATCGCGCTTTGTTGGCGGATCAATCTTGTCAAAAAAGTTGGAGTTCCGGTGGAGAACCAGTAATTGTCGAATCTGCCTTCGGCTAACAGGCTCAATATTGAAAAAGGATTGTAGACAAATGTTTTTCCATCCCAGGAATAGCCGTTGTACCAGGTCTTTAGTTTTATATACATGTCTTGCGAGCTTATGTTTTGGCTACTGGCAAGGGAGGGGAGACAGGAGCCGAAATAGTGATGCAGCTCTTCTTCTGTATAGCCGAAGAGACTGGAAAAGTGAGACGACAGAGTGATGTCTCTGAGGTTGTTTAGACCTGAAAAAACCGATACCCTGGAGAACTTGGACACACCGGTTATAAAAGCGAATTGCAGGTATTCATCGGCGCTTTTGATGTTGGAATAGAAATTTCGTAAGATATTGCGGTTTTTAGCGGCATTATCGAGATCATCGACAAGATCCACTATAGGTTTGTCGTATTCGTCCACAAGGATAACCACCTTGTTGATGGAGGACAATTTGCGGATCAACTCTTTGAAGCGTTGGTCGTATCCGTTTTGATGCAATTCAATACCGAAATCGGCGGCGTTTTGGTCAATCAGGTAATTAAGGCTATCGATCAATTCTTCGGGGGTCTCGTAGCGCAGGCCCAGAAAATCTATGTGAATGACAGGGTACTTATCCCAGTCGATCTTGTCATATATCCAGAGGTCCTTGAACAATTCTTTATTGCCGGAAAATATCTCTTTCAAGGTAGATAGGAGCAATGATTTTCCAAACCGTCGCGGCCGGGAAATAAAGTAGTATTTCCCGCCCTCCGCGAACAAGCGGTGAATGTCCTGGGTTTTGTCAACATACAAATAACCTTCATTGATTAACCGGCTAAATGTCTGAATCCCTAACGGAAGATTTTTCATGGTTACATTATAGTATTAAACGATATTCTATACAAGATCCCCCTGGCGTTGGTTTTGACAACCAATGCCAGGGGATGTATGTGTGGGTATCTTATTTCAATAAGCTGAGGAGGCCGGTGGAGAGGTAGGGGATGTAGGTGATCAGGAGGACGGTGATGAACTGGATGAAGAAGAAGGGGAGGACGTCTTTGTAGATTTTTCCCATAGGTTCGTTGAAGCGGTAGGAGGCGAGGAAGAGGTTCAGGCCGACGGGGGGGGTGAGGTAGCCGAGCTCCATGTTGGCCAGGAAGATGATGCCCAGGTGGACCGGGTGGATGCCGAAGATGTTGCCTAAGGGGAGTATGAGGGGAACCACCACGAGAATGGCGGAGAAGATGTCCATGAAGCAACCGGTGATCAAGAGGGGCACGTTCAGGATCAGGAGGAAAATGTACTTGGAACTGATGTTGGCTTTGACCCATTCGGTCAAGTGCATCGGCACTTCGGCGTCAACGATGAAGTAGGAGAGGCCTTTGGCCAGGGCCAGAATGGTGAGGACGCCGCCGATGATAGGCAGGGCTTTGAGCATGACTTTTTGCAAGTCGCGGATTTTTAGGTCGCGGTTGATGAACACCTCGACAATGAGGGTGTAGATTAAAGCGACGGCCGCGCTTTCCACCAATGTGGTGAGGCCGCCGAAATAGCTGAGCAGGATCACCACCGGGAGCATAATCTCCCAGATGGATTCGAGAATCGCCTTGAGCGCGGTTTTGAGGTGGAACGATTGCTTTTCCACTTTGCGCTTTTTGGCGTAAATCACACTGAATATCACCAATGCCAGAACCATTACGAATCCCGGAACAATACCGCCGATAAACATGTCCTTGATGCTGACTTGCGCGGCCACGCCGTAAATGATGATAGGCAGGCTGGGGGGGAACAAGAGGCCGATACTGCCGGAGGCGGTCAACAAGCCGATACTGAATCTACGGTCGTATTTGCCTTCGATCAATACAAATGAGAGCAACGCTCCCAACGCCAGAATAGTGACGCCGGAGGCTCCGGTGAAGGTGGTGAAAAAGGTGCACACCAGGATGGCCATGATGGCGAGCCCGCCGGGGATCCAGGAAAAGAACGCCTGGAAGAGTTTGACCAACCGTTCACCCGCTTTACTTTCGGACAATAGGAAGCCGGTGACGGTGAAGAGGGGGATGGCGGGGATGGAGTGGCTGATGAGCATCGAATAGGCTTCGTTGGGAATGACCTCCAGAGGTTCCGCCACCCGGGCGAACAACATAAAGGCGATGCCGCCGAGGACCACGAAAATCGGCGCCCCAAAAATGGCTCCCACAATCAAGAGAATGATCATCGGCACAGCGATGAAGCTATTGATGGATTGAATCGTTTCGACGAATGAGTATAAAAATTCAGGAACACTCTCGATCATGGCGCCCAGAATGTTGACCACAGGCTCGAACGCGACGATGGTGCCGAGCAGGATTCCTATCATCGCGATATAGCGGCCTGTGCCTTTATTGAGCCTGGTGATGAAGCGGATGGCCATGACGGCGTAGCCGATGGCCATCACAAACCCGATATATTTGACTGGAATGGGTCCCACTTTGCGGGTGGGATCGAAGCCGTTCAGGATGAATGACAATGACGCCCAGGCCAATGCTGTGGCGACCATGGCGGACAAGAGGGAGACGGCCACTTCGACCTGTGATTTATGGGGCTCGTGCAGCTTGAAATCCAATGCCAGCGATAGATGCTCTTTCTCTCTGGATGTGATCATGCCGCCGACAAATGTTATCAGCAGCACCAGATGATGGGTGTATTCAGAGGAACTCGAAAGACCGGTCTTGAACAGCCGCGCCACCACTTCGATGGTGGGAATCAACGCGATTAGAAGAATAAAGGCAAAGGCCAGCGCATTCTCGAAGCGGTGAAAGAAGTTTATGGTTTTTGACGTATTCATTTCTTCTTGCTATTCCGGTATTCTTCCAGGCTCTGTTTCACCTGGGTGTAAATCTCCTGGGAAAACGCTTTGCCGACGAGGGCGTCCATTCCTTTGTCCGAATCCGCTTTCCATTTCGGCAGAGCGTCGTCGGGAAGCTGGTTGACGATGAGGCCGTGCTCTTTCATGGTTTCGATGGTCTCTATTTCCAATCTTTTGGTCTCGTCGTTGAGCTTTTTAGCCATGCGCACCGTCACTTTCATCATGTCCGCCTTGTATTTTTCAGGAATCCGTTTCCAGATATTCTCGGAGACCACAATGCCGCCGAACAAGGGGGCGATTTTCATGGAGCACATGTGGGGAGCCAGTGCGAAATACTGCCCGGATCCCGCCAGCAACGGAGGCAGATAAAACGAGTCCACCATGCCGCTTTGGAGCGCCATCATCAAATCCTTCAAGTCATTGGGAACCACATGATAGCCCGACTTTTTCCAGGCTTGTTCCATTTTTGGCTCGCCGGTGGCAAACGAGAGTTTGTGCTTCTTCAAATCTTCTGGGTAGCGGACCGGGTTTTTTGAAAAAAAGTTGAGCCAGCCGGCTTTGGACCAGATGATCACCTGAAATCCTTTTTTCTTGATGGCGGCTTCGAAGGTGCCTTTCAGTTTGTTCAAAACAAAATCCAGTTCATCTTCGGAGTTGATCAAAAAGGGAATGTTAAGGGCGTAGACGTCGTTGTGCAATTTGGTGAGGCCGCGATTGGTGAGTACGGCGCCGCCAAGGGTGCCCACCCGCATTTTGCGGATCATATCCTCTTCGTTGCCCGCGATGCCGCCGGCATATATTTTCAATTGGACCGCGCCGTTGGTGATCTGCTTCCATTCCCGTCCCAATTCTTTCAAGGCTTTGTCCCAGGGGGAACGGGCCGGGGCGATGCTGCCGATTTTGATGGTGACAGCCAGTGTCGATACCGGCAACAGGATCAACAATGTCAATAACAATGCGATGGTTTTATTAAACTTCATTCTCTTCCTCCTCCATATTCATTTTTTTATCTGAGTCTTCGTCTTTTGGTCCCGCCTCCAGAAAAAAGTCCCCAAGATGTTCCAGCAACCACCGGGCTTTGCGATGATCCAGGGTGTGCACCAGGCGGTTGTCGGGATCTGTGTCGGGATCCATTTTCAATACTTGCTTCAGCAGAGTGGTGAACTCTTTGAGGTTTTGCTCCTGGACCGATACAGTTGTAGCCAAAGATACATAAGCGGATGTTGATTTGCCGTTGGATGCTTCTTTGGCTTTCTTGAAATGTTGGCGCGCCTTGGTGAAATCTCCCCCCATATAGTCGGGCATGGAGCCGTAATAGAGCACATAAAATTCATGGATGGCGCCGTTGCCGAAGCCCGGTTCCAATTCGAGAATCCGTTCCATGATTGCCGCTGCCTGCGGAACCGTGAGTCCCAGCTTCATATCGAAGGGATCGATGGCGAACGCCCCCAACCATCCGGCTGCCGCCCAGTACATCATGGGCACATCGTCTTTGGTCATGGAGCCCAATGCCAGCGGATATTCTTTTTTGAACAAATGGTCCTTGAAGCCTTTGTGCTTTTGGTCAAGCGCGTCGAGCAAGATGTCGCGTCCCCGCAAATAGAGGTTTTTGGCCCGCTTGAACATGAACTCCTGTTTTTTGTATTCATCCTCCGTCAGCATGCTGGCGGGGGTGTGGATAAAGGCGTTGGCGTACATGACATAAATGCTGCCGGTTTTTAACTTCAATCCATCGTGATGGGGGATCGATACCATCAAGCTCTCATACATCTTGATGGCGAACGGCAGGGCCGCGCCCACCAATTCGGGATCGTTATCCCCTGTAAACACAGCGCCACCTTCGGGCGCCGACAGGATATTGGCCACTTTGTTCATCGCCAACTTATTGATGGAGCAGGACACATTGGTTAATAATGCCAGGATCACGGCCATATAAATTAAACTGTATCGTTTCATCTCTAAATTCTCCTTTTTTCTCTCTAGCCTTGATAATTGTCTAATAATATATCAGCAAAATTTAATCTACATTATACTATATTTTCCGAAAAACGCGAATGTTTCACAAGGATTCCGGGAAAAAAATGAGAGCTTTGAGGCGGCTCTTCAATTATCAAAAAAATGGTGGCATTAAAATTCTCTTTATATTATAATTCAAATTACGAGCGTTAGATCAAAGTG
This sequence comes from uncultured Clostridia bacterium, assembly GCA_964491915.1. Lineage (GTDB taxonomy): Bacteria > Acidobacteriota > Aminicenantia > UBA2199 > UBA2199 > JAHELQ01. The sequence continues at coordinate 75,722 of CAZBHS010000001.1, forward strand.
CCGCGGGCAGGGATTCACTTAAAATTTCTAGGGAGGATATATTATGAAACCAAAAAAAATCAAATTAAAAAAAGTTACTATTTCGAATTTAAATTCCAGAGATCTGAATACAATCAAGGCAGGTGGCGATCATACAGTCGCGTCCTGCTCGATCACCGTCATTAATTGCTTAACCAATGAGACGTGCACGGTGTTGCCTTTATGCGAGTGTAGTTTGCTCTGCACCAAGACATGCATAACAATTCCGTAACGGAAGAGACATTTCATTAATCACTGTATCATAACTTGAACTGAAGCCCGCCTGCGGCATTTAGTCTTGATGGTATACATCAGGGGCCTTATGATTGTTTTTTTTCCTATTTTTCGGTTGGACCGGCTGGGGATATGAGGAGGGTGCGGTCCCAGGCGGGGGGATGTGGGGAGAGGGCTGCGGTGAGGGCGAGACCGATGCCTGCCGCACCTTGAATGAATCCGGGGTCGTAGTGGAGTACCAACGCGCCGTCGTCGTTTTTTCCGTAACGGCTGAAGCCGGCGATACCATGTCCAGTTTGGCGAAGACTCCTGAGGTGTTTGAACCATTTGACGGCTTCGTCTTTGAAGATTTCTTCGCCGGTGGCCTGGAAAAAGCGGTTGTAGATGTGGGCGATACCGGCTGCGCCGTGGCAGAGGGTGGGGTCGAAGAATGTGATGTGTTGGGAAGGATCTTGTAGGGATTGAATGGAAGCTTTTGCGGCGTCAATGGCTTCGTTTTTCCAGAGGGTTTCGCCGGTGCACTGGGCGGCAGATAGAATGGCGGCCGCTGTTCCGAGATTACTATGGCACCAGCCCACTGTGTTGGTGGTAATTGGTTTATGGTCAATGGGGGTGAGGTAATGGGGGAAGGTTTTATGCAAACCCGGTTGGGAGCGGCGACTGGGGAGTAGTAGGTCTATAGCCTGGGGTAGGTAATAACCGATGGCGCTCTCGCTGATTCCCAAACGATAGGCGCTGGCGAAAAAAGAGACCACTCCCGCCATGCCGTGTGCCACCCCAAGGTCGTAATAGCCATCGGGATAAACGCTGTGAGTCTGAAAACGCATGATCTCAGGAGGGGTGAACCAACCGATACCGTTTTCCACCGCATTGCCCCACAATGCGAGGAATTCTATTAGAAATTCAAGCAAGCCCTTTGCCGATGGGAGTGGATACCGTTCCAGAGCATAGACTCCAAGGCCGACGCAACCGGACCATAAATCGTATTTTTCCGGTTCTTTGTAAAACTCCCTGAGCATATGGTCGATTTCTTCGTTCGAGTCGCAGTTGGGATCGAGTTCTTCAGCGTTGTATATCATTTTCTTCAAGTGCTCTACCGTCCAGGCGATTCCAGTAAAGCCCTGGAACAACCCTTCGGGAAAATCAACGGACTCGAGGGCGTCGCAGGCTTTGTTCAGGAATTGGTCGGCCAATGATTTGTAGTCAGGCTCCGCGTCTTGAAGTTGCGCCAGATAGGCGTAGAAGAGCGCGATGCCGGAGGAACCGAATGCCAGAGAGGCGCCTTTCGCTACCCGGAAAGGTTCGGCGTTGTGCTTTTTGTCCGGTATCCAGGCGGGGGGGGGAGTTTTTAAAACTTCCGCGATATCGTGTAAAATTGCTTGCGTCTCCTCCGCTTCGGAGCCGGTTAAAATGGGTATCCATTGTTTAACAGTGTGTTTCATCATATGCTCAATTCACCGTCGCTGAAAATTACCTCCCATGCGATAAACAGCTTAGCGTCATTCCTCCTCTTATTATCTCCATCTTTAACTATATAGTAACCGGTTTTATTTTAGACAAATCCGATTCCAATTGCAACTATTTTTGTGTGAAAAATAAAAATGGCCTCTTAGCGGTCGTCTGGATTTCTCAAAGCTGTGGTTCCGGCTCAAAAGTAGTTGATATCAAGGTCTCCAATTTAGTTGGATTTTAAATACGCCCCGGTCGTAGAGCGGGAGGAAGCGCCGGCTGGGGTCCCAAATTTTTTCCCAACCCCGTTTGTACACCAGGAAGATGGTATTGCCGGGGGAAATCCTCCACTTGAAGCGAATGTTGGCGCCTAAATTCCGGCTCACATCATCATATTGAATGTAGCTCATGAGTCCTAAGTCGCTGGACAGGAAAAAATCGCTCTTGAGGCGGTAGAGATTTTTATTGAAATCTCCCTGGGGGAATTCTCCCCGGAGGAAGATGGCTTCGAGGCTCAGATTCACATGACCCTTGAATTTAAACTCTAGCTCTGTTTCCAACTCCCTGAGTTTACCGCCGTAATAATCGCCGAAAGTGTATTCGATGTCGCCTGACAGCCGCCGGTGGGACGCTGAATGAAACTGAAATTTATAGCGGGTGTGTGTGTAACTGGAAACCGGAATGAGCAGCTCTTCACTCAATTCGAACGGTTCGGTCAGAGCATCTTTCTCAAACCTAAAATTGACTTCGAAGCGCTCTCCGCTTTCGAGTTGTACATTCAGAGGTGAAAAGAATATTCGGCTTGATTCGAGATTGCCCGCGAGATCCCAATAAAAAAAGGTGAACAGTTCATAGTTGAATTGGCGAATAAGCCTTCCCAATAGGCCGTTTTTAGGTCTGGGTTTGTATAAGAGAATTGTTTCCAAATTGCGCACGCCGTTTCTCGGTAAAAATCCCAATCCCGGTTCCAGAGCGTCGCCGAAGTAGCGGTAGGAAACGGAGGTGTCGATCAAGTCGTTTGGATATTCCGCCCGGAATCCGTACCCATGGTGGCTTCCGGTATCGATTTGGTTCCAATTGTATACCCACCAGGAGGATGCCACGAAATTTTTATTTCCCAGGAATTTGGATGTGATATATGTGAAATCAGCGCCCGCCAGTTGATTGGAGCCTTCGCCCGATGGGTCGCCGCTGGTGAAGATGAGACCGAGTTTGCTCTCTGCCAGAATATTCTGATACAATCTTCCGGCAAAGAAGTTCTGGCCGCCAAGCTCTTCAAACGGGCGGGTCCGGACATCCAGTAACGCCACATTGGCGCTGCCGATTTTGCCGAATATCTTTCCGCCGTAATGGATGGGGACCTGCTCTTCGTCGTAGAGTCCGATGCGGCGGCTGTAAAAAGGGATGAACGAATTGTGCAGATCGCTGGAGAAGTCGAAAATCTCGGAACCTTCCAGGAAGAACGACCGTTTCTCGGGGAAATAGAGGGGAAAGCGGGTGAGGTTGATGCGCCGTTCGTCCACCTCTGTCTCGGCGAAGTCTGTGTTGTAGGTCAGCATGCCCACTAAATTGGGGGTGAAGTTTTTGTAGATGTCCATTCCCACTTCCACGCCGTTGCTCCGCTCTTCGCCGGCTTCGTAATCGCGGGTGGTGTAGGCGCTGATATAGGGCTTTACAGTCAGCCCCTTTCCCTGGCGGATGCCTGTGATTCCGGTCAGCATCCCGGCTTCGGCGGCATTGTAAAAGAAGCTGTCGCGGCTGATGCCGGACATGCGGATGGTTTCCATTTTGTGGGGGATGTAGCGTTCCACATTGAAGCCCCATTCGGAGAGGAGTGGGTTGAAGTTAATGGTCTTGAATGGAATCATTATCTCGGCGGTCCAACCGTTATCGGTAACTCTGGTTTTGGCGTTCCAGATGCCGTCCCAATTGGTGCTCATGTGTTCGCCGGTGGCCAGACCGTCGGTGCGGGCGCCTCCGGCCGTAACGAAGAAGACGTATGCGTTGCGCAGGTCCTGGAATGGATCGATGAGGATGCGCACCAGGTCGTTGCTCGTATCGTTTTCCCCCAGATCGTGGCTAAGGTCGTTGATGGTGATTTGCGAGGGATCTTCGGTAAAGCACTGGATACCGATATATAGGTTGTGTTGGTCGTAGAGGATGCGTAGTTCGGTTTTTTCCGAAGGGGAAAGACCCGACTCCGGTTCGACCATTTTGAAGTTGTCGAAGAGTTCAGCCGTCTGCCAGTTTTTCTCGCTCAACTTGCCGTCCAGGTGAATGTCATGTGAGGTTTTGTAAGCTTGAAACTGGACTTTTGCCGGGAGTAGCAACGAAACAGACCAAATAATTACGAATAGTAGTAGAATTTTCTTTTTCATGCGCCTTTTCATGTGAGTAATATACCATATACGAAAATTTAAAAAATAGTTTTTACAAAAATTTTGTAATTTAGCGGAGGGGGGCCAATTCGATGTTCATTGTCGCGGGGGCCATATCCCGGAGTGACTGGGTGCGCAGCAATTTCTGGGCATCGGATGGGAGTTCTCCCTGCCAACGGATTTTGAAGATGGAATCTTTTGGAAGTGTCGAGAAAAGATAGTTGAGGTAGGCTTTGAGCTTTGAAGCGCTCACTCCATTGCCGTCGATTGTGATCTCATGCATCGGGCGAGCGGGGAGGGGATGGAATCGCCAATGGCTTATAGTTCCTTTATCTTTGCCTTCGCAGGCGATTTCGATCATCAGGAAGCCCTTTTGCTCGTCTTTTTCCGCAAACGACGTTCGCTCGATGGAGCCGGGGTAGAATACCGGTGTTTGAACCGGGTGTCCGGTTAGATCTTCGCTCAATACCTGGAAGCGGTGGATGTGGCCCGACAACGCGGCGGTGAAATCCGACGGGATGTCGGTGATGCGGATGACATCGTTATTGTATTTGAACACGTGCTCGCGGTTCCCGGCTTTGACGGCGCTTCCTTCCACGCAATGATGCATGCACAGGAGCCTTGCGTCGGCGGTTTGGCCTTGGTATCCAGTTTGCTCGACAATTGCTGGAAATTGCGCGCGCACATTGTCGCGGTGATAGGGAAAGCCCGCCAATGCTAGAGTGAAACTGTCTTTTCGCAAGAGAAATGTTCGCGGTTTGTTGAAGATGTGGATGCCCGGTTGCGTCGCCAACAGGCGAAAGGGGATATGGGAGCGTTCATGGTTGCCCGGCACCACAAACACCGGGATTCCCAGCTTCGCAACCTCAGCCAGCGGTTCGAACGCCAATCGCACCAATTGGGCCGGAACTTTGCTGCGATACAAAATGTCCCCCCCATGAACCAGGCAATCTACTTTCTCTTCCTTCGCAACAGACAATACCCGCCGGTAGTTGTCGAAAAAATCTTCCCCCCGCCGTCGGCGCTCCACCCTCGGTTTGAACGGATAATCAAATCCCAAATGCGTGTCCGCCACAAAAAGGATTTTTAAATTCAGCATAACTTTGTTGTACTATTAATTTTATTAAGCATTTTTGAGGAGTAAGGAATCCAATTTTATTTTAGAAATTACAATTCTAAAAAAAAGTCTACATCGATTCCTGCCTGTGTAAGGATCGCGCGCATCGTTCCTTCTGGAATATTCCCCGGGTGATTTGGGATGGTTGTTCGCTTTTTTGTTGTTTGGTTTTTCCAAATCTCATGACTACCACGAGCGTATCGATCAAACTGAAATCCAGCTTTTCTAAGTTTTTTTATTGCTTTTTTGTAAGTAAATCCAGAAAGCCTACCCAATATCACGCTCCAACAGGAATTGCCATGTCCAATTCTAAATGGCTATGATCTACGAGAGGGAAGGGAGGTTGCTCCCCATCTTCGATATAAGATTCATATAATTTTCTAGCCACATCTTTTGCGATTTCAATTGTTTCATCAAGGGATCGTCCTTGGGCAACGAGTCCAGGAATATCTTTACTTGTTGCCAAATATAAGCCTTCCGGTAGTTTTTCAATAACAAGTTTAAAGATAATTTCCATTTTTCCTCCGATTTACATTATAAATTGTATGGAGGGGAAATGCAACTTAAAACTACACCCATGGGAGCATTTTGGTTAGTTGTAATTGTTGGAGGGCGGCGTTTGGGGATAGGCGGAGGGAGAGGGGGCGGTTACTTGCGATGAGGCGGCGGAGTTCGGTTGTGAGGATGCGCAGGCGGTCGTAGGTGGCGCGGTCGAAGCACTGCTGCTTGTGGCTGAGGGGCTTTGGGTAGCCCAAAGGGACAGGGGACTCATGCACGTTTAGCAGTGTCTGGCGGGACACGATGCGGCCTTCGCTGATTTGGACGCAGATCGCAGCGGCGGATTCTGCGCTTGCGTTTCCAACGTCCCAACACAGCGAGGATTCGCTCAAAGCGCACAGCCAACGGGCGCGGCGCATGTGGAATGTGCCGTGGCGGAGTACAAACTCCAAACCGCGGAGCACCATGTCCGGCTCCCAGACCCTGGACTCTTCCGTTTGAGCCGGAGCTTCCTCTTCATCATCCGGTTCTTCAACCTCACGGCCTTTTTTTTCCGCCTCCAGCGCCAACCGTTCCAACCGCTCGGCCCAAAGTCGCGCTCCCAATGATTGGATTTTTCTCATCGGGTGGCGCCTGTCCCCTAAATCGGGATATTTTTCTTTGAACGATTGCAGTCCCTCGAGGAAGCATTCCTGCGGAGGAGCGTATTCGTCGGGGACTCCTAGAAACAGAGCCGGATCATTAATGGAAGCGATCGATGAAGAATTCGATGATGTCAGCCATTGCATCAAGCGTCCCAGAGGCTCCAGGAATCCAGCCACCGGGATGGGGCCGATAGGATGTCGCGAATCCGGCGTTGGACTGATGTGGGCGAGGTCGGCTGAGAAGAAGACCGGAGCGGTATCCCGCTCCCGAAGCGCCACATTGTAGGGAGGGGTGAGCCGCTTGATTTCATCGTTTTCCAGGAGCGCCGCCTCGAGCGCTGTCTCGGTGATTGTCACCTGCAGGTCCTGGGCCTGCGTCAGCATCTCCTTGATGTGTTCGCCATGTTGGCCGCTGCGGCGAAAATAACTGTTGACCCGGTGCTTGAGGGATTTGGCCTTGCCTACATAGAGTATGTCCCCGTTGCTTCTCAGCATCCGATAGACACCGGGCTTGTCCGGAAGACCGAGCCGGAGCTCCCGCTTCATGGGGAAGGCTTTGGCGGTTTTTTGTTTCGGGAGCTTTGTTTGAAGCCATTGCTCCAATTGATCGAGGGTATCGACGCCTTCGGCGGCCAATAACTCCAGCAGCTTCTTCCATATAAAGACCGTGGCCGCCACATGATGGGCGCTTCGTTTCATTTCCGGTACTGAAAAACCAAGATACCCGGCCACCGCCCGAATCCCTTTGCGGGGTAATTGAGGAAGCAAACGCTTGCTCAAGGTGTGGGTGCAGATGATCTGGAAGGGAAACTGCCTACTGCCGCCATAGCGTTCGAACAAATCTCGCAGGAAAGGTTCTTCGAATTTCGAGAAGTGTATGATGATAGGGCAGAGGTCCATCTTTTGCTGTTTGGCGATGCGTTTTGCCTGTTTGAGTAACGCCTTCCACACTTTTTTAGGGTGAACCGCCGCCTCGAGCTCCTCAGGGGAGATGCCGGTCATCCGTTGAATCCGTCGGGGAACAGTCTCTCCTTCCGGCAATCGCAAGACGAAGGATTCGATTCCCGATACATGCTTCCAGCCGATCTCCAGTACGTGTCCGTCGGCGGGATTGGAGCCGGTGGTCTGGCAATCAAGAACCAGGATCTCCAGCTCATTCAGTTTCACTTCATTGTCCCCAAAACTCTTCCAACAACGACGATAAATCCTCGTGCCGGGCAAACCGGCGCGGCATCCACCAAACCGGCAACAACGAACGGTATTGCCGGCGCGAGAAGCGGTCGTCGATGAGCAAGATCACTCCACGATCCTCTTCAGAGCGGATCACCCGGCCCGCCGCCTGCAGCACCCGGTTGATGCCGGGGAAAATATACGCGTATTCGTATCCCGATTGTTGATTCTGATTGAAGTGCTCTTTGATGAGTTCCCGCTCCTGCGAAATACCCGGAAGTCCGACGCCCACAATCACAGCGCCGGTCAAGCGGTCGCCCTTCAAATCGATCCCTTCGCCGAAGATTCCCCCCATCACGGCGAAGCCCGCCAGAGTGCCGTTGTTTCCGGCGCTGAATTGGTCGAGAAAATCTTCCCGCTCTTGTTCCGACATGCCGGGCGTCTGGACGATGGTGTCGATATCGTCGCATTCATCCGCAAACAAAGGGTACACCATGTTCATGTAATGGTACGATGGGAAAAAGAACAAATAATTGCCGGGTTTATGACGCACCAAAGAGGCTAGAGACGAGGCCACATCGCCGGAGGTTTTCCGGCGGTGAACATAACGGGTAGACACGCGATCCGCCACCACTACACAGAGATTCTCCGCCGGGAAGGGGGAGGGGAGAATCATCTTCTTGGCGTCCGCGTCACACCCCAGTAGATCCTGAAAATAGTGAATCGGCGTCATGGTGGCGGAAAAGAACACAGCGGCGGCGCAACGTTCCAGAGCGATCTCCAGCAGATGGGAGGGATCGAGACAAAAGAGTTTGAGTTTGATCTCTTTGTCGTCGCGGGTCAGGCAGGTGGAGTAGTTGTCGCTATAAAATTCCGAGATTTTGAGAAAGCGGCGCACATTGAAGTAGAGCTCCAGTAAGTCGTCCCGGAAGGGCGCCTCGATATTGAGGGCCAACCATTTTTCCGTCACGCTGCAAAACTTACCCAATAGCGGCAACAGCTTGCGCGGCAAATCCTCGTCCGCCAGAGCCTCGCCCTCCTCTTCGAACCGCTCCTTTTGCACCAGGAACCAGGAGTTGATGGCGCCCATACTTTTGTAAATCTTCGGCAGTTCCGTTTTGAGGCTTTTTCGCATATCCAGAAACGGTTGCTTGAACAATTCGGCGGAAAACATCTCCCTGGCCCGGTCCACCAGATTGTGGGCTTCGTCCACCAAAAACACGTACTCTTCCATCGCGTCTTCGAAAAACCGTCGCAAATAGACAAACGGATCGAATGCGTAATTGAAGTCGCAAATCACAGCGTCGCACCAGAGGGATAAATCGAGGGAAAACTCAAACGGGCATAGGGTGTGTTTCAAGGCCGCCTGCTCGATGGTGTGTCGTGTGAAGGATTCTTGCTGGAAGATATCTCTGGTGGCTTCGTCCAAACGGTCGTAATAACCTTTGGCGAATTCGCATTCGTCCGGATGGCAGGCTTTGCCGGGATTGAAACAGATCTTGTCCTTCGCCGTGAGAGTCAGGGATTTGAAACGCAAACCGGCATCCCGCAAGGCGTCGAAGGCTTTCTCGGCAACCGATCTTCCGGTGGTGCGGGCGGTAAGGTAGAAGAGTTTGTCCGCCATGCCGTCGCCCATGGCTTTGACCGCCGGAAATATCGAGCCCATGGTCTTGCCGATGCCGGTGGGCGCCTGGATGAACAATTGGTCGCTGTGTTTGATGCAATGATACACCGCCAGCGCCATCTTCCGTTGCCCCGGCCGGAAATTTTTGAAGGGGAATTGCAACTCTTTGGTGGAGAGATCCCTCTCCAGCCGCCAATCGTCCAGGGTGGCGGCCCATTGCAGATAGCGTTCCATCAAGCGGCCGGCGATCTCTTCCAATTGGTCGATGGTGTAGCTCCTGGTCAATTCGAGAGTCTCCTCGTCATCCAATTGGTAATAGGTCAAGCGGCTCTCAAGCTCCGTGAGGCCGTGCTCTTTGGCGTACACATAGGCGTACAAATCCGCTTGCGCCCGGTGGGTGGGATGTTCGTGCTCTTTATAGGAGTCGAGGCTGCGGGTGGTGGTTTTGATCTCCTCGATGATGACGCCCTCGTCACTGGTGAAGACCCCGTCGATGCGCCCGCTCAATGTCAACAAGAAGCGTTCGCTCTCATAGGTATGGGCGACGGTCACCTCTTTTTCGTAGTGTTCGGGCCTGTCCCCTTGCACTTTTTGGTGCCCCTTGATCCCTTCCAAAGCGCGATTGTCCATGCCGCCGCCGAATTCGAATATCAAATCCCCGCAGCGGGCGGTGATCTGTGCCAATTGCCGGACCGATATCCTGAACTCCTTTTTCAAAGAGCTTCTCCAGGCGATAGTATAGTTAAAAAAGAGCGATCCAGCGTCGTCATCCACCCATTCTAGCGAAACTCAATTGTGAATGCAACCGCTTAAAACCTGAAATCATGGGGCGTGGACCCAAAAAGTTGAAAAAAAAGTGAAATTATATTACTATAAGCTTAACGATAAAAGTGATACGACCCATTTATTGGGAATTGAGAGGAAATTATTTGATTTGAGGAGGAGAGGTATGAGTCGAATGTCATGTTCATTGAGAGAACCCAAAAACGAACCGGTGTATTCGTATGCGCCTGGTTCGAATGAACGGGAATTAGTGATAAATGAGATGGAGCGGATGGCGGGAGAGAAGATCGAGATCCCTCTCATCATCGGTGGAAAAGAGTTGAGGACCGGTAATACAGGCCTTGCGGTGATGCCTCATGATCATAACCATGTATTGGCGAAGTATCACAAAGCCGGGGAAGTCGAGGTGCGGATGGCGGTTGAAGCGGCTCTGGCGGCGCATCACGATTGGGAAGCCATGCCCTGGATCGAGCGGGTGTCGATCGCCCGGCGGGCTGCGGAGTTGATTCATCACAAGTATCGATATATTCTGAATGCCGCCACCATGCTTAACCAGAGCAAAACCGTCCATCAGGCGGAAATCGACGCCGCTTGCGAAGTGGCTGACTTTTTGAGGTTCAATTCTTTTTTCATGCACCTCATCTACGCCGAGCAGCCCTGTTCGTCTCCGGGAATCCTCAATCGCATGGAGTATCGCGCGTTGGAGGGATTCGTTTTCGCGGTGACCCCGTTCAATTTTACCTCAATCGCCGCCAACTTGCCCACCGCCCCCGCGTTGATGGGGAATACAGTCCTCTGGAAACCAGCGTCAAGCTCCGTGTTTTCAGGATATTACCTGATGAAATTGTTTCAGGAAGCGGGATTCCCGGATGGAGTGATTAATTTCATCCCCGGTTCCGGCGCTGCGGTGGGGAATTTGGTGCTGCAAGAACCGATGTTGGCGGGGATTCATTTCACCGGATCCACTGATGTGTTCCGGGGAATCTGGAGGAATATCGGAGAGAATATCGCGATGTACCGTTCGTATCCCCGTATTGTGGGGGAGACCGGCGGTAAGGATTTTGTGGTGGCCCATATGTCGGCGGACCCGCAGGAGACGGCGGTGGCTTTGGTGCGAGGAGCGTTCGAGTTTCAAGGGCAGAAATGTTCGGCGGTGTCGCGGGCCTATATCCCGCGGTCTTTGTGGCCGGAGATCAAGTCGTTGATGTTGGACATGTTGGCGGAGATCAAGATGGGATCGCCGCGGGATTTCAAGACTTTCATGAACGCGGTGATCGACGAAGCGGCGTTCGACCGTATCATGGACTATATTAAAACCGCTAAGGAATCCACCGATACAGACATCCTCTTCGGCGGAAACGGCGACAAGAGCACCGGCTTCTTTATCGAGCCCACAGTGGTGCTCGCCAGGGATCCCTATTTCATCACCATGGAGGAAGAAATTTTCGGCCCGGTACTGACCATCTATATTTATGACGACAACGAATTCGAGCAGACACTTCACCTATGCAACGAAACATCGCCCTATGCGTTGACCGGCGCTATCTTCGCCCATGACCGGCAGGCCATCATCAAGGCCTCCAAGATTCTGAGTTACGCGGCGGGAAACTTTTATATCAACGACAAGCCCACCGGAGCTGTGGTGGGGCAGCAACCCTTCGGAGGGGCGCGAGCTTCAGGCACAAACGATAAAGCCGGTTCCCATCTGAACCTTCACCGTTGGGCCATTCCCCGGGTAATCAAAGAAAACCTCTATCCCCCAACAAATTTTCGTTACCCGTATATGGAGGATTGACGTTTAGTTATCAGGCTGTTGCTGTACCGATACATGCCGCAACCCTGTTCGACACCCCGACAGGGTCCCGGTTTTTTGTTGGCTATTTACGCCAATGGCAAATAATATAATTTTGTGGTATTATATCTTCTTAGGTTTGGATAATCTGCTTCAGGATCACAGAAATAAAATGCCGCGAAAAAAAAAGAAATTACAATTGTTTGGCGAAGTGCAGGCGCCGCCGCGGAGTAAGTTTGTCGAAATCGACGGGGTGGGGCCGGTATTGTTGCAGCGGAGCAGCCGGGCGCGACGGTTGAATATCAGTATCAAACCATTCCACGGCGTGCGGGTGGCCATCCCTTCGGGCGTGTCGTTTCAGCGAGCCATTGATTTCACCTATGAAAAGATCGAATGGATCAAGAAGCATCAAAAAGGTATGGAACGGGTGGAAGATGAACAATTGGCCTGGCGGGACGCCTTGCAGGAGATTGATATCGAAGAGGCGGCTCAAAAAATAATAACCCGTCTCAGGGAATTGGCCGATATCCATGGCTTCAAGTACAACCGGGTCACGATCCGCAATCAGAAGACCCGCTGGGGAAGCTGTTCCTCCAAAAACAACCTCAATTTGAACATCAAGCTTTCTACACTACCGCTGGAATTAATGGATTATGTGATTCTGCATGAATTGGTGCATACGAAAATCAAGAATCACAGCCCCCAATTCTGGCGGGAATTGGACAAATATGTGGGCAACGCAAAAGCCATACGCAAACAATTGAATGAATTCAAGATTTGATATACTCTTTTTAGAGTCGAAGAATATGAGAAAGAGGAGAAACACATGGAATGGAGAGCCAGTCATATTTTAGTCAAAGACCGTAGTCTCGCCGAGCATATACTCAAGCAATTGAAAGGGGGCGGCAATTTTTCCGCTCTGGCCAAGGAGCATTCTATTTGCCCCAGTAAAAGCAAGGGCGGCGATCTCGGTTGGTTCGGCGAAGGCAAAATGGTCCGGGAATTTGAAACCGCTGTGAAGAAGATGTCGAGCGGTAGCGTCAAAGGTCCGGTTCGCACCCAATTCGGGATTCACATCATCAAAAAAACCGGCCAAAAAGATTAGGGACAAGTCGGAATTATTTCGGCATTCTAAAGAGGACGGCGCGACTCATGCGCACTCTGGGGATGGCTTTGGGAAAGAAGCCTGCTTGCCGTGTAAAGTTTAACATTTCATCGAAGTCTTCATCGGACACATGAATTTTTGGTTCCACCAACAGAAATGATCCTCCGGGTTTGACGATTTCCCCCAATTCTTCCAGGAGAGCTTGAGGATGCGGATGTTCGTGCACCATATAAAAGGCCAGTGCAAAATCTACTTGCTCTTCGATAGCGATTCTGTTTTTCTGGCAGGTGTGGAAACTCATCTGCTGCAAAACTTTTTTCTTCCTGGCGTACCGTTTGGTGTATTCCAGCATTTCCGGTTGAAGATCCGCTGCGATGACCCGTCCTCCGGGTCCGACCAATTTGGCCATGGCGACGGAAAAATGTCCGGGGCCGCAGCCTACGTCGAGAACGGTTTGGCCTTCACTGATGAAGGGCTGTAAAATTTTTACCGGCGGGTGGATGAGGCGCCGGACAATGTTGTTCAATGCATATGCGTGACTGGCGGGACAAACGTGGGTGTGTTCCATGATTGTTTCCTTATGTTGAAAGAACTATGAAAGGCAACCCAAAGTATACCGCACCCAAGACCGTTTGTCCACTGGTTACACTACTGTTTGTTAATCTCTATGGGAGGGGGGGGTGGGCAGGTGCAAGAAAAAGCTCCTCCGGTTTTGGGGATGACCTGGATTCCGCCATTCAACTGTTTCATCTCCGAACCTTCGAGCTTAGAAATAGTGACTTTGTTGAGATTGAGTTTTTTTGTCTTCATATCTGAAATTCTCCTTTTCGTTTGTAGACATTTTGTTTCATTATTAAAAAAATTATATCTTTGGGGATGGGTGAAAGTCAAGAGAATTTAACGTTTTGTTCAAAAAGGTTGAAATCGGACCCTGGCCTTGCAAAAGGGTGAGGAGTTGTGTACAATGGTGGGGAACTTTCCGAAGGGGAAGATGGAGATGTGGACATGAACGATTTTTCGATTCATCCACCGGCTTATTTCTTGATTGTTTTTTTAGTATTTGGAGTATTTGGGGGACAGGTACTGATTGGACAGGATGTCGAGGAATACCAGCCGGTGAAGTTTTCACTCAAAGAGGCGCAGGAGTTCGCGGTCAAGCACAGCATGCAAACAAAGAACGCGCGCCTCGACGTCAAAATCGCCCGTAAGAAGATTTGGGAAACAGCGGCGGATGGATTGCCGCAAATCAATGGAACTATCGCCTATCAGAATTTTCTGAAATTACCCACCACTCTGGTGCCGGCGCAAATATTCGATCCCAATGCGCCGCCCGGGAGTTTTATCGAACTGAAATTCGGCACCCAGCATAGCGCCACTGTCGATCTAACCGCCACTCAGTTAATCTTCCGCGGTTCTTATCTTGTGGGCTTGCAGGCTTCGAGAGTCTACCGCCGCTTCATGGAGGAGAATCTCGAAAAATCGGAGATATTGGTCAAAGAACTTGTATCGCAAACCTATTATCTGATTTTATTGACGGAACGCACCCGGGAGATCCTGTCCACCAGTCTTGGGAACTTGAAGCGAACGCTCTACGAGACCGGTGAACTCTACAAAGCGGGCTTTGCCGAAGAGACCGATGTCCAACAATTGCAATTGTCGGTGAATGATCTGGAGACCCAGGTCAAGACTCTGGGGACGCAAATTCGCATCAGTTACAAATTGCTCCGTTATCAAATGGGAATGGATAACAATGAGGTCATTGTTTTGACCGATAGCCTGGATGATATTCTGAAACGAATCGACCCGAAGGATTTATCGGTCCGCCAGTTGGAGCTCGAGCTTCACATCGACTTCAGAATGGCTAAAACCCAGGAGCAGGGGGCGATGCTGACATGGAAGAACGAGAGGGCCGCGTATCTACCGTCCGTTTCCATGTTTTTTACCCATTCCCTCACCGCCCAACGGGAAGAATTCAACTTTTTCAAGAATTCCGGCGAGAGTTGGTTCAAATCCACAGTCCTGGGATTGAATCTCAATGTTCCGATCTGGAGTAGCGGAATGCGGAAAGCGAAAGTGGCGCAGGCGAAGCTGGAGCTGGAAAAGGCCAGAAATACCAAAGCGTATGTGGCCGAAGGGTTGGAACTTGGCTTGATGCAGGCCCGGTCGGATTTTCTCGATGCCCTGGATAAAAAAGACAACAACGAAGGCAATGTCCAGTTGGCCAAAATAATATATGATAAAACATTGGTGAAATTTAGAGAGGGCACCGCCACCAGCCTGGAATTGACGCAGACCTACAACCAGTATCTGGCGGCGGAATCCAATTACACCGGCTCTGTGGTGGAATTGTTGAACGCCAAAATCCAATTGGATAAGGCGTTAAATCTTTTATAATATAGTGGAGGTAATGGAATGTGGACTATTAAAATAAATCGTTATCCCGCGCTTCTGGTTGCGGCGGCGCTAATTTTATTTGGAACTTTTTATTGCGGACCTCCGCCGGAGAAAGCGCAAGAGCCGGCGAAAACTCCTGGGGGCGCAGGCGTGTTGGTATCGGTAAAAGATTTACAATACGAACAATTCGAACATTTCTTCTTGGCCAACGGTTCTGTGGAAGCTGTGACCGAAGCCTACATCTCGCCGGAGATCAATGGACAGGTGAAACAAATTCATGTGGAAGAGGGGGATATGGCGCCGAAAGGTACGATTCTGGTGACCCTCAATTCCAGTGTGATCGAGAGCAGTATGGCGGAGGTGGAGACGGATCTCCAACTGGCTACTATTATTTATGAGAAGCGGAAGGGGCTCTGGGAGAAGAAGATCGGTTCGGAGGTTCAATTCCTGGAATCCAAAACCAATAAAGAGTCGCTGGAGAACAAGCTCAAAACCCTCAAAGCCCAGAAAGCGATGACACGAATCCGGGCGCCCATCGAGGGCATCGTGGACCAGTTGCCGCTCAAAGAGGGCGAACTGGCGGCGCCGGGTCAATTGGTGGTGCACATGATTTGTTTGGATAACGTGTATGTCAATGTCGATATTTCGGAAGCGTATGTGGCCAAGATCCAAAAAGGGGATCCTGTTATCGTGAGTTTTCCCGCCTACCCAGAATTGGAGATCGCCACAACGGTCCATTATGTGGGCAATGTGATCAAAGCGGAGAACCGCACCTTCAAAGTGCAATTGCTCCTGGACAACCGGGACCAGCGTCTCAAACCAAACATGATCGCGGTCATCACGTTGAAGGATCTGTCGGTGGAGCAGGCCCTTATCGTCCCCTCCATTATCATCAAGAACGATATCAAGGGAGCTTATTTATATGTGACCGGCGACAAAGACGGCGTGCCGGTGGCGAAAAAAACGTATATCACTCCAGGAATGTCGGAAGGTAGCCTCACTATGGTGACAGAGGGCCTCGAACCGGGGCAACAGGTCATTGTCGAAGGCTACAATCTGGTGAAAAACGGCATGAAGATAAGGATGAAGAGCAATGACGGAAAAACAGGATAAACCGGCGATCAAAAGGGAGTTCAAACCCACCACTATATCTCTGCAAAACAAGAGTACGGTCTTCTTGATCATTGTGCTGCTGGCGTTGTTCGGATTGATATCCTACCAAACCATGCCTATGGAATTATTTCCGGAAATCAATTTGCCAAATGTGTTTGTCCAAACCGTCTATCCCGGCAATCCACCGGTGGATATCGAGAATCTCATCACCCGGCCGCTGGAGAAGGAGATTCAATCGGTCAACGGCATCAAGGAGTTGCGGTCCGTATCGAGCCAGGATACGTCGTTCATTTTTGTGGAATTCAATACCAATGTGGAGATAGCCGTTGCTTTGCGGGACGTGAAAGACGCTGTTGACAAGGCCCGCGGCGAATTGCCGGCGGATCTCGAGACCGAGCCCATGGTCATGGATTTTGATGTCAACGAGTTTCCCATCGTGAACATCAATCTCTCCGGCGATTATAGTCTCGAAGAGTTGAAAGACTACGCCGAGTACCTGGAAGACGAGATCGAGGGGATTCCCGAAATTTCGAAAGTGGAAATCAAGGGGCTCAACGAGAGGGAAATCCAGGTGAACGTTGATCAATACAAGCTGGACGCCTTCCAGTTGAGCTTCGGCGACATCGAACAAGCGATTATAAACGAGAATATCTCGATTTCCGGCGGCGATTTGAAGTTAGGGGAAACCACCCGCTCTATCCGCACCATTGGGGAATTCACCGGCATCGAAGAGATCGCCAATGTGATCGTAAAGTATGAAAAAGGCGATATCGTCTACCTGAAAGATGTAGCGGAGGTGGTGGACGGGTACGAGGAGCCCTTGAGCTTCGCCCGGCTGGATCGTGAACCGGTTGTCTCTATTCAGGTGATCAAAAAAAGTGGCGAAAATTTGCTCAGCGCCACCGATCAGATCTTCGGATTGTTGGACACAGCGCGAAAGAGCGGCCGCATCCCGGAAAACCTCAAGATTTCCATCTCCAACGACCAATCTGAAAATGTCCGTATGATGGTCGGCAACCTGGAAAACAGCATTATCATGGGGATGATTCTGGTGGTGCTGGTGCTGTTCTTTTTCCTGGGGCTGAGAAACGGCCTGTTTGTTGGCTTCGCTATTCCTATGTCCATGCTGACAACGTTCGTGGTGTTGGGAGTGCGGGGTTCGTCCATCAATATGATGGTGCTCTTCGCCTTGGTGTTGGCGTTGGGCATGTTGGTGGACAACGCCATAGTGGTGGTGGAGAATATCTACCGCTTCCATAGTCAGGGGATTTCCCTCTTCAAAGCCTCGTGTCGCGCGGTGGGGGAGATCGCCATTCCGATTATCGCGTCCACAGCCACCACATTGGCGGCGTTTCTGCCGTTGGCGTTTTGGGGTGGTATTATGGGCGATTTTATGAAGCATTTGCCCATCACCTTGATTATTGTTCTCACCTCGTCGTTGTTTGTGGCGTTGATTTTGATTCCGGTTCTCACCGCCACGTTCATGAAGCGAGCCGCGGAGCGACCGAAACCAAGATTAAAGCGATTGCTGCGAAGGATCGGTTTGATGGCGGGGGGAGCGTTGGCGTTTTACGCAATCGGATTTCCTGCTTTAGGCAGCGTTTTGGTTATATTTTCGCTTTTGGTGGCGTTGCATAACCTGTTTTTAGCCCGCTGGGCCGCATGGTTTCAAGAGGTGTTTCTTCTGCGGTTGGAAGAATGGTATTTAAATTCCCTTACCTATATTTTAAAGGGGAAGCGGCCTATCTGGGTGTTGGTGATCACCTTTGGTTTGCTGATTTTTGTGATGGTCTTATTCCAATTGCGGCAGCCGCGGGTGGAATTGTTCCCGGTGAACGAACCGTCCTACGTCAATGTGATGGTGGACCTACCCATAGGTTCCGACATCACCGCCACCAATCAATTTATGAAGGATGTGGAAAACCGCGTATTCGACGTCATCGGCGAAGATATCAAAATCGTCAAATCCGTGTTGACCACCATCGGGCAGGGGGTGGCGGGGGAGAACGAGACACCCATTGGCACGACGCCGCAAAAGGGGATGAGCACGATTACCTTCAAAGATTACCAATACCGGGAAGGGATTGTCACCTCGGATATCATGAAACGTATTTCCAGGGCGTTGGTGGGCAAGTTCCCGGGGATTCAGATTTCGGTGCAGAAAAGCATGATGGGCCCCCCTACCGGAAAACCCATCAATATCGAGCTCAGCGGGGAGGACTTTGAGCGCTTGCTATCCTTGACCGCCGATATTCAGCAATATATCGAAGAGGCTGACATTCCGGGCATCGAAGGTTTGAAGCTCGATCTGGATGTAGGCAAGCCCGAGCTTCTCATTATGATCGACCGGGACAAAGCACGCCGTTTCGGTTTGTCCACAGCCCGAATCGCCGGCACCATCCGCACCGCGTTGTTCGGAAAACGGGTCTCGGATTACAAAGAGGGGGAAGATGAGTATCCGATTCATTTGCGCCTGGACGCAAAATACCGGCACAATGTGTCGGCCCTTCTGAATCAGAGGATAACATTTCGTAGCCCATCGTCCGGTAAGATGATGCAAGTCCCGATTTCGGCGGTGGCGAGTTTTGATTACAGCTCTACTTATGGGGCGGTGCGGCGCATCGATCTCAAACGGGTGGTCACCCTCTATTCCAATGTTATCGAGGGCTTCAACGCCGCCAGCATCAATTTGAAATTGAAGGCGTTGATGGGCAATTATGCTATGCCGGAGGGATTCGAGTACCGCTTCACCGGCGAACAGGAGGAGCAAGAGGAGACCAGTTTGTTTTTGGCGCAGGCATTGTTGATCGCGCTGGCGTTGATTTTGGTGATTCTGGTAACCCAGTTCAACTCTATCGCCAAACCGTTGATTATCATGGCCAGTGTGTTTTTCTCAACCATCGGCGTCATCGGCGGTTTGGCCGCTTTTAGAATGGATTTTGTCATCATCATGACGGGGATCGGTATCATCTCGTTGGCGGGAATTGTGGTGAACAACGCCATTGTGTTGATAGACTATATCGATTTACTCAAGAACGGCAAGCGCAGCGAGAAAGGAATCCGCCCCGGCGGTCCGTTGCCTATCGACGACTCTGTGCAGTGTATCATCCAGGGAGGGCGAACCAGGCTTCGACCGGTGCTGCTGACGGCTGTCACCACGATTCTCGGACTCCTGCCCATGGCGTCGGGGATGAATATCAATTTTGCGTCGCTTCTTAGCCGTTGGGACCCGCAACTCTACTTCGGCGGCGACAACGCGTTGTTCTGGGGGCCGATGGCATGGTCGGTGATTTTTGGTTTGACCTTCGCAACATTTCTCACGCTTCTTGTGGTTCCCGCCATGTACTTGCTGGGCAACCGCGTGAAACTGGCCTTTATCCAGCGCTTCAAAGGAGAGGAAAATGGTTGATATGATTGGATGTTTCGCTTTGATGTTTTTAATGTTGTTTTCTGCGGGAGTTGCCGATACCGGGGGGTTGTTACTCGACGATTTTTCCGGCGACAATGGGCTTTCGTCATGGGGAAACAAATGGAAAATGTTTACCGACCGGGTGATGGGTGGAGTATCCACCGCTTCTTATAAATTTGCAATGGAGGACGGGATTCGTTTCGTACACCTGACCGGCGATGTATCGCTGGAAAACAACGGCGGTTTTGTCCAGGTGGCCCTGCCCTTGAAACGAAGGGGCAAATCCCTCGACGCCTCCGCTTATAGAGGCGTTCGCGTCAAAGTCAAAGGCAACGGCGAAACCTACCATGTCCATGTTCGCAACAACCGCACCATCTTGCCCTGGCAATACTACGGAGCTCCCTTCGCCACCACCGGACAGTGGCAAACCATCGACATTCCCTTCACCTCTTTCAAACCATACAGACTCAAGAAGCAATTCTCCCCCGCCAAGCTCAAACGCGTCGCCATCGTCGCCACCGGCAAAAAATTCCAGGCCGACATAAAAATCGCCCACATCGAACTCTACCGGTAATCAAGTCTATTTACTTATTTTTGGGGGTAAGGTATGATTGGGGTGGAGGAGCGGACAAGACGCTGTATGAACACCAAGGTTTTACATCTCTGTCCCGCAAATTTATAAAATTTGTTTATATTGTTGATAGGAGTTTATATATACTCCGGCAAGCTATTTAAAAACCGGATTTATCCAAAGAAAAATTCACGACTGGAGTCCCTTTGCAGATAACCTTTATGGGGAAAATTAATTTAAGTGACAAACGGTTTGGCTTTTGGCAAGGTTATTGCCTATGTATTGTAGTGAGAGACATGATTTATCTAAGGGGGAAACGATACTGCCCATTGCAGGATCGTGAGATGAAAAGTACTTTGACTATAGGGTCAAAGAGGGGAGAGGAAAGAGAAGGCATAACCTCCGTAAGGTAAGGAGGGTGTATCTGGCCGGGTGCCCCCATCAGGCTGGTACACTCTCCTTTTTTTTGATAATCTAAACGTGAATCAGGAAAACGCCTCGCCGGCCATGATTCCGAATTCCATCAGTTTTTTTCCGGGGAAAAAGCCCTCTTCCAGATAAATGATGTCGATTCTCAACACTTTCGAGTCCTTGGTGAGTACATTCAAGCCCTGAAAATCTTCACCTTCGATGATGGTTCCCGGCGGCGGCAACTCCTGGTCATTGTTTTTTTCCAATAACAATTCCGACACTTGCAGAATGCGGACTGGGATGCCGCGGATACTGGTATAGGCCCCTTTGTTCCAGGGATTGGAAGCGTTCACCAGCGCCCGGATAGCGGCAGCGCCCTGGTTCGTCCAATCAATCATCACATCTTTTAATTCCGGTTGAGGCGCGCGTGGACCTTTTTCCTGATCCTGGGGCTCGAGAGGAATGCCATCCGGATGACCTTCAAGCGTTTGCAATAGGCTGATGAGCGCCAACCGGGCGGAAAAAGCCAGACGGGAACTCAAAATTCCGTATGTGTCCAGAGGATGAAGGGGGATTTTTTCCACCAACGCGATAGGCCCGGAATCGAACCCCTCGTCCATCTTGTGCACCGTCACACCGGTATAGGGCTCCTGGTTTTTGATTTGCCAAAACAACGGATGGCTACCTGAGTAATCGGGCAACAAGCTGCCGTGAAAATTAAAAAAACCATGCCTGGGAATCGAGAGAATGGATTCGGGGATTTTATATGGAAATGTAAACACTAACGCCATATCCGGCTGGCATTGTCCCAGCCATTCTTCCAATCCATTGTTCATCTCCTTTTTCTGCACATGATGAACCGGAATGTCGAACTGGTTTGCCGCCATATGAATCCGGTCCAGTCCGTCATGTGGTTTCCCTCCGGTAACAATGCCCACAAGCTGCCTTCTTTTAACTAGTTCATCAATGGACGGGAGCGCAAAGGCCCCGTTACAAAACAATACGATCTTCATATAGTTCGTCTCCTAAAAAAGTCTCCTAAAAAAACAAAAAGTGCTTGCTTTCAATACTACCCGGTTGAAAAACTTTTTTCAAGCAGTTTTTTTGTGTTTATTTCCAGAAAGTTTTAATCCGCATACCCTCCAATAACCGAAATGGCTATAGCCAAAGCCTTGACAAATCGGTGGAAATTGATAAAATTTTTTTTTACTGGATGAATCAATTGAATAATTTTTAGCGTCAATAAAAAATTGATATTATGACGAATTATGACAAGAGGAGATTGACATGATCACTATCGAGAACCTGACAAAATTCTATGGTGATCTTTGCGCGTTGGATCACATCAATTTCGAGATTAAAAAAGGTGAAGTCCTGGGATTGCTGGGACCCAACGGTGCAGGGAAAAGTACCTGTATGCGGATTTTGACATGTTTCCTTAACCCTACATCCGGTAATATAAACGTAGGGGAGTTGAATGTACTGGATGACAGTATTGAGGTGAAAAAGAAGTTGGGGTATTTGCCGGAGAACGCTCCGTTGTATCCCGATATGTTGGTGTTCGATTACCTGGACTATGTGGCGGATACCCGCGGACTGTCGGCCGCCGAGAAAGAATCGCGAATTCATTACCTGGCGGGGATTTGCGGCATCAAAGAGGTAATGCACAAATCCATCGGCGAATTATCCAAAGGATACAAACAGAGAGTCGGCCTGGCTCAGGCCATGATGGGCGACCCGGAAATCCTTGTCCTTGACGAGCCGACCTCCGGATTGGATCCGAACCAGATCATCGAAATCCGGGAAATCATCAAAGAAATCGGTAAGGAAAAAACCGTCGTTCTTTCCACCCACATTCTAAGCGAGGCCGAAGCCACATGCGACCGGGTTGTTATCATCAACAATGGAAAGATTGTCGCGGACGGCGATGTCCAGTCGTTGCAGAAATCAATGGGGAGCGGCCTGGATGTCCATATTACACTCAAGGGCGCCGATTTTAACGGCGCGCGCGATACTCTCGCCGCCATCGACGGCGTGGCTGAAGTGGTGCGAAAGGAGTCGGACGGCGACACACTGGCTTTGGACCTCAATTGTCATAAAAAAGAGACGTTGATGGAAGATATCTACAAAGCGGTGAAAGCGAAGGATTGGATCTTGCTTGAATTTTACCAGAGCTCCCGGACATTGGAAAATATCTTCAGGGAATTGACCAAGGAGAATTAAGATGAAACAATTGCGAAATATATTCTCAAAAGAATTCAAAAGCTATTTTGTGTCCCCCATCGCCTACATCGTAATCGCCATCTTCTTGTTGGTAACCGGTTGGTTTTTCTTTTCCACCTTTTTTATTTACAAGCAGGCGACGCTGCGGAATTTCTTTTCGCTGTTGCCCTATATATTCTCGATGATTATTCCGGCTGTTACCATGAGGCTTTTCTCAGAGGAGATGAACAGCGGTTCATACGAGATTCTGATGACCTATCCGGTGACGTTCGGCGAAGTGATTGTCGGTAAGTTTTTAGCGGCTGTGGCGTTCATCGCCGTTATGCTGGCGCCGACATTGCTGTATGGAGTGACGATTTCAATGGTGGGCACCCTCGATCCGGGGCCTGTGGTAGGCGGTTATATCGGAGCTGTTTTACTGGGAGCTTTGTTTACCGCTGTGGGAATCTTCGCCTCGTCGTTGACCCGCAACCAGATTATCGCATTTATTATCGGAATGACTATTTGTTACGCCCTGACATTGATCGACAGGATGCTCTATTTCTTGCCCGAATCAATGTTGGGATTCCTGTCGTACCTGGGGGCCAATTACCATTTTGCCAATGTCGCGAAGGGTATCATCGATTCCCGCGACCTGCTTTATTTTGTCAGTATGATCTTCATTGCCCTTTATGGAACCCATCTGGTCCTTCAGGAAAAAAAGTGAGAGGTGCGGTATGAAAACAGAAAAAATGAGAAAGTATTACAAATTCTTAGCGTATATCGTGGTGGTATTGTTGATCAATTTAGTGGGGCTCACCCTCTTTTTCAGATTGGATTTGACCAAAGACAAGTTGTTTTCCATTTCCGATGTCAGTAAAGAGGTTGTATCCACATTATCCGAACCCCTTACCATCCATGTGTTCTTCACCAAAAACCTTCCGGCTCCCCATAACAATACCGAGCGGTATCTCAGGGACTTGTTGACGGAGTACTCG
Source organism: uncultured Clostridia bacterium (assembly GCA_964491915.1). Classification (GTDB taxonomy): domain Bacteria; phylum Acidobacteriota; class Aminicenantia; order UBA2199; family UBA2199; genus JAHELQ01. Next base: position 99,632 of record CAZBHS010000001.1, read on the forward strand.
GTGTATGGGAACCGGTTCTTCAACTACCAATTCCACGACGTGAATGTCAGCGAAGGGGACGAAACCGAAGAGGCCCGCGGAAATCGCGAAATGGCGGAAAACTACGGAATCTACCCGCTGCAGGTCCAGATGGTGGAAAAGGATGAAGTGAAGTTTCAGAAAGCCTATATGGGGATAGCGCTGATCCACGGCGATATGGTGGAAAAAATTCCGGCTGTCACCACCACCGAAGGTCTCGAGTACCAGCTCACCTCCACCATTCAGAAGATGAACGACAAAATCAGCGCTTTATTGAGAATCGAGGGTAAAATCAAGGTGAAGTTGATTCTCTCATCGTCCCTGGACATTGTGGCTCCCTACATCCGCGTCAATGGATTGGGAGAGATTCCCGCCAAATTGAAAACAACTATTGATAAATTGAACGAAAAGAACTTCGGTAAATTGGAATTCATCCACATAGATCCGTCCAAAAGCCCGGACGGAATGAAACAGATCGAAGCGTATCATCCCCTCAAGCTGGAATGGCCTGAACTCAAAGAGCCGACGGGTAAGACTGTCGCCGCCGGCATGGGGGTGTCGGGTATTGTGATGGAACATGGGGATAGAACTCTGGAACTGCAATTGATCCAGGCTGTCAATCACCCCCTGTTCGGCACACAGTACAAACTCCCGGACATGAAACAATTGGAAGAGGCCCTCGATGAAGGTATCGAGAATTTGATCGATATAAATGAAGACATCGGTTATATGGCTGACGGCGGAACATTGCCCTTGTTCAACACTCAGCCGGGCCAGCAGAATCCCGAAGTGATCACCAATTTCCACGGCCTGGTGTCCGGTAGCTATTCTCTCAAACCGGTGGATATCAAGAAAAATGGCCTGGGCGACCAGTTCAAAACCCTGGTGATAGGTTCACCCAGCGACCAGTTGTCCGAATACGCCTTATTCCAGATCGACCAGTTCCTGATGAAAGGCAACTCTCTGGCCATCTTTCTTGATTCTTTCAACGAAGTTATGCCCAAGCAGAGCCAGTCGTATTACAATCCCCAGCAGGGCCCCTTCTACATTCCGTTGAACACCGGGCTCGAAAAATTGTTGAGCCATTACGGCGTATCCTTGCGAAAGTCCTTCGCCCTGGACGAGAGTTGTTATCGTCAGCGGCAGGACCCGCGGTACGGCGGAGGCGAGCAGCCCATCTATTTCGCTCCCATTATCCTGGGCGGGCAGGTGAACCAGGATCTGGATTTCATGAGAAGTTTGAACCAGATGGTGATGGTGAAAATTTCCCCGTTGGATATTCAGCAAGAGAGATTGGATGAGTTCGGCATCACGGCCCACAAACTGATCTCCACATCCGACAAGGGCTGGGAAATGAAAGGAAAAATCAATCTCACTCCCTATATGATTCAGCCTCCGGCTGAGGACCAACGGGCCAGCGCTCCGCTCGCGTATGTGCTGGAAGGTGAGTTCCCCAGTTACTTCAAAGGCAAACCTGTGCCGGAAAAGCCGGCTGAAGAGGAACCCAAAGCGGGAGATACGGCTAAAAAGCCGCAAGAGCCCAAAGCCGACACCTCTAAGATCCAGCAGGACATCCAGGTCATCGAACGGGGCAAACCCGGCCGTATCTTCTTGATCGGAACATCCGAAGTGCTGAAGAATTCCTTGCTCGATAAAGAGGGTAAATCCCAGAATTCCATCTTTATGATGAATGTGTTGGATTATCTGAACAATCGCGAAAATATGGCGGTTATGAGGGGTAAACAGCAGACCATGAGGCTTCTGGACGACGGTCGCTCCGGCACAAAGAACTTCATCAAATGGTTCAATATTATCGGTTTGCCGTTCTTGGTGTCTCTGGCGGGTGTTCTGGTATATTTCCGTCGCCGCATCCGTAAACGGAGAATCCAGTTGGCGTTCAAAAAATAAGCGGAGGAGGTAACGAAGGATGAAGAAAAAAGGATTCAAAACCGAATACATTGTTCTGGCTGTTGTGATTGTCGTGTTGTCCGCTTATCTGCTGCTGCGGAATTCCAACCAGATCCAGTACGATATACCTGAATTGAAACCGGCCAACCAGGAGGAGATTTCGAAGATTGAAATCATAAGGCCCAAAGGTACGGTGATTTTGAAAAAAAATGAAACACAGTGGGTCTCTGAAGCCGAGGGGTATCCTCTGGATGAGATTCTTTTGAAGGATATTCTCAAGTCCCTGGCCAACCTCGAGCTCACCGCCATGGTTTCCCAGTCCAAAAACTATATCACCTATGGATTGGCCGACGACAACCGCATCACTGTCAAAGCGTACAAAGGCGATGACTTGCTGCGGGAATTTCATATGGGAAAACCGGCAAGCACTTACCGTCACACCTATGTTCGTTTGGCGGATGACGACCGTGTCTTCCACGCCAAAGGTTCGTTCCGTAATTATTACGAGCGGGAACTGGATGAGATGCGGGACAAGACCGTATTGAAATTCGATCAGAACGAGATTAGCCGGATCGTGGCGACCTGGAAAAACGAGTCGCTTACTTTCACGAAAAAAGTCGAACAACCGGACGTGAAACCCGATGCCAAAGAACAGCCCAAAGCTGAAATCAGTTGGGTTTCCAATGACGGTAAGATGGCCAAACAGGACGTCATGGACACGATTCTCAGAAACGGTTCGTTATTGAAGTGCGCGAAGTATGAGTATGAGAAGAAAAAAGAGGATTTGGGCGAGCCCATCTTTTCTATCCTCTTTAAAGGCTCCAAAGATTATACTGTCTCCATCTACCCAAAGATTGACGATAAAAACTATCCGGCTGTTTCTTCCGGGAGCCCTTATCTATTTCTGTTGAGCACCTTTAGCGCCGATAATTTGATGAAAAAAACCGGTGATTTTTTCGAGACCGGCAAAAAATAAATAAATGAATGAATAGGTGCGAAGCGCCTTTAAACCGCCCCGCCCCCTGAGGGCGGGGCGGATATAGTTCCTCCCTATACATTACAAAATCCACAATATATTTGAAAAATCGTTTTTTTTCCCATTATAATTTATTTGTATTTATAACGCTAGAAGCGCAGCTTAGGGAGAGAACATGAACAAAAAATGGCTGCTTGGGGTAATTTTTATATTTTTGATACCACTGGGGAGCATTGGTATTGAAGAGCCCATAGAGGTAGGAATCGTAGAGACGTTGGGAGATGTCATCCCATTGGACCTAGAATTCAAGGATTCAGAGGGGAATCCCGTTGTCTTGAGAGATGTGATCACCAAACCGACCATTCTCTCGTTGGTCTATTTTCATTGTCCAACAGTATGCAAACCTCTACTTGGGGCAAAGGTCGATGTGATCAACCGTCTGGAGATGAAACCCGGAACCGATTATCAGATGCTGACAATCTCCTTCAACGAAGATGAAACTCCAGCCCACGCCAAAACCATCAAGGATCATTTCATCGCCGGATCGAGATTGGAGATCCCAAAAGACGCCTGGCTGTTTTTGACCGGCGATAAAGATACGATTAAAACCCTCACCGATTCATTGGGCTACCGTTTCAAGCGGGATGGAGACGATTTTTTGCATCCGGTGGGCATCATGCTGATATCGCCGAAGGGAAAAATCACCCGTTATTTGTACGGCATGTCCTATTTGCCTTTTGATTTGAAGTTGGGAATCATCGAAGCCTCCGCCGGTAAGACCGGTCCCACCATCAACAAAGTGTTGCTCTATTGTTTTCGCTATGATCCTCAGGGACAAACCTATGTGTTCAACATTTTAAAAGTCACCGCCACGATCACCCTGTTATTTCTGTTTATCTTTGTCGCCTGGCTGTTGATATCCACCAGGAGAAGAAAGAAGAGGGAACGAGTATGAGCGATGGCGAACTCAATAACGAACATATAGAGAGTTATCTCGAGGCCGGAGGCCGTTATAAAGGGATTTTAGGGTGGATTTTTTCCACCGATCACAAGCGGATCGGTATCTTGTATTTGGTCTCTTTGTTAACTTTTTTTCTGGTTGGCGTGTCGATCGGAATCGTGATGCGGTTGGAATTGATCGCTCCGGGGCCCACCATTGTGGAGCCTAATACCTACAATGCGTTGTTTACCCTGCATGGGGTGATCATGATTTTCCTCTTCATCATTCCGGGAATCCCGGCGGCATTGGGGAATTTTTTCCTGCCTATTCAGATCGGCGCTCCTGATGTGGCGTTCCCCCGGCTGAACTTGTTGTCGTGGTGGCTGTATATGATTGGAGCTGCCATTGCTTTGTCCTCCTTGTTCGCCGGGGGAGGTCCGCCGGATACCGGCTGGACCTTTTACGCCCCCTACAGTATCCGCACCGGAACCAATGTGGTGTTGGCCACCCCGATTCTCAGCATCACTCTCTTGCTGGTGGTGGAGCGGTGGTTGAATCTCGGACTCTTTGATCCGGCCAAAGGGGGGACCCGCTACTCTATCAGCACCTCTTCTGGATATACTCACATCCGGCTGTTTACATCATGATTCTACCGGCCATGGGGGTGATATCGGAAATCATCCCCACCTTCAGCCGCAAAAAGATTTACGGCTACAAAGCGATTGTCATCTCGAGTTTGGCCATCGCTTTTGTGGGCTATCTGGTGTGGGGCCATCACATGTATACCAGCGGTATGAGCGATACCGCCCGGTGGGTGTTTTCCCTATTGACTTTTATTGTGGCCATTCCCAGCGGCGTCAAGGTATTCAATTGGATTGCCACCATGTACAAGGGGGCCATCGATATTTCACCGCCCATGCTCTTTGCCCTCACCTTTATCTTTCTCTTCAGTATCGGCGGGTTGACCGGTTTGGTGATCGGAGCCCTGGCAACGGATGTCCATATGCACGACACCTATTTTATTGTGGGGCATTTTCATTATGTGATGTTCGGCGGAACCGGGTTCGCGTTGTTCGCGGCGCTGCTTTATTGGTTGCCTAAAATGACGGGGCGCATGTATCGCACCCTTCCGGTGGTGCGCAGTTGGTTCTTGATATTTGTGGGCTTCAATATGCTCTACTTCTCGATGCTGGTGCTGGGGTGGATGGGTATGCCTCGACGGTATTTCGACTATTTGCCGCGATTCCACACCCTGCATTTGGTATCCACCGTCGGATCCTGGATCCTGGCGGCGGGACTCGTCTATTTTATGGTCGCCTTGCTCCGTTCGCTCAAGCATGGAACGCCGGCGACGGGCAATCCCTGGGGCGGCACCACCCTTGCATGGAAGACATCCTCGCCTCCGCCCAAAGAGAATTTCCTGACGCCGCCGGTGGTGGAACATGGACCCTATCACTACGAGGGAGGCTGAAAACCATGACCTCGCATCGTGACCAGACAGGCTCGCGGATCGGGATGTGGATCTTTTTATTCACGGAGATTCCCGATCCACTTACCGATATTTCCTACGGCCCATACGCGGTTATTTCCCCGGATATCGCCGGGGACAGGGGGATTGCCCAGGGAGATATCGTGCGGTTCGATGGGGAGTTCGGCCTAATGGAATTGCCGGCGGTGTTCGGACGGGGAATCGCCGCCGGCACAATCGTCGTGCCGGTGGAATTCTCGAAGTGTTTCACCCTGCCCGCCGATCCAATCACCGGAGAATGGTGTCTGTCCCTTCACCATGTAACGACGACGAGAACCGGATTGAAGATCCGGCTCCCGGTTCTCAGTGGGGCGACAGCAACCGGCGGTAGAGGATTGTTGCCTGAAGCCACTCATCATACCCTATACCCGCCGCCTGAACATAAAGACTACCGTTGGGGCTTCGCCTCCTACTTTGTGGCCGGAGCCATCTTTTCCGGGACCGCCATGGTGATCACCCTCACTGTGCCGATGCGAAAGATTCTCGGCATCCGCTCTTACATCACCGTCGATCATTACGAGAATATCGCCAAAATTTTACTGGTGACCTCGTTGATTGTCACCTTCTCCTACATCGTGGAATTGGCGTTGGCATTCTATAGCGGCAACCTATTTGAGATTACGGTCTTCAAATACCGCATGTTTGGGGACTACAAGTACTTCTATTGGTTGATGACCCTCTGCAACGTGGTGTTGCCGTTGACGCTGTTTGTGCGCAAACTGCGGCGCAGCATCGGCTACTTGTTCGGCCTGTCATTGCTGGTGAATGTGGGGATGTGGCTGGAGAGGTTTATCATCATCGTCACCTCATTGGCAAAGGAGTTCAATCCCTATTCGTGGGGGACCTATTCGCCGTCGCTGGTGGAGATCGGTATCAGTATCGGCAGCTTCGGTATGTTTTTCACCTTTTTCCTCATATTCTCCAAAGTCTTGCCGGTGCTGTCGATGGCGGAAATCAAGGAGGAGAGATCATGAGCCGCGAGTACCGGTTCGACGAAAAAGAAGAGTTTCTACAAGGAGGTATCGGGCGATCAGCTCCACGTCCTCGGTCCGCTCCCGAAGAGGCGGGATGTGGATCGGGACGACGCGCAGGCGGTAGTAGAGGTCCTCGCGGAAGCGCCCCGTCCGCACCGCTTCCTTCGGATCGCGGTTCGTCGCGGCGACGATGCGCGCGTCGAGCGGCCGCGGCGTGCTCTCCCCCACGCGCT
>CAZBHS010000001.1:106218-208294 GCA_964491915.1 uncultured Clostridia bacterium
ATGTGTCGGTGATGACTCCGTATCATGTCCACGAGGCGGAGCATTTGCTCAAAGCCGCTCCCAGCCCCCTCAAGTATTTCGCTCTCGCCGGAGGTATTGCTGGATTTGGCTTTTGGTTCTTTTTGCCGTGATAGGGATTTTTATCGCGGACACGCTTCTATCACCGAAGCAGGATGCGTCGCTGCTGTTGGTCTTATTGTTCTGGTCTGCCGTGGGGCAGGGGATCATCGCGCGGTTCTTTATTTGGCAAGCTTCGTCGCCGGCCAATCCTTCGCCGCTATCGCCGCTTCCATCCTATTCCGGCGCAACAAAGAGACATTCGCTTCGATTTTCAAAGACACGCCGGTATTGCTCATGGGGTTCGCCCTACTATGGGCCGGCCTGTTCTATTCCCAATACCTGGTGATCTGGTACGGCAACATCCCCGAAGAGGTCTCGTTCCTGGAGAAACGACTCTCTCTTCCAACACACCAATATCTCGGCCTCTATGTCCTCACCTCCCTCTTCATAATCCCCTTCATCATCCTCACTCCAGCAACGACAATCGCGCCAATCCCAACCATCATCCTCTTCATCCTCTTCACCATCCCCTTCGCCTTCCTACTTTTCCGGCAAACGACCACGAGTGAATCCTAAGGGTGATGTTTTTTTGAATTTGTGTTATATTTTTAGTGGGGTGAATGATAATGGAGAAGACTTTATTGGTTGTCGAGCGGGAGCAGTGGCGGAGATGGTTGGAGGAGAACCATGCTTCGGAGAGGGAAATCTGGTTGATATATCATAAACAGCATACGGGGAAGCCGAGAATTCCGTATGGCGACGCAGTGGAGGAGGCAATCTGTTTCGGCTGGATCGATAGTATTGTCAAGCGGATTGACGACGATCGCTTCATGCAAAAATTTACCTGCCGGACCAATAAGAACAAATGGTCGGAGCTCAATGTTAAACGGGCCAAAAAAATGATCGCCGCCGGCAAGATGACTCCCGCCGGCCAAACGATGATTCCCCCAGAGATTCTAGATGGAACCGTCAAACCAGAGCCCCCTGTCAAAAAGCGCGAAGCCCCCATGCCAATAGAGTTAGAACAACGACTCGACCAAAATCCGATAGCCCTCGAAAACTTCTCGCATCTTCCTCCCTCCCAACAAAAGAACTACAAACTCTGGATCGGCACAGCAAAGAAACCCGAAACCCGCATCAAACGAGCCGACGAAGCCATCCAACTGCTGAACGAAAACAAACCGTTGGGTTTAAAATAACACATCGATACAAAAGTAAAAATTCAGACGGAATTCTGACTTGACAATGGCGGAAATCCGGGTAAAATGGTTTTATGTTAGTCAAAAGAGGGATTTTAAAGGATATTTCAAAATGGATACCTCGGGATGAGGTTATTATTCTGACTGGCCCGCGGCAGAGTGGGAAGACGTCGATATTGAAGATGATCGAGAGGGATCTCGAGGAGAGGGGAGAAAAGGTCTTTTTCTTCAATATGGAGGATTTTGAGATTCTTCATTACCTAAACCAGTCTCCAGCGAACCTTTTAAGCCTTTTGAACAAGAAAAACGGGCGCAAGGTATTTGTCTTTCTTGACGAAGTTCAATATCTGGACAATCCCACTAATTTTCTCAAATACATTCATGATGAATACAAAGATAGCACCAAACTGGTAGTATCAGGCTCTTCCGCGATTTATATCGATAAAAAATTCAAGGATTCGCTGGCGGGCCGCAAACGGATTTTTCAAATTCTTCCCCTTGATTTTTCAGACTTTCTCCTCTTCAAGGGGGCGGATGATCTGCTGCCGATGGCGAATTCGTTTCTTTCCTTTCAGGGATCCATTCCTGAAGATACAAATCCAATTCAGCGAAAAAGGCTCGAGTCGCTTCTAGAAGAGTATATGGTCTGGGGCGGGTATCCTAAGGTGGTTATGGAAAATGACCGGGGAATAAAGATTGAATTACTGCAAGAGATTTTGCATTCTTATGTCAAGAAGGATATTGATGAGGCCGATATTCGTTCGCCGGAGAAATTTCTGTTCTTGATGAAGATCTTTGCCGATCAGGTCGGATCATTGGTGAATGAAAACGAGCTATCCATCACTTTGGGAATGTCCAGCACCGCTGTCAAACATTATATCTATATTATGAAGAAATCCTTTCATATCAAGATTGTGGAGCCTTTCTTCCTCAATACGAGAAAAGAGATTACCAAGATGCCGAAGGTGTATTATTTTGACAATGGCCTGAGGAATGTAGTGCTGAATCTCTTTGAACCGATCGCTTTGAGGGTGGACAGGGGAAAATTGTTTGAGAATACTGTTTTCAAATTGCTGGTGGACCATTTTGGTATGGACTCTATTAGGTTTTGGCGGTCCCAGGCGCAAAGTGAAGTTGATTTTATCGTAGATAGGGAGAAACTCGCGTTTGAGGTCAAGTATAATGCGGGATTACTGAAAAAGGGTAAGTACACGGGATTTATGAATCAGTATCCGGACTTCGAGTTTCACCTGGTTTTCCATCAGGGAAACTCCGGTTTGAACGTTGAAGGTATTGAGATGCTGCAAATATAATTTCTCTCTTCTTCACTTTCAATGGTGTTTGGGTGTTGCGGAAAAGGGGGCTTTCCATGTATAATCAGGGATGCTTTTAGATATCGTTTTATTGATTGTGGGCTTCGGTTTCGTCATCAAGGGGGCGGACCTTCTTATCGACGGCGCTTCGTCGCTGGCCAAACGGTTCTCCATTCCTGAAATTGTAATTGGTCTAACCATCGTCGCCTTCGGCACCAGCGCCCCCGAGCTGGTGGTCAACATCTTCGCCTCATTACGGCATTCCAATGAAATGGTGCTCGGCAACATCATCGGCAGCAATGCCTTCAATTCCCTGTTGATTCTCGGCATCGCAGGCCTGATCTATCCTATCGCGGTTCAGAAAACAACCGTGTGGCGCGAGATTCCCTTCTCTCTGGCGGCGGTATTGGTTCTATTTTTTATGGCCAATGACAATATGTTCGGCGATGACGGCCCCGAGCAGATTTCGCGGACCGACGGTATGATCTTGCTGGTGTTTTTCGCGTTGTTCCTATTGTATGTTTTTTTCATTTCCAAAGACAAGTCCGAAGAAATGCATGATGTCGAAGTCTTTTCGATGACAAAAACCGTGATCTTCATCGTGCTTGGCCTGGTCGGACTCTTTCTTGGCGGACAAATGGTGGTGGATCACGCCGTCAATATCGCCCGCTTCCTGGAGGTCAGCGAAAAACTCATCGCCCTCACCATTGTCTCCGGCGGGACATCGCTGCCTGAGTTGGTGACCAGCGCTGTGGCGGCGACGAAGAAACGCTGCGATATGGCGGTGGGGAATATCGTAGGGTCCAATATATTCAATATTTTACTTGTGATGGGAAGCAGCTCTGTCGTCTATCCGGTGGCGTTCAAGCGGATATTCAATATTGATATCGCGGTGGTGGCCGGATCCGCGGCCTTTCTTTTTCTCACCATGTTCACAGGAAAGAAGCGCAAACTGGATCGTTGGGAAGCTGTGATTCTTCTTATCGCTTACGTCGGCTACATGTATTTTGTCATCGGACGCAAGTAATCATCTGAAATTCTTCCACTTGTCGGCGTAATTCATGAGTTTGCGGTCCACCAGATTAAAGATTGTCCCGTCTTCATAGGTCCCGTCATCTTGCAGTTCGCCGGCTTTGTAGCCTGTTAGAATCTCGATTCCTTGCTCGATAGTCTCGACAGCGTAAATGTGGAATTTCTTTTGGCCCACAGCATCCACCACCTCTTGTCTGAGCATCAAGTCTTTGACATTCTGGTGGGGGACCATGACTCCCTGGTTGCCGTTTAGACCCCTGGATTTGCAAACGTCGAAGAAGCCTTCGATCTTCTGGTTGGCGCCGCCGATGGGCTGGATTTCCCCCTTCTGGTTGACGGAACCGGTGACAGCGATCTCCTGGCGGATTGGAATCTCGGATAAAGCCGAGAGCAGCGCGTAGATTTCAGTGGACGATGCGGAATCGCCGTCCACCCCGCCGTAAGATTGTTCGAAGCATAAACTGGCGCTGACGGCCAAAGGTTTGTCCTGGGCGAATCGTTGGCGCAAGAATCCCGAAAGAATCAACACGCCTTTGTCATGAATGCGGCCGCTCAATTCGGCTTCCCGCTCGATATTGATGATCCCGGAATCTCCCACGCTGGCGTTGGCGGTGATGCGGGCGGGCTTTCCGAATGAGTAATCGCCCATATTGTACACCGACAATCCGTTCACCTGTCCTATTTCAACCCCCTCGGTATCGATCATGATGGAGCCGTCGTCTATCATTTCCTGGAGTTTTTCCTCCATCAAACGGGACCGGTCGATTTTTTCCTCGATGGTTTTTTGCACATGTTTTTCCGTGATGGTCTTTTTACCGTCTTTGCGGCACCAATAATTGGCTTCGCGGATCACATCCGCCACATCGTTGAATTGAGTGGAGAGTTTATCCTGCTTGCCCGCCAGCCTCACGCCATATTCCAAAATACGGCCGACAGCCTTGTTGTTCATTGGTTGGAGGTCTTCCGTATCGATAATACGGGTGACAAAATTGGCGTAATCATTGACACTTTTATCGTCGAGTTTCATAGCCGAGTCAAAATCGGCTCTCAATTTGAAAATCTTCTTGAAATCCTCGTCCCGGCTGTAGAGCAATTGGTAGATATGTGTGTCGCCCACAATGGCGACCTTCACATCGATATCGATGGGTTCCGGCTTGAGGGCCGAGAGGGATATCATGTACATGCTCTGGTAGTTCTGGATCTCCACCTTGCGGTTCCTGAGCATCCGTTTGAATGTGGGCCATATATTGGGCTCCATTAATAAGTCCAACGCTTCCACAACTAAAAAACCTCCGTCCGCTTTCAAGAGGGAACCTGCTTTGATCTTGGTGAAATCAGTGCGGGTTCTACCTCCGGGATCGGCGGTTAGTTCGATGGTGCCGAACAGATTGGCGAAAGTGGGGGAGGTCTCGACGATCACCGGCGCCTCTTTGGCTCCACAATTGTCTACCAGCAGGTTGACCCTATATTCCAGGAATGGATCGCCGTTCTTGACCGGCGCGCCGTCCGGCGGCGTTGATTGGGATTTCGCTTTCTGAAATTTCTTGAGGTCTGTCAGGATATTGTCCGACACCTCTTCGAGATATTCCACCACCGCTTTGTTTTTATAGCCATTCTTGATGTCTTTGATCTGATTTTTGATGGCCGGCTCGACAGACTCTTTGTCAAGATTGCGGAGTTTTGCTGAAGCTTTTTTGTCCATTTCAGCCACTTGCTTGAGAACATCCTCCATTTTTTCAGATAATTCATGCTGGATGGTTTCCAGTTTATCGATTTCTTCGCGGGTAATCTTTTTCTCTTGCTCCATCAATGCCAGTTTATCGAAATTGACTGCCTGACCTTCGATGACCGGAAGGACGCCGGGGCGGGTCATCGTACCGTATTGCATCTGGATAATGGCGAATCCTTTTTTGGAGACTTCAACTTCGAAAGTCTTTAGTATTTCTTTTTGCTTTGCTTTGACCTTTTCGATTATTTCCTTCCGTTTTTGCTGGTAGTCTTCGCTTTCAAATATGGCCGGGATGTTCTTTTGCATGTCTTCGACCAGTTCTTCCATATCCTTTTTGAACGCGCCTCCTTGACTGGCGGGCAAACGAATCAGTCTCGGGCTATCGGGATTTTTGAAATTGTACACATATAATTTATCGTCGGGTATGTTATCGAGCCGTTGAGATTCCTTGATCAGGCAGTTGATGGCAGTCTTTCGGCCTGTTCCCACCCTACCGGTTACAAAAATGTTATATCCAAGGCTGTCGATATCGAACGACATTCTCAACGCGTTCAACGCTCTGTCTTGACCGATGATTTCCACGCATGCTTGAAGTTCTTTGGTGGTCTTGAATTTCAAGTCGGCGGATGAACATTGCCATCTCAAGTGTTCCGGATCTAATTCGCCAATTATTTTCGCTTTTTTTAATGCTGTCATGAGTGCCTCCCAAAAAATTCTCTGTTAATCGTTTTAACTAGAATAGAACAATCTTATCATAGGAAAATGAAAGGTTCAATAATTATTGAGAAAAAAACCCCCTGCGCCGGGGGGGGGATGGCAACAGGGGGCAGTTTATTAAAGGGTTTAGAAAATCAAATAATCGTTGTTCTTGATGATCTCTTCGGTTTTGTCGCCGGGGTAGCCGAGGACCAGAGATTTGACGGCGACGCGGGGTTGGGTGGCGGGGATGTAGATCTGGTCCAGATGGATCACCTCTTTGGCGGAAGAGAAATCACCGGGGCCTACCTGGCCGCCGAAATGGTCGCTCCGTCCAAAGGCCACATGAAAACCGAGCTTTTCATCCAAAAGGATTTCGTTGATTGGCTCGAGGCCGAAATCGCCCAGGATGCCGAAGCCCAGTTCGGCCATGTTGCCGTAGGCGGGCTCCCGCTTGAGATGATCGATCTCGTCCTTCAGGGTTTGACTATCTTTTCCTTTGTAGCCTTGGGCTTCGACGGCCACATTTTCTTTGATAGTGAAGAGGATGACCTCTTCGCCCATCTGAACCGGTAGAGTGCCGTTGGTCTTGCTGGGCTGTCCCTCTTGTTCCCCTTCATAGGGGACGATGTATGTCTCGCCGGATGGAAGGTTGCCTGCCACGCCTCTGTCGGGAAAACGACCGGGGCTGAGATGTCCTTTTCTGTAACGCAAGTCGAAGAGTACCTGGTACTCTGTTTCATTGTCAACCAGAAAATCGACGTTGGCCCATTCGGCTGGATCCACTTTATCTTTGATTACCTGGACGCGGCGGAACACCTCGGTGTAATCGATGCGCAGGGCGGGGATCATTTTAGGAGAGAAACCCGGCATTGTGGCGGCCCGGAAGTTGTATTTCCTGGCGGCGTTTTTCAATGGGGCGGTGGCTGAGTATTGAGTTGGAGCCAGAAACAATTGGTATTGGGTGAAGATGGTGTCGAACGACAATTTGGCGCCGCAATCTTTCAGCTCAGCGGCGGTTTCGGGAATACAGCCGTTCATGCAGAACGCTTCGGACGGTAGATCGGCGTTGTTGGAGCCCACATCGGGATAACAGAACAGGCTGATCTCTTCCAGACCCGCTTCCTGGGCTCTGTCTTTGAGAGCCTGATACCAACCGTCGGTGATTTTGCGGCGCAATGCCCAATGCTGCGTGTCATCTCCCGCTTCCCTGGGAATATCCACCAGGATGCCGAGCTTCCGGTCCCCGTCATAGAGGGGGAATACCGATTTGATTAGATTTATCAATTCTTCTGCGGATAATTTTTCCATAGTTTGTCTCCTTTTCTAAAATTTCCCTGTATATTTAGTCCAGAGATCGTCGCCCAATTTCCAATAGGTTTTAACCAGCCTGTTCATCCAATCGTTACTGTATTGGGTGAGGAACTTGCGGGCCTTTTTGGGGCTCTTTTTATAGAGCGCCAGGGCCTTTTGCTCTATCTCTTTCTGGTTGGCGAACGCTTCATCCTCAAACGCTTTCCAGACTTCCTTCACATCTTTTCTCATGTGTCCCCATTTCTGGGCCGACAGATCCGCCACCCGGTTAAACGCCCACCAGGCGCAGTCGCGGTTCCAGCCCGGACGGCCGCAAATCTTGTAGGATTCCGGCACTTTGTCGATACCGATATAAATCGGAGCATAGGCTGTCATGGCGGGGTTGTCATAACCGAACCAAACCAGGCCGCCGATGTCGTTGGGCAGCCATCCCCTTACCTGGATCACCGTTGCGTAGGTGCAATAATAACGGGCGATGCAGCGCTCGCCCATTTCGTTCCAACCGCCGTTGATCTTGAACAACGGCATCATATCGTAGTCCATGAAGGGATTGGCATAGGGGCTTTTGACGAATTTTCCGGTTGGTTTTCCCTTCTCGTCATTTTCCGGCACCAGCATGTATTTGGTCATATCGAACGGTGTGCCTTCGTAGGTGTCGCGGTAGATATTCATGATATCGCGGACCGAAACTTTTTTGTCCGGTTTGACGGCAAAGGGGAAGTTCTCGCCATTTGGATCGAGCTTTAGCGATGGGGCCAATAGGTCGAGCACCCTCCACTCCCGGCGACGGGCCGCCATGCTGCGGCGGCTGCCGTAGACATAGCAAAACTCGAAGGGCTTGCCGGAATTGGGATCATAGAGTCCCAACTCGACGGCGCGGGATTTGTAGTTTTCCGAAGCCATGAAATAATCCGGTTTAGAGAGGTCGATCTCACGGATGCGGGAGGCGTTGGCATTGACCGACACATGATCGTCCGGTACCCGCTGCGCCACCCACACGGCGCCGGTTTTTCCCTTGCCGGGGCCGAGGATCTCCAAATGCCAGACCTCGTTGGGATCGGCAATGGTAAAGCATTCGCCGCCGTCGTTGTAGCCGTATTTTTTTGTGATTTCGTCCGCCACTATTATCGCTTCGCGGGCGGTTTTGGCCCGTTCCAGCATGATGCGGTTTATCTCGTAATAGTCGATGAGCCCTTTGTCGCTGCGCATCTCTTTTTTACCGCCGAATGTGGCTTCGCCCACCGCCACCTGCATCTCGTTGATGGGGGGGAGGGTGGCGTTCAAATATTTATAAGTGCGTTCCACCTGGGGGATATCGCCGATGTATTCCTGCTTGGACAAATCATAGGCGCTGGAGGTTTGGTGGGATTTTAAATAAGTTTTCCGTTTGGCGCCGGATTTGTATTTACGGGCCGGCGCAATATCGAGCCATGTCCGGTCCACACGGGAGTCGCAGGTATGGGTGGTCATGACGGATCCGTCAACCGACGCCGACTTCCCAACCGTGATAGTAGTGCACGCGTCATCGCCTTCTTCCCCATAGCAGAAAAGAACGAACGACAATAGCAATATAAAGATAACAATACGCTTCATTTTCACTCCTTCGAGAATTTCTGTTTAAGCATCATTATAAAATGACCGGACAAATTAATCAACGATAAATCGCCGAATGCAATTAATTCTTTTTCCTGTAGCTTTATGAATTGACGGCGCATGCAACTGGATTTGGGACTGAATGACCGGTTTGGGGGACGGAATGATCGCTCGGGGTGTCGCTTTCTTTAGTATCCGTGTTACATTCATCTGTTTTTGTTAAAGATTGTTCCGACTATGTTACAAACTCATCTGTTCCTGGAACAGATTTACGTGAATCCGGCATATATTCTTCCGCCGGGAGAACGTATAGCGGTGAATCGGTGACAGAAACGAGTGAATCGGGAATCAATTCAGATACTTCGGCACCATGTATTGGTGAATCTGAAACATAATTTGATGAATTTTTAACATTTATTGATGAATCGGTACTACAATCTAATGAATTCATTGGATATCTCGATAAATGCGTTACAATACCGTGTGTTTTTGAGGCAAAAATAAATAAAAATGTGAGGGAATTACACATGACGCCCGGCGCTATCAATTGATCAACGTCAAATCCCAGATTGCAATTAAGTCTTTTTCCTGCTACAATGGCGGCCAAGATTATTGACAGGATGGTGACGATGCAATCGATTCGCGATATTTTCAAAAAGGGATTCGGTCCCTCCAGCAGCCATACAATAGGACCTGGCCGCGCCGCCAAAATGTTTGTGGACAAACACCCGGATGTCGCTCAATTCAGAGTCACTCTGTACGGAAGCCTGGCTGCCACAGGCAAAGGACACGGCACAGATACCGCCATTCAAAAAGAGACCGGAGATAGGCCGGTGGAGATTGTATTCAAAGACGATGTGGAACTGCCTCGCCATCCCAACGGCATGATGTTCGAAGCATTGAATCCGAGCGGCGAATCCATCGATAGCTGGACAGTGTACAGCGTCGGCGGCGGCGATCTGGAGGATGATGGTTCGCTGCTGCCCAAATCACAGGATGTTTACGATATATCCTTTATGACCGAACTATTGGATTGGTGCCGCAAAAACGGTCGCACCTTTTGGGAATATGTGGAGATTTGCGAAGGCAAAGATATTTGGGAGTTTCTGGCGGATATCTGGAAAACCATGCAAGAGACCATCCACGCCGGTCTTGCCAACGAAGGGGTATTGCCCGGAGATTTACACGTCGCCCGCAAAGCCTCCGCTTACTATGTCAAAGCCCAGAATTCATCGGGAGATGTACGGGCCAAAGGTCTACTCTACAGTTACGCCCTGGCGGTGGCGGAAGAGAACGCCGGCGGCGGAAGAGTTGTTGTGGCCCCCACCTGCGGTTCATCCGGCGTGTTGCCCGCGGCTTTGTATGTGGCCCGGAAGAATCAAAACATTCCCGAGCGGAGAATGCTCCGGGGATTGGCTGTGGCAGGCCTGATCGGCAACATCGTCAAGACTAACGGCTCCATATCCGGCGCCGAAGTGGGCTGCCAGGGAGAAATCGGCACCGCCTGCGCCATGGCAGCCGCGGCCATCGCCTACCTCTACGGCGGCACCCCGTCACAAATCGAATACGCCGCCGAAATGGGCTTCGAACATTATCTCGGCTTGACCTGCGACCCCATCGGCGGCTACGTCCAGATCCCCTGCATCGAACGCAACGCCTTCGCAGCCGACAACGCCCACGAGTGCGCCGTATACGCCATGTTCTCCGACGGAGCTCACAAAATCTCCTTCGACAAAGTAGTCCAAACCATGCTGGAAACCGGCCGCGACATGCAAGCCGCCTACCGCGAAACCGGCAAAGGCGGCCTGGCCCGCACCTGGACCCCATTGAAATAAACAAAGACCTGCGCATGCCCGCTGGAGGTCAGGCTATTGCGACACCTCCACTATGTCAATATACACCATTCGTTCCGCATCTTTGGCATAATCGTCTTGGGCCGGTGGCGATTGAATGTACGGGAAGGCTCTTGGGCGTACTCGATCTGCATCCGCCTTGTAGATTTCAAATTCCTTGACTACTAGCCGGAATCTCTTTTTTTGCCGTGATGCCGGCAATTTCAATCTCGCATTCCATATGCTATGGTATGTATCTTCCTCCGAATATCGGTGCCTCAGGGTATAAGGATTGGGTTGCTCTTTTTTCGAGTCGATCGCTTCCCAACCAAATTCTTCATGCGCGCCGGGGGGGAGCGTCTCGATAGTCACTACCATGCGATGAGCTTTGATATCGGCGCTTGCATAACCGGAAACGCTGATATAAAATAGCCTGTCATCCTCAAACTGAATGTCCAGAGTGCGATGATTGGCCAGTTGAATGAAGTCTGTCAATACAACTCTTGACAAATGGGCGTTGTCAATGGACCGGGGTTGATAGCGGGTCAGCGCCAGACGCACAAAAGGAAAATAAGATGTCACTTCATCGGGATCAAACAGGATGTCGCAATACCACAATTTTCGCTCTTTGTTGAACTCCGGTTTGAAACCAGCCACATTGACAGCGCTACCGGTCTTCTCTTCCAGGCTGAATCCCTCCTGACGCAATTCCGCCGGTATGGTTTCGGCATTGGCAAAGTCGGATTTTTTCAGCACCCCTTTGGGTATTTGGGACAATCGGACCGGATCCATTCCCCATTGGGTAACATAGGTTTCCAGATCTTTGGGTATGCGGGGATATGGGTACAGCACCACGCCCAACAATTCTCCATCACCGGATGAATACCATGGCCGGTCCAGGTAAATCCTTAATCCGCCGCCAATTCTCTTGCGTTGGAAGGTCTCCCAGGGTTCTTTTAGATTTGAGAGATTCATGGATTCATCCCATTTGAAAGTTGGAAGGATATAGAGCGCCTTGGGCGCATCGGGCCGCGCTGAATTAAACACATCCACTTCATGAACGGGGCCGCGCCGTGTGATGTACGTGGCGTCGATATGTATCCGGCTATTTTCCTCAAACTCTTTGTCGCGCTGTAACACGTAAATGTATTCTTTATCTTCAACGACTACATGCGCTGTGTTTTGATCTTTGTTTATTGTGAAGGTGACGATAGTTTCATTTTCGCTGATGGTTATGGTTCTACCGTCGTCGCTTTCGGTAATGGCGGCGCCCTCCTCTGTAAATTTTGTTTTTCTCTGTCGATTCAGGAATTCAAGGAGGCCAGATTTTATATTGCTCAGGTCTAAGGTATAGCTGACCACATTTGAGATACTTGGGAGGAAGTACTCCCGGAAGCGTGTGGTGGCTTCAAGGTAATAGTTCACCCGCCGGTATTTGGTGTCGCCGAATTCGTGGCGGTGGACAGTGCAGGGATCAATCGGAAGGGGAAGAGTATCCTTATAGCGCTTCTCTATTTTCATTTGAAAGGCGTGGCTATTGACTGCGAAGGAGCTGGGTTCATCTTTTTCTAGGTCATCCTCCGGTTCGGTCCAGTTGGCGAATACATCGATGTTGGCGGTACTCTTGACGCTGAGCAGGAATTCACCTTCTATGGAGGCGAACGTGTCGCCGATTTGCTTCTTCAATGCCGCCAATATCGGTGTCACCGGTTCGCAAAGTGGCTGTTGAACTGCGTGCACCAGGACCAGTTCGCGATAAGGTGAAATCATCCAGTGACTTCCGGCCCGGGCGAATCTCCTCAATTGCCTGGTATTCGGTTGATCTTCAAACCAATTATAGACTTCCATTAGCTCGAGGTCTTCTTTGTGCGGATAACAACTGAAACGCACGACGGCCTCCTGGGCTTTTGCCAGGAAAACGGTCAATATACGATCAACCGGATTCCAATCCGGTGGATCCTGGATATTCTCGAAGGTCTCTTCACAATTATTCCCGGCAATCACTCCGGGCCGTTCCTTGATGCAGATCAGGAATGGTTTCGCATCCGGCCAGCCGGGATCCGATTCAAAAGGAACTTTGAGTACGCACAGATTTAACGAAGGGATGATATTCTTTTCCAATTGCGGTGTACCGTCTGAAGCGGTTCCCGGCAGATCGCGGAACGCTACGCCTCTGGCGATTGGGTCCGGTAGGTAGGGAAGCTCAAACGATTGTTCCGGGATTATCAAGTATTGGCCCTTAGGCTGTTCGCCGTCATCTCCTTCAACTGAAGGCGGTTCTAAAATTCCCGCCTCTTTCAATGAGCCTTTTTCTTTTATTGCAATATCGTATCCTGACTGAATTGTCTTGTCGTCTTTCTCTTTGCCGATGTAGTCATCAAATTTTCCGAGTGTTTCCGCCCTTGCCTGAGATGTTTTGGGCGGCACCACATGGCGCTCATCCTTTTCTCCATAGATAGTATTGGCCTCAATATATTGCATAACCGATAGGTCATAGTTACTACGGATCACCATCCGTTCGGCCGAAGCGCCTTCTTTATATTTCTCCAGCGGTACGATGACCGGCGGGATCACCGGTTCATGGCGGCGGTATAGTAATCCCAGGGTAGCATTCGCTGGATTCGCTCGATGACTTTCTATACTATTGCCGGCCAGGTCCACGGTGCGCACCCGCAACCGGTAGCTATGGCCGAAACGGAGCCGGGGTAGGGTTCCGGGCTCCACCTCGAAAGATGATTCCATTTTAAATTCCGTGAGCGCCGGGTTGGTTGGCGGTTTGATTATTTCTTCCTGCACCATCTCTGCGACGTGCACCACGCCGTTTATCATTCTGTATTTTAATTGGATGTTGTTATGGGCGGTTAAATTGACCTGATCATCCTCTCCCAGAGTAAGTCTTATCCAGTAACGAGAATAATCTTCGGAGCCTTTCACTATGATAGTATCGCCGCTATTTTCAATGAATATTTTGTCTTTTTTGACCCAGTGCGCATTGATGTGTTCCACCAGGAATACTATAAATTTTTCTAATTCGGATGGATTATCAGGAATATCAGACCATTTAAACAAAGGGATCTCTTTCTTGTGGGTAACCGATTCACTGACCCGTCCCGGCTTGCGGGCGCAAAGACTCCAACCGTTCCAGCGGAACATAACCTCGTGAAAATAAAGATCACTGTCCTCTTCCTTGCCGGACGTAGTGGAAGCGCCTTTGACATAACCTTCGTCTTTAACCGGGATGGGATCCCTGCCGGAACCGGGAAACTTATAAGCGCCGACACGCCGGCACAGGGATCGCCAAATGGGTGGATTTTCATCCTCATCCATTATATCGACACGGTAACCGCGCACCAGGTCGTCGGCAAAAAATGTCACTTCGTTGTCGGTTTCATAATCATTGTTTTTGTTAAACGCGGAATTGAAATGACGGTTCAATTCATATGCCCGTCCCGATTCGATCAAGGCGATGCCCACCGATTGATGGGTCGGCAGCCCGGCATCCTCCGGTGTGTCGTAAGACACATCCATCTTGCGGTAAATATTCAATCCCCCGGAACCGGTCTTTTCCAGCAGGAAAACCAAGCGGCGGTCCTTGATCATCCATTTGCAGGCGGATAATTGTGTTATCTTCGCGTTCTCTGAAAATCTGAGTTTTGAACCGTCAGCATCCTTCTCTATTGGTTCTAAGATTGTGCGTGCCGCCTCCACGCTCAAATCACGGGTGGTATACATTTTTTTGACACTGGCGGTATGTGAGGGGATGTGGCGGAGGAATTTTTTCTTTATTTGCCGGGCCATGGATGAGGCGGCATTGAGGTTTTTAAGAACTGCGCCGTCTGGATCGACTTGTGTCAGACTGTATATTCTGTTTACTCCTTTATCTATGTCGCCGGCTCCGCTTAATTTCAGCATCCCGTTTTCCAATTGGCTATAGGGCTGAGGGCGGGCCACAAACTGTTTGGGTTGTACAATACATTCCGTCCAGGGTTGGCTAAGATTTAGATGAAAGGGAGACGGCGGATCATTTGGATTCCAAATGGGGTGAAGACGTATGGATTGAATGGACTTTAATGAGTCGTCAGGAATTATCATCGTGAAATCAACCGCCAGTCCCAGCTTGCGCATCAAGAGCGGGTGATCCGACAGGATAGAGAGCATCTGGTGAAAATCGATAGGTGGGGGGGGATCCGAGGGAGGCATCATATAGGCATTGGGTTTAAAATAATAGGGCTGCTGGTTTTCACGACGGTCATAAAAACGGTTGGCCTGGAGGAAATCACTCGCCACCTTTGAGCCGCCCACGGTTTGTCCGGGCTTCAGCACGTTTGAATCCTTTAGTATAGAATCCAAATCGGAATAGATATCGCCGAATGTGTATACAATTAGAATCTCGCCGGTATCCTCTAGAAAATAGCGGTTATTGTCTGTGTCAACGATGTCCCAGGTATAATCGTTCGACGCGGACCTTGATATTTGCATGCTTCTTGAAATGGGACGCTTCTGGTTATGCAGGCAGGTAAAGATAGCACTTTTCAATCCATCAAGTTGACCTTTGACTGTTTCCTCTGGGGGAAGATGCAGGTGGTATTTAAATCTTTCATAATATTTCCCATTGATTCTGCAAAGGATTTTTTTTCCCGGATCTAGAAGACCTCCCAGATCATCGATAAATGATTCCAATGTGGCATCCGCGTCTCCTATCGGCTTTCCATTATCGTCTATTTCCCGTTCAAGACGGGGGAGGGAACCTGGGGATTTCCCGGCAATGGTTTTGTACCTTTCTTGGATGTAAGAGAGCACGCTACGTACTGGGTAGGTGCGAATGGCCCTGTCCTTGAAATCACTAAAAGTAAAAGGACGAACATAGGTGTCATTCTTGAAAAGGACTTTCCATAAATCAGGGTCAAGTTGAGAGAGTTCCGGTGTGGCGTCGATTGGGGGGGCGGTTTTAAATTCTACTTTAAAACTCATCCCGGATAATTTTTTTGGCCAATTGAGGAAATCCGGGAAAGTTTCCAGGCGAGCCGCGTCCGGTTCCGGTTTCAATCGAGGTGATACCAGAACGGAGAACTTGAAACGCTGTCCCTTAGCTCCGGTAGTGGTATCTACTCCCCGGGGCAATACCGTCCATATTATCTTTTGTTCCGACATTTTTTCCTCCTCTTACGCGAATGCCCGGCAATAGGCATACCATGGTCTCACCCAATTTCCACTATCCGGAGGATCTTCATATGGCTGCATCAAATCCTCGAACGTGGGATCCCCGCTGGAACCGGCAAGTTTTTTCTCGCAACTGATTTCAACACTTTTGGAGAAAAACGCGACTTTTACTTCGATGGTCAATGAAGCTTCGCCTATCAGTTTGCCTGTTTCGAAATGGTAGGTAAGCGCAAGATAGAGTTCGATAGAGGCGCTGATAATACCGAGTACTTCCACTACGCCACGCAATTGGAAATAACCGGTGAGAGATGCGTTATCCGGATTCATTTCCATTTTGAAATAGATTCCCACCCCCACATGCACGCCACCTTTGGCTACACTGAAATCAACGGATATATCCGCGGCTAGCTCTATAGACGCTTCCAACATTTTCACTCCGTTGGGGGTGACGGTAATGGCGAAGAAACCTCCGCCTCCAATCATGCAATAGGTTACTAAAAAAGGACTATGGCGGTCACAGAAACTGAACCTTACACTGAGGGGATCCGAATTGAAGGGAAGCGCAAATGACGCGCCCAGGCTGATGTTTTTTACGGCGACTACACCGATGGGGAAATCCGGGAGGTTTAACGTGTAACCGGCCCTAATTCCTTCGGCGCTGATGTCCAGCGAGGGAGGATCGCTGAAACCGTTGAGAGGGATATATTCTTTCAGCGTCTCGACAAACGCCAGAACACCGACAAATTTAATTTTGCTTATATCGACATTTATATCAGGTTTTTTGCCTGCTTGCAGGGCAAATTTGATTTCAGCGAACTCGAGAATTATAAAACTCTCCAGGTTGCCGATCAGGTTTATTGAAAAATTTTCCATGACACAAGAGATATCGGTTTCCGCTTTTCCAGACGCGTGGGCTGTAATGGTGGCGGTAATAGTTAGGGAACTATTGCCTGTAGTTAGAAATATGTTGTTCCAGTCTTTTAATTCGGGCTTCCATGCGAATTTGACCTCTATCTTGTCTTTGGATATATCCGAGAACAAAGAGGGAATGCTGAGTTTGATCCCCTGTTGCGGGGTTGTTGGAATACTACTTAAGCCCACAGATTTTATGATGCTGGAAAGGCTGATGACGCCGAAAATTTTTGCATCGAGGCCGCTGAAAAAATCCGCCGGTTCGAATCCCTCATTGCCAATGGTTACCGGGTTGCCGCCTACTGGACCCATAATACGGGATAGTGCGGTAATTTGCAAATTGGGTTTCACCAGTCCTCCAGAACGGTCACCCTGGCTATCGAAATCCAACGCAATGCCGCTGTCCGTCATTTTGGCGAATACCTGGCCAGGGTTGCCGCTTTCGAAGCCATTACTTAGATAGTCACTAAAATACTCAATCTCAGCCGTCTGGTGGTTGCCTACCAGGTGTTTGATGGAAGGAATAAGCACTTCAGCTCTATGCACTTTGGGATAAAAACAGGGGAAGTCTCGATCATCAAGATTGTTCCTCAATGTAGTATAGACATCGTAAGATTCCGGGATTTGCGCGCTGAAGGTGACGGACTGCGTTTCAAAAGTGGTTTCTCCCGGATCATTAACGTAATCCGCGTACATCACCGCTTGTCCGTTCATCATGGCTTTCACCTTCGATTCGTAATCTTCCCGTACTTCTTCCAATGCACTCTTTATGTCCTCATAATAATCAGGGGGAGGCTCTATGCCTCCGCCGGTATACATTTCACTTAAAAAGGCTTGCCCCACGTACAGGAGAGGGGTGGAAAACTCGACAGTATTGCCGGAGAAATCTTCAGCTTCCATGTGAAATTGGAAGTTATTTCCGCCCACCCTCGGCCAGAAAAGGAACTGTCCCGTATCGTATTGTTTGTCACCGATATCGAAGCTATAACTATTATAACTATCTGCTACGGCGGGAGCATCGAGACTGGGTGTCGCCAACGTCGTGACTTTCACGGCGGCAAAGGGCATTTGACGGTCGTAGGAATGGCCCGCATCGTTTGCAACCCCTGAATCGATGTAGAGCCTTTCGGGCTCCCGCACCACTATAAAATTCCTTTGACGCAGGTATGCGATATTCCCTGAAATATTCTGGTAAGACATGCCTTTTATTACTTCGCTAACGATGTCGGCGCTATGCTGAAATTCATTTTGAACTGTATCCACAAGTTCGATTGCCTCCTTGGTTACATTTTTCCCGGCGCTTCCCACTACCGCCACCGCTGTTTGCCGGAACTCTTTTTTTCTGGCCTCCGCCTCCCGCAGGATTTGCCGCTGAGATTTGCCCGCCATGGATGCGGTCAGTTCAGTCATCATATGATCAAAATGGAGGGCAAGCGAATCCGCCACAAACGCCATATCCTTTTGGGTCGCTGTTTTAAACGACTCGATCCTGTTTTTCATCTCGACCTCAAGTCGCCGGCGCAGGTTACTGAGCATCAGCATAAGCGTTGGATGAAATTTTCGTTCAGTGACTTTTACCAATGAGGCACGGTGTCCAAATGGGAACAAATAGCCTTTATAAACGACCCTCACGTAGTGATCCCGTCCCATGGTGGCACGGTGCCGCCATTCCTCGACTGACAGTTTGCTTTCCATCGTAGGATCCCAGGCGCCGCGGACATTCAACCATCCGCCGAATGAGGTTAGCATCAAGTGGGTCACATTGATCGGAAGCGGATCGAGGCTGGGGACATTGTAGTTGGCGGAAAGTTGAACAATATTATGACGGTCGTAGGCGTTCAGGGACATGCGGAAGAGATTCAAGAATCCGGTATCCGATTGATTGTCAAAAGCGAGGGGGGAGTTGTAGGCGTGGCTGTCTTCATTCAAGAGACTGTAGTCACGGGTCCAAATGGCGCGTATTGTTCTCAACCTCTCCTCATCCTCGCGCACTGCGGCGGAGTAAACGTTCAACGCTCCATCCTCTTCCTCCGCTATGTATTCTTCTGTTTCCAATCCGTCGATATACAATCGCACCCGGTTTTTTTCCGGATTTAGGGTAAATGTCAACCGGTTGTCTCCCTTTGCGATGGATATCTTGTTTTCGTCACCGTTTTTTTCAATGACCGCGCCTTTTAGCCAATCGATACCCAGCCAATTCATTAGGTTGTCTAAAAGTATCTCATCGTCATCTCCGGGGACCCGGTTCCAGTCAAAAAGTAAATCCCTAACTCTGACCGCCTGGCGGGTGTGCCAGATTTCGACATGCTTTGATTTGCCGGACTTCACAGGATCGAGGGCATGCGCCCACGCGGCATGTTTGTTGGGTGAAATGATCAAGCGGTAAGGGGCTTCGATCGCAGTCTCGAGGTCGTTGGGGGGCCGCGGTTCCAGTGGTCTTTTCATCGATGAATCTATGTAATCTTTTGAGATTTCCCTTTGAAAGTAGTTATTGTATGATTTATACCGGCGCTTTTTTAAGCTTACCGGCACTTTCTTTCTTTTCTCTCCAACGGTATGGGAGAAGGTTCCCTGGAAAAGTCGTTCCACTCTTATCGGCTGGATGTCACTCAAAAAATTAATTGGAGGTTTTGCCGTTGGGGCGACTTTTAACTGAAGTTTACCGCAGGCTTCCAGTAGCCCCCTGCCGGTGAATGGAATCTCCATTCCT
Source organism: uncultured Clostridia bacterium (assembly GCA_964491915.1). Lineage (GTDB taxonomy): Bacteria > Acidobacteriota > Aminicenantia > UBA2199 > UBA2199 > JAHELQ01. The sequence continues at coordinate 125,769 of CAZBHS010000001.1, forward strand.
TTGGGAACGATGAATACCAAGCGGCTTGGGCCGGCAAGACGGGTTTGGACCGGGACATGTGGGTGCTCTGTTTCATTATCATTATCATTATCATTATCGGTATCGGTATCGTCAATGGTTACAGCGCGAGTGACATCATCGCCATCGTCTTCCTCGGGGAATTCCTCCGCTTGCTCGTAAAAAGCTTCTTCCGCGATGTTTTGCGGGGGAAATCCCACCGCCATGTATGCTGGACGATCATGTTTTTCATGAACCAGGTTACCGCTGGAAATCCTGAGGTTATGGAATTTGAAATCAAGCGCGAGCATATCTTCCGGTCGTAACAGCGTTACCTGCAACGTCCAGGGCTTCGGCTTGTACACTGATTCAGGTATGACTATGCTGAATGCTTCGGTGTACCCAGCGTTATATCTAACTTTATCCTCCGTGGTGAGGATTTCCTCACCTTCCGGGCTAAAGATTCGTAGATAGATATCCGGTTTTTGGTCGCAGTAACGTTCCTGGAAATCTTCTTTATCGTAAGTGATTTCAAAGTACCCTTTCTTATCTGTGATTGCCTCTCCCAAAAGGTCGTCGCAAAAAAAATCTTTATCCAGTGCCCGGATAGTTAGATTTGGCAATCCTTCCCTGGACTCTTTTTGGGTCACTGTACCGTGGATTTTAAAAGCCCCGTTCTTTCTGATCATAGCTCCCCTCCTATGAACGGAGTTTGTATTCTGAAGTCTTACTCTCCTTTTTCTCCCCTGACAGAAATCTAATTAAATACAAACTTTAAGTTTGGAATAAATTTAATATGGATTGAAGGAATTTTCAACTTTTTTTTTGAAAATGTTAGGGCAGCCGGGAATTCGGAAATGACCCTACAGAAAAGAAAGAAAAATGTGCCTGTCCCCTGATCCTTTCTACGGCGGAATTCCCGTCCAACTCCCCTGCATCGAATGCAACGAAATTACCCTTAGTGCAACCTCAGTACTATAATATCCACTCCCTGAGCAACGATTTTACCCTCTATTTTGCAACCGTTTTGCTAACCCCCAAACCACCATTTCCATTATCATCTCAGTGTACCAAATGAGATTCGATAAAGAAAACTTCAAATGGTCGAAAGCCTTGCGCAAGGGCATGTAAAGTATGATGTAAAGCGGATGGGTTTTAAAAGTTTTTCCCAGGAAAATTTTTGACAGTACTAAATTAAAGGAGAAAAAAATGAGTGACATTATCAATCTGTTAGTAACAATAGACACGGATCATGTAATAAAAGATTTCCCAGATCCCAGTACAGACCAGAACAACCCTTCTGGATTAGAGCATAAATACCAATACATGGTTGTTTCAGACAATAAAGAACTTTCAGGTGAAGGAGGAGCCGACTTAAATTTCTCAGCGGAAGTTGGAGATCACGTCCGGATCCACGGTACTTCGGAATATGCAAATTTTGAAAAATCCATACTGATTTACAAAATTCAAAAGTTTGGAGGCGAAGAGGTATTCAGTCCTTTCAATTCCAGCACATATACAAAAAGTACTCCTGAGCCGTCAGGGCCAAACGTATTGCCTGCGAAAAATGTCGATAGGGATTATTGGTTTTATGAAGCCAATGTAGTAAAGAGAGGAACTGAAAGTTACCAGATCTGGTTTGCGTTATATGTCGATGGAGATCTCTATGGATATTTTTATTGGGATCCTACGATCACAGTAGAAAAATAATTCAATGTGAAAATGACAGGCAGGAAATTTTTTTGTTTCCGGCCTGTCTCCTTCCCTTTTCTGCCTTGGGTGAAGGGGCTTCTAAATTAGACCGACTCAGTTCAAAGGAGAAAAAATGAGACATGTCACCAATTTGTTAGTCACAATAGATGTCGATCGTGTGATAAGAGATTACAAAAACCCGAGTACAAACCATAAAAAACCTACAGGGTTAACGCAAGAATATCTATACATCGTTATTTCAGACAATAAAGCGATTAGGGGTGAGAGAAAACAAGATTTAAAATTATCGGCGGAAGTTGGAGATCGTATTCGAGTGCATGGGACGTCGGAATACGCTAATTTCGGCAAATCCCTATTAATCTATAGAATTAAAAAATTTAGAAGTGGCGATTTGTTAGGTAATTTCAATTCCAGAAAATATACAAAAAGCACCCCTCAACCATCAGGGGCAAATGTATTACCTCCGAAAAATGTCGATATGGATTTTTGCTTTTATGAAGCCGATGTAGAAAATATAGGAAAAGCCCATTACCAGATCTACTTTGCATTATATGTCGATGGTAATTTACATGGATATTTTTCTTGGGATCATCTTGTGATCAAGATAGATAAATAATTTACGAATAAAACAGGGCCAATAAAGGGGCGAGTCCCGCCCCCAAGTGGCCGGAGAAGTTTTATGACGGGGTGTTTCCAGACAAGGGCTTACGTTGGTGCGTTATACCGGGAAAAATCGAAAACACTTGATTGTATCCTCCTTATGTATTACAATTGGTGTTTGAAGGGTTTGTTGTTGGAATCTTCAGCCCGACGCCAGGAGGCCATTGTGAGAATAAAATTTGAATTGGAGTTGGTCAAGGATTTCATTAAACTACCCATCAATTACAATGGGATGCTCAGGGACATGATTTTCTCTCTAGTTTCGGAAAAACTGAAAGGCTTCCATCCGGTTAAAGGCGAACCCTTTGAGAAAAAACATTTTAGCCGGTTCAACTTCTCAAAAATTTTCGGTGACTTCGAGATCAAAAAGGAAAAAAATAACCAGAAAAATCTTTTGTTTACCTCATGCATCAGTTTTTTTCTCTCCGCTCCTTATGATGAATTACTTCAGGAGCTCGTGAACAGGATGGAACCCCAGCGGATTATTCAATTGGGCAGGGAGGAACTGCGTCTGGAGCCGTTGACAGTGATTCCGGCCCCGGCTTTTCCCAAACCCGTCACCCTGGTTCGCACCTTATCGCCCATTGCCGTCATCGATCGCAAAGCCGTGGGTAACCGTCCCTCCAAAAAAGAATATCTCTCACCCAATGACCCGGAATTCTTCAATCAATTGTATCGAAATTTACTGGATAACTATCAGTCCTTCAATGGTCGCGCTCCCAAAGATAAAGACCTGACCGTCAAGCCTTATCTTTTCGACGAAAAAAGAAATTCCCATTTCATCAAATTCAAGGATTTTTCCATCAAGGGATACAGCGGCATCTATAAATTAACCGGCAGCAAGGAATTAAAAGCCTTTGCTTACGATTGCGGTTTGGGTGAACACAATGCCCAGGGGTTCGGTATGTTCGACATCTTCGAAGAGAAAAAAAACAAACCGTAAAAAATAAATCCCATTTCCGGCGCCGAAGTGTGCTGCCGCGGAGAGGTCCGCACCCCACATGCAACGAAATTACCCTTATTTTGCAACGATTTTGCTAACCCCCAAACCTCTATTTCCATTATCATCTCAGTGTACTGACAGAACGTAAATTTTAAATTAGGAGAAACAAATTATGTCAAATGCAAAGGATCTATTTCTTGATGATTTGGTGACGACAATTCCGGGTAATCTGTTAAATTCCCAATCGTTGGAGCTTAACGTGCGTTCGTATGCCGGACGGGCGCCGTTTAACTCTAAATTCAGAGGGGAATTGTTCTACTGGTTTTTCGAAAGCCAAAGCGTGGTCAGGCCCAAGGATAATTTCGATTGGCAACCGGATAAAGAGCAATTGGAAAAAATTCCGCTGGTAATATGGCTCAACGGAGGTCCGGGAGGGTCGTCGGCATTCGGCCTTTTTTGTGAAAACGGCCCCTTGCGCATGAATGACGACGCTGTCTGCTCCGTTGTTCCGAATCCATTCTCCTGGAACCAAAAGGCGCACGTGATGTACTGGGATCAGCCGGTTGGGACCGGTTATAGCAGATCGCTGTCCGGGGATAAATACGTTTCTTCGGAGACAGAATTGCGGGAACAGTTTTACCTGGCGTTGCAGTCTTTCTACTCCCGGCATCCCGAATACCGGGCGTGCGAGCTTTATATTACTGGAGAGAGTTACGCCGGGAAATATATCCCCCATATCGCGACTGAAATTATGGAAAAAAACAGGGCCCTCAAACCAACGGATCCCGAATACATCAATTTGGCAGGGCTCGCTATCGGTGACGGCTGGATGGACCCGCGGCGGCAACTGAATTGGGTGATAGATTATGCGTTTAACCTGGGATTCCTGGATACGGTCCAGAAATATGAGATGGAAAAACGATGGGAAACATTCGACAAGTTATGCGAAAAAGACGACTGGGAAGCTGCCACGAAAGCGGGAAATAATTTGAACAATGCCATATTGGCATGCGGCGGGATGCCGGATGTCTACGATATCCGTTATTGGACCGACACCTCGGGCGAAAACATATCCGCGTATCTGAACCTGAATGCCGTCAAAGATAAGCTGCACATCCCCGATGATTACACGTGGGTAACCGCCGACGATTCGGGACCCGTTACCGAACACCTGATCGAGGACAACATGCGGGATGTTACCCCCCTGTTCAAACCCCTGTTGGAAGAGAAAGATAAGGACGGCGATGAATTATTGTACCGGTTGCTCTTTTACACCGGGAATTACGATATGTCGGCCTGTGGTTTTACCGGGACCGAACACATACTGCGCCACTTGAAAGGGGAGGATAACAAAAACTGGATGTATCAAAAGGAGTGGAATGAATTAAAAAGAAAGGTATGGGTAACGCCTCCTTCCGCCACCAACGGTTTTGTTAAATCCTGTGCGAACCTGACCCAGGTGGCGATACCCGGCGCCGGGCATTTGGTGCCGATGAATAAACCGATGATCAGCCGTGAGATGCTTTACGCCTGGCTGTTTGATAAGGGCAACTACCCCGGCTACGACCCGTTGGAGCAATTTGATTCGAAAAAGGAGAGAAAATGAGCCAATCCAATCAGAAAACACCAAAGCGGAGAACAAAGTCCCATCTTCTCACGCTGGAAAAATCCGGCCCCATCCAGATGGGTTTCTGGGTGCCCAACCGCGTATGGGCGACCGCCAAGTTCCTGGTCCCGCTTCGCGACGTCGTTGCCGCGAAGAAAAAGGCCGGCACGCTCACTCCTATGCAACCGGAGATACTTGAATTCAAGGAGTGGGTGACAACGCACAGTGTGTACCGCATGTGGGTCACGATGATGATCAACCAGGCGAACGCTTATGTGGTCATGCTGGACGAAGACGCCAGAGAGGAGATAAAGGACGAAGACGGGGACGCTCTCTGGATTAAAAGCTATGACAGCTTTTTCGAGATTTTGAACGAGATTATCACCACGTCTCCGTCCTTCAGCACCTCGGTCATGGTGGGCACTCCCATGAACGGCTTCCTGGCGATTTCGATGGCCACTGACGCCGGCGTGGCGTTGTTCCACGACACGACATTCAATCTCCAATTCAAAAAAGTTCTCGATGCCTGGAACAGGTTCCTCAAGAGCGGCGACTCGCTGGACAAGCTCGACATCAATAACTCCGCGAAAGAGGGTTCGTGGATTTCTGGGGCAGCATGGGATGCCGGCGTGTGGGATCAAATGGTACATGACGCTACCAAACCGGGGTATGGCTATGACTCGTGGAATTCTTTCTTCATCCGGAAATTCGTGCCCGGCGCCCGTCCCTTCCAGGGAGACCCGGCACACGATATCTGCATTGGCTGTGAGACCACGCCGTGGCAATATGAGAACAATGTCTCCTTCAAGAGCTATTTTTGGATTAAGGATGTTAACTACTCACTACTGGACCTCTTCGGGGGACAGGCACAGTTGGCGGAGCTCTTCGAAGGGGGCCAGATTTACCAGGGGTTTCTTTCGGCGACGCACTACCACCGTTGGCAAGCGCCGTTGGACGGCAAGATCGTTCGCTCATGGGTGCAGCCGGGAACGTATTTCGCACAGCGTCCGGGGCAATGCGAGAGCAGCGGCACCTGGGAGGGCACGGAATCGCAGCCGTACCTCGGCCACGTCGCCGCTCGCGCCATCTTCATCTTCGAGCATGAACAGTGCGGCTTTGTGGCCCTCATCTGCATCGGGATGGTGGAGGTATCGACGTGCGTCATAGAGCCGGATTTCCTTGTTGATGAGGAGGCTGGACCTGTCAAGGTCGCCCGCGGCGACGAGATCGGCCATTTCGAATTCGGCGGTTCGACGCACATGATGATCTTCCAACGGGACCGGGTGAAACTCGAAGAATGGGCGCTCAATGCAGAATTGCATCGGAACGACTCAAAACCTACGCCTTTGGGCACTGTCATCGCCACGGCGATAGCCAGTGAGTAAGAGGGGAAAGTACAATCTATTCAGATCAGTGCTGGACAAAACACGGGGAGGTAGGTGGCTGAAAAAAAACCCTGCGCCGGGCGGCGCAGGGTCCAAACATAATAAATAAAGCTAGTTATTTTGAGATTAGTAAATTACGTAAGTGGTGCCGTAGCCGATGAGGTTACAGTTATAGGTCATCCAGATAAAGCCATTGTCGCCCCAGCCGGTGCCCCAGGAGTTTTTAATTTTCCATGCGCCGACACTGTCATCCCAACCGACGATCGAGACCATGTGGTTAACACGGCGGGCATTCCTTCTGCAATTATCCATGATGCCGCCGGTGTAGGCCTGGAATGTGCTGTCAACGTATACACAAGTGTTGACTCCGCCGTAATCCAAAACGGCCTGTTTGATGCTGTCAACCGTGGCTACGCCATTTTCGGGACCGGCGAAACCGGAACCCAGTGCCTGGTAAGGATAGGGACAATTGTGGTCGCAAGGAAGGTCGGACGCGGCATAGGGGAAGCAAGATTCTAGCGGGACACCAGGATTGATCATGATGTCATATGCCCACCAACCACCGGAACAACCATAACCGTCGTTGTTGCAGGATACGACGTACTGTTCGGAAAGATCGACTTCAATACCGTCTTTTTTGTAGATTGAGCTTTCGAATGCAGCGATAGCGCCGAAGGCCCAGCAACTTCCGCAGGAACCCTGGTTTTTGACAGCGGTTACATAAGGGCTGATGTAATAAGCCGGCAGAGTTTCGGGAACGGCGACTTCGGCCATGGTGAATGTCGGGTTGGTCATCGAATTCATCAATTCCGGTCTGGCGCCGCACAATTCGTCGAGGCTATACTGCATTGCGGGGTTGTAACCAACGGTGTAGCTGTAATTGTTGGCTTCGATTTCCGCTCTCATCTCTGCGATCGAGGAGCGAATCGCTTCTCTTTTTTCTAATGTGCTCTGTACATCCGGGCGTGAGCCTAAATCATTTTTTGCTACCATTGAAGGTAAATAGACCAAAACGGCCGCAAATACTACCACTAATAAGAGTTTACTAATATTTTTCATACTTCCTCCTTAAAATGCAAACAAACTGTAGATATATTAGATTTTTTCATGTCCAGCTTAATAGTAATACAGATCGCGTTTGTTTTTAAACCAACGAAAGGTGTAAATATGGTATTAATCTTTGTTTTGTGAGAGTCGGTCAAAAGTTGTAAGGTCTCAACTGGTTGGTGGGAATTCCCAGGGCCCGCAGGAGGCGAATAAATTAGCGTGACTGGAGCCTACCATTCTAACGGTGGAGGGGAATCCCTCAAAATGGTGGCGCATGGCTTCATGGAGAAATTCATTGGCCCGAAGCTTGTCCTTGAAACCTTCCAATTCCCGGGACGGCCTTTTCGTAGACAAATCTTTATTTTTATACTATTAATGGACTATCTGAGCTTGATATTATTCGTTAAATAAATGTTATATGGTTTCGAAGTAGTTGTTGAAAGATAACGGTTGGGGAGTAGAAGGAGATACAGATGGCGGAAAAAATTATTTTCCGTGATGGGAATATGATCATCCCTGACGAGCCGTTTGTGGCTTATATTGAAGGCGACGGCATCGGCGCGGATATCACTCCCGCGATGTTGATGTGTATGCGGGAATTGAATTCGCAGCCGCAGTGGTAAAAAATTTATAAAAACCGGAACAGGGAGATTTTATGGGCAAGAGAGTAAAGGTAATAACAAAGGATCTGGAAGATTTTGTGGTGGATGTGTTGCAAAAACACGGTATGACTGCGACGGATGCGATGATTACGGCCGATGTGATGGTCGGCGCCGACAAGCGGGGCATCGAATCCCATGGGGTGGCGCGATTGAAACGGTATGTGGACGGAATTAAAAAGGGTATTATCCGTCTCGATGCCAGGATTGAAACAATGGTCGAAACCCCGGTTTCATTGTTGGTGGACGGCGGGGGCCATATGGGGCAGGTGGTGGCGTATAGAACCATGAAGCGGTGCATAGAAAAGGCCCGCAAGAATTTTATCTGCCTTGCCACAATCCGTAATTCCAACCATTACGGAATCGCGGGATACTATTCCCAGATGGCTCTGGACGAGAAAATGATCGGTTTGTCGCTGACCAATTCCGCGCCGTTGGTGGTGCCGACATTCGCCCGGGACGCGATGATCGGTACCAATCCAATCTCGGTGGGTGTACCGGCTGACAAGGAAATGAATTTTTTGCTGGATATGGCTACATCCACTGTGTCCCGGGGAAAACTTGAAGTTTCGGCCCGGAAAGGGGAGAAAATCCCCAAAACCTGGGCCACTGACGAGACCGGCCATCCGACAACGGACGCCCAAAAGGTTTTGGATAATTTGGCGGATCGTAAAGGAGGCGGATTGCTGCCTGTTGGAGGAGTGGGAATGGATAATGGCGGGCACAAGGGCTACGGTTTGGGAGTATTGGTGGATATTCTTGCGGGCGTGATGTCGGATGGGGCTGTGGGTTTGGATGTGTACGGCAAAAAGGGGCAGCCGGCGGGAGTGGCCCATTTTTTAGGTGTAATCAATCCGGACGCGTTCGCAGGCCTTGAAGCGATCCAGAGGAAAATGGATTATTATGCTTTGATGCTCAAGCAGTCGGATCTGGCGGAAGGAGACGAACGGGTGTATGTGGCTGGAGAAAAAGAATACGAGAACGCTGAAGCCAACAAAAAAATCCTGACCTTGCAGGATAAAGTGTTTGAGAATTTAAATGATATAGGAAACGAATTTAATTTTAGGTTAGAGGAGGTACTATGAAATGCCAACGTTGCGATCTTCAATTTTCTGAGGAATACAATTTTTGCCCCCACTGCGGAAAAGCATTCGAAAAAAAAGATAGTCCGCATTATTGGCTTGCCTATGCCAGGGATCTTCGGAAGAAAGGTAAAACCAAACCGGCCATTGAAGCCTATGGTAAATACCATGGCCTCGGAGGTAAAAGCGCGTATTCCTTCAAGGAATTGGGAGAATTGTATTATCAACTCGGCGAAATGGATGCGTCCATCGAAAATTTCAAAAAGTCCATAGAATTGAAACCGGATTTCCCCGATACCTACTATTACCTGGGAATTAGCTATTACAGAAAAGTGAATATCCGGAAAGCCATCAAAAGTTTCGAGGCTTGTCTGGCATTAAATCCTGATTTTGTTATTGCCTACTACTGGTTGGGCACGACTCATTACCATTCCGGGGACCGGAAAAAATCCATCGAATCGTATGCGAAATTATTGGATTTCAATCCGGCGTCATATATCGCCAATTACCATCTCGGCGTCAATTTTACCGCCGAGGGAAAATATGAAGATGCGATACGTCATTTCGAAATATTGTTGAAGCAATGCAAGGAGGATGAGGCTGTGCTGTATCACCTGGGAACCGCCTATTTTCATTCGGGAAAATTTACAGAGGCTGTGAGCCTATTTCGCCAATCCCTTGATAATAACTCCAATGATCAACGTTCGCAAAAAATGCTGGATTACATCCTGGAAGCGTCAGATATTTGATATGCCGTCAACCGCCGGATAAACGGCGAATGACATAGGGAAGGATGCCGCCGTTGAGGTAGTATTCAACGTCGCTGTCTGTGTCGAGACGGGCCTTCACTTGAAATTCCAGCTCCTCTTCGTCGTTGCCGGCAATCACTTCCAACCGCTTGCCGGGTGTCAGGTCGGCGAGCCCTCGAATCGAGAAGAGTTCGTCGCCTGTGATTCCCAGGGATTTAAACGTGTCTCCCTCGTCCAGTTGAAGCGGTAGCACTCCCATTCCCAGCAAATTGCTTCGGTGAATCCGCGCGAACGATTCCGCGATAACGGCCCGGATACCTAATAAAAGTGTGCCTTTCGCCGCCCAATCGCGGGAAGAGCCGGTGCCGTATTCTTTGCCCGCCAGTACAACCAATGGAATTCCGCTCTCTTTATAATTCATCGCCGCCGGGTAGCCGCTTGGTCCACCCACCCTCTTTGGGACTGACCAGCTTGTTCTTCAATGGAAGCGTGTGGAATCTTTATTGAAAGGGGAGATCGTCGTCGAATTCCAACATCATGCCTTCGGTCAGGATGTCGAAATCCTGGATTTCCGATATAAAGCGCGACGGCTCGGCAAATGAGAGATAGTCCCCTTCGAAATGATTCCAGGAGCGCGATTCGAGCTCAGGCTTTACCATAAAGAGGTTTTGTTTGGCGCGGGTGGCGGCCACATAAAACAAACGCCGCTCCTCTTCGATGCTCTCGGAGCTGTCCAATGAACGGAGGGAAGGGAAATGCCCGTCCACCAAATGGATGATGAACACCGAATGCCATTCGAGACCCTTGGCCGAATGGATGGTCGATAGGATCAGTTTTTCGTCTTCTTCGTCGCCGGCGGTGGCGCCGCTCTGGTAATGATCCGGCGGTTCCAGCACCAGGTCCGTGAGCATCCGTTCCAAAGATTTATAGCGGGCTGAAAGGCGCGTCAGCGATTCAAGGTCGTTGAATCTACGCTTGTGGTCTTCGTAGAGCAGTTGGAACAAAGGTTGATAGAATTTGAGCACAGCGTCCAATTGTTGAGTGGGTAAATACTCTGGGCGCATGGTGTCATTGAGCATTTTATGCAATGAAGCGAGACTATTGAAGTATTTCCGTTTGTGAAATTCTTTTGCCAGCAAGCCGTCGAAGCTGGCGCTCCCTTGTTGGATCCTATTGAATATGGCTTCCGCAGATTTGGGACCGACACCTTCAAACATCACCAACACGCGCATCCAGGCCATCTCGTCCGAACGGTTGTGCATGATGCGGAGAAACGACATCACATCCTTGATGTGGGCGGCCTCGGCGAATTTCATACCGCCGAACTTAGCGTATGGAATGTTGCGTTTTTTTAGCTCCACCTCCAATTCATTGGCGTGCCAACTGGCGCGGAACAGTACGGAAATGTTGCTGAGAGGCACACCTTCCTCCCGCAATTCGAGAATCCGTTGGGTTACAAAAACCGATTGTTCCTCTTCGTCCGCGGTTTCCACATACACCGGTTTCTGAGTCCCTTCGAGTTCCGAGAACAGGTTTTTGGAGAATTTTTCTTCAGCGTGCTCGATGATGGCGTTGGTGAGTTCGAGAATCGGCTGGGTGCTGCGGTAGTTTTGTTCCAGGGTGATAACTTTGCAATGGTCGTAACGGTTGGGGAAATTCATGATGTTTTTGAAATTGGCGCCTCTAAAGGAGTAGATGCTCTGGGAATCGTCCCCCACCACCATGATGTTTTTCTGGGTGCCGGCCAATAGATCCGCAATTTCCGCTTGCAAAATATTTGTGTCTTGAAACTCGTCTACCATGATATATTGGTAGTCCTGGCATATTTTACCGGTGATTTGAGGGTTCTCCTTCAAGAGATCCCGTAGCTTGACCAACAAATCGTCATAATCCATCACCTGCTTCTCTTTTTTGTATTCGTTGTACATGCGGGCGATTTTTTCGATCTCTGCGGATTCTTGATCATATTGAGGGTAATCCTGGAGCAACGCCTTCTCGATCGTGGTGCATTTGTTTAACGATTTAGAGATTACATCGATGATCGTGCCCTTTTTAGGGAAGCGGCGGTCTTTCTTGTTGAGTCCCAGGCGGGTGCGGATCACCTGGATGATGTCCTCGGCGTCGCTGCGGTCCACTATAGTGAAGCTGGATTTCATACCGAAGGCCGCCGCGTAGCGCCGCAGAATTTTATTGGCGAAGGAGTGGAATGTCCCGCCGGACACCCTCGAACAGCGTTCGTCGAGAATAGACGCGGCTCGCCTCATCATCTCCTGGGACGCTTTTCTGGTAAAGGTCAACAAGAGTATCGATTCCGGCGGAATATCGTTCTCCACCAAGTAGGCCACCCGGTACACCAATGTCCGGGTTTTCCCGGATCCGGCTCCGGCAATGACCAGCACCGGTCCGTCAATATTTACCACAGCCTCCAATTGCTGCGGGTTCAATTCATTTTTATAATCTATAACAAAGTCTTTCTCGCTTTTCCCTGCCGTGCGTTTCAATTTATAAACTTTCATGTTCTTATTATAACGGAATAATCTCCATTTGAAAAGCCCGGATACTCTATCATCTCATTTTCGACGGAGGGGAAGGTTCGCGCCCGAAGGATGAGAACGTTTCGGGCGCTGTTTTTTTATGTTATCGTTCGATTATTTCCGGTTTGAATTTTGGTTCGATGAACACTTCGACGGTTTTTTCGAAACCAGGGCCGCCGGAGTTTTCGATGATGAACTTAAAACTGTACCAGCCGACAAACCCGGGACCCGGCGACCAGGAAAAAATTCCGGTGGCGGGATCGATGGTGGTGCCGGTGGGCAGGATTCTGGCGACTCCGTTGGCCATCAGGTAACCCTGGATACTGGAACCGGTCATGCCTAGATTGATTGTGAGGAGGTCAAGTTCCTTGACCTCGAGGGTTCCGTCTAAGTCAACGGATTTGGGCAGAGGCTCGTCATCCAGAGAATCCACCGGCGGCAGGAATTGTCGCGCGGCGAGGGAGGGGGAGGGAGGATTTCTGTCTATGGCAAAGGGGATCGAAGAGAAGTCGGGGCTCGCGGCATCGGCGGATTTCGCGTTGCCCGACGAGTTGTCGATGGTGAAGTAACGGCTGCCGATACCGTCTGTATTGCCGGCTGAGTCCGTTGCTGTCCAGGCGATGGTGTGAACGCCGGTCTCATAGGCTGTGGTGTCGAGATAGAAGTAACCGCCGGCTCCGCTCGAGTTCGCGTAACCGGGGAATAGGGCGGCGATGTCCTGTCGATAGATATTGTAAACGGGTTTTCCCGCCAGAACGCCATCCACCCAGACTTTGATGGTGGAGCCGTCGGCCGGTATCTCGTTAGGTTGCGGAGTCAACACCCAACCGTGGTTGATAAAGGACTTGCCGGAAGCGATTCCGCCCTGGGCCGGCGTATCGATGGCTCCAAAGGGTTTGACGGCGTTGGCGTTATCGCAGGTGATGGTTTTGGTTCCCAGGGTCACGGTATGGCCTTCCACATCGGTGGCTTTGGCGTGTAATGTAAATGTCCCGTTGCCCTGATTGGGGAGAATGTTTGTCAACAGCATATAGCCCCAACCGGCTTTGTAATTTTGCGGGTAGCCGGGATACGCTTCCTCTGTGTCCGGTCTGGCTCCGTCCACCAACACGGCGTCGCCGATATACTTCAGATTGCCGCTCTCGCCTTCCGTTGACTGGCGGTAGATCTTGACCGTATCGATGCCGATATCGTCCAGCACCCAACCGGTGACCGGGACGCCGCTATAGACGGTCGAACCGTCGAGGGGAGTGGTAAACGAACCGAACGGCGCCTGGGTGGAATCGGTGGAATGAACTTTCATCTTGACATGGATGACCACCGGGCTGTTGACGGCGTTGGGATCGGATATAGTGAGAAAGGATGTATAGTTGCCTGTCTCCATTCCATTGGGATCCACAGCGACGTTGACAATGGCGGGGCCTGTCCCCGATGACGGGGTGCTGGAAAGCCAACCGGCTCCGGATGTGGCGGTCCAATTCAAAACGCCGACGCCTTTGTTTCTAATGATCATCTTCTGTGGATGGGACGCGTGATGGCCCACCGCCCCAAAATTGAACGTTTTGCGGTTGACCCAGATCTCCGAAGGATCGGTTTCGCCCCCGGCGATGGTTACCTTGACCGTATCCTGGGATTTGTTGCCCAGAGCGTCTCGGGCCACCGCCCGGATTTTGTATTCTCCGGCGGAGTAAGAACTGCTGTCCCATTGGGCCTGGTAGGGGGATGTGGTGTCTTTGCCCAAATACGTTTTGCCGACATAAAATTCAACCCTCAGGATTTCCGAGTTCGTACTATTGGCCGAAGCGCTGATATAAACGGTTCCAGAGACTGTAGCGCCGTCTTTGGGATTGGTGATATTTACCGAGACTTCGCTGGTATCGGTAGTGGTGGTGAATTGCACCTGATTGCCGTACACAGTGCTGAAGAAATTGACGGCATAGGCTCTGACGTAGTAGGTGGCGCCGGCGTTCAACCCGGTGAGGGAGCTGATGAAGGCGCCTAACCCTGTGCCGTCAACGGTGTGGCTACCGGCGGTGGTTGGGTTTGGCGCCGTACTCCAGCACACGCCCCGCGCCGTGACCGGCGCGCCGCCTTCGTCTACAACAGCGCCTCCGGCGATTGCGGAAGTGGAGGTGATGTCCGTGACCGGCGCGGTGGTAACTGTCGGAAGGTTGGCCGGCGATGTGGTAAATGTCATATCCGCGCCGTAGACTGTTCCGTATGCGTTTTGTCCCACGGCTCTATAATGGTAGACAATATCGGGCGTCAAGTCTATGATAGCCGCGCTTACCGCCGTATCTACGGATCCCGCCACAGGGCTTTGGGCCGCTGTTGCCGCGCGGCCGTAGCCGGTGTCGAAGCCGTATTCGAAGGTGACTGTTGTAGAGTTCCCGTTGGCGTTGACGGTTCCGTTTAGCGTCGCGGATGTGGCGCCGATATTGGTTGCCGCGGATGTGGTGACTGTGGGAGTGGCTCCACTGGCGGTGAAGAAGGTCATGTCCGCGCCGTACACGGTGCCGGTGGAGTTTTGGGCCGCCACACGGTAGTGATAGGTAGTATTACCGGTGAGACCTGTTAGGTCTGCGCTGACCGCGGTGGGGTTCAAGCCTAAGACCGGGCTTTGAGCCGCCGGAATGGTTGCGCCGTAAGAGGTGTCGATTCCATACTCGAACCATACCGAGACATTGTTGCCGTTGGGAGTGACTGTCCCGTTCACCGTGGCTCCGGTTCCGCCAACCGCCGACGCCGCGTCGGTGACCGCCACCGGTAGAACGCCGCCGCTGGTGGTGAATGTCATATCGCCGCTGTAATCCGTCCCATTGACATTTTGAGCCACGACCCGATAGTGGTAGGTCGTGTTGGGCATTAGGACGGTGGCGTCATATGAAACCGGCGTATCTGTGGAGCCGCCAACAGGGCTTTGAATAGCTGTGGCGGTCCGTCCGTAATCGGTAGTCTCTCCATATTCGAATGTCACCACTGTCTCCGCCCCTTCGGGATTGACCGTTCCGTTGAGGGTGGCGGTTGTGGTGCCGATAGCTGTGGCGGGATCCGCGACGGCTGTTGGAAACGAGGATGTCGTAAATGTTTTGTCGTCGCCGTATGCCACTGCCGCGCCAATCACCATTATCCTGTAATGGTAAGTGGTATTGGGAAGGAGATCGGTCGCATTTGCTGTGATTGGTTCTTGCGTGGTGCCGGTAATAGAGCTTGGGCTCCCGGTGATAAACGTACCGTAGGCAATTGTGGTGCCCAATTGGAACGTGACGTTTGCAGAGGGATTGTTCGCGATCGCTTGACCGTTTAACGTCGCGAATGTCGATCCGATTCCGGTGGCAGCGTCGGTAAGGGCGGTCGGTATGCTGGAGGTGGTAAACGTCATGTCGTCTCCAATTGCAGTCCCAAAAGCGTTCTGAGCCACCACCCGGTAGTGGTAGGTGGTGGTGTTGGTCAGCCCTGTGATGGCGATGGAAACGCCGGCTCCAGTCGCGCTGGCGTACAGCGGGCTTTGGTCCGCCGTGACAGTTGTCCCGTAGGATGTGTCGAGACCATATTCAAATGTGACGGTTGTTTCCCCGTTGTTGGCGTCCACACTACCGTTGAGAGTGGCGCCGTCGGCTAGAACCGGAAACGCCGCGGTTGTGGTGGCAACCGGAGCTCCGACTGTGGTCTTGAAGGTCTGATCGTCGCCGTAAGTGGTTCCATTGACGTTCTGTCCCACCACACGATAGTGATACACCGTGTCGGCGGTCAGTCCCGCGATCGCTTTGCCGACCGCGGTATCGACAGATCCCGCCACCGGGCTTTGGTCCGCTGTGACGGTTGTTCCGTAGGAGGTATCGCTGCCGTATTCGAATGTAATGGTGGAAGAACTGCCGTTGGCGTTGACCGTACCGTTGAGTGTGGCTCCGGATGTGGTAACCGCCGTGGCCGGATCGGTTACCACCGTTGGCGCCGCTACCGTGGTAAAGGTCATGTCCGCGCCGTAAGTGGCGCCGGCGGCGTTTAGAGCCTTGACTCTGAAATGGTAGGTGACATTTGGAGTGAGGGCGGTTACCGGTAGGGAAACCGTGGTGGCGGAAGTCCCGGTGGCAAGAGCGGGAATCGAGGGCGTCTCTCTTCCATAAGCGGCGGTGGTCCCGAATTCGAAGCTCACAGTGGCTTCGCTGCCATTGGCGTTCACTGTGCCGTTCAATAATGCGGAGGTGTTGCCCACCGCGGTGGCGGCGTCGGTTGTGACGGTGGGTGCGGGGACGCCGGTCAAAAAGGTCATATCCGCTCCGTATGCCGTTCCGGCGGTGTTTACCGCCTTGATCCGGTAATGGTAGGTCACACCCTTGACAAGACCGGAGACCGCTTTCGAAGCGTTGGTAGGAATGCTTCCGGTGACCGGACTCTGGTCCGCGGTGACTGTGGTACCGTAAGATGTGTCGGTGCCGTATTCGAATGTCACGGTTGTACTGCTATCGTTTGCTGTGACAACGCCATTGAGGGTGGCTGTAGTATCTCCCACCGGAGTGGCGATTCCGGTTGCGGCGGTGGGTTTCATCGGCAAGGTGGTGAAGGTCATGTCCGCGCCGTTGGTGGTTCCGAAGACGTTTGTGGCCACGACGCGGTAGTGGTAGGTGGTGCCGGGGGCCAATTCGGCGATAGGAGCGTTGACCGGAGTCGCGGTCGTTCCTGTAACTGTCCCGGGATTGGCGACGGCGATGGCGCCGTAACCGGTGTCAATGCCGTATTCAAATGTGACAACCGTCTCGAAGTCGGACGCGTTGACTAGGCCGTTGAGGGTGGCGGTTTCGGTGCCGATGGCTGTGGCGGCGTTTGTTGTGGCTGTCGGCGCCGAACCGGCTGTGCCGGTGGCGAAGGTCATGTCGTTGCCGTAAGCTATTCCGCCGGGGCTGGATGCCACGATGCGGAAGTGGTAGACCGTGTTGTCCGCAAGACCGGTTATAGTGGCCGTAGACGGCATCACTACCGGCACAGGCAAGTCAATAGGAGTGAAATCCGCCGGAACTGTGGTTCCGTAGGATGTGTCGGTCCCATACTCGAAGCTCACGTCCGTAACCTCTCCCATGGTGTTGACCGTGCCGTTCAATGTGGCGTTTCCACCACCAATGGCGGTGGCCGCCTCCGTGATCACCTTCGGCGCCGGCGGACCGGAGGTAAATGTCATATCCGCTCCATTGACCGAGCCGCCGGCGTTTGTGGCCTTCACCCGGTAGTGATACAAGGTGTTGGGCGTCAACTCGAACACTTCCGCGCTAACGGGTGTGGGGCTGGAACCGGAAACAGTTCCTGGAACCGCCGCATACACGTTGCCGTAGGATGTGTCGAGACCAATTTCGAATGTGACCGCGGTGGTCTCGCCATTGGCGTTGACTGTGCCGGACAATGTCGCTGTTGTCCCGGCTATTGCGAGCGTCGGCCCGGTGGTGGCGGTTGGAGCCGCGTTTACCCCGTACACTTCGGGCTTTGAACCGGTGGGTTCCGCGGCGCCTAATGCTTGGAATCCCGCGAAAACCAATAATATTGCTAAAAAACTATGAAAAAAACCATTTAACGCGAGCCTTCTGTTCATCATACCTTCCTTAATTTCCTTAATCAATCTCAATAGAAAAATCGTTTACATTTTTGTTTATAGTTTCGATCCTAATACTATAACTATATAGAAAATTTTTGTCAAGACCTCCAACTCATGAACTAAAATCAGCAGATCTCCAAATGTCCCTTCATTAGTCCCAGTTCACCCATTTTTCACAATAATTTAATTTGAAATTCATTCAAAAAAAGCAACTATTTAAAAAACTCTCCTTCAATATCCGTGCAATGTATATAAGAGTTTTCATTCCAGATGATGGCGTAGATAATCGGAAGAATGACCGTCAAAATTTTGACCACACCCCAAAAGCGGTTGTAGTAGAAGTATTTAAAATCCTGGGTGGTCGAACCGCCTCGTTCCACTCCTTTGCACAATTCAAACTCATACAAGTGAAGAATTCCCGCCAACAATACCCCCAGTACAATATACAACGCCGCTCCTGTCTCGTATAGGGGATGGGTGTTGTTCCAATAGACCATCAAGAAGTAAATCATCAAGCCTGAGAGGATAGTGGTTAATATGGAATAATCCCATTGGTTTCTGGATTTGGTGAATCCTTTGGCCATCAGCACATGAATGGCATATATCATCCCCAGCACCACTCCCCAGAAAGGTATAAACCTGTAAATTTTGTCGAAATTCCTTACTCCGGGATTCACCATACAAACAGTAGGGACGATCAGGAACATGAAGCGAACGACATTCCAAATTTGGCTGTCAATGGCGAGATTTAATTGCCTGAACGATGGAGACCGTGATATCAGTGGCCTGACAATCTTGAATTCAAGAAGTAAAAATAGAATGAACCAAAGTGTTCCCACAGCCAGGAAAAACCACTCGGGGAGGCTATCTTTGCTATGCCGCAAAAAATATTGGGCCGGAAACCAGAACAGAGCGATCGAAATTGAGGTTGCAAGAATGGATCGGATAACTCCTGGCTTCTCTTTTTTAAAGATTGTTGCGAACAAAAAATAGATGATATAAATCCCCATCACCACTGGGATCCAATATTTCAACGTGTCGAACGCGAACTGTATCCACTCCCGGTTATTGTGCCAATATAGTGGGGACAGCCAAAATAGTTTGCGGATCTCTTCGACCGGGCTTTCAACGGTAAAAAAGAACATAACCAACGGAGTCAATACCACCAACCAACTCAACGTCTTATACTTCGCCCCCAACAGTTTCCCCGCCAGCCCCGCGGCATGGAATGTTTTCCTCAGTAGCATATCGCCCAAATAGAATAGCCCGCCCCACACCGCGCCAATAAAGAAGATAGCTCTCAACGACTCGTGAACCTGAAAGCCATAGGCGAAGCATGCGGTTGCCGACAAACTAATTACATAGGGAAAGAACGGTGAAAACAAGCGTTCGTGTTTGGCCGCCAAAATCCAGAGCCCGATGAGTGACAACCAGAATGTCAATGAAAACAAAAATTCGTCGAAGGTAATATTAAAGTATCTGGAGAAGAAAATGTTGCGAATCTGGAAACAATAACTGAGAGGGTGCTCGATAAACGGCCCCAACACAATCCGACTATTAAAATAAAAAAGATTCTTGTGGTAGAGTACCGGATCCTCCCGGCGGTCTATCTTTGCCATCCCTTTTTCATAATCCTGGATCGCCCTCCGCGTTCTCCCTAGAAAGTAATTTATTGAGCCGGAATACAAATCAATATAATGATAATATCCCTCCGGCTCCCTATTTTCTATCCGCTCCATCTCCTTGTATCTATTCTTCTCTTTTTCGAGATAGACAAGAGCTTTTTCAAACGCTATCCGTGATTTTTCCGGCATTTGCGCTTCGTGATAACAGTATCCCATGCAAAAATAGAGCCTTAGAAAAAAACGATCCGAATACCTGGTGAAGTATCTGCCGAAGATCGCATTCGTAAACCCCTCTAAATAAATCTTTTCAATAATCTCCAATTGCCGGTGCTTGGGCAGATCCCGCGATTGGTACCTGGGACTCAAGTGCGAGAAATCGAAGGTCTCCATAACCTCCCGCGCCATTTGAATATCCTTGGGATCCGGAGGGTCCGGATCATTGCCGCCATCACTGGCACCGAAAATATATTCAACATGATCTCCCGCGCATGTGAACCGGCAATTACGGCAATGATAGATCGAGGGGAAATTGCCGATTTCATAGTCAAACGGAAAATGCAGCAATGGATTGTAGATGTAACCATGGTGCGAAATCACAACATGCATTGGGTTTTTTGTCCCGCATAAAGGGCAAGCGTACCTTATCTCCTTCGCCATCATCGCATTCAACAGCGTAGGGACAACCAATAAAAAAAAGAGAATAACGACAGTCCTTCTAATGGTATTCAATCGAGTTGCTCCAAATAATAATATAGATGACCGGAAGCCAGATAAACGCCGATTCCACCACCCACCATAGACGGTTGTAGCCGAAATAGCCAACAAACGCCGGCATCACTTTGCCCGATTCCCCAGCAAGCTCCAACCGTTTTTTATACTGAAACCACAACGTGAACCAAAGCACACCACCGGCAATATACAACACCGGAAAATCCTCAAAATAATATTTAGACACATCCGCCAACGGCATGGCCACGTACATCACCACCAGTGACAAAAACGTTATCAAGATGGAATAATCCAGCTTTTTTTTGGATCTAGGAAATATTCTAGCCATTACGTAATGCATCGCATACAATACAACGGCAACCACCGGCCAGAAGAGCATGTAGACCAGATTTCTGACAAAATGGTCTATTTGCGGAAACATGAGGAAAAAAAGCGGATAAAAAAAGAACGAAACTCTTATAAAATTCCAATGGCGGCTGATCCCCAATCCCAGTAATCATGATTGAAGCCTTCTGCGTAAAGCCTTCGAATGACTTCGTATTTAAGATAGCGCGGCAGGTCCTCATTCTTGTATCTCTCCTCAGAACGGGGAAAATCGATAGACGCCATGACATCTTTCGCGTTTTGTATATCCGCCGGATCCGGGGAATCGTCGTTATAACCAGGATCTATAAGGAATACATTAAGTAAATCCTTCTCGAAACATGTAAATCTGCAATTGCGGCAGTGATAAACGAATTCTGGGTCGGATAGCTCATCTCCAAAAGGAATGATCCAGCCAGGTTTGTAGGTGCGATAAAGAAAATCGTACATTGTTCCTCTGCAACATTCGTTCTTGAACGAGTAAAGAGGGCATTCTAAATCTCTAGTTTTATAGGACCAGGGGAACGCGATGGTCGATAACATTGTAAGCAATATCAAAAACAACACAATAGAACGTTGACGAATCATATTTCGTTTCCTTGATTATTAAATGTCATTGGCTTTATAGTATTAAATCCCGAAATTTTATTCAAGTGTCTTCCTTCATTTGTCACCCAATACCAATATTAAAAATAAAAGTCGCCAAAATACGCTCTAAATTGGTATTCCCAACGGTGCCACATTCTAAAGACAGCGTAAATGATTGGTAGCAGAATATAAGCGCTGGAAACAACGTAAATGAATCTCATTCCGAAATTTTTTTTCAATCGGTGAGCAAAGGGCATCAAAAAACTTAGCCAAAGGACGCCTGTAAGAAAGTAGAATATTGGACCGTTTATATCCTGGGGGTATGGGTTATCGTAGTGAAACATGGCGATAAAGGTCAGCATCAATGATAGTATCGCCATAGGAGTCGAGTTGGAGAGTTTGTGGAGAAGGATCATGCCCAACAACACCAAGCCCCAAAACGGCAGAAACGTCAAATCGGACCAAAGGGAATCTTTTTGGGTGTTCATTAGAATGATAGCGGGATAGATCAGAAAAAAAAGCCTATTGACACTCCATGCCGCTCCGTCATGCATGCGGCGCAATCGTTTTGAAAATGGACTCTCTAACGGAATTCTCCGCAATATCCCATATTCAATTAGAATCAAGAGTCCATACCAGGCAATAGGAACATAGAAATAGTGCAATGAATAATAGTCCTTGACCAGATTGTTCTCCATCAAATACGCTGACGCCGGGAAGAACAGTAAGAGGGACATGGATGTCGACACCAGGGCGCGGGGGAAAATGAAATGAATGAGATATGCCGCCGCGGCAAGCGGAAGCCAGAGTGTCAGAGTGTAGATCGTAAATTCAAGACCACTTTTAATATTCCCTATTTCTGCACCGGTTAGTGAAAACACTCGCTGGATCTCTCTAAAAATGTCGGTGGACAGGAATAGTGCAAGCCATGGCAATGACAGAGCGGTGAAAAAAAGGATCTTGTGAAATGTGTCCCGAGTTTTGCTCAATACAAAGAGCGCTGCCCAGACGCAGGAGATCAGTGATACAGCAAATAAAGAGTGGTGGATCTCAAAGGAATAAATATAAATCAATGTTGTGAACACAGTAAAAAAAGCCGCGATCATTTTGGGTTGAGTGACAGTCCTCCGTTGTTCCAATCCCCCAAGCACTATCCAAAAGCCAATCACCAGGCCGCCTACCAACACCGCCGCGATCAGCCCCCAACATGTGATATCAAAATATCGCAACAAAAAGATGTTCCTCATGCTAAACAAGTAAATCAAGGGCCTATCCCAAAACGATCCCTGAATCTCAAGGCTATTCAGATAAAAGCAGTTCTTCCAGAACAGTGTGTGATAGCCATCTAAAGGAATAGATTCCAGTCCCATTTCATACTCTTGAAGGGCCTGGTCTCTGTGCCCCGACAGGTAGTGAATTCCACCGGAATACAGTGCCAAATCCAGTTGGAAATTCTTCGGATACTCTTTTTTACACCGCTCGAGAATGTCCCGCGCTCGCTCCAGGGCCCCAATCGCCTTTTCCCGCATCCCCGCCTCGTGATATTCATACCCCAGGATAAAATAGAACCTCAGCATAAATATACTGGATTTTTCCTTACGCATCGAGCTCTTCAATATTTCATACTGAAGGTGGCGGGGCAACACTCTCAACCTGTATTGCTTCCTCAAATGCTCCAGTTGGGCAACAATCTTTTGCGCTCGCAATCTATTTTCAGGCTTGACTGCTCCAAAGAAATCCGTATAAACATCCTTCATATCCATTTCAAAACTAGTGAATTTACAATTCCTGCAATGCCATACCGGCCAGAAATCCTGAGTTTCGTATTGAAACGGCCAATGGGCAATGGGATTATAGTAATTTCTGTTTATACGATACCCCAGCGGATGCGCCTCTTCAAATCCACAAACAGGGCATTGCTCCGGCCCATCAATATATATCCCTTTAAACCCATAACCAGGCCAACACAGCCCCATAATCAAAACCAGTAGCAATGTTTTCCGTTTGATGGCGAATGTCATTTGTCTCGTTTTCATTGGCGTAGTAGGCTGATCCAAGAATAGATGCCTTGGACGATGGGGAAGATGGCGTAGGTGGATCTTATTATGGGCCAGAAGGGGTTTTGGTGGAAATAGTGGAGGTGTTTGGAGTGGGGGCCGGGATCGTTGGGGGCTCTTTTGGGGTCGAAATGGAGGGGGAGGAGTATGCAGAGCCAGATGAGGGCGGTTGTGATGCTCAGGATTGCCGGGAGGTGGGTGTTGTTTGGGATTGGGGTCAATGAGGAGGCGATGAGGTATAGGATGGAGAGGGATAGGGTTGTGGTGATGATCCAGGGGGCCAGTCTGTCGGGCTTTTTTTTGTTGATTCCGGTTGTGGCCAGGTGCAATATTAGAATCGCGATGGTGGCGGTTCCCCATCGGTTGAAATAGGTGGACATCATGTGAAAGCCTGAAACATCAGACCTGTATCCAACCAGGACCGGCAGAAGCAATAGGTAGAGTTTGACCTGGTACCAATAGATGGCGGACGCCCCCTGGTTTGCCCGCTTGAAAGTTACGAATTTGGACTTGAAGAATAGGGTTAGACCATAGTCCAGCGTTAGGTATGACACCAGCCAAAACACTCCCAGTGTTATGGGGAACCATTGGGGAAATTCTGAAAACGGCAGTGCGTCGCGCATGTGGGGTTCGGTGAACCAAAACATTGCCGCTAGCAAAGCGGTGGATGAAAAGATTCGCATGTGGTTGCTGATGTATTTCTTCAAGGCAATTTGAACGAGTCCATAAATTCCATAGGCGGCGATAATTATGAATACCCAATACAACAGCGAGATAAACGAAAATTCAATCAAACCGGGATTGTCTTCCAGGGATTTGGGAAGGGAGAAAAAATAGAAGAAGCACAAGGGGGTGAGTAATGTCATGAGGTATATCAATTGCAACCGGTAGGGAAACTTGTCTCTGCGATGCAAAAAGGCGTGAGCTTTCTTGATGAAACATTTTCCCGGGAAGTACAATATCAACCAGAGTACGGCGAACAGGAGTAGAGGAGGTTCAAGTTTATGAGTTTTGAGCTGGTAGAAGAAATAGAAGGCTCCTGCCAGGAAGAGTGATGTTATAAATAGCGGGTAAAGGCCTGGGAGGAATTTATGGGGAGCGGGATTTTTTATTTTGAAAGCCAATACCCAAAGAAGCGTCAATAAAGTCCATAATAGAATCGCAATGAATAGTTGGCGGGGCGATATATAGAAGTATCTCAAAAGGAAGAATTTAAAATGCCCCCAAAGGTAGGTGAACGGTTGGTCTTTGAGGGATTCCAAAACCGCTTGGGCATTGATATAAGAACAATTCAGGAAATACTGCTCCAGATGAGAGGGGTAGCAACTAATTGCAATGTTCATATCAGCTTCCATCTGCGTTAAAGCTATGTCTGGTTTCCCTAGAAAATAATGGAGAGCGCCGGAATAGTAATAATACTGCTTTTCTTTTATAAGATGGAAATCTTCAGTTTTTAAGGCTTCCGGATCAATTTCCCGTCGCCATTCATTCAGAAGAGAGAGCGCGCTTTGCCAAGCTCCTTTCGCTTTTTTCAGCATTCCCGCATTTTTGTACTCCCAACCCATTATTAGATAGAAATTCATCCTAGTCCAGGTGTCAGTGAAGTCGTACTCGTAGCGAGCGCTATATGAAGATTTGTTTTTAATGGGTTTCTTGACAAACCCCTTCAGATAAATTTTTTCCATTATTTCATATACCAAATAGTGGGGCAATTCCTTTTGAGTTTTTGTGATCCCGGATATTTTTTCAATGAAAGAGGCCATGATTTCTCTGGTGTTGCGAATGTCTTCCGGGAGGGCCGGAGTTGGAGCTTCCCGCGCTTCATCGTAGGTTTTCCCATAGATCGTAACCAATGTTTCTATATAGCAGGAAAATTTGCAATTACGACAGTGGTATATCCCATTTTTTTCCTGGGTAATGAAATCAAACGGCGGGTGCCATGAATATGATGGTATTGTAGACATGTACGCCCGATTGAGGGGCCAATTGATAGCGGAACAAAACGGACATTCGTAGTGTGGACTTGAATGCCCATACCCGATAGAGTTAAATGTTCCAATTATAACCAGTAGCAAGAAAAGAAAGAGACGTTGTTTGGCTTTTCTCCTGCTGTTTACCTGGTGTGTGGTGGTCATTGGGATTATATTATTTGATGGGGAAATTTTTTTCAAGTGTCAGCCAAGTAATTGACAAAATATTGTGATATGGTACTTCGAATACATATTACCTACATGATGAGGTTTTCTATCAAAACGCTTTATGTTTGAAAGTTAACAAAAGAGAATGTCTTATGTGATTGTACAATGCGGGCAATATCACAATTTTCCAGCTTGACTGCGAAAATAAGAAACTGGTATATTTATATCTTTAGAAAAGGAGGCAGAATAGGAAAGAAAAGATTCAAGAGAGAGAGTGTTTTTGGGGGTGAATATTGGAAAGATGAAGAAGGGAATCTGGAGTTTGAGATAGAGGATACTGGAGGGGATAATTATCGCGTAGATGAGGATGGAAATCGGACTTATTATAGAAAAGATATGTCGGGAGAGGAATATGAGGAAGAGCAGGAGGCTAGCGGAGGGTGCTTTTTAACTTCTGCTTGTGTACAATACGCCGGACTTTCTGATGATTGCTATATTCTTGAAACATTGAGGGGCTTTAGAGATAATTACGTAAAAAGACTAAAAAACGGAGATTCTTTATTGAAAGACTATTATGAGAATGCTCCTAAAATTGTAAATATGATGAATGCTTCAGAGGAAGGTAAGAGAGACTTAGAAAAAGTTTTTCGAACTATCGAGGATGCGGTCTGCTATATAGAAAAAAAGAATTTCGCGGAGGCGCTGACTTGTTATAAAGGAATATATGAATATTTATACTCAAAGTATAAATAAAGCTTTGATTCGCTTTCTATCATCACCCGAATGCTTTTTTCATTAGATTTCTAAATGATAGAGATGTATTTATTCGATATATTATCATTTTCAGTAAAATTGTCTAAGAAGGAAGTCTGCGGTAGAATGGGGGGGATGAGGAGGAATGAATGAATATTCGGTTTGACGGGCAGGTTGTGTTGGTGACTGGGGCGACCAGTGGGATTGGACGGGCCGCTGCTGTAAGGTTTGTGGAATCGGGAGCTCGAGTGATGGCTACCGGGCGTAATGTTGAAGACTTGGGTCGCTTGAAGGAAGAGTTGAATCAAGAATTGGAAGATGAGGTCGCTGTGGTGATGGATGGGGATATTGTGGATGGAGAGTTTCGTGAGGCGTTGGTGGAGCGGACGGTTCAGCGGTTTGGGCGGCTGGATGTGTTGGTGAACGCGGCAGGGTTTATCGCTTCGGGAACAATCGAGAGTACGTCGCTGGAGGATTATGACCGGATGATGGATGTCAATCTGCGGGCGGTGTTTCATTTGATGCAACTATCGGTGCCGCATTTGGAAAAAAGCCGGGGGAATATTGTGAACGTTGGTTCTGTGACTGGACTGCGGGCGTTTCCGGGGATTTTGTCGTATTGCGTCAGCAAGGCGGGGGTGGATCAGTTGACCCGGTGCGCGGCGCTGGAGTTGGCGTCGAAAGGAATTCGTGTCAATGGCGTGAATCCCGGTGTTGTGGTGACGAACCTTCACAAGAATAGCGGGATGCAAGATGAAGCGTATTCGCGCTTTTTGGAGCATAGCAAGACCACGCATCCGTTGGGACGGGTGGGGGAGGCTCGCGAGGTGGCGGACTTGATCGCGTTTTTGGCGTCCAAAGAGGCGGGCTGGATCACCGGCGACACAGTGAGCATCGACGGCGGCCGCCACCAGACCTGCGCTAGATAATTTTAAATGTGTAGGCGTGGGAGCAAGGTACCTGGGCTGGGGAGATGACCGGCGGATTGATGGTGAGGATGTGGTTGGATTTATCGTAGGTCCAGGTGATGGGGATGTCGAGGCCTAGCATCGAGACTTGAGTGTTGGGGGAAGGCTCGATGTTGGGGATCTTGATTGGGGCGGCGGGCCATGAAGTGCAGATCGCGTAGAGGGTGTTTTTTTTGGTGGTGAATAGGATGTCGAGGTCTTTGTCGATTGCTTGTTTGTGATGGCCTGTGCGGGGTGTGGTGGCGAAGATGGCTTCGCCGTTGACCGTGAGCCAGGCGCCGATGTCGAGGAGGCGTTCTTGCATGATGACGGGGATGCGGCCGTCGGCTGTGGGGCCTACATTCAGCAACAGGTTTCCGCCTCTAGAGACGATATCTATCAATTCGTGGATCAGTTCCGTGGATGTGTTGTAGTCATCGATGGATTCGGCTCTGTTAAATCCATAGGAGCCGCCGACACCCCGGCTCTCTTCCCAGGGGTGATGGGCGCCGATGGCGTCTGTATCCTGGTATTCGCTGGAGAAATAATCGCCGTGTTTTCCCGGCATGTCGGAGCCCCAACGGTCGTTTACCACCACTTCGTCCTTGTTGGGGGCGTTGTTGTAGAGCCAGGCCAGAAAGTCGATGGTTTTCCATGCGGCGGCGGTGCGGTCCCATTCGCCGGCGTCGGAAAAGATGAGGGCCGGTTGGTAGTTTGTGACTAATTCCTTGAGTTGGGGAATCATGTGATGATCGATGTATTTGCCGGCGGGGATGTGCCGTTTCTTCACGATTTCCGTGGGGATGAAATAGCCGGATTCGGTCCGTTTGGTGGGAATGCTTTCCCATTCGATGATGGAATAATAGAGGCCCATGCGCAGGCCTTTGGCCCGGACGGCTTTTGTCAGTTCTCCAACCAAATCCCGTTGGGGGCCGGAGTCCATGCTGTTCCAGTTTTTTGAGTACCGGCTCTTGGTGGGCCAGAGGCAATAGCCGTCGTGGTGCTTGCTGGTGAGGACGACGTATTTGGCGCCGGAGCGGGCAAACAGATCCGCCCACCAGCCGGGATCGAAGAGTTCTGCTTTGAACATGGGGGCGAAATCATGATAATCAAAGTCTTTGCCGAAGTTTTTCTCGTGGAATTCTTTGCCGTCGTTCGTTTCATTGAACATGACGCGGGCATAATACCATTCGGCGTAGGAGGCGTATTTGCCCGGCATGACCTTGCGCCAGGCCGGGACCGAATACACGCCCCAATGGATGAAAATACCGAATTTGGCGTCGGTAAACCAGCCGGGGATAGGCCTCGAGTCCAACGACGGCCAGTCGGCTGTATAATGCTGATCAGATCCTTCCATTCCTACACTCCCAACTAATAATAATACTATAATAAAGATACTATATATAATTTTATGATTCATGCCATTATTTTAGTGGAGTTCCGCTGTGATTGCAACGGCTTTTTTTTGACTTTGGTTTTGGCTTTAGATAGAATTGTTATTTAGATAAATTTAATTTCTTGGTAAGGGAGGAATAGGAGAATCATGAGCTGGTTGGATAATCACAAGGTTTTTTTAGTAGTGGGACTATTTGCAATTATAATGATTGGCGCGATGATCAGTGCAATCTCATGTTCGAAAGGAGACGTGGCTTCGGAACCTTTCAAGGACGCGGCATTGCCGGTTGAGGAGCGGGTGGAGGATTTGCTCTCACGAATGACGCTCGAAGAAAAAATCGATCAATTGGGCGGGGTTGGTTTCGACACCAAAGAAAACACGAGGTTGGGAATCCCAACTCTGCGGATGTGCGACGGCCCGGTTGGCGTCAGATGGGAACAGGCTACGGCGTTTCCAGCGGCCATCGGTCTGGCGGCTTCGTGGGATACGGATCTTGTGTACCGGGTGGCCGGAGCCATTGCCAGAGAGACCAAAGCAAGGGGACGAAATTATTTACTGGGGCCTTGCGTCAACATTCATCGTCATCCTCTTGGTGGGCGGAATTTTGAAAGTTACGGCGAAGATCCCTATTTGGCCGGACGATTGGCTGTGTCCTTCGTCAAAGGAATCCAGGGGGAACATGTGTTGGCGTCGGTAAAGCATTTTGCCTGCAACAACCAGGAATGGGAGCGGCACACATTGGATGTCATCATCGACGAACGGCCGTTGCGGGAGATCTACCTGCCGGCGTTCAAGGCGGCGGTCCAAGAAGGCGGCGCCTGGACAGTGATGGCCGCTTACAATGTCCTGAGGGGCGATCATTGCAGCGAACAAGCCCATCTGTTGAATGATATTTTAAAAAACGAATGGGGCTTCAAGGGATTTGTGGTCTCCGATTGGGGGTCGGTGTACAGCAGCGCCAAGGCGGCTCATAACGGGCTGGACCTGGAGATGCCGTATGGGAGATTCTTTGGGGAAAAATTATTGGCGGATGTCAAGAACGGCGATGTGCCGGAAGCGGTGATCGACGATAAAATCCGCCGTTTGATGAGAGCGCGCTTCGCAACCGGATTGTTCGATAGTAAAGATGCTACCGATCCTTCTGTATTGGATTGCGATGAGCATCGGATGCTGGCGCTAGAGGCTGCCGAAGCTGGGATCGTTTTGATGAAAAACAATGGCGGCCTGTTGCCTCTGGATATCGAGAAGGGGAAGCTCGAGTCGATCGCTGTATTAGGTCCAAATGCCGCGCACGCCAGAGTCGGCGGCGGCGGCAGCTCGAAGGTGACGCCGTTTTACAACGTATCTCCTCTGGAAGCGATTCGTAAGCGAGCGGGCGATGATGTGGCGATTCATTACGGGTACGGCATAAATATAAAGGATGATGTTCATCCCATGGACCTCAAATTCAAGGGCGAATATTTCTCCGGGATCGATCTGAAGGGGGAGCCGGTGATGGTCACGGAAGACCCGGAGGTCAATTTCAATTGGGGATACAGCGCTCCACATCCATCGTTGCACCGGGAAAACGACCGCAACCTGTTCAGTGTTCGTTGGACTGGTACATACATCGCTCCGGCAGACGGCGAATACACCTTCAACGCCGTGCACAACGACGGTTTCCGGGTGTACATAAATGACGAGCCGGTCATCGACGATTGGAAGCAAGGGCCGACCCGGCATGAGGAAGGAGCGGTAGCGCTTCAAAAAGGGCAGTCTTACGATATAAAAGTCGAATATTTCTTCGACGGTGGAATTTCTGAAGTGACGTTAGGCTGGTACATCCCGGGATTCGATCCAATCGCCGAAGCGGTGGCTCTTGCTAAAAAGTCCGATGTGGCAATCATATTCGCCGGTCTATCGGAACGGTTCGAGAGCGAAAGCTATGATCGCCCCCGGATGGATCTTCCGAACCAGGCAAAACTTATAAGAGCGGTGGCTCAAGCCAATCCCAAAACCATTGTCGTTCTCCAAACCGGCGGACTTGTGCTGATGGAAGATTGGGATGCCGCGGTTCCGGCGTTGTTGAGCGCCTGGTACGGAGGTCAGGAATGTGGAACCGCCATTGCCGCAGCTTTGTTCGGCGATCACAATCCCAGTGGGAAATTGCCGTTTTCTTTCATAAGGGGCAAGGAAGATACCACTGCCTTTGAAGGCTACAAGGATCCCAGTTTGAAATCTTATTATAAGGAAGGGATATTCGTAGGTTACCGTTATCTGGACCGGGAGAAAAAGTCACCGCGGTATCCGTTTGGCCATGGGCTTTCCTACACCTCGTTCCAGTACGATAATCTACGAGTGAAGGATACAGGCAAAAGTTTCAGCATTACGTTGAATGTCAAAAACACAGGCGGTGTGGCCGGCAGCGAAATTGTGCAATTGTATGTCAATGACCCGGAATGTAGCGTACCGCGACCATTGAAAGAATTGAAGGGCTTCAGGAAGATATCCCTAAAACCGGGAGAAACCGGGACTGTTTCGCTGGTATTGAAACATGACGACCTGGCTTTTTACAGTGAAGAAAAGCATGGCTGGGTGACTGAAGCGGGAGAGTATGAACTCTGGCTCGGAAGCTCCTCCTCGGATATCCGTTTGAAGGGAAAGGTCACGAGTCACATCGACGCAAATTCTCCGGAATCAAGGCTGCTGTAAAAGCAATTGCAACGAAATTACCCTTATTTTGCAACCATATTGCTAACGCCCCACCCCCATTTCCATTATTATATCAGCGTACCATATAAGGAGATTTTAGATTAAAATATTCGATATTGCATTTTGTTCGTTATACGATGGGCCGGGGCCAAGAGTGGTTGTATTTTTCCAGGGGTGTAATGCCAGGTGTTCCTGGTGCCACTCTCCCCACTTGCAACCGACCGATGCGCCGTTACTCTTTTTTTCGAATCGTTGTTTGCACTGCGGCAGGTGTCAAAGAGTCTGTAAACAAAATGTTCACGAGGTTACAGCGTCAAATCACCTGGTATTCCGTCAGAATTGTCTGCGATGCGGACAATGTGTCGCGGCATGCCCGGTTTCATTTCCAGATAAAAGTGGAGGAGCGCTTTACCTGTCTGTGGATGAATGTTCCGCTGATGATCTTTTCCGGGAACTTGCTCCTCACCTGGAGATTCTTCGTACTAGTGGAGGGATTACCCTCAGCGGCGGGGAGGCCCTTTTACAACAAGAGGGCGCACTGCGGCTGCTGCAGCTTTGTAAAAACAACGGCTTTCATACCGCTGTGGAAACGTCGGGACTTTTACCGGCCCGGTTTTACTTGAATACAGAAAACCTCGTAGACGTATGGCTTTTCGGCATGCGGTTCAACACCGGATATCCAAATGAAAATAACGAGGCGCTCGTCAATCACTCTTTCCAGGTAATAAAAAAAATGAATCCCCAAGAGATTTTACCCAGGCTTCCGGTGATCCCCGGGCACACGGATTCAAACCGCTATCTCGAACAATGCTGCCGGCTTCTCGAGGCACACGACCAGCATGAAGTGTTTCTGAACCCATGGAATAAAAATTTTAACCATTACTATGAAGCGTGTGGAATTTCTCCAATGTTGGAAACGGTTACGCCCGAAGCGGCCGAAAGGAGTGAGGAAAAAATATACAGGTATTTTATCTCGGAAGGCATTATGCCGGTCGGGAGCCGATTACTCGGAGAGGGTAATGAAAGCGCCGATAAAAAGTAAAAATATAAAAACCAAAATTAAGGAGAAATATGGACAATTTATTCCCCAAAAAAATGAATGAACGTGTGGAAGGTCTTTACCGGAAACTCATACGAAGAGCCCTGTCGGACCGTTCCAGAGAATGGTTTGCCCAGGACATGCTTGAAGATGTAAGCAAATCGGCGCCGGAGGAATCCATCATTATCAGAAGGTCTCTGGCGATTGACGTGATGCTTAAAGCAATGACCGATGCCGGCAATTCCAAAACCACCTGTACGGCTGATATACAGGAGGGAGATTTATTGTTGGGCACTTTGCCCATGGGGTCCAATGGCCTGGGTAAAGTGTTTCCCAATTATTTATGTGAAGAGGAGCTGCGAATCGGTTCGATTACCAACCGGAGCTCGATGTCATTGATCGGTCACAACACCCTGGATTACAGCAATCTGGTGAACGAAGGACTGAATGCGGTCATCAAAAAATGCGACCATTATATCAATTTATACGAAAAAGATAAAAAAAATAGTAAAGGCTACTTCACTAAGATTTTCGATTCTCTTTTAAACGAAAGTCAATGCTTGAAGCATCAGAAGGATTTTTATGAGGGTGTTAAAATTTCCTGCCGGGCGGTCATAGAATACGCCGACCGATTCGCGAGTATTGCCGAAGCAAAGGCGGTGGAGACCAATGATCCAGCCCGGAAAGCCGAGTTGCTGCAAATGGCTGAAATCGCCCGCAAAGTGCCCCAAAATAAAGCGGACACATTTCACGAGGCGGTGCAGAGTATTTGGTTTTATCACCTGGCCCTTCATGCCTCCATGAACTTGATCTCCCTCGGACGGCTGGACCAGGTGTTACAACCCATTTATGAAAAAGGATTGCTCAAAGGTGAAGGAAAGGAAATCGAAGAGAAAAATAGAGAGTATCGCGCCCGGTGCCTGGAAATTTTCGAATGTTTTATCATCAAAGCCGCGTGGCGGCTCAATCTGAATCTTTCTCCGGAAAACATCGTGAAGCAGGACCATGTGGATTACAGTACAGTTCTGGGCACGAATCCGTACTTGATCGACCAGAAAGCCGGCGTCAATAACTTTCTCCAGAATATTATCGTTGGTGGGAAGACCCCGGATGGGGAAGACGCGACCAACGAGTGTACGTATTTAATTTTACAGGCTTTTGAAAATGTAAATTTGTCCACTCCGGGGATTTATGTGAGATTGCATAACGACAGTCCTATAGAACTAAAGAGGAAAGTCGCGTCTTCATGGATTAAAACCAGGAATAACCCGGCAATCCTCAATGATGAAGCGTTAATCCCGGCCATGAGTTCGGCCTTGAAACAGGGGGTGAAGGAAAGCGATTCAAAGAAAATGCAGGAAATCAAGCGTCTGGCTAACGATTATTGCGTAGATGGGTGCTGGGAACCGATTCTGAATGGAAAGAGCGATTGGACGTTCAGCATGACCAGCATGTTGACTCCCTTTGAGTGCGCGTTAAACCAGGGCGCCCTGCTGACCAATGACCCCGAAGTCTTGAGGGGCTCTAAAAAAGCGCCGAAAACACCGGTTCCAAAGGACTTCGAACAGTTGATGGATATTTTTGCGAAGCATGTGCAGTTCTTTGTAGACCAGGGAATCATCGCGATTTTTATTTATTATATGATGGATGCGTATGCCGCTCCGTCACCATTGCTATCCGCTTATCTGTCCGGTTGTATGGAGAGGGGACGGGATAAGGCCTGGGGTGGGACGGATTATAATATCGGCGGGATCATCCTGGCCGCCGTACCCAATGTGGTGAACAGCCTGGCGGCAATGAAAAAATGGGTCTTTCCCGGCAATGGAAATGGAAAATACAATCTGGAAGAAGTGGTGGCGGCTCTCAGGAATAATTTTATA
The DNA here is from genome assembly GCA_964491915.1 of uncultured Clostridia bacterium. Taxonomy (GTDB): domain Bacteria; phylum Acidobacteriota; class Aminicenantia; order UBA2199; family UBA2199; genus JAHELQ01. Next base: position 159,934 of record CAZBHS010000001.1, read on the forward strand.
TCCGCGGATCCGGTTGCGCAGGAAAAATTCGACTCCATTAAAATCGACTTTCACACCAATACACCCAAATTTGGAAATAATGATGATTTTGCCGATGATATTACCAAACAGGTTCTGGATATTTATCACGATGCGGTAACTAAATCCAGGGAACTTTGTGTAAAGGTTTTTGAGAAAAAACCTCCGGTAAAGGAGATGGCAAAAATAATATCATGGCGGAGTATTGCCGGATACTATGGCCGTTCTCTGGAAGAGAAGTTTGGCCGGTTCGATATGAAGGTAACCGCGGGTATGGGAACGTTTGAGCAATATAACTGGATGGGCAGGGGCGCCGCGGCATCCGCGGATCGTTTACAGGATGAACCCCTGGCTCCTAATTTCACTCCTACGCCGGGTACGGCAAAGAAGGGCATCGGCGGTATTTTGGCGACTCTTAAAAAATTGAAGTTGGACAGATTTGCCGCCGGCGTTGTCACGGACGCCTGTCTCGAAGAGGAATATGCCGACGAACAAATCTTAACCGATCTGATTGGCCAATTCATCGCGTCAAATGGAAATATGCTGACGTTAACCGTCGGCAGCAGCAACGTTTACCATGATATCCTGGAAACCACCGTTGCCGCGCAAAAAATGAGTGATCCTGAAGAGACCATAAAAATGCTTGAACCTTATTCTCACATTAATGTTCGTATCGGAGGGTGGCAGACTCCTTTTATCACGCTACCGCTGTCCCATATGGAGAATTATGTGCGGCGTCCGGTTGAAGCTGATATAAAAGGAGTTTAAGATGAAATTCAATGAAAAAGTTATGATGGTTCTGGCGGTTGTCTTCGTCATCCTGCTGCCGGCTGTTGGGTATTCGGCAGGGGGACAAGTCAATGACAACCCGTTGTCTTATTGGAATAACGGAGACGTGAAACACGCCATTGTTTCGTTTGTAAATGCGGCCACTACTCCGGGCTCAAAATCTTTTGTCCCCATCGAAGACCGGTTGGCGACATTCGATATGGACGGGACTATCGCATGTGAAAAACCTTTGTGGTTGGAAATGGCCATTGCTAAGGAACAGTTAAAAAAGATAGCCGGTGAATCGCCGAGCGCGCGGGCCAACCAACCCTACAAGGCTGCTTATGAAGGTGACGACGCCTTCCTGATCGACAATTTTTTATTGGCAATGGCCACTCCGTTCACCGGGTGGACAGTGACAAGCTATCAGCGGCATGTGGCGGAATTTATGACGACCAACCAGCATCCGCGCTTCAATATGAAATACAAGGATCTGTTTTATCTACCGATGTTGCAATTGATCGACTATCTGGAATCAAAGGACTTCACTGTGTATATTGTGTCGGGGAGTAATTTGTTGCTGGTGAGGTCCGCATGTTATGAAAAGTTCGGGCAAGAATCGTCTCATTGTATCGGCACGATAGCGGCCACGACTGTGATCGATTACGCGGAATCCGGGCCGCAGTTGGCGATTTGCGGGTATTCCTTCGGTCCGTCGGACGTTGAAGAGGGAAAAGTGCAGAACATTTTTGACCTGATCGGCAAGTTTCCGGTGTTGGCGTTCGGCAATACAGACGGTGACTTCGAGATGTTGATGTCAACGGATTCGGATAAATACCCTCATCTGTCCCTGTTGCTGAATCATGATGACGATGAGCGTGAGTATTCCTATCCAGAAAAAGAATATAAACGGAAGAATTGGCTGGGTACCGCCCAAGAAAATGGATGGCGGGTCGTCAGCATGAAAAAAGATTTCAAGGTGGTGTTTCCTTCCACAAGTGAATGACGCGGCGGCGGTCAGCCCCTCTCGGTGAGGGCGACGCCGGCCAGTACGATAACGGAACCAATCAGTAGATTGAGACCGATATGTTCTTTGAGCACGATTCCGGCGATGATGTATGTCATCGGCGGAATCGTGTATAGATAAACGCCCACTTTTTGGGATTCGCTTCGTTCGAGGGCGTAGAAGTAGAGTAGGGTCGCTAGAAACGAACATGTGACGCCCAGGAACGCGATGGCGGCCCAGGCGTTCAGAGTGATCTGGCTGAGGGAAAATCCGGTTCGATACATTTCAGTCAAGCCAAGGGGCAGCATATACACCGCTCCCATGAAGGTAACGATACCGGTGAGGTCCAGGGCGGATAGTTTTTTGGTCATCCCTTTGCCCATGACTGTAAAGACGCCCCACATAAAGATGCTGGCCAGCACCAGTAGGTCTCCCAGTAGATGCCCTTTTAGGTCGAACTCGAGGATGGTGTCGATCCCCATGACCGCCAATACTCCGATAATTGCCAGGATGATGCCGATCGATTTTTTGAGGGTGATCTTCTCTCCCAGAAAAATGAAGGCGATGATGGTGATGGTGATGGGGCCGGTGACGGCGTAGAGCGAGCCGTTGGAGGCGGTGGTGTAGCCGAGGCCGATGGTTTGGATGCTGTAGTGCAGTCCGGTGCCGAAGAGAGAGAGAATACCCAACATGCCCCAATCGCGGGAGCTTTGGATGGATATTCCTTTTCCGCGGATCAGGAACCAGATGAGAAAGCAGAGGGCGGAGATGGCCAGTCGCACCATCACGACTGTCAGGGGAGGGACGATTGCCAACGCCACTTTGGTGGCGATGAACGAGGCGGCCCAGAAGAGGCATGCGGCGACGAGCGCCAGTTTCGCTATCAGGGGTATTCCAGGTGTGGTGATGTGTTCGTCTTTTTTCATAGTTTGTAAGGATAGAATAAAATATCTATATTTGCAAGAACTTGCAGATTAAAATTATTTTTTAAAACAATTTTTTGGAGGAACTTACGGCCGTTATGTGCTCGAAACGGCCGGTTACAATGCTTAAAAGCCCTATTCTCAGTGATTCTTACCGGGCGAACCAGACAACAGAGTAACCTCCGTATATGGCGGCGCCCATTCCCGACCATGCCTGGGACCACATGCCTTTGTTCAGAATGACATCGTGATGTGGGGGACTTCCTTTCCATGTATTGAGCGAATCCGCCGGCGAGGTGCAGCCCTGGCATGCTATTTCATATCCATAGTTGTTGTATCCGGCGATTTCTTTAGGCTTATCCCACATGATGGGATAGGTTGACGAGTTGCTGGGGTCATAGCAGCCCCCTTTCCATGGACCATGATTCGACCAGGAATGGGTGTTGCCTTTGCATTGGTTTTCCGGGTGGTATGCGGCCAGATCTTTGACGTGGGTATCAGCCACTTTGCGAAGCGCCGCGTTGTGGGGGATGGGGGGCAGGCCCTTGGATTTGCGGTAGTTATTGATCAGGCATTCCAAATCATTTCCTTGATTTCCTGTATTGCACGTTGGCTGGGGCGCGGGTGATTTGATGGAGAACCAATCGCTGACGCCGGCGACATTGGCTGAAACTTTTACGCGGTAGGAACCGGGGGGAATGTGATTGGGGATATTCCAGAGATAATCGCCGTTATTCAGTACCGACGGGATGATTATTGAATTGTAAGAATTGCCGGTCAATTCAATTTTCACCATTCTTAGCGTCACTCCCGACATTTTCCATTTTATATGATATCCGTTGCCTATGAGCCAGGCGTCTCCCTGCTTAGGGCTGATTATACCGATGCCTCCGTTTTTGAATACGGCGGGATTGATGGTTGTCTGCTGTCGGCCAATCACTGAAGCGGGCGGTTGCTGCATTTGCATCACGTGATGCCCAACCACAATGGAAAAGGGAAAATCGCTTTGATCATTGATGGTGTTCTGGCTTCCTTGTTCCACCAATTTGATGGTATACCCTTTTCCCGGTTGCGCTTTGCCGTTGTAAAATTGGCCGACGGTCCATGGGTGAAAACCTTTGGAAGCCGGGATGTCCTGGGTAATGACTCCGAGCTTGACGCCATTGCGCATCAGGACTATTCTCACGTTGGCGTTGATTCCCGCGGTTATCCAGGTAATGTTTTTGACACTTCCCTGGGTCCATTCTTCATTGCCGTTTGGAACAGTGACCTTAATCATTTTCGCGTGTAAGGATGAAAAAAACAATAATAAAACAATTGCTGCGATTCGATTCATGAATCCTCCTAACATGTATATATAAATATACTAAACATAAATCTCATCAAAAACAATTTAATTTAATTGTCCCAAATCTTAGCATAAAACACTCATAAAAATATAAGAATTTTGACTTAGGGAACTTGCGCGAACCTCTATCTTATAGTATAATTGTGTATCGGCAAAAAAAGTCGAAATAACCATATTAGAAAGAATGTAATGTATTGAGGAGGTTATTATGAAGATTCAACCGTTGGACGAACGTTTGTTGGTAGAGCCTACCGAATGGGAAGAAAAAGTCGGATCTATCCTGATTCCTGATACAGCCAAAGAAAAACCGCAGGTTGGCAAAGTGGTGGCAGTGGGCACCGACGAAGAGCTCAAAAAAATGTTCAAAGAAGGCGACCGGATTTTGTACGGGAAATACGCCGGCGATGAGATCAAAGTCGCTGGAAAAAAACATTTAATCATTTCCAGGGACAACGTCCTGGCAAAAGTGATGTAATGTTGCCGATAGTTGTCTGATTTAGAAAGGAGAGAGAAATATGGCAAAACAAATTATTTTAGGCGAAGAGGCCAGGCAGGCGATCCTCAAGGGCGTCAATCAACTGGCTAACACAGTGAAAGCTACCCTGGGTCCCCGGGGAAGAAATATAGTATTGGATAAAAAATTCGGTTCACCCACCATTACCAAAGACGGTGTGACCGTTGCCAAAGAGATCGATCTCAAAGATCCTTATGAAAATATGGGCGCCCAGATGGTCAAAGAGGTGGCGTCGAAAACGTCCGATGTAGCCGGAGATGGAACCACCACCGCCACAGTTTTGGCTCAGAGCATCTATAAAGAGGGTTTGAAAATGGTGGCCGCCGGCGCCAATCCCACATTGATCAAAAAAGGTATCGACACGGGCGTGGCCCATGTTGTCGAGACATTGAGAGGCTTCAGCCAGGAAGTATCCGGTAAAATGATCGCCCAGGTGGGCGCCATTTCCGCCAACAACGATCTCTCCATCGGCGAAATTATTGCCGAAGCCATGGATAAAGTGGGAAAAGACGGGGTTATCACTGTCGAAGAGGGCAAAACCCTGGAAACCGTTCTGGAATTCGTGGAAGGTATGCAGTTTGACCGCGGCTTCTTGTCTCCCTACTTTGTCACCGACACAGACCGTATGGTGGCCGAGTTGGAGAATCCGTTCATCTTGTTGTACGAGAAAAAAATCAGCAATTTGCGCGAATTACTTCCGCTGTTGGAACAGGTCGCCAAATCCGGCCGTCCCATGTTGATTATCGCCGAGGATATCGAAGGCGAAGCTCTGGCCACCCTGGCGTTCAACAAGATCAGAGGCATCCTGAATGTCGCGGCAGTCAAGGCTCCGGGATTCGGCGATCGCCGCAAAGCCATGTTGGAAGATATCGCTGTCCTGACCAATGGACAGGTTGTGTCTGAAGAACTCGGTATGAAATTGGAATCCGTTACCATTGAAAGTCTGGGTAGCGCTTCTCGAATCATTATCGACAAAGACACCACCACCATCGTGGAAGGCGCCGGTAGCGATGACGCCATCAAAGGCCGGATCAAACAGATCAAGGCCCAGATCGAAGACACTTCTTCCGATTACGACCGGGAAAAATTACAGGAACGGTTGGCCAAGTTATCCGGCGGTGTGGCTGTAATCCGCGTCGGCGCCGCCACCGAAACCGAATTGAAAGAGAAGAAAGCCAGAGTGGAAGATGCCATGCACGCCACCAAGGCGGCGGTCGAAGAGGGAATCGTCCCCGGCGGCGGAATTGCCTTGCTCAAGAGCATCAACCCTTTGAAAGAATTGAAGTTGGACGGCGACATGCAGTTCGGCGTCAACATTCTGCTGAAGTCCCTTGAAGCTCCTCTGCGTCAGATTGCCGCCAATGCCGGTCACGAAGGCGCCACTATTATCGAGAAGGTGAAGAATTCCAGGGAAAAATTCTATGGATTCGACGCATTGAACGAAGAATACACCGACATGATCGCCGCCGGCATCATCGACCCCACAAAAGTGGTTCGTTCCGCGTTGCAGAATTCTTCGTCCGTTGCCGGTTTGCTCCTGACCACCGAAGGTTTGATAGCCGATATGCCGGAAGAGGACAAAGGCGGAATGCCCGCAATGCCTCCGGGCGGCGGCATGTATTAAGCATAGATTTTTAGAAACATTTAAATATAGCCCGGACTTCGCGGTCCGGGCTTTTTTTTTATCTAAAAAACCTTCACATTCAATCTGGTCACTTTTCGAGAATTATGATATAGTTTTATTAGTGGGAGAACACGAATGAAACTTGAAGTATTGGATCCAGAGCGGTGCATTGGCTGTCAAAGTTGTATGTTTGCCTGTAGCCGGCGGGCTGGAGCGGCGGGATTGTCGAAATCCTGCATCGGCGTCCGCTCCGCCGGGGGAATGTCCAAAGGGTTTGTGATTGTTGTCTGCCGCGCTTGCGCCGATCCGCCCTGCGCCAAAGTGTGTCCCACCGGAGCGCTGGAACTTCGTCCCGGTGGCGGAGTTAAATTGGCGTCGTCAAAGTGCATTGGTTGTGGGCATTGCAGGGACGCCTGTGTGTTGGGCGCCATTTTTTGGGACGATGAGGTGGATAAACCGATGATTTGCGTTCATTGCGGCTATTGCGCCGGTTATTGTCCCTACGATGTGCTGGGCGCCGGGGCAAAAAAGGGGAGTGAAGGATGACTGTCGAGCGAACGCTTCATCGTGTCCTGTACATAGATCTCAGCCGCAAATCTTTCAAAGTGGAAGAGCGGGATGATATTTTTCGTGAGCAATTGGGTGGTAGCGGAGCCGCGATTGCGTTGTTGAGCCAGCATTGCCCGCCGGATTGCGATCCATTGGGGCCTGAAAATCCAATCATTTTAGCGGTAGGGCCGCTGACATCCCTGTATCCATTGGCGTCGAAAACCGTGGCCATGTTCAAGTCCCCCCATACGGGAAACCTGGGCGAGAGTCACTGCGGGGGCCGGAGCGCGGTGTCGATTCGAATGGCGGGATATGGGGCCATTGTGATTACCGGCAAAAGCGAATTCCCCGTTTATTTGAATCTGGCGGACGGCAAGGTCCAATTCCGGGACGCCACCACTCTCTGGGGCATGGCTACTAACTCCACTTCCGGCCGCATTATCCGCGAAAGGGAAAAAGGGACCGGGCTGCGCTCCATCATGCGCATCGGTAGCGCCGGCGAGAATCAAGTTACCTATGCCTCCGTCACCGCCGAGACGTTTCGTCATTTTGGTAGGCTTGGATTGGGGGCTGTTTTCGGCAGCAAGATGCTGAAGGGAATTTCAATTTCCGGCAAACGGTCGTTCCCAATTAACAATATGAAAGCGTACCGCTCTATTTACGATAAAATATTCCGCACCGCCGTGGATTCCGAATTGATGAAAAAGTACCATGAATTAGGAACCGCCGGCAATGTGTTGTCTCTGAACCGGTTGAAGGGATTGCCGACTCGAAATCTCCAGCAAGGGGAATTTGAAGATGCCGATAAGGTTTCGGGAGAATCATTTGCTCAACATTATTTGGGACGGCGGTTGGCGTGCTCCCATTGCCCCATCGGTTGCATCCATATCGCCGCGTTGCGGGAGCCATATGCCGATGAGCCCTATTTTTACAAAACCCGTATGATCGGCTATGATTACGAACTGATATTTTCCCTGGGAACAATGCTGGGAGGTAGCGATACAGATGGACTTCTGAAATTGATGGATGCAGTCGAAGCGGTGGGTCTCGACGCTATGAGCGCCGGGGTCGTCCTGTCCTGGGCCACCGAAGCGATGGACAAGGGGATAATTAGCGACGATCAAACGGGGGGGCTGCGATTTTTCTGGAACAATTACGGAAATTATATCGAAGCGGTGAAGCGCATTGTATCCCAACCGAATGATTTTTTCAGGGCATTGGCCAAAGGGGTCGATCATGCCTCGTCGATATATGGCGGCAGGGATTTCGCCCTGTCGTTTGGAAAAAACGAAATGCCCGGCTATCACACCGGAGCGGCAGCTCATATCGGGTACCTGGTGGGCGCCAGACACAGCCACCTGGACAATGCGGGATATAGCATCGATCAGAAGGCCTTCAAAAAAGAGATGCCCTCTCCACAGGAATTGGCTGAACAAATTGTCGCGGAGGAATCCTGGCGGCAGATTCTATCGAGTCTGGTGATTTGTTTTTTTGCCCGCAATATATATAAAGAGGAGATTGTATTGGAAGCGTTGGAGACGATGGGCATCTCGCTCTCTCCCGACACACTCCATGCATTGGGACGGCGGATTCTCAGACAGAAATACGATTTTAAAGAGAGAGAGGGATTCCGGTTGTTGGAAGAGCGCATGCCGGCCCGGATTTTCGAAACCCCATCAACCAATGGAATGGTCGATCCCGCCTATGTAAAGGCCACTCTCGAAGCGATTCGAATATAAAATTGCAGCGAACAAAAAACAGGAGGCTTAAGACTTCGCGTCGAGAAAATATAAATCACCGATTTTTTCCGCGTCTTCAATTGCCGTCTGTAAGCTTTTCGAAGTGATAATCGTTGGATCGAAATATATAAGGAACTTCGGATTCGCCAATGATTTCTTTATAGTGAGATTTAGCGCAAGATTCAATAAAGTCCCCGTTTGGAATAATCTTGAACAAATCATGCATGATCGCGCTTCCATAAGATGCGATGAATAAGTTATCTGAGCTCGGGGGGCCGTCAGGTGTAACATTAAATATCAAATTTCCTAAAAAAAAGAATGTGCGGACATTCCTGTTATCATAATGGACACCGAAAAAATCAGTCTCAGTCGCATTGGCGAATAGACGGGCTTGAATCAATTCAGAGTAGGTTTTAGTCGCCAACCTTCTCTGTGCAATATCAAGGAATGCCGCTATATCAGACAAGAATAAGATATGTACATCGTTCATGGATTTTGGCAGGCCGTTTTCTATTGTTTTTTTATTTAAGTGTTGAAGCTTGCCTTTGAAGTGTTTGCCTTTTTCCAACAAACAATAAACGGCGAATTCATCCTTAGAGAGATTATGAAGCGCCACGACAAGTTTTTTTAACGAACTCGTGAGAAGTGACACTTCAATTTCTAAATTTTTTGGAAGTTCTCCTCCCATTTTTTCTAGCACGAAATTCTTTTTTATTTTTGGAATTCCAAGGTCCACACTCACTCCGGATGTGTATACATCGGAGAGCGCGACGAGCACATCGGCATATAATGATATTGCATGATTGGTTTTACTCTCGATGTAAGTGGTTCGGTTTTGCTTCTCCTGTTGTTTCGATATTTCAAGACCAAATGAAGCGACTTGAAGAGTGGCGACCGCACTTCCTATTGCGGCAGCCGTACCAAAGAACAAAGCAATTACAGAGGTAATTGTCTGTGTTTTTTCAGGGTTATCAAATGGATTCTTTGATTTCGATTTTCCCCAGAAAAAATAGAAAATAAAAAAAAGAACGACCACAAATATAATTACAATGAATCAAATCCATAAAAATATAGAAAGTCCATTCATAGTACACCTCCTAAAAATTTACTTATAGCCATAGTACAAAATTTTACGTATGCGACTAAAAAAAAGTTTATTGTATTCTTCGAAACTTACTGCCAGATTCAATCTTTTCGCATGCCATATATCGCCTATTGACATTTGGGGGAGATTGATTACAATGTTAACAATTTCATGATGGAGGAAACGGCATTGAAAAAATTGGCGATTGTTTTATTGTTTGTTATCTCAGTGACAGCGGGTTCGCTGAATGTGTTGGAGGCCAAAACCGGGATTGGTATCATTGTGGGGGAGCCCACCGGAATCAGTATCAGGATCGATAATTTTCCGATTTTGGGAATCGCCTGGTCGGTATTCGACAATTACTTTCATTTCCATTGCGATTACTGGCTGGGGAATAAAAAACTGGACCGTTCCTTGTATGGATATTTCGGCCTTGGCGTCAAAGTCACAGGGAACGAGAAAGGGGCTAACGACAATCTCCAATTGGGGGCCAGGGTTCCGTTCGGCCTCCGCTATTTTGTGGCGCCGCGGGTTGAATTGTTTGCCGAGGTGGTGCCGGGGATGCGAGTGATTCCCGATACGGGATTCGATATCGACGGCGGCATCGGCGTCCGCTTCTATTTTAAGTGATATCCCCTTTAGGCGACAACGGGAAACTGATGATGAAGCGGGTGAACGAGCCCTCGTCGCTCTCCACTGAAATCGACGCGTGATGCTGGTGTAGGATCGATTCGGTGATGGCCAGTCCGAGGCCGGATCCTTTGCCTTCTGATTTTGTGGTGAAGAAGGGTTCGAATATTTTATCGAGCATATCGGCGGGAATTCCTTTTCCGTTATCTTCGACTTCAACTTGTATTTTTTTCTTATCAATCAACTGGGTTCTGTACACGATGCGGCGTTCGGAGGAACCGCCCGCGCCGTCAAACGCGTCCACCGCGTTGAGGGAGAGGTTCAAGAAAACTTGCTGCAAACTGTTTTTATCTCCTGAAATGAAGGGAATATCGGAAAATTCCTTTTGAAGCTGTATGCTTTTGCGTTTTAATTGGTGCTCCAAAAGGTTGTATGTTTGATCGAGGATCTCATTGAGTGAGAGCGGCGTAATGTCCTGGTCCGCAAAGCGTGAAAAAGAACTGAACTTTTGCAGGATTTGCCGCAAGCGATCCAATTCATCGGCAATGATAGCCACCGGCTTTTGCTGGGTTTCCGATAGATGCGTTCCTTTCAACACCTCCACGAATCCCATGATTGAGGACAGGGGCTGTCCGATTTCGTGGACCATGCCGGCGGATAATCTGCCGAACGCGCTCATCTTGGCTGCTTGCAATAGCAGTTGTTGATCTTCTTTGAGTTTCTGGCTCATATCGTTGAAGGATTGCCCCAGATCCTGAAACTCGTCATTGCTGTCCAGGCTCACCCGCACGTCGAATTGCCGGTTGCCGATTTGTTGTGTGGCCTGGCGGAGGGTTTCGATAGGGACCAGGCTCTTTTTAATCAGCATAATGCTGAGGAGTATTACAATCCAGATGGTCAACAATATCAGTTTGGGAAATGATGACGCGAAGTATTCGATGGGTTTGAACACCGCGTCCTTCGATTGGCTGATAATGACAGTCCATTGCGGGCTGTTGAAGCGGGAATCAATGGTGATGGACCAGAAACCGGAGATGAGCTGTTGGTCGAGAAACGGTGTGGAAAAGATGCGGGAAATCGGGGACGCCAGACGATAACGGCGGATCGCCTCCTTCACCTGCTCCGAAGAGAGATTGTCGATGGATGAGAGCATCAGGATGCCGTCTTCGTTGTATACAGTCATATGGGCGCCGGAGGGCAAGGTGTCGCGGGGGCCAAGGCCCCAGAGGAATACCGGATCGGCCTGGGCCACCAGAAGCGGGCTGTCGTTGTGTCCCGGATCCACCATCCGCAGCAGGTAAATCGAGGCGAAGGGCCGGTTTGCCCGGGCCTTCAATAGAGTAGTCCCGGTTTTCAGGAGAAATCGATCTTGCAAACTAATGGACGGGAAGCTGTCGATTTTTCCTGCCAATAGAGTGCGGCATTGCACGCAATCGCCGGAAAAGGGGAGGGTGTTGAGGAGAAGTCCCTGGAAGTTGTTTTCGGATCTTGCCATAGGGTTTTGGGATGCGTTTTCCGGAGGGCTGAAGGATCCGTTGTTTATTGCCCGGCAGATACTCTTCACCTGGGAATCCAGAACCAAAAGATGGTCGTATATTTCCAGGCCTTTTGACTTGCTGGTACGGCTCAACTGACTGTACGCCTGGTTTTGGAATTGTTGATTCACGAATAGATAGGTGAACGCCGCCAGGGTCAAAAACGGAATCAGCGCGCAAAATATAAACAATCCGAAAATGCGGCGGGCCACTTTGCTGCGAAACAAGGAACGCTGAGTTTTAGTATTCACTGGCAAGTCCTATAAACATTCCGTTATTGGCGCGAATGATATCATCCCGCCCTGAAGGGTGGAGCAGCGACTCTGCTGTCTTGCCGTCCGGCCCCATGCTGAATAGGTCGTAGTCTTTGTTCAATGACAACTGGTATTGGGCTTTCCTTGATTGAATCCGTTCCGCGGGAACCGGTTGTCGAGATATCACATTGTATTGGTACTGATTTCCCCAGGGGTCTTTGAGCGCGCCTAGCCCCAGGATTTCGAGATTGGGGGGCAAGCGGTTGAAACGGTGGCGGTATAACAGGATGTTGTCTTCGATTTGAATGATGTTGGAAATGGCGGTGGTGATCCGTACATTGTGCCGGTATTCCTGGATTGTGGGAATTGCGATTGTGAGGAAAGTGACAAAAATGGCCGCCAGCATGACCCATTCGACTAAATGAAGACGGGATTCGGTTTTTTTGTCCATATATAGGAAATTTTATACAAAAATCCTTGAATTGTAAAGCTGTAAGGGAAAAAGATTCAGAAAATGGCGCCGCCATTATCTTTCTGGGCTTGTAATTATCTTTTGACTTTTTCCGCTATTCTGCTATAGTGAGCATTGTGAAGCGGAGGATATCATGCGAGTTTTAGCGATTTTAGGGCTTGGTCTATCAATAGCTTTCACAGGTTCTTGTTGTTCCTGTCCCGAGGGGGCAATCAGTCATCCGTTGCTTCTACAATCCCATGAGAAGCGAGCTTGCGGCGATGTCGAGGTCGTGACCACCATTCCATCCGGGACTTCAATCCAAAACGCCGGAACGCGTTCCGCGTCGCAGGTGTGGGTGGAGATGGTCAAAAAGGCGACGTCCAGCATCTGCCTGGAGGAGTTTTATCTTACCGGACATGAAGGCGGCGCTCTGGAACCTGTGGCGCAGGAGATTTTGAACGCGGCTGAACGGGGAGTGAAGGTACGAATCCTGACCTCGGTCACCATGGCTTCCAATTCAGAAGCGTTGATTCGCCGCTTTTCAAACTCTCAAAATATCGAGATTTTGCTCTTTGACTGGAAAGAGTTGAACAATGGCGGTTTGCATGCCAAGTTCTTTATTGTGGATGAGCGGGAAGCGTTTGTCGGCAGCCAAAATTTTGATTGGCGGGCTTTGGAGCATATCCATGAGACAGGGCTTCGTATTGGCTGTGAGCCGGTTGTGGAGGCGTTGCAACGGATATTCGAGGCGGACTGGGCCTATCACTCAGGCCAATCGGACGCCTATGACCGGCTGGGAGACCAACCGGCGATCCGCTTCGGCGATGATGTTTTCCTGGTGTCCAGCCCGGCGGAATTGAATCCTCCGGGAGTGCGAAGCGCCATCGATACATTGGTGGAACTGATCGACGGGGCAAAGCGAACAATCACTGTGCAATTGCTCAGTTACCATACCGATATCCGCGGTAGCGACGAACGGTTTTACCGCATCGATACAGCGCTGCGCCGCGCCGCCGGCCGGGGAGTGAAGGTCAAGATGCTGATATCCGACTGGAACAAGGGCAAACCAAGGGTGGATGATATCAAAGAGCTTGCGCTCCAACCGGGAATCGACGTGAAGTTCGTGACAATTCCGGAGCATTCGTCGGGATTCATCCCTTATAGCCGGGTGATACATTCCAAAGTGATGCGCATCGACGACCGCCTCTCCTGGGTGGGAACCAGTAATTGGGCGCGAAGCTACTTCTTTTCCTCCCGCAATGTCGAGGTGGTTACGCGTATACCCCACATCGCTTCAACCCTCGATCAATTGTTTTTGTCTCTGTGGAACGGCGAATACGCCTATTTCGTGGAACCGCAACAAGATTACCTGCCGCCGAAGACCCATTGACAGGCGGACATAGACCGGTTCCAGCAAGACGCGCATGAAACCCAATTAAAACTGAACCAAACCCGCCTGCTTTATATGATCGGAAGCTCTTTTTTTGAAAACCCGCTGATTGTGTTTGATTTTTTTTTATTGTTATACTATTGTTAAAGTAATTAATATTCTAGCTATCAAAGGAGGAATGATGGGAGCTTTTTATACGAGTGTCCTATTAAAGGGGATTGAAAGGGAGAATGTCATTTCATGGTTGAAGGAAAAAAAACGGGAAGCCGCGGTTTACCCGGAGACTAACGGCTGTATTCCAGTGTTCGACGCCGCTTTCGAAGGCCAGGAAATGAGCGAGATCAATGGATTTTGCGAAGATGTTTCCAAAAATCTAGGCTGTATCGCCTGGGCCGTGACAAACCACGACGACGACCTGCTCCATTACCGGTTGTACATGGGAGGCAAACCCGCCGATGAATATTATTCTGTGCCTCCGGAAGTGCTATTCGGTATGGATGACCATGCAGAATTCGAGGAAGATGAGCCGGTGGAATTATCATTTACACCCAAAGGGGGCGACGCCGCATTGCTGTGTGATATTTTAGGCAATCCGGGCAATCCCGGAGAGGTGGAATCAATCTTACGGGACCTGGGAGGCATGGGAGGGCAATTTATTATGGCTACAGACCGCCATTACGCATTATTGGAAGCCCTTGGTATCACCCCCGACGGATTGTGCTCAGGGTATCGCGAGGTGGCGTTGGGGTATTTACCGCCGAATATTTCCAAAGGCGACCTGGCCCTCATCGAAGCGCCGTAAGATTGAAAAAAATTTGCTTTTTTTAAACAAAAAATTGACAGACCACTTGAAATAAATATTCAAGTATTGCATGATTGTATTTGACACCATAACGGATGTCTACCGCTAAACCATGTGAGAATTTTAAACTATTTGTGTACAATGAATAAAAGAATCGCCACAATAATTGCAATTTTTTGTCTGTCTCTATTGTTGTTCGTAACCGGCTGCTCAACCGGTAGAATGAGTTTCCGCAAAGCGGAGGACCTGAAGAAGAGCGAGCGATACATAGACGCTGTCCGTCACTATATGGACGCTGTGCGGAAAAAACCGAACGAAGCCCGCTATCGCTTGAAATTGATGGAGGCGATGGTGGAAGCGTCTAATTTTTACTTTCGCATCGCCATGGAAAACAAAGAGGAAAAGGATTTTCAACGGGCCTTGTTGGAATTGAACCGAGCTCTGGAGTACAATCCCTCCAATCATTTGGCCCAGATGGAGAAGCGAAAAATCTTAAAATTGATTCAGGCCAACGGTAATGAAGACACACAAACCTGGATCGAGAAAGTCAAAGAAAAGACAGCGCTGAAACGTAAGCTGCTCATCGCGCCGGACAACGACAATATCAGTCTGAAATTCACAAAAAAAGTCGAATTGGCCCATGTCTTCAAAACACTGGCCACTTCCGCCGGTATCAACATCATCTTCGACTCCGCTTTCAAGAACTCCAAATTTTCTATCATTCTGGAAGATATTTCCTTCGTGCAAGCGTTGGACCGGATTTGCATGCTGAAAGGATTGTTTTACAAAGTACTGGACGGAAAAACGTTGATTATTATTCCGGATACAGCGGCGAAGCGGAAAAACTACGACGAGCAGATCATCAAGAATTATTACCTTTCCAATATGGCGGCGGATGATTGCGTCAAACTCATCAGCCGGATTACCCGCATCAATTCCATGACCGCCGACCCGAATCTCAACTCCATCACAGTGCGGGACGTTCCGGAAAAAGTGGCGTTGGTGGAGCGGATGATTCAGTTTTATGACAAACGCAAAGCCGAGGTCCTGGTAAAGGTGGACATCATGGAGGTGAACAAAGACCGGTTGCAGGAGTATGGGATGGAATTCAGCCAATACCAGTTGGGGCAATCATTGTCCCGCACCGGCGATAGCGGCGGTATCAGCGGAAACCGTTTTTACTATCTGGACGCGTCCGATTTCCTCTTCTCCATCCCCACGGTGATTTACAAATTCCTGGAGAGCGACAGCGACTCGCGCGTTCTGGCGCGACCGCAGGTGAGAGGAGAAGACGGCGCCAAGTTGAGTGTCAATCTCGGCGACAAAGTACCGGTGCCCCGGACATCGTTTGTCCCCTACAACACCGGCGGACCCGACCAGCAACCCATCACCTCCTATGATTTGCAGGATGTGGGTATCGAGATCGCCATCGTACCCCATGTCCATCACAATGGGGAGATCAGCCTCGAGCTGGACTTCAAACTCACCTTTATCACCAGCCCCGGTACCAATACAGTGCCGCCCACCATCGGCAACCGCTCCGTCAAGACCAAAATCCGTCTCAAAGACGGCGAGACAGGAATCATGGCGGGGCTATTGAGGGATTCGGAACGAACGTCGCAAAAGGGGATTCCCGGCCTCAACCGCATCCCGCTACTTGGCGATCTTTTGTCTGGAAACCGCCGGCAGGTGGACCAAACAGACATCATTCTCCGGGTCACTCCCTATATCGTGCGTATGCCGGATATCCAGGAGTCCGACCTATTGCCCATCGATTCGGGAACCGAAAGCAACATCCGTTTGAAATTCAGCGGCAAACCGGAGTGAACCATGAGACAGACCATCTTTCTGATATTCGTTTTGTTCGCGCTTATCTCGGCGCCCGCGTGTAAAAAAACGCCGTTCTACGCCTCCGAGGGCGCTTCGTTAATCATCTCCTCTCAGAAGCCTTTCCTTAAAACCGGGGGGGACAGATCCTCCATCACGGTAATGGGATTCACAGCATCCGGCGACGCCATGCACGATCATACGTTGGTGATGTTTACATCCACCCTGGGGAGCGTGGTCCCATCAGAGGTGGAAATCATGGGGGGCAGAGCCACAGTTGAATTTGTTTCCGGTGATTATAGCGGAGTCGGGGAGATTCAGGCCCGATCCGGTAATATTCTGGCTGAACCAAATCCCCTAACCATTGTCATCGGCAACGCTGCGTTGGAAACCCTATCCATGTCCGCCACCCCCACAACGCTACCCGCTGGAGGGGGACAGGCGCGAATCCGCGTATTCGCCTCGGATCGCGACGGCAATCTCCTGCCGGATATCCCCGTCATCCTCTCCACAACAGCCGGTTATTTTTCTCGAGGAAAAAGCGTCTATACCACCGATGCCGCAGGAATGGTTGAAGATTGGCTGCAAACATCCACCACCGCTACCGTCACAGCGGAATCCGCGGACCAGAAGGTGGAGATAGAGGTAAAAGTGGAAGAAGAACAGGAGAATCAACTACCCTCAGCCGTCATCTCATACTCGCCGGCATCACCCCAAAAAGGTGAAATCATCTATTTCAACGGTAGCCTGAGCGTGGATCCGGATGGAACCATCATCCGCTATTTATGGGATTTTGGCGACGGTCAAACAGCCTATGGCGAAAAGGTCCAGCACCGTTACACCTGGGACGGTACGGTGAATAAAACATTTATAGTGATCTTGAAGGTAACCGACAATAGAGGAGGGGAGGCGGCCGTAACTCGCGATATCACGGTCGCGGCCATCTAAAGGTCATACGTTGGGTTCGTCCTGAACCGTGTCGTTCTCTTGTTTGGGAGCGGCGCTGATCTTCAATAGGGAACTCAAAATGAATATCACGCCTGCCACAATCATCAACACTCCGATCAAATAAGTGTTGTCCATGAGTTCAGTGTAAAAAATCCCCCCCAATCCAAGCAGTACGGACGCGGGTATCAAATATCCCCAATGGCGGCTGACAAAATAGAGGGCTAGAAATCCCAATCCAGGTCCAATCAGAAAATTGGGCCAGGTATCCGCCACATTGGACCAATGGGTATAATTGAGCCATAGAAAATAGACGCAGAAGAAAAGCAGAATCACAATGGGAAGCACAACTCCCGAACTCTTCTGTTTATCCCTTATCCAGACAAAAACCAATGGAATCACCGGAATCAGCATGAATAAGGGCCATAGGTTGCCCACATGGAAGGAGGGAATCAAGTTATGGAGAAAAAATATAGCTCCAACGGTGAGAATAATAATGCCCACAGCCAGCGTTTGAATGCGGGAATAATCGCTATTTTCTTGCATGTTCGAACCTCCGATTTGAATATTGAATGAATTGTCGTTTCAAAAGCATACTACATTAACGTCTAGAAATCATGAGAAGTTCCATGAAAAAAGCAAAATCGGCGCTATTTTATTTTTTTTTGCCTAAAAGTGGTCAAAAGGAATACCTTTTGTCTTGAACCTTCCTTTTGAGACTCGTAGCCTGGAAATATAAAGTAAACTTATTTATTCAACATCCAGATGGAATAGTTTAAAAACGCCGCGAATGTAACCCATAAAAAATAGGGGAGCAATAAAAGCGCCGCGCCCTTGCGGATTTGGTAGAATAATAGTATCGTCACTAGAATGACTATCCAGAGGATGATGATCTCTATCAAACCGGCCTTTGGATTTTGTAAATAAAAAAAGGCAAAACTCCACAAAGCGTTCAACACCAATTGAATCCCAAAAACAACAAGCGCCATTGTTTTTGATGCATGAACCGATGACGATCGCCACACAATATAAAGGGCGATCCCCATCATAATGTAAAGCAGAATCCACACCGGCCCGAACACCCATCCGGGGGGAGTGAACCCCGGTTTTTTTATCGCCATATACCATGTCCTAACCGCGTCTTTCGTCCAAAGCCCCCCAATCAGTCCCGCCAATTGGCACACTCCGATAGACAAAATCAATTTCCCCACATGTACCTTCATATCATCCCTTCCTAAAAAGCGAAATTACTAGATCACCGCTATTGTATCGCTTTTCAGGTATTGCCGTCAAGATTAATCTGCGGAACCTCCGCCAATGGATCTATTTCAATCGGAACCGGAGGTTTTTCCGTTCCATTCCACTCAAAATTATTTTATTCCGCTGGAAGTATGGAATTTTTTTTCTATATATGTTAATAAAATACACAAGGGTAAAACCGGATCACAAAGGGGTGATTATGATGAATTGGGTGAAACGGAGAAGGTGGGCATTTCTACTGGCTTTAGGGCTGGTTTTTTTCAATTTTTATCGAACGCTTCCGGCGGGACAGGCTCCGGACGGGTTTAAAGTCATCAAACACTATGACCGCAATGATTACGACAATCTCCCTCAAAATTGGTGGATTCTTCAGGACCGGCAGGGGATAGTCTATGTAGGCAATCTTGGCGGGCTCATGCTCTACGACGGCGTGTCGTGGGAAAAGATCGCCATTGACAACCACACGGTACGCTCCATGGCAATGGACGATAACGGCACAATCTATATCGGCGGGCGAGGGGAGATCGGCTACCTGGAACCCGGCGATGACGGCAGCCCACGATACCGATCATTGGTGGAACACCTTCCTCCAGAAGCACGCAATTTTTCGGCGGTCTATCAATCCTTCCACCTCGACGGCGCCGTCTTTTTCAGAACCAAAAAATATCTCTTCCGTTGGCGGCATAAGAGCTTCAAAATCTGGCGGTCCGAGACCTCGTTCCGGCCCTCTTTTTTGATCGGCGGCCGCCTCTACATCCAACAACAGCACAAAGGCTTCTATTTACTGGAAGACGATCTGCTCGAACCCATTCCCAACACCCAATCCCTCTCAGCCGCCGGCGTCTATATGATGGCCCCCCACGGGCGGGAGCACATCCTAACCGGCGCCCGGCAGGGGCTCTTCCTCTTCGATGGCGACGCCGCAACACCGTTCCCCTGCAACGCCAACGACTATCTGATCAAAAGCAAAATCTACTGCGGCATCCGCCTCTCTTCCGGCGATTACGCTATCGGCACCAGCGAAGGCGGCATCGTCATCATCGACGACCATGGTAATCTAAAAACCATCTACGACAAAGAGTCGGGCCTAAACGACAATAGTGTCAAATATATTTTCGAAGACCGCTCCGGCAATATCTGGGCCGGACTGAATGTTGGCGTCGCCAAAATCGAGAACAATTCCCCCTTCTCCTATTACGATGCCCGCTCGGGACTAACCGGCATCGTTCATACCGTCTCCCGCTTCAAAGAGCGACTATTGGCCGGTACCTCCGACGGCTTGTTCGCCTTAAGCCCCGAAGGCTCGTTCGAAAAAATCCCCAACATCTCCCGCCATTGCTGGTCCCTCCTGCCAACCGGCGACTCCCTTCTGGCTGCCACCACCGCCGGCGTCTTTCTCCTGAACCGCCAATCCCAGAAAAAGATCCACCCGGACAACACCTACGCGCTTCACCCGTGCAAGAACGATCGCAGCCGCATCCTCATGGCAACGGTCCGCGGCCCCGCCATCCTATCCCCATCCAATTGGCAAACGGAAAAAAACATCGGCGGCATCGATCACGAGATCCACACCATCGCCGAGGACAATCGCGGAAATGTCTGGCTGGGCACCAAAGAGTACGGCGTATTCAAACTTGATTACTCCTCCAGCAAAGACTATTCCCAACCAACCGTCCACCACTACTACACCGGCCACAATCTCCCCAATGGGGAGACCAACGTCTCCATCGCCGCCGGCCGACCGGTCTTCGCCACAGTGAAGGGGCTCTACCGCTTCGACGTCAAACAAGAACGGTTCGTCGCCGATTCTCTCCTGGGCGATGAATTCTGCGACGGCTCCCGCGGTGTCTTCCGCGTCATGGAAGACTCCAGGCAAACCATCTGGTTCCATTCGGAAAACCAAAATTTCCAGGCCCTCCCCAAACCCGACGGAGCCTTCGGCATCATCCGGACGCCATTCCTCCGCCTCCCCAAAATCCAGGTCAACTCCTTTTTCTCCGAACCAACCAACCACACCCTCTGGCTCTCGGGCAACGAAGGCCTCATCCGCTACGACACCGCCCAAAAGAAGGACGATTCCCGCAATTTCCCCGTCAAAATCCGCGCCATCCGCATCAATAACAAGCCCGCCATGGCAAGCTTCATCGATGCCGAAAGCGGACCCGAACCCTCCATCCCCGAATTCCCGCACAAGCAGAGAAACATCCGCTTCCAATTCGCCGCTCTATTTTTCGAGGCCGAAGACGCCAATCAATACGCCTCCTTCCTGGAAGGCTACGACAACGACTGGTCCGAATGGACAAACGAATCCCACAAAGACTACACCAACCTCGACGCCGGCATCTACACCTTCCGCGTCAACGGCCGAAATATTTTCGGCCACACCGGTACCGAAGCCTCCATCCGCTTCCGTATCCTACCGCCATGGTACCAAACCTGGTGGGCCATCGCCCTCTTTATCCTGGCCTTCGCAGGCCTAGGCCTCCTTCTGCTCCGCCTCAGAGTCCGCTCCCTGGAAAAAGACAAACGCCGCCTCGAACACATCATCGACCGCCGCACCTCCCAACTAAAAGAACAAGCGGAAAAGCTCAAAGAGCTGGACCAGGTAAAATCCCGCTTCTTCGCCAACATCTCCCACGAGTTCCGCACCCCTCTCACCCTCATCATGGGACCGGTGGAACAAATGAAATCCCAAACCAACGACCGCGCCCAAAAAGATAAATTCGACCTCATCCTCAGAAACGCCCGCCGCCTCATCTCCCTCATCAACCGCCTCCTCAACCTCTCCCGCATCGATTCGGGCAAACTCAAACTCAAAGCCGGCCACAACGATTTCATCCCCTTCATCAAAGGCATCCTGGCCTCCTTCACCATGCTGGCGCAGCAACGGCACATCGACCTCACCTTCACCTCGACCAAAGATTCTATCTTCGTCTACTTCAACCCCGAAAACCTCGAAGAATGCATCACCAACTTATTGGTCAACGCCGTAAAATTCACCCCCACCAACGGCAAGATCACCGTCGCCTTAAGAACCGTCATCCCCAACTCCCCAGCCAAACAATACCCCGAAGGCTATCTCGAGATCTCCATCCGCGACACCGGCATCGGCATCCCCAAAGAGCAGGTGGCCTACATCTTCGACCGCTTCTATCAAGCGGACCAACCCGAAAACTCAGAACCCCTATCCAACGGTTCCGGCATCGGTCTCGCCCTCTCCAAAGAACTCGTCTGCCTCCACCACGGAGAGATAGATGTCCAGAGCGGGGAAGGGACAGGCACCGAATTCATCATCCGCCTCCCATTAGGCAAACACCACTTAAAACCCGAAGAAATCGCCCCCCCAAACGGCACCCTACAACCATCCCAACCATCCCCCAAAAAAACCGCCGAAATCCTCGACCTCCACGCCCCCAAACAACCCCACGACTCCCAAACCATCGAAGAACCCGAAGATGACAGCGAAACCCAAGCCGAACCCCAAAACGTCATCCTCATCGTAGAAGACGACGCCGACGTCAGATCCTTCATCCGCTCCTCCCTCGACCAGGACTACCGCGTCGTAGAAGCGGTCAACGGCAAAGACGGCATCG
Organism: uncultured Clostridia bacterium; assembly: GCA_964491915.1. Lineage (GTDB taxonomy): Bacteria > Acidobacteriota > Aminicenantia > UBA2199 > UBA2199 > JAHELQ01. The sequence continues at coordinate 182,197 of CAZBHS010000001.1, forward strand.
ACCTGGCCAAAAAAATAATCCCCGACCTCATCATCTCAGACGTCATGATGCCGGAAATGGACGGCTTCCAACTCTGCCGCCACCTAAAAACCAATATCGACACCAGTCACATCCCCATCATCCTCCTCACTGCCCGCGCCGGCGAAGAATCCGTAGTCCAGGGCCTTAAAACCGGAGCCGACGACTACATCACCAAACCCTTCAACACAAAAATCCTCATCACCCGCATCCAAAACCTCATCGACCTCCGCCGCCAACTCCAGCTCAAAATCCAGCGAAAAAAAATGCTCCTCCCCCAGGAAATCGAAGTATCCTCCATGGACAAAGAATTCCTAACCGAAATCACCAACCTACTAGAAAAAAATCTCTCCGACCCCAACTTCCACCTCGAACAACTCTGCACCGCCCTCTACATGTCCCGCTCCACCCTCTTCCGCAAAATCCAGGCCCTAACCGGCGAAACCCCCAACCAATTCATCCGCACCTTCCGCCTCCAACGAGCAGCCCAACTCCTCCGAGACCGTTTCGGCAACGTCTCAGAAGTAGCCCTGGAAGTCGGCTTCCAAAACTTCGCCTACTTCGCCAAACTCTTCAAAGAAAAATTCCACCAACTCCCCTCCACCTACCAAAGCCAACACACCAAACCAACCCCCTAACACCCAAAAACTCTCTCCCATCCAACCCTGACACAAATTTACTAGTTTTTGACACATATCTAGTAGTCTACCCGCCCCAACTTATACTACCCTTTAAGCAGGTCAAAGGGGAAAAACCCAATTGACCAACCTTTTGATCAAAGGGAACACGGTGTCGGGGCCACCGCAAAACCCCCAGATATAAAAAGGAGAGAGAAAGATGGCAGAAACAAATTTGAAAGAGGAAAAAACAAAAAACCAAAAAGAAATAGAAATAAGTAACCAATTAAAACATGCAAATCGATCAATAAAAATCCCAGAATGGAGAGAAAATCCGTTTAAATATACTGAATCTCTTAGGAATAAAATCGATGCAACTGGAAGTACTATTACTTGTGAAATTCAGGGTGATCGGCCATTAAAGAATCGAATCAGAGTTAAATATCCAAAATCCCTGAAGATAAAACTGGAAAAAGAACAAGGCCATGATATGTGCAAAGCCCATCATGTTCCGCCAGATAAAAGAAATGTCGAGGGCTTTATTTTTATTCCAAGCTGTTTTCCAATAAAATGGAAACTCAAAATTTCATTTAATGGCACTAAAGGTATGGGACCTAAAAATACCCCGAATGTAACGATTGAAGATGATCAATGAGGCGGTGAAATCAATGAAAAGAACTTTACTTATAATAGAATTATTTATCTTTACAGCTATGGTTTTGATTCTTTCAAATAGACTCTTGGCCAATACTGATGAGGATACTTCAAGAATAGTAGTGAAACATATTGTCATCGACCATCAAAACAAAATAATCTATAAGTGTCCGACTCATCTATTAAATCAGAAAATTGTCGTTCAACGTAACCTTAAAGCGAAGACAACATGGGATATGAAAAGACAACAAGAATATAATATATATCTGATCAACTATAATCCGTTCCGCTATGAATACGCATGGAAAGGTGTAACTAAAACAAAAATAGTAGATGTTTCGCCTGTACAGCAATTTATTGACTCTTTGCTATCAATGCAAAAGCTAGAGGACGAAAATGTGCAGAAGAATTTTTTAGATACGTTTGAGCCTAATACCAAAGGCGATGATACTCATCGCATTACCCTAAACAAAGATGATATGAAAAATTATATTAAGAATGTAAACCAACTACGCAGATACGGAAAAAAAATAAATAAGCATATCGATAATTGGGATCGAGAAAAATTGGTAAAAGTTCTTGATGAATGGAGTGATGATATTGCAAAGCAAATAAAGGAATTCTACAAAGAAGTCACTAGCGATCAGATGAAGTACATCAATTACTATAACCAAAATAAAGAAGCGCCGAAAAATATGCAAAACTACTATGTATACTTAGCTTTCATACAAGATCAAAAGGAATCAGTATTAGCGCTACTGAGAAAATTGGAATCTATTAATTCGGTTGTTAGAACTTTGAAAAAAAATAAATTGATTTTAGGGACTGTAACTTTTACTCCAGACAATATTCTTACAGCGAATATCGAAATTAAGAAAATAGGCAAAAATCTTAGCGAAAGCGAAGATTATGTCGGGCCTATCAAGCTCGTGTTTGAACCTTACAAAAAATTCCACTATATTTTTGGCATTGCGCAAGTTTGGAGTACATTTAAGACGACCGATGAAGAAACTGGAAAAGAGTCGGATTTAAAGCTTCAAGTTCCAATTTTGACAATTTCTCCAACGACTTGGTGGAAAGAAGACAATGATGTAAAATTGGGACTCCAACTTGGTTTGACGATCAATGATAATATTTATCATGCTCTCATTGGACCAGCTATCTTTTTGAAAAACTGGCTTCTATTTGGTGGAGGCCTTCATTACCGCATCGGCGGAGAAGTGGATAAACATTTTGGAGCGTATTTCAACGTCGGGATAAATTTCGCAGGTAACAGTAAAAAATAAATTTGCCTTCGTATTCTGGAGTGCAAAAAAATATGTTGGGGCGGGGGGCAAGCTGTAGAAGGGAGGAATGATTCCTCCCTTCTATGCTAGCGTTTTTTGTAGAAGGGGGGATTGTTTGAATATGATTGCTACAATTGAGATTAAGAATCAATTAAATAATAGTAAAAAGAAGATCCAAGTTTTTAATTCAATAACTGGGATAAAAGACATCATTGCTGCCAGTGACTCAATAGTTCTTCCTATACTTGAGGGGGGGGATTGTGAAGGTGAATATGTTGAAATTCGGATCATTGGAGGAATTGACAGTAATCCCACAGAGTATTCCATCAAGTTTCCCTCCTGGCTAAATTTTCAAATATTATCTCAACACAGAATCGAAAGCACGTTCGAAATTATCGAAGAGATAACGCATTTGGTAATTCCAGATGGAATGCATAATTGGAAACTCAGGGTATCAAAACCAATGGGAGTCAATAATATCTCAAACGCAATCATATATTTATTAGAAGGAGAAATAAACAATGAATAGGTGTTATTTGGCGAAGATTTATGCAACGAACAATATTCCTATCTCTGAAAATTCTCATCTAATCAATGCCAGTGCTCCAATCTGGGAAATTGATACCCCAAATAGGTCAATTGATTATCGACCGGCTGTTTTTTTACTGCCAAATCAAAATGAAGCTTGTTTAGAATTTCTTTTACAAATAGATTCTACCCAAGTAGACTCGGAATTTTGTATAAAAGGCGATTACTACTATAATGAAGATGAATATATAACATTATTTCAAACAGTCTCAGTAGATCGTCATAGTCATGGGAGAAAAAATATTGCGGTTAAAGTTAAACTCAATATAATACTAGAATCTTTTATTTTGATAAGTGGGAACTATCTTAAGTGGGAACTAACCATAGATGATGAAAAAAAAATATTGAGTGACGAAAACATTGAGATGGAACTCTATTGGATCTTTAAATATAGTAAAGAGTACTTTCCCCGTGGGGTTCCACTTGAGATCATTCGGGAGCTTTCGGTTGCTTGCCATGCGAATTGGCAGATTCAATTCAATGACATAAGAGATAATGTCATACATGCTGATCCCAAAATAGAAGGTTTTGGGCATGAGGCTTGGGTTCTCCATGCGACTACCCTTCATGTTTTCTTGAGAAATCCCCCGAGATATGATGTGGCAGATAAAAATAAGACTAGCTTTTATGATACAAGAAAATATAATCATCTCGAAAATTGGAATGAATTGGATGCAATTCACTTTCAGTTACGAGAATTCTTGGATTCGAACAAGGATCCAATTGCGACATGTGAATGTGAAGAACAAGCTGTGATATTACAATATTATTTGCACTGTCTTGGATTCGCTGAGGTTTTGCTTGGCTATATCGAAGGAGAATTATTTCTACAAATTGACGGTCTTGTGGGAAGAGGATGTTCGAATAATCCCAGATATGAACGTGTTCGGCAGAAACCGGTTACTAGGGGCTATTGCACTAATCGGTCTAGGTTTGAGCATCATGTATTCTGTGTTGACAAGGATAAGAAAATCTTGGATTCGTGTATAGGCCCGCATACTGGTGATGAAAACTATAGTGATTATTGCGATAACAGTTTTGATCCGTGCTCAACTTATTCCCCCAATCCTTTTTATAGGAGAGGAGTGGTAGCGGTCGATCGTTTGGTCCCAGCTAGTGAATCGAATAAAAAAGCAGATTTCTTTTTTGATATCGAATATGGGAATTCACTTGTGGATAAAAAAACTCCATTTTATTTTGATACAGACCCTCAAAAAGAATTCGTTGAATGCATATGGCCTTCATTTGAAGAGCAAGGTATCTTTAAAACTCATGGTTGGAATTTATTCTGCGAAAATATTATGCCGGGTTATGGGGAGGTGGAAAAAGTATGGAAATTCAACCGGAATTGGGAGAGAATTGAAATCAGGATAAAGGTATCTAGCATTGGATCTGAAGCTACATTGCTTCGTTTTTTGTCTAATATATGTGATCCCTCATGGAAAGAATGCGATTGCGTAGACGACTACCCTGAGTTTAAAAAGGATGGATTCCCAGATTTACATTTAACCTTCAAAGATCGGGAAAACCGTAAAAAGTACGAAATAGAAGGTTTGAACTTAACTATAACTGTTAAATGTTATAATCTTACTTTGAACTACGATAGTTTTGTTTTACAATTATTAGAAACTGCAAGAAATAATAAGAAGAAATATGAAGATGGCCCTGATTATTTGCCGATGCAACCGGAATTTGATTTAATTGAGAAATATTGTTCAAATCCATCATTGCCGGATCGTTCCGAGCTTGAGATAAAGTTAGGAGAACGGCTGATTGCCAGTTCCGGTGGATGTGATCATTTGCTGATGGATTTCTATATTGAATCAAAAGATCCTGTAGCGGAAGCAGAGTATCCATTTGCTCCTAAAGGGCTACAATTGATTGAGGAAAGTTACGGTAAGCTGGTTTTCGAAGCTGTAGATGTGGTTGATGGAAGGATCCTTACTGTTACTGCTATAAATAAAGAGACGTTGTTATGTAATTCTAACAGTATTCTCTTTAGAGTAGTCAAAAAATAGAATTTAATTGTTTGTACAGCTTTTCTTCTTGAAAAGAGGTGGAAGGGTACCCCATTGTAAAGGCCTATCCAACCATTGCTGATTCCAATATCAGGGCGTAAGGGGTAGGACTATGCTCCATTTTCTTTACTCAATTTAATGTTAACAAATATATCCTTATTGACTCAATTTTACTAACTTTTGACACTTCTCTGGTAGTGGATTTTATTGATTCATTCTATTATGTCGGTAGTTGATCAGACGAAAGTCTTTTTGATGGATAACCCTTTTAGAAAAGGGGAACAATTGGGTGCGAGGCTCCTTGAGGGCCTCAGAAAATATATAAGGAGAGATAAAATGCCGAATGCATTTAAATTATCAAAGTTTAAGCTTTGTTTGGCGATGGTTATGGTTTTTGTTTTTTCGTTGGGTCTGACGGCAAAACCTGGAATTTGCGAGGACTCATCTAAATTGAAAAAGTATGCCATCAGCCATTTGACCGGGGAGGTGTTTAAATTTGTCGGTGATCAGAGGGATCCGAGAAGAATTCCGTTTCGGGCTCTTGTTAGTGAGCTGGAGTTCACGCTCTATAAGAATGATGTGGCCAGAATATATCTGGTGGACTATAATCCGTTTCAATACAAATACCAATGGAAGGGGATCACCAAAATTAAAATCGAGGATTTGTCTGAACTGGAGAAATTATCCGATGCTCTCAAAGAAATGCAGGAGAAAAAAAAAGACGCGATTGAAAAACTTTCCACTGCAGAGACTGATGCTGACAAAAAAGAAACAGAGATAGCGGAAATTCAGTCGAAGATTGACAAAAAAAATGCGGAGATAATTGCAAATGTAACTATGAGCGCTTCTACTTTTAGTCTAACTAAAACAGCATTAAAAGGTCTTAAAAATGAGAATGAAACTTTGCTGGATGAAATTGGGGATCTGAAAAAAGAAAAGGAAAAACTCCAAAAAATAATTGAAAAGGCTGAAAAAGAACAGAAAGAATTAAAGGCAAAATATGATTTTGTAAAAAAGACTTCTCTTGAAAAAGAATACGAACCGATTATTGCTGAATTGCAGGGCTATGTGAAACAGATTGATAGAAAGCTGAAAGAATTTAATGGGAACTGGGATCCAGAGGTTTTGATCGGCTGCACTGGAGGTTGGAAGGAAGAGATCGGTAAAAGAATTCAATCTACCTACAAAAAGATCAACAAAAAACAATTGGATTTCATTGAGCGTTATCCGAATTTAATCAAATTTAAGATTGATGGAGACAATACCAAGACGCCCACGTTGGAAGAAATTGCAGAAGACCATGATAAATTGAAGCGGGAATTGTATGAATATGTGTATATCGGCTTTTTGCAGGATCAGAAGAGTACGGTTTTGGAGATGGTTAAGAAGGTCGAAGCGTTCATAGCCATTGTGAAGGAATTTGAAGCGTTTGCCAAAGAGGGCGTTCTGCTGGGGACTGTTAGCTATAACTCTCTGGAGATCGAAGTCGCCAATATTGGTATCGAAAAAATCGTGAAAGATGTAAAAACGCCTATTGGCCTGAAGGATCCACCCAAAACCGGAGATTTCAAATTCGCGTTTCATCCTTCTAGAAAATTCAAGTTGAGATTCGGCGTTGCCCAGGTTTGGAGTTCGTTTAAAGAGGTCGATGAAGAGACCGGAGAAGAGACCGGAATCCAATTGCAATTACCGATGATTTCATTCGTTCCGACAAAATGGGAAGATTCTCCGATTCATGGCGGCCTTCAAATGGGGCTGTATTTTGACCAAAATTCCACTCAAGTGCTCGTTGGCCCGGCGCTCATTTTCAAGAAATTGCTGGTGGTTGGCGCGGGATTGCATATACGATTTGGGTCCGACATTGACAAGAACTACGGCGGCTACCTGAATTTTTCTTTGAATGTACCCAACATGGATAAAAAATAACGACTAAGTTAATCAAATTTGAAGAGAGGACTTTGTTCCTCTCTTCTTTTTTTTATCGATTGAACGCATTGATGGGGGAGACTTGTGTTAGCGAGCCTCCGGTGGTTTTTTTGTGGGGGAATGGTTGATATCACACGCTATTGGGCGGGCACAGTGGCGCCGCCCCTACAGATGGTCTCTGTCGCGATGGATGTTCTTTCTCGAAGCGGGATTCGGTGTTTTTTTACAATCGAATGCATCGATGCCTCTCCGCTAGAGAATCCTATCCATAGAGACGATTGCCTTTCGTAGGGGCGTGGTCACCGTGCCCGCCCGCTTTTTTGCTGTGCCCGCTCCTTATTGCGCCCGATGACAAAAGGGGAATTGAATGTAATGGGAATGTCATGAAAGGGGACCCTTAAAGTTGCAAAAATGTTAAAAGTAAACTATTATGGTTGGTAGAGAGTAAAATGGAGAGAAAAATGTTTAACAACAATAGATGGCTCTTAATTGTAATCTCGATCATCGGAACATTTCTGGTGGCAAATTTCGTATCAGTGAATATTTTTAACAGTTTTAAGGGGGATAATGTGGCACAAACGGAACAATCTAAAGAAGCTGACAAAGTGATGGTTTATGACAGTGTATCAGGCACCATCAAATTAAAGGAAAAAATCAGCAAATCGGATTCAGAATGGAAACAACAATTGAAACCTCTGGAATTTCAGGTGACCCGCAAAAAGGGGACCGAGCCAGCCTTCACCGGCAAGTACAATAAACACTCCGAGGATGGTATCTACCGCTGCGTCGCTTGCGGAAACGACCTGTTCAAAGCGAGTGCCAAGTATGATTCCGGAAGCGGCTGGCCAAGCTTCTGGGAACCGATCTCCAAGAACAATCTTGGCTTCAAGGAGGACAAAAGCCTCTTCTCCACGAGAACCGAAGTTGTGTGCGCCCAATGCGACGCCCATTTGGGACATGTGTTTGAAGATGGCCCACGGCCCACAGGCATGAGGTATTGCGTCAATTCAGCGGCCCTCGACTTTGCGAGCCAACAAGATCTCGAGAACAAACAGATGAAGACAGAAAAAACCACCCGGCATGCCACCTTCGCCGCCGGATGTTTTTGGGGAATTGAAGCGGCCTTCAGAAATGTCAAAGGGGTGCGGGCCACCGAAGTGGGGTATACCGGCGGCGATGTGGAAAATCCCACATACAATGAAGTTTGCCGGGACGACACCGGTCACGCCGAAGCGGTGAGAGTCGAATACGACCCCGCGGTTGTATCGTATGACGATCTGTTGAACGTCTTCTGGAAAATTCATGATCCTACAACCTTAAACCGCCAGGGACCTGATGTCGGTTCTCAATATAGATCCGCCATTTTTTACCATTCGCTGGAACAAAAAGCGGCGGCCGAAGCGTCCATCGCGGAGCGTCAAAAACAATTCGGCGGGAAAATCGTGACGGAACTAATATCCGCCGAAAAATTCTATAAAGCTGAAGACTATCATCAGCAGTATCTCGAGAAGAGGGGATTGGCCACCTGTCATATATAAAAAGCGAAAAAGTTTAAGCGCGGCGGTTGACAAAAGACATGGTATCTGATATATCACATATTTATGAAACGACTTTTTTACACACATGATGCCGGTCGCCTTGTCAACCGTGGCAAATCCATTCATAAAATGTTCGACCTGTCGAACAAAGAGGTTCAAATCCTGGAAGCTATGGCCTCCGGGATCACCAATTCTGAAATTGGAAAAAAACTTTTCCTGACCGAAGGGACAGTCAAATCGTATTTGCATAGGATTTTCCAAAAAATGGATGTGAAATCACGAACACAGGCGGTAATGAAAGCTCTCGAATACTCGATTATCTAGTGTCTTCTCTATAGCGACATCCTCGTTATTTTCGAATTTGGTAAAAAAAAACCCTGCCGGGTAACCGGCAGGGCTTTTCAATCAAACTATTCTCTGGACATTGGTTACAAATAATTTCAAATTCAAGTATCGAACTAACTTTTGAAAGTATAATAATATAGCATTGTTAAGAATAAAAAAAGCAACAAAATGCGTATATCTGGTATTAAAGTTTTGTAGGGGGATATACTACAAAAGTTGTAGGAGATGGATGACATATTTCCCCGGCAGGAGGGAAAGGCGCCCAATACCCCGGTTTCACCCAGGGGAATTGGGCGTTTGCCACTGAATATTATTTGCGGGTGCTTTTGACAATCATAAACATACCGAAGCCGATGAGCACCGCCGGCCAGAAGAAATCTCTAATCTGGTGTTTGATCCAGTAATAATAACTATCAAGAAATGGGAGATTGCGCATCAGAAAAATTCCCCCGATCACAACCAACACCAGGCCGACAATCAATGCTCCGGTATCGCTACGGCCCTCCACCGGCTCTTTGGTTGGATCTTCCACCACCGAGTTGGGGTTCTCCACAGGGTCTTTCCATTGCTGCGGCTGTTCCGCATACTGCTCGGGATTCTCCGGAATTATAACGATACCAATGATATAAGCCAGAATGCCGCTGCCGCCCATCAGAAGTAGGATCACAGCGACAATGCGGATGATAACCGGATCGATGTTGAAATATTCACCGATTCCGCCGCACACTCCAGCCAGTACTCTATTCTTTTTACTACGATATAAGCGTTTCACGTTTCCTCCTGTGTCTCTGGATTTTCTTAGTCAACATATCTTTATAACGCAACAACGAGCGGTTCAGTTCCCACAAAAAAGTATTATAATTTTTTTTCCGTTAAAACTCAATGATTGAATTTAGCAAAGGATTCGTTTATAATAGACCATGATGAACGAAGAGGAATTCACCACTACATCAATCGAGCCCGTGGACTCGCCGGAACTGTCCGCCCAATCCCAACCGGAGACAGAGGAAGTAAAACCCAGACACCAGCGCACCGAAAGTTACGAGAACCTCATCAAATTGCTGATTTTGATCTTCTTTGTTCACACCTTCCTGGTACAGTCCTATGTCATTCCCACCAGTTCCATGGAGAACACTCTGCTGGTGGGCGATCATATCATGGTGGACAAGGTGGTCTATTCCCGCAGTTACGGCTCCATCGACGGCATGTTCCTGCCGCAGAAAAAGATCGACCGCGGCATGGTGGTGGCGTTCAAAGCCCCCCACAACATTAAAAAACTCTATGTGAAACGGGTCATCGGTTTGCCGGGCGAGATTATCCACATCCGTTACCAGCAGGTCTACATCAACGACACGCCGCTCGATGAACCTTATGTCGTTCACTCCGACAAGAAGCGCAAGAGTGTTCCGGGCCGCGATCATTTCCCCAAGTACAAAGTTCCCGAAGGCCAATACTTCTGCATGGGGGATAACCGCGACGACAGCATGGATTCCCGCCGCTGGGGAAGCGTTCCCGAAGAATCCATCATCGGCGCCCCCTGGCGCATCTATTGGTCCTACCGCACAAGCGGCAAAGAGTATTTGAACGCCAACGCCCTCCAGCGCCTCAAAGACATATTCATGACAATCTTCAACTTCTTCCCCGGCACCCGCTGGGAACGAACCATCATGCGCGTCCGTTAAACCTCAAAATTTTTTTACATCTACGACTTACCTTCAATATAAAAATAAGATAATAGCTCAAAAGCAATGTGCATCCGAAACTCACGGCTAATCTTTTCAAAACAATTTTTCCAACCATTACCTTCTTTATAGCTTTCGTCAGAGAAAAGAGATTTTGTTTCTTCAAAAATATCCGTGCTATATATACATTCATTTCTAAATTCATGTTTCGGTATAAGTAGCTGAAGAAATTGAAAATGCAGTGCCTGTTCTATTTGATAAAAAGCAAACCTAGATTGGCGCATTTTTGGAAAAAATACGTTCTTATTCAAAGAATCATCGTTTTCCATAAGGTTAGTTATAAATTGTTCCTTATTTTGGGGCAAATTTTCTAATAATTCAATTAACTCTCGTCGAATGAAAGATTTGTTTTGGGTAGCATATTGAGAAAAATGCTCTAATTCGGCTTCTGGATTCTTAAGATAGTTACTAATAGCTTCCAGTAAATCCTCGTTTTCTTGCCCATTCGCCATTATTTTTTCTAATAATTCATAAGAATTTGGATCGAAATCTGAAAAACGTTTTTTGGTAAGTTCCCAGTTCGTGACAGGCATTCCCTTCTTCAAACTTAGTCTTTTGGCATAGTAGTTAGGAGCATTCATTGATTCAATGAAGTTTCCTCCAATCTCGGGGGAAAGTGCGTTTTTTAACATTGCCAGTGCCCAATAGGTCAAACACGTAATACTTCGGTAATATTTTATTTTTTGTGTACTTTCTTCGGATTTTAGGATATCTTTTAAATCAATTTCGATCTCTGCTAAAGGTAAGGGTAAAACTTTAGTGGGATTTTCATGGACATTTGAGTTACAGCTATACCAACAACGAGACAAAATCGATCGATCCCTAAATTCTCCGTGAATTGGATTAGGTACACCAATGCCATGGATAAGTTTGAATATTATTTCGAGAGTTTTTTTGAATGGTTCTCCATCTAATTTTAGAACGCTTTTAAAACAATCTCCTGTTTCTTTTGCTAATTCCAATTTTATCCACTCTATAAAGCCTTCTCTTTTTATGCCTCTCAATTCAAGTCCATATTGGGAAAACCGGTTTTCAAAATTATCTTTTTCTTCCTTATTATAAGGGCCATCTGAAAAAATTGATTTGAAATTGTTTTTGACATCTTGTAGAATCGATTTACGTATTGCTTCTTTAAACCTTTGTAAATACTTATCCCTATCGTAATCTTGCCCAATCTTAATTTCGTAAATATCGCCTCCATGACTCCATAACAATTCCATAAAAAAGGCAACGAATTCAGATTTATTATCAAATGGAGGAAAAGCGAAAGGAAAAATGTCCTGCATGTTCTTGTCTTTTATCCCTTTTAGGGATTCAAATATTTGGATCAAATAATCCCATGAATATTTCTCAAGTTTGTTCTTTTGCCAAGTCGTATTAGCAAATTGCATCTCTCCCAAAATTTTATCCAATTTTGCTAAAGATTCCTTTTGATCATTTGTTAACATCCAGATATTGATATTGTTAGAGAAATTTTTAAAGGCAAATACTCCGAAATCACAGTAACATGGAATTGAATCTATGAGTGGTGTTTCTATTGCACTTCTCGTTTGAGTCGTTGAAGAATAAAATTTCCGTAGATGTTTTTCGGATAATATCTTCTGAAGTAATTCCGATTTAAGATACTTGTTCAATGTGGCCAGTCGATCATTATCTCGAAATGCTGTCATAACGTAGTCGGGAATACTTAAAACCCTTGTGTTGGCATGCCCCGCGCTATATTGACCTTTAAAGGACCAAAATTCTGTGTAAATACTAGGCTTTTTCACCAGAGTAAAGGTTGTATTTTCTCCAGGATATCTTGAATTGTTGAAATCATCGATGATTTCATGATTTATTTCTCTTTCTGCCGGATTCTCGTAAAATAGTTTGAAAAATATTTGAGGTTGTTCAATTGAACTAGTATCTCCTGCCAGGAGGTTTTCTAAATCCCAACCGCTATCCTCGACATTAATCCCTTCACGGGAACTAATATTCATTCTCATGATTTTGGAATTATGTGCTCTACCTCTCGCTTTTTGAATATATATTCCTTTATGAATCTGATTGTGGATATCAAAATTTCGGATACAAATTATTAGATCTACCAATGATGAAACCTGTTCTTCTATTTTGTCGATTGACTTAAAAAAAGCATCTGAACGGCAAACAAAAATTGTTGTAATCCCCCGTGCCCTTAAAAATTCGATTAAGCCCGATAGAAACGTTTTGACTCCCGGTTGTCCACTTCCTTTTGCTTTTTCAAGTTCCGTGATGGAATCAATCACTAAGCGGTCGATCCCATATCGTAACCGGAACGCTTCTAGAGTAAAGACAATTTTATTCAAATCAAGATTTATGGAAGGAAAGTCAATAAATGCGAATTGCTTTTTCGTATCAGTTTTAACTTTCGAATTTAGCATTTCTTCATAATCACTGCTAAGACTATTAGTGTATCCACCAACAGCAAATTTAAGTGTCCTTCTATCTCCTTCAAAGTTGATCCATAAGAGATGTTTATTCTCTGTTTGAGAATTATCGGTCAAATACCCGTGCCTCATAAAATTTAGAGCTAGTAAAGTTTTTCCAGCCCCAGCACTTCCCACCAATAAAATTGTTTCTCCCTGCTTAAATCCTTTTCTTTTTCCTTCTGGACTAATTTTTAATAAATTATCTAGTCCCGGTGTACCTGTACTTATGGGTTCATTTTGATGATTTTCGTCTTGAACGATATTCAGTGAGCTTTCAAGGTCTTTGTAAACAGATATTTCAGGAAAGACATTGAATCCAACAGTTAGGTAGATTTTTCTATTAGTAGAGCTATTTTTATTGGCCTCTTCTTCAGTGCGTGAAGCTATACTCTCTGCAATAAGTTTATGTTGATCTTTCTGCAAGTCTTCAATTGTCAGCAAGGCAGCAGAATGAGGACCTTTGTATGCTTTTTGTCCCCTTAGTTTATTTATTGAGAAGGTAAGCATATCTCCAAACCATTTCAGATGAATGACGCCATCCACCTCGTATTCTTCAAAAGTGTTTCCATTTTCCCGGTCTTCTCCGAGGAAAATAGCTGTTATTCTTCGGCACTTCAAATTACGGATTAATCGTCTAAGTATTTGCCGTGCATTAGTATCTCCACCTAGATCCCGAAAGCGACTGATAGAATCAATTACAAGTAATTGAGGAAGTTCGTTATCCAAAACCGATATAAGTTCTTCTAACACAACATCAGGGTTTTGCCACGCGCTTGGGGTTCTAATTTTAGTCAATGGGTAGGTTATTTTTCTGATATCTTCTTTGTTCCACCCGATATCAGATGATTGGGAATCATCCTTGCAATAAACACTTAAATCATTGCACAATTGGTTGATATCTTCTTCGAAAGTAAGAAACTTTGCGCGGTACTGTTTTAAGTAAAGGGCGATTTGCATGCCTATTGTTGTTTTTCCGGTACCTGGCTCACCTTTTATAAGTAAAGTGTGACTGCGAGGAAGTCCTGGAACTCTGTGGGTAAATGAGTTATCCTTAGTTTTGGCGTTGGTGCTATATAGCCCTCCAAAAATTATATTTAGTCCTGGAATACCAATGTCTTTGACTGTTTCTCCGATACCCGCATCTGATAGCGCCAATGGCTTCCCAAATTTTAGAATATCCTCTATTTTGTTACACATTTGCTGAAATGTATGCTCATCCTTGTATTGATCACGCATCTGAGCTATTTGACGTCTCAAGTTCACGTCTCCGGTCAATCGATATTTCCCTACCTCTTGTTCAACAACTAGGTAGCCTTCATTTTGCATTATATTACAAATTTCAGAGGATTTTTTTTCTGATATCCCCGTATGATATGCGATATCCTCAGTTGTAAAATTGATCATGTATGAATCTTCAGGCAAAAAGAGATTGAAAACCGCCATTACTTCAAAACTTGAAGGGACAATCAAATCCGACGTTTCATAAAATACCTTTTTAGGGCCCTCCTTTTTCTTCTTTAATTCAGGATTCAAAATTGACTGGGAAAACTTAGTAATCGCCTTCCGGTTGGAGGAGCTAAATGGATTGTAATCCTCTGGAATATCATTTTCTCGATCGTCATTTACTGCACCAGCATCTTGCTCTGTTTTTTTGAATGTTATTTCAATAAAAGGATTGTTTGGATTTTGCCAATCGATCATATCTTTTAATATCAAAGGAAAATGTACCTGGATTGCCTGCAAAAAACCCAGGTCGTAGAAGTCTTTCTCGTTGTGATACCGGAGGATAGGAAAGATGTCGTTGTCACCTTTATACCGTTGGTACATAATTACAACGTCCAATTTGGGATTTATTGTTGGAATTGAACTATTGTCAAGATTGCCCCCTACGGCTTTGATCTCTAAGACTGGAATGAATCGGCATGCTCTAAACCGGGCAAAATCTGAAATCGCCTTTTTCCCAATACTAGATATAATCGAATCCCGGTCATTGTCATACCTGGTCATATTAATGAATTCTATTAATGGACTATTTTTTAAATCGTGTGGATTTCGAGTTAAACGATTAATTGTAATTTCTGTTTTATCTCCGTATTGTAGTAGCGCCTCTACTAAGAAAAAGTTCAGTTTCTTTTCATCTTGGTTTTTTACTAAAATTTGACCTGAGCCAGAAAATATTTCTGAGCTATGATGATTCGATTGTGTTTTTGCGCTAATCTTATTGGTCCATAGTTCAGTCAGTTTGAAATATCCCCACCACTTTTGAAAATAATTGAGAAGAGATTCTCGGTCTTCGATTTTTTTTAGAATGTTATCTATATATTCGGCCTTTACCTCTTTGTGGAGCAAACACAATATTGCTAGCATTATAATAAATTCTTCACATTCCTTAAAAAATTGATCAAAATGCTGCTCGTGAATGTTTTTCAAAACTCCAAAAAGTTCATTGAGATTATCTCTCTGAATTACTGGTAATTTTACGAAGAAAGGAAATTCTTGTGCATCTATCTGCTCTTTTTCTCTTTGGCTAATGCCTAATAAAACTATGAAACTTCCATACTGGTGAAAGTTATGAATGAGCTCCATAATATGAAGCGAGTGCCGTTCGCTTCCCTCAACAATAGGTTTCAGCACTTCAAATACTTCCGCGAATTTCATGCCGATGTCATGGAGATAAGCGGTTAGGTAAAACAATAATATGTTTGGTTCAAGCGAGTCGATAAGGTTTTGTGAATTGCTTACCTTTTTTTTATTCTTATAGTTAAAAATGTTAGTGTATTTTTCAAGTAGATCTTCAACGTTCTTAATTATTCCAAGTATGTGCCCATGTCCCTTGTCCTCATACCCACGAGATGCGAGTACAGGGGAGATATCTTCTCTTTTTTTTATTTTCCAAAACTCCCGGCTCCATTTGTCTAAATCTTTAACTTTATCCTTAATGTCTCCGAATGGAATTTCGATTTTAAAATCTCCATCTTTTCCCAAATACCACCTCCTTTGAAATAAACGGTTGGTTTCATTACTCAGTATTTTAAGCAACCAGCATGCTAATGTAAAGAAAAAAATTGTATTTTTGAGAGTATTGAAAATTTCATGTTTTTTATTTTTGGAATCCAACCCCTTTACTTTTATACCGTTTATTATTAAAATTATAAGTGAAGTTTTTTGGGAGGGGTAAGAGTTATATGTTCAGGAAAAAGAAGAAATTAACGGTTTTTAATATTCAATGCAAAGCGGATAAGAGTCATATGTTCGACCGGGAATTTATTATCTTCGAGGGAACTGAAGAAAAATACACCACCGAAGTACAAATCTACTGCCCGTTTTGTGATCATTTGCTGACTCTGGAAATCAAGGGCAAGATCGCATCGGATACGGCTATATTCCGGTCGGTAGAAAGGGTGTGATTATGGAAAAGAAAGATGTCGTTGAAACCAGGTTGGCGGGTAGAGAGGTAAAAATCTGGATCGAATATTTGCAACAAGCGATTCGCGATACTCCAGGCCGGCTGGAAGACGCGGCAAAATATATCTCTACCATGATCGGTATCTCATTGACGATTTTCCTGGCGATTGTACAAAGCGACGGCAGGTTTGAGATAACCACCTCAGTTAAGGTGGCGCTACTTGCCTGGCTATTTTCGCTTTTATTGTCGTTCTTCGTAATTTTCCCCTTCCGTTATCGTTGCTCGAGCTTGAGCGCCAAGTCCATAGAACGGATGCACCGCAGAATCATCCGTCTGAAATGGTCGCTGTTGACCACAAGCGCATTATCCTATCTTGCGGCGCTCACCATCCTGGTGTTCAAACTGATGTGAAGCTCCGGCTCTGAACTGAAAGCAATTTTATATTAAGGGATTTTTTAAGTTTTTTAGATATATAAAGGAGGAGAGAATGGAAAAAATCCAACAAAAATGGAGCGGATGGTATAGCTTCGCATTATTGGCAATCATCGTCGCCATGATCGCCGTCTCAATTTTGATGCCTTTACAATACATAAGATTTACCTGGCTCCTGAACATGGCGATGTTAGCATTATTCGTTCTGGTGACGGGGTTTGGCGTAACCGGAAGACTATCAGGGGTTCTCATTGATTTCAGGTTTCGTTGGAATCTTTCACGGCTTCAGATGGTTCTCTGGACCATCATTATATTGTCCGCGTTTTTTACCATCGCCATCTGGAATATTTTCAGTAAGCAAACGGAACCGTTGGCCATCAAGTTGCAAGAGGAATTATGGCTGCTGATGGGAATCAGTACCACATCGCTAATCGGTTCGCCGCTCATTATCAGCAACAATCGGGGGAAAAAGGTGAATGAAAATGAGACAAAAAAAATATTGAGCAATCTCACCTTCATGAGAAGTATGGATACAGAAATAAATTTAGAACCAGATAAAATCTCAAAAGAAAATCTTACCTACAAGAACTTTGGGCCATATGTGGCCAATAAGAATATCAAAGACGCAGGCGCCATCGACCTATTCAAAGGCGAAGAGACTGAAAACGCCGCCCAGCTCGACCTGGGCCGGATTCAAATGCTCTATTTTACAGTGATCACCCTCATCGCTTACGCGGTTTCGTTGTATCAAATGTTTTCCAATGTAGCCGAAACCGGCGGAAAAATCACCCAATTTCCCGTCCTAAGCGGTAGTATGATCGGTCTCCTGGCCATCAGCCACGGGGGTTATCTGGTGAACAAAGCCATCCTCCAAAGCAAACCAGAGCCCATCAAAAAATAATCATCCCCCCATCTCGATGAAGATGGGGGAGATAGTGATTCCGGTCTCGCTGTCCTGGATGTCGGCTTCGAAAGCCTGTCGTCTGGCGTCATCGATAGCTTCGACGAAGAATGCAATGGCGATTTGCTGGAGACCTAATTGAACCGCGTAACGGGCCGCCTGCTCGAGAGCGTTCTCCAGGGCGGCCTCATGCGAAAAGCTCTTTAGTTCGAGGCCGTAGGTCTTACCTTGATAGCGGATGATCAGGTCGATCTTACCATTGCCTGTGGGGAATTCCGGGTATACCTTTCCGCCCCGGCTTTTGAAAAACTCAACAAGGTACATGTATAGATTGAAGTGATACACCGCTTCGAAAATCCGCAAATCTTTGCGGCGGGGAGCGTCTTTGAGCAGCCACTCTTTGTTTTTTAGAAGATATTTTCGATAGCAGCCCAGCAGATTTCGGATATCCACCCCATCGGGAGTCAATACATTGTCGAGATTCTCGAATGGTTCCACCAATTGGCCCATATCGTCGAACAATTCCCCGGAAAAATAATTGAAGAGCCGGGTTTGCACGAATGACGACGAAAACTTGACAAAATAGTCTGTGCTACCGACCTTTTCCGCTTCAATAACCCCGTTGAGATAAAGATAATTGATTTGCGGATCGTCGAAATGGAACGTGATTTTATCGTCGGTTTTGAAGAGTTTCAGAATCCACTGCCGATAGGGCGGGTGTTTGACCTTGCTGATGATGTTGAGAATATTGTTGTTGGGGATGGTGTGAATCGCGGCGGCGTAGGATTCATGGAACACATCCATACTGATGGGACGTTCGGAGTTATTGTTGTAGGCTTCGGTCAGCAACTCTCCAAACCAGCAGGTAAGCCCCGGTTGACCCGAGGTTTCACGGTACAATTTGGCAACCACATCCGTCTCGACCTTCTGACCGCTCTCCCGGCTAAACCATTCGAACAACCCTTCCACCTCCGCGAGCGTGAGGTTCGGTATATGCAGGCTTTTTTGCACGTTAAAGGGCGATCCTTTGACATTTTCGATCCCCAATGCGCCGCGAATCCCGATCAAAGCAACGCCGTGAAGCAGGAATGCCTTTTCGCCGCTTAAAAGATTCATCTCATCCAGGCGGGTATTGTAAATATTGCGAAACGCGCTCACCAAAAAACCGATGGCCACTTCGGGCAGAGCATCGAATTCATCCAAAATTAAAATCACCGGTCGATTGAGAATTCCGTTCTTGAAGATCCCCTGGAATTGATCCTGATCTGTAACGAGTGGGAGCTCGATCTTCAACATACCGCTGATCTTTTCCGCGATTTTTCCCGCAATCTTAATGGCGTCGGTTTCATATTTCAACGATTCCAGATTGATCTTCAACACATCAAACCGTTCATCAGCCTGCAATCGCGCCAACACCTGCTGCATCAACCATGTCTTCCCAGTCTGCCTGGGACCCCACACGGTAATATAATGCCCGTTTTTTTGAGGATCTTCCCCAATTAAACGACTATAGATGTCATCGATCAATTCTGTACGGGGAACAAAATAATGCAGATCTTTGTCCAATGGACCATAGGAAAAAAAACGCCTCATCATCGACTCCTTCGTCTTCAGATCGACATTATTCTATCAAATGTCGAGTGGCAAAGCAAGGATCTTTCCAAAGGGGACAGGTATGAATCCGTTTTTGATAAACGGATCCATCGAGGCCGGCTCAACATTATGGGTTCAGTTGATATAATACTGCTTCGGGTGAAGGCAATGATGGATGTTTTGCAGGCACAGATTGGTTTCTCGTTGAAGGAGGGACGGATTGTCCGTAAGGAGGGACCCCCTGTCCGTAAGGAAGGACTCCCTGTCCGGTAGGCGGGACCCCTTGTCCGGTAGGCGGGACTCCCTGTCCGGTAGGAAGGACTCCCTGTCCGGTAGGCGGGACCCCCTGTCCGGGAGGAAGGACTCCCCGTCCGGTAGGCGGGACTCCCTGTCCGGGAGGAGAGACTCCTTGTGCGGGATATTGGGAAAACCGACAGGGATTTTAAAAAATCCCCCCAGGAGATGATGATTGCGCACAGGGAGAATCTCGAACTTTATCTCGACCGGTTTACCTACAATTTATTTGTCCAAAATCAATCGAAGCGTTTCACGGACGTTGATATACCGATTTCTAAGGCTTTTCTTCCAGATATAGTTGAGAACGTCGTCATCCAGGAAATGATACAATTGGTTGAGGCCGAAGATATCGATGAGATCGTACCAGCTATTGCAAATAAAAAATAATATAACTAGCTTGACAAAAAAAATTTTGTTTGCTATACTGGGGATTTGCTAAATTAGCTAGATATATAGGTGAATTTCTTAGCCGGAAGAGTAATTGTATTTTTATTAAATAGCTATTACGAAATTTTAAAGAAGAAACCTTTAGGAAACAATATGCTAATTCATTTAAAGCTAATTATGTATTTGGGGATAGCATATTACTGATTTTCTGAATAAAAAAGTTAGGAGGTAAGATGTTAAAAAAAATCAAACAAGAAAAGTCTGATTTATTAAATGATCAGGAAAAATCTCAAATTTTTGGCGGTGAATGCTCCGTTAAGTGTGCATGCAATTTGTGTGGTGAGGATTTTCGTTTACAGGACGCCAATGATAACGCAGGATAAGTTTTACTGCTATTGATTCATTCGTTAGTACCAGCAATTGGATTTCTTGTTAGATTTCGGTTCAATTGCTGGTATCTATCTTGGAATAATACATGTCAAAGATTCCATACAAACATATTTGAAAAAATGCTAATTAAAACTAAAAGAGAAAGTTACTGTGTACAAAAAATTTTGTCTTTAATTGTACCGGAAAAATATGAAAAGAAACTTGAAAGTAAAGCTAAATATAACAATTATTTTAAAAGGCGTAACCTTGATGAAAATAGAACGGATCCATCACTAGCTCAAATACAACGAATCATATCTAACCTAAGGGTTCTGACTTTTGGTGTCACTCAGGAGTGCAATTTGAGGTGTAGATACTGTGCATATGGAGGTTATTATCAAAGAAAGAGAATCCATTCTAATCAAAAAATGCGAATTGATGCCTATAAAAAAGCTATTGATATTTTTTTTAATCAAGTTTATTCGCCTTTACGTACCAATAGAGAGCCAATTTTGATTTCTTTTTATGGAGGTGAAACTCTTCTAGAGTTAGAAAACATTTTAGAGGCAGCTAATTACGCAAATGAAAAAAATCTTGCATATGGAAACTATTTTTTACTGAATTTTTTATTGAATACCAATGGTATTTTGCTTAACAATGATGTTTTTCAGAAACTAGTTGATTTTAATATTCGAATTGACATAAGTTTGGATGGACCAAAGGGAGAACATGATAAGTTTCGTGTACAAAAGAATGGTACGGGAAGTTTTGATGATGTCTTCTCGAACATTCAAAACATAAAAAAGAAAAATCCACAATATTATGATAATATGATAAGATTTTTAACTACAATTCATCCCTACCACAATGTAAAGGAAATTGAAAAATTTTTCTGTGAAAAATATGATTTGTTCTCCGAAGACAATGTTCTTGTTAATTGGGTCGATATTAACAATTTGAAAAAAAACTTACAAAAAGAATGGACTCATGCAAAATCGATTCAAAGAAAGTTGTTATTCAATGAATTAGACAAAGGGAAATGGTTTTTCAAAAAAATTGTAACGTCATATTTTGATTCTATGTTTAATATCCCGACTCAAAATCTAGTTACGAAGATTCAATTCACTGCAAATTGCTTCCCTGGTGAATATAAGCTTTTTGTGGATGCGAATGGAGGCTTACATATTTGCGAAAGAATTAATCACAAATTTCCAATAGGCCATGTTTCAACTGGTTTCGACATGTTAGTAATTAAAAATATGGTCTCAGAGTGGAATAAGGAAATATTGGAAAATGAATGCTGGAAATGCGATGTTTGGTGGATTTGCAAAAAATGTTATGCAAACTCCACAACATCGAAGGGAATTAAAATTCTAAAAGAATATTGCCAAAATTCAATTCGGAATACACAGGCGTATTGCGATTTATTATTAAACCTTTTGGAGAGTGAAGATGAAAAAGATAATATTTACAATCGTTCTAACCTCATTAGTTATATTGACTCATTGTGATAAAGCAAAATCCTCTTCTCAATCTGATACAGCAAACGGAAATGTTGCACCAAAAAAAATGGCGCTTTGCAAAAACAAAGCTAATGTGGCCTTTGATTTAGAGAAAAAAATTCAGGTTTTAGATGTGGCTGATCCAAAGATTGCCGTATCGTCCTATAATGATCGTGTATTTGTATATGGGAGATCATTGCGCGGCAAGAAACCAGAAATGCTTGTACGGATATTCGATAAAAATTTAGAATCTGTTGGAGAAAAAGTGTTGATATATGGGCAGGGGCCGGGGGAAGTCGGAGCAACCAATATATTAAGCCTTTTAAAGGACAGCATCTGTATTTCGGTAAATACAAATTACGTCTGGAATATATATGACGCTGACCTCAATTTTTTGCGAGTGGAAAAATATAAAAAAGATATTGAGTCTGTATTTCAACTTGAAGAGAATGGAAGCTTTTTTGTTGATAGCAACCGAGTTAGAGATGCTGATCGAAGATTTGAGAGATATGCTTTTCGGATTATAGATTTTCCTCATATGAAGGATAGTAAAATTATTTATAATACGAATTGGTTTACTATTAGAGAAGAGGGAGTAATTAGTTCCAAGCGCCCACGCACTGTAATCGGAAAGAACTCAGATCACTCCTTTTTTTATAAAAACGGCTATGTTTATATATTGCTACCCAACGATTATCAAATACTGAAAGTAAGTCTGGATGGAAAAATCTCTAAAAACATTGTTGTTGATTTTGAACAGAAATATTTTAATTCTCAGGAAGAATTGGACTATCTCAAAGAGTATCGATTGAATAGCAATAGGTTCATATTCAATAAAATCATTCCACCAGCAAGCTGTACAATTCCATTAGATAGGGGATTCATTGTAACTAGAAGAAAGGACTACCATATTAACTGCAGTGGTGAAATAGAGGGAGACTATTTCTCTTATGATTTAGAATCAAAGGGGAAAGTAAATGTGCCCTGTTTTTTTAAAGTAGGAAGAATGAAACTACGTTGGATGTTACATACCTATAAATGTGAAGACCAGAAGTTATATTTAGTAAATGAGGAAGATGAGATATTCTTCTTAGAAAAATGGAGAGTAATTGAATGAATGTTAAACTGTCACCTTTTGTATATAAAGTAAAAGGGAGAAAGAACTACCTTTTATTTGATGCTCTTAAGCGCTCGATTTTTAATATAATACCTGAAGGAACGATTGAGGAGTTAGAAAAAGAATTATTGGAAAATGATTTAGTCATTGAAACAAACGGAGTAATTCCGTTTAAATTTAAACCTAGTGTGACTCCGTATAAGACCTCTTTAATAATTCGTGAGTTGCAAGTAAGAATTACTGGAAGATGCTTTCAACAATGCAAATCATGTGGAAGTATAGGTGAGTGTTTCAGAGATGAACAAGATATGCCACTAGAAACTCTAGAAAAAATTATCAATCAAATTGAGCATATTCACGTCGAAACTATTGTTTTAGTAGGCGGCGATCCATTAATCAGGATGGACTTGATAGATTTTTTGAGAGAAAAGGTAAAGGCCACTGAGTTAAAAGTGTATTTAAAGAATATTGAATTGGCAAACGAAAGATTGTTGCATCTGAAAAGCAAGGAAATTACTATCACGGACACAGTATGTAAACCACAAAAGATATCAGAAGATCTAATGGAGGTTGATGTATCAAAATTTTTTTATAACCAGGATTTTAATCCTTGTTGGGGCAATAAAATTGCAATTGATTTAAATGGAGATATCAAACCGTGTCTCTGGACAAACATAAAAGTGGGAAACATCCATGAACATGAAATAAGAGAACTGATTTTTACTGGGAAATTTGATTATTTTTGGCAACTAACGAAAAGTAAATTTGATGTTTGCAAAGATTGCGAATATCGATTTTCTTGTTCAGATTGTAGGGTCGCCACAAATTTAAATGCTGATTCCCTCTTGGCGAAAACCTCCTATTGTAGTTATAGCCCAGAAACAGGCGAATGGGGATGTGAACGATAATTATTGAACAAAATTAGAATTCAGGAGGTGAGAAAGTGATTGTAAAAACCGGAAAAGAGGCATATCTTTTATGCCGGGAGATATCGTTAATAATTCCCGAAAGAATTAGGGAGAAGTATGAGAGTTTTTTCCCGTCAGAAAAATATTTCGTAGAAAAAGAAGAGATACTGTCTCAAGAACAAGAATCTATTTCTACTATCAGGCAGTATGTGAATAATTTCGACACTATGTCTCTAGGAGTAACTAATAATTGTAATTTGCGATGTGGTTATTGTGTTTTCGGGGGAAAATATGATTATATGCGAGTGCATAGTTCTGCTAAAATGAAATATATGACCTATAAAAAATCGATAGATTTTTTTTTTAATACATACCGATCTCCTTTTAGAGTAAATAGAAAACCGGTTAACATCAATTTTTTTGGTGGTGAACCCTTGCTTGAGATTGAAAATATTTTGAAGGCGGGAAAATATGCAAGAGGATTATATTCCAATTTATCATATAAAACTGGATTAAATCTTAAATTGTCCACTAATGGTGTTCAATTGAATTTGGACAATGTTCAAAAATTAGTGGATAGTGATTTTGATGTCGATATAAGCCTTGATGGCCCGAAGGAGCAACACGATTTATTTAGGAAAAGGATAAATGGAGAAGGAAGTTTTAATGAAATTAAAAAGAATATAGAAAAAATTCAGGTTAGGTTTCCAAATTATTTTGGAAAAAAAATTAGATACAAGGTGACAATTCATCCAGAGCATGATTTAGTAGCTTTTGAAGAGTTCTTTCTCAGAAATCAACGTTATTTTAATGAAAGCAATGTGAGCCTCATTAGATTAAATACAATTGGATTGGATCAGGCAGTTTACAATAAAATTAGAAAGGGGTATGCAAAACAAATTGTTCAGATTGAGCAAAATCTCGACCAAGATCAATGGTTCTATAAAAAACTTGTGAGTTCAAGGTTCGAAAACTTACTTGAAAATCCATCTAAAACTATTGTTACTGAATCGAATTTTACTGCCTCCTGCCGTCCTGCGGATTCACGAATTTTTGTGGATACAAATGGAGAGATTCATATATGCGAAAAATTGAATCCTTATTTGCCCATTGGGAATGTTTTTGACGGCTTCGATTTTCATGCGATTAAAAAAATATTGGAAAGCTGGAGGATCGAAACGTTAAGAAGAAAATGCTGGGAATGTGATCCCTGGTGGATTTGCAATCAATGTTTCGCGAGCTGTGCCACATCCGACGGAGTTCAGATATCAGATAAGGCCTGTTTTGACCAAACGGAGGGCTCGAAAAAGAGTATAGCAAGATTCATTGCCTCCCTCGAAAGAGATTATGAACAAAAGAAAGGGGCTATGAATTTAGATTCAATAAAAAACTATCTTGAATTATTATGATTTAATATCAACGGATTAAGTTTTCAGTTCGGCTCTGCGGCGTTAAAATTTTTATTCATTGTCGTTGAAAAAATAGCGGAGAACAACCATTTGAATGCGAAGCAAAAACCGGCTACAAACTTCGGTCGCATTGTTAAGAGGGGAAAGTTGGGGACAGGTAACATGGCGCTGTCGATCTGAAACAAATTTTGGGGGTTGCAATATTTTTGCAGCAGGTGATGTCGCTGAACACAACGGTGTTGTCTACGGAATCTGGGGACCAGCCCAGTACCAGGGATCTATCGCAGGACTCAATGCCCTGGGCGAAGAGAACAGCTTCGGTGGAGTCCCCCGCTCCAACGCACTCAAAGTTCTGGGGATAGAGATGCTGAGCATTGGAGAGTTCTCCCCCGCAGACGGCAGTTTTGAGGTTATCACAGAGGAGAACAAAGATAATTTCTTTCACTTTGTCTTCCATGACGGAAAGATGACCGGCGCTATACTGCTGGGAGATATTGATGCTGCATCAAAGATAAAAAAAGCGATTGAAAACAAAACGGATTTCTCGGCAGTGCTCAGCGGTGCACCGGATTGCAAGGATGTGATTGCTGCGCTT
>CAZBHS010000002.1:0-22346 GCA_964491915.1 uncultured Clostridia bacterium
TCTCCCAATCCGGCCCCACCAAAGGCAACCTGGGCTTCCAGTCCAAATACTTCGACCAGGAATCTGAACTCTATCAATTTCGCTATAGATATTATTCTCCCAGAATCGGTAGATTTACCACAGAAGATCCGCTGTTAATGAATGCTGGAAAAAATTTCTTTCTATTTGTTGAAAGCAATCCTGTTAAATATATTGATCCTTATGGCCTCGAAAAGGATAAATGTCCTGAAGATCCATGCGCTTATTTATTGCCTAGAGAATATCCAAATGGATTTGATCCTGCTACATTCCTAAAAAATATGAAGGAAGCTCAAAAAAATAGCGTTGTTTGGTGGATAAATCAAGTCAAACCGAAGGGAAATTGGGATTATAAGGTGTTTTATGGATGGAGGCATGGTGGGGCTGATGTTGGAAATTTTAACTATGGTGCAACTGGTCGTGCGGTAGGTTTTTCAAAACAAATATTAATGAGAGCGGCTGGCCTTCTTCATACTGGCAAGGACGGCCGGGGGCGTATTTTGGGGGGGTATCCATATGGCGATGCGAAAGATGACATGGACCAAATTATTTGGGGTGTTGCCTACTATAACTGTATGCGCCAGCACGGAAGGATATAATTCGTTGAGGTGGTTTAAAATGAAAAGAATATGTTTAGTAACTATTGCTCTTTTTGCAGTAATATTTTCGACTAACTGTGCAGTGAGAGAGGAGATTTCGCGGTTTTTATCATCAGATAAGAAAGTGGAAGCTATATTGATTGAAACAAATAGTGGTGCCACAACTCCATTGAGGTATCTATTATACCTGGTTTCTGTTGGCAGTTCTCCTACAGAAGACGATCTGGTATTCGAAGCCATTCACATTGAAGGCCTTGAAATTAAATGGAAAGGATCTAATTTTTTGGAAATCGAATATACGAATGCCCGAATATTCCATTTTCAAAATATATGGGAGCCGCCCAGAAATTCGCCCGATAGAGATGGTCATAAAAACGCAGTTGAATTAAGGCTTATTCCCCTAAGAGGAAAGACAATTGATTAATACCTATCCAGACGGCTCGAGACTCAGCCAAACCTTCGGCAACCTCCTCTCCCAATCCGGCCCCACCAAAGGCAACCTCGGCTTCCAATCCAAATACTACGACCAGGAATCCGGCCTTAATTATTTTTATCATCGATACTATAATTCTGGTATCGGTAGATTCATCACCGAAGATCCAATGGGGCTTAATAGTGGACTTAATCTTTTCCTATTCGCAAAAAACGATTTAGTCAATAAATCTGATCCCTTCGGATTATTTTGTATTTTTACTGAAGAAATAACAGTGTTAATGCATGTTGGATTAGGGAATACACTTGTGGCGGCTCATTTGGCAAAAAAAGCGATGAAGGTGTCTCAAAATTCAGGATTGCCTGGGATGCATAATGGGCCAATGGATGCCTTTCGACATTGTTATTGGTCGTGTGAAATGTCACGCAACATTGGTCCATTTAATGCATTGAACGTTGGTGATATACACGAAGATTGTGATAAGAGAAATAAATGTGAAGAGAGGGAAATGGATCTACATAACAACGCTGTCGGTGTTATACTTTCTCTTGAAATGAATAAAGCTAGTTGTGAGGAAATTTGTTTCTTTGGATATTACTGGAATATTCTGAAACACTTTGAGAATTATGATTAAAATACCAAAATTAGCAAAAGTACTTCTTATATTAGGCTTGTTTATATTGGTTTTAATTGTTATGTCCGAATTTTTCCATCCTGGAGGAGTGGATCTCTATGTGACAAATAAAAATGGAAATTCTATTGAATCCATCACCATACATTACAGGGAAGGCACATTAGAATTATCCAATATAAAAGTAAATGAAACACGCAAAAATTTTTTAAAATTCTCGTCAGAAACTGGAATTAGTATAGAGATTGGGGAAAAAAAGAAAAAATTAGATTTATATATTGTAGAGCAATTTGCAAAAAAATTAGAGATCATAATTAAATCTCAGGATTCTCTTGAATGGATTTATACACAACGGCTTTTTTTATCAAAACTTCAAACTGAGAGAGGGGTTGTCGTTTTAAAGTAATACAAAGTGGGCGCCGATCTTTTTTGAATCAACAGTGGGAGTTCGAATACGACACAATGGGCAATCCAGTGACAATGATATATCCAGACGGATCGAGACTACGCCAAACCTTCGACATCTCAGGCCGCCTCTCAAAAACCGTCAACGGAACGACAACCAACTTCCACTGGGAAGGCGACAACCTGGCCATGGAACTCGACGCTTCGTTCAATCCCATCCGCCGCTACACCTACGGCATCGGCAAAGATTCAGTCGAAGGCCACATCGAATTTTCCGAAGCCTCGACCAATCTCTTCGCCCACCCCTACGGCTGGTACTCCTACATCAAAGACCAGGTAGGCACCATCTACAACATCTTCTCCCACCAAACCCAGTCCACCATCACCACCCGCCACACCGACACCTTCGGCAACATCCTCACCCAATCCGGCCCCACCAAAGGCAATCTGGGCTTCCAATCCAAATACTTCGACCAGGAATCCGGCCTTAATTACTTTTATCATCGGTATTATGATGCAAACATCGGGAGATTCATTTCAGAAGATCCTATCGGTTTTAATAGTGGTTTGAATTTCTTTGTTTTTGCAAATAATAATCCTGTTTTTTGGGGAGATTTTTTCGGGCTTTTAAAAGCGGAGAAAAGAGAAAGTGAACAGTATTCAGATGTAAGAAAACCGAAACCCTTTTTTGGTTTTTTTGGATTTTATGAGTTAGGTTGGACAGATCTCAGTATTAACCTTGAACAAAGGTGTAGCTGCGATAAGAACAAATGGAATCCAGCTTTTACTTTTTATATGAGGATAGACATTTATTATGATCCAGTGCAAACAATTACAGATTCTGTAATATCCCATGAACATGGTCATAGGCAATGTTATCGAGATTTTTTCGCTAAAATTTCCAAGTATCTTTTAGTCCAGGAAGGTAACTCATTTTCAAATAAAGAAGATTGTATGAAAATCCTTAAATTAGTAGAGAAAATAATTAACATAGAATACGGAAAAATGAGAAAAAAATCAGGAAAACTGGACGAGAAACTATGAGAAAAAAACTATGGATATTTTTATCATTAATCATTATGCTCGCTATAGTTCGATTCTTAGATCATTCATTGTTTTATAATCTAACAAAAAATGATCTATTATATACGGCGACAATTAAGAATGAGAGTTTTCATTATGTTTTTTTGGGGAACTCTTCTTACAACAACGCAATGCATGTGCTACTCAAAACGCAGGATCGAGTTGAAGAGGACGTAACGGTTGTTGCTTATTATGACATAATTCATCCGATAGTTTTTCTAGTATGCAATAAAGGGGACGCGAAATATGATTCAATCCTTTGGGCTTCTTATAATTCAGGAATAAAAAAAGGGTTGACAAAAATTCAAACCTATAAATTTGAGTATTGCCAGGTCACAAGCCAAAATGATTCGCATTCATTCTTCGCATGCATTTTAGGCCTCCCTTTTGATTCCTACAGCTCTAGCTCAATTACAGAGTATCCTGGTGGGATTCATTTTTCCCTGACGGAAACCACGTGTTATGGATTGCATGTGTTGAAAAAACTAAAAACCATTTATATCTACTATTTTTTCTTTCCGCTGGTTTTTATTCTATTGTTTGGGACTATCTTCAATAAGGGTATCTATCTTTCATTTCTCTACTATCTTGAGATGCTGATTCTCTTCCCTTATAAATATTTTGGATACAATTCTCAGTCGTATTTATATTCCTCTCTTGGGTTCGGTAGCTCTGAAACGTTTAATATTATAATTTCTTCTTTGATATGGATACTAATAGGTGTTTGTCTCACCATAGGATTTATAAAATGGAGGCGCAATAAATTCTCAACAGTCGAAAAAGTACTTTTTTGTTTTTTTCTTTTGTTGCCTATTTGCTTACGATTCTAGGAGCCTTGCCATTCGATTTATTTCCCCGGCTTTTTTGCCACAAAAGACATTTAACTCCCAACCTGCTGATGCCTATAAGGAATAGTATAAACTCTTCAGAAAAAACTCACGCATCTGTCCCCATCTGTTCCTCCACAACCACTCCTAATATATGCAAAAAGCATCATTCCTGCTGTCGTCAAACAAATTCCACCGGTAATACCCCAATTTCCAAAAGGAACCAGGCCTTTTCCAGGAGTAATAGGATCAATGCCATCTGGAAATGGTTCGATTCCAACTGGGGTTGCTCCGGCCCCAACTGGAGTCAGACTCTTTCCAGGTGGAAAAGCGCCAATGCCAGGTGGAATTGCTTCTACTCTAGATGGAATTGTCGCAGTACTAGATGGAATGGGCTCCGCCCCAGATGGCATCAGGCCCATTACTGTTGGAAAACCTCTTCCGGCAGTAGTTCTATAATAAAAACAAGTAATCAAACAAAGAAGGTGAACCAAAATCACAGCGACCCCGTATACTCTTTTGTTACCGGATAACGAACCGGGCTTCGAACTGAAGGCCGCGGAACATTCCCGATTGGCAACAATACTTGAATCTCCTTTTAATGGGATTCGTATAGGAGCAAAAAAATGAAACACCTAAAAACGGCATTAGTCTACCTCTTGATGATTTCAGCCTTCAACCTTGGAGCGACGGAGCCTGCGAAGGAGAAGATAACGATGGGCTTCGACGATGCGTCGCTGCAGAAGATATATCTCCACCCTGAAGTGATTATCGAAGACTTCGAGGGATTCTGGTCTTCCGACGAAGCGTACAAACTGGTCAAGCGGATCCACAAAAACAACAATCTGCAAGTCCCTATGGAAGATTGGAAGCGGAAAATCACCGGCATCTCCAGGATGCCCCTTTCGGAACGGAAAGCGAACAAAGGTTTTGTGGTGGCGCAAGAGATCATGGGCTACGAAAAAAAATTCAGAACCGAAGGGATCCCACACCTCCGATCCTTCTTGCCTGCCGATACCAGAAGCTTCTCCAAAATGATCTACCTGACATCGGAAATCAATTTCAGATGCTTTATGACCAACGGCAATGTGGTGGTCAACGTCAATGCCACTTACTTCGACGGCGACTCGGAGGGGATCATGAACAGTCTGGTGCACGAAGTGTTTCACATCGGTTACGGTTTCAACCGGTACAATCGCAGCGAAGCGCCGCTAGACGACGAGCAGCAATACTTCTTCCTGGATGCCTTGCAGAACGAGGGATTGGCGACTTATGTCGGCTACACGGCGCAGAAAATCTTCAAGGGCGATCACGAGAAGGACTATACCATGCTGGAGGACGAGCGGGAATTCTTCACGGCGCTGAAAAAGGTCAACGGTCTGTTCGCGAAGGCCAAATCGGGGAAAAAGCAAAACTTGAGAAAAGAATCGTGGAAACTTGGAGTTACCGGGCGGGCCTATTATGTGCTCGGCGCAGTCATGGCGAAAACCATCGACCATAAACTCGGTCGCGCAGCGCTCATCGAAACCATCTCGAAAGGCCCCCGTTCTTTTGTAACTATCTACAACTCTCTGGCGCCGGACGAACGAAAAGTCGTCGAATTCCCAGCCCCAGCCAAACTCACCCTCTTCCAAAAGCTAAAATCCGCGTTAATGGAAAACAGATTGGATGAGTTTAACGCTCTCAAAGCCGACCTACTCAAATCCACAAAACCGGTGGACCCCAAATTATCAAGCAAGCTTAACTCCCTCGGCTACGCCATGATCTACAAAAAACGGGTAAAAGACGCCATCGAAGTCTTCACTCTAAACACGGCATTGTTCCCAACCGACGCCAACGCCTTCGACAGCCTGGCGGAAGCCTACATGCTCGACAACGATAAAGACTCGGCCATCAAATATTACAAAAAATCACTGACATTAAACCCCAAAAACAATAACGCCGAAGATATGTTAAAAAAACTGGGCGCCACCCTTTAGGGGCGGCGCCCCGGCGCTCCGGCGGCCGCGAAGTTGAAAAACCGGAACAGGTGTGTTATAGTTCTGATTCTTCGAGATGTGGAATTAAACAATGAATATACACCAATTTTTGACCTCCTATTCGTATGGCGACGCCATCGGCAACGAAGCCCTGGTAATCCGCGATTATTTGCGCGGGCAAGGCTACCAGTCAGAGATATTCGCCCTGTTCTACCACCCGAAATACGCCGGACAAATCATCAACTACCTCGACTACGACCGCTTCTCGTCCGAAGACAACATCATCATCTACCACTTCTCCATCGGTTCGCCGGTGACAAAAAAATTCTTGCGGGCGCCGGACAAGAAAGCCATCATCTACCACAACATCACTCCGCACCACTTCTTCCTGGACTATCACCGCATTCTGGCCAAAGATTGTTACAAAGGCCGGGTGGAGTTGAAAAGCTTCAAAGACAAAGTGGACTTAGCCCTCGGCGATTCCCAATACAACGAGCGGGAACTCATCGACTCCGGCTTCAAAAACACCGGCGTGTTGCCGTTGGTGATGAATTTCGACAAATTCGACCGGGACATCATCCCTGTGCTCGAGGACCTGTATCTGGACGGCAAGCAGAATCTTCTGTATGTGGGCCGAATCATTCCCAATAAGAAGGTCGAGGACGTCATCAAAGTCTTCTATTTATATCAGAAGTACTTCAATCCCAATTCCCGGCTGTTCATTGTGGGGGAATACCGCGGATTCGAGAGGTACCTCTCGGCTTTGCAGGGCATGGTGAACCGGCTGAATATCAAGGATATCTTTTTCAGCGGCCACATACCGGAAGAAGAGCTGATCTCCTACTTCAAATTGGCGCATCTATACATCCACATGAGCGAGCACGAAGGCTTCTGCGCGCCGGTTCCGGAGGCCTTTTACCTGGAAAAGCCGGTGGTGGCGTTTAACGCCGGAGCGGTGAAGGAGACGATGAATCACGGCGGAATCCTGGTGAATCGCAAGGACCATCTGGAAATCGCGGCCCTGTGCGACAAGATTTTACGGGATTCCGAACTCAATGGGAAAATAATCGCGACGCAGAAAGAGGCGTTGACTAAATATAAAACAAACAAAACCGGACAAATTTTGCTGGAGTACATCAAGACACTGTCTCTGGAAAAATAAGACCGGCAAAACATCTGGAAAAACAAATGACAACCTATTATAATGCATGTATTGTACGATATGGAGAGATCAGTCTCAAAGGGAAAAACCGCATCATGTTCGAACGGCGGTTAAAAGAAGATATAAAACGATTCCTGACCTCCGAGGGAGCGTCGTATTCGGCGGTGACTCTGAGAAGAGGGCGCATCTACATCCGCGGCATCGACCGGGTGCCGGACCTTCGCAAAGTGATGGGAATTTATTCCTACAGCCCCGCGCGGGAAATCGAGAAAAACCTCGATGCGCTGAAGGAAGAAATCATCGCTTTCATCCCGCGGATGGAAGGCGCCGCCAATTTCAGAGTGAGCTGTCAGCGGGTGGATAAAAAATTCTACCCCAATTCAATCGAGACGGAACGTATGCTGGGCGAGTTGGTGTTCGAGAAAACCAAATTACCGGTCAAGCTGGTAAACCCTGAGTTCAACCTCGAAGTGGAAATCGGCGAAGATTTCATCTATATCTTTTCCGGTAAGATCAAAGGCTTCGGCGGCTTGCCCTACGGCACAGCCGGACGTCTGTTGTCGTTGATCTCCAGCGGCATCGATTCGCCGGTGGCTACGTTTATGATGATGAAGCGGGGAGTGGAGCCTGTGCTTCTGCATTTCCGCATCACTGAGGACGATTACCAAAAGGTCCTCTCTTTGAAGAAAAAACTCGAGGAATACACCGCCGGCCGGGAACTGAAATTGCTGGTGGTGGATCGCGACCAATTGTTCGCGGGAAAATTCGCCGCCATTTTCAACGACCGTAGGTTCCACCGCTATGTCTGCGTCATGTGCAAATACCTGATGCACAAACGGGCCGGCGAAGAGGCGCGGAAAACCGAGTCGTTGGGCTTGATCACCGGCGACAATATCTCGCAGGTGGCGTCCCAAACACTGGGCAACCTGCAAGCCTACCGCAACGCCTCGGATTTACCGGTATACAGTCCCCTCATCGCCTTCGACAAAGAGGAGACCGTCGGTATCGCAAAAACCATCGGCACCTACGAACTCTCGATTCAAAAAGCGGACGCGTGCGTGCCCCCCAAGTCACCAAAGACAAAAGTCAATCCGGTATTGTTCCATGAGATTTTAAAGGAAGCCGGTTTAGAGAAATAGCCGAATTACTCTTCCTCTAGCTTAGCTATGTCTTCCGCCCGGTAACGGAAAAAATCCAGGCTCTTTTTGCCCAGATGCTGGGTGCGGTAACATTCGAAAAACCTGGCGTCGAATTTAAGATAAGAGGGCCGCTCCAACACGATAAAGCCGTCTTTCTTGAGAATCCCCCGCTTGTAAACCACCTTTAGGGGATTGGCGTAATCCAGCAGTTTGTACGGCGGATCCAGGAAGATGATATCGAATTTGAAATCGTCTTTACCCAATTGAATCACACTGCGGTTGTAATCACCTTGAATGATGCGATAATAGTCGCTGGGAATACCGATCTTCTCGATATTCTGCTTTAGCGCCTTGACACACTCGGGCAGTTGCTCGATCATCACAACATAATCGGCGCCCCTGGAAATAGCCTCGAGTCCGATATTTCCCGTGCCGGCGAAACCGTCCAGGACGATCTTTTCCCGAATATCTTTTTGCAGGATATCAAAAAAGGATAACTTCACTCTCGAGGTGGTGGGGCGGACGTCGGGGTTACTGACGGAGCGCAATCTTCTACCTTTGTACAAACCAGCATATATTCTCAACATGCTATAAGAATACCCTTTTTTACCGATTCCGTCAAATCCCCCAAAAAAAATGAAAAAATCCAAAAAATCGGTGCCGGCACACCCCGTTTTTTCCGGTGGCGAGAGCGTTTGAAAATTTGTAAAATGTTGACAAAACAGGCAATCTGTTATAGCATATACGTTAAATCTGTTTTATTAGATGGATATTTACATAGCAGAAGAAGCTGGATTTTGTTTTGGAGTAAAAAGAGCCTTGAGCATAATAAATCGGTTGCATGAAAAACGTGAGGGTATTGAAATACTCGGCGAGCTCATTCACAACCGCACCGTTCTCAAGGAACTTAAAAATAAAGGTATACATTGCATTCACGGCCTGGATGAGATAGATTCCAACAAAAAACTCGTGATCAGAACCCATGGGATTCCCCTGGACCTGGAAAACCAAATCAAGGAGAAAGAGATCAATTTCGTCGATGCCACCTGCCCATTGGTTAAAAAGATCCATACCATCATCGAAACGTTGAACCGGAAGGACACCCAGATCATCATCATCGGCGACGAGAAACATCCCGAAATAGTCGCAGTCAGAAGCTACGCGGCACATGCAATAATAATCGGCTCCATCCCCGAAGCCCTCAAACTGGGTTTCCACAAACATATCAGCGTGGTGGCTCAAACCACTCTGAACACAGCTTTCTTCGAACAAATTATTTCCATCCTCAGGGAAAAAGCCCGGAAGGTCGAGATCTTCGACACCATTTGCTCCGCCACGAAAGTGCGTCAGGACGCGGTGAAACGGCTTGCCCCAAAAGTAGATTTCATGGTGGTGATCGGTGGCAAAAACTCTTCGAATACTAAAAAGTTATACGATATTGCCATCCAGGAGAACCCCAACACATTTCACATTGAGAACAGCTCCGAACTGAACGATCCATCGTTAACCGGTAAAATGGAATCATTTGACAGTGTTGGCGTCACCGCGGGAGCATCGACTCCACCGGAAGAAATCGAGAACGTAAAGATATTCTTTGAAAAGTTTAAGATAGAAAAGGAGAGAAAAGATGGTTGAACCTAAAGAAAATTCAAACGCTCAAAATCCAGAAGATTTTTCAGAATTGATTAAAGACTATGACTTAAAATCCATTGACTACGAAACCCCGGTAGAAGGAAAAATCGTAGATGTGATAGATGATAAAGTGGTTGTGGACATCGGTCATAAGACCGAAGGGATTTTGGACAAAGAGGAATTGGCCGATTGGGACGGGGAACTTTCATATAAACCCGGCGACTTGATCACGGTCATCCCTCTGAAAGTAAACAAACGGGAAGGTTATATCACCGTTTCCAAAAAAGAGTTCGATAAACGCGAAGGCTGGGATAAAGTCCATCACGGTTATGAAAAAAACACCTCGATGCTTGGAAAGATTATCAAGGTACTTCCCGAAAACAAAGGTTTTGTGGTGGACATGGGAGTAGAAATGTTCCTTCCTATGAGTCACGCGGATCTTAAAAAGATCAAAAAACCACAGAAGATGTTGGGTAAAGAATATTGGTTTAAAATCACCCGCCTCAACCCAAAAGACAAAAGCGGCGTTGTATCCCGTAAGGTGATCCTGGAAGAAGAGAAGAAAGAGAAAGTCAAAAACCTCTTCAACACGCTCAACACCGGCGATATCGTCAAAGGCGTCGTCACCACCATCACCGATTACGGCGCATTCATCAATCTCGGCGGAGTGGACGGTTTGATCCACCGGGAAAACATTTCCTACGGCCGCGTCAATCACCCCAAAGAAAAACTGAGAAAGGGCGATGAGGTCGAGGCCATGATCCTCGATATCAATAAAGAGACACAGAAGATCGCCCTGGGTATCAAACAGAAATACCCGGATCCGTGGATTAATATCGAAGACAAATACCCTGTCGGTCACCGCCTGGTGGCAAAAGTGACAAAAATTGTCGATTTTGGCGCCTTCATCGAATTGGAAGATGGAGTCGAAGGCTTGCTGCACATCTCCGACCTCACCTGGGACGGCAAACCCAATTCAGTCGAAGAGTATGTGGCTGTCGGCGATAAAATGTGGGTCCAGGTCATCGAACTGAGCAAAGAAGACAAAAAAATCAAGCTGGGTCTCAAACATTTGGAACTGAGACCGGAAGAGAAATACATCCAGAACCATCATACCGGCGAGATCGTAGACGGCCTTGTAAAGAAGATCCTCAAATCCCGTGTATTCATCGGATTGGAAGATAATGTCGAAGGCGTCATCAAAATCTCCGACATCACCTACTTCAGGATCGATACTCCCAAAGAATACCTCAAAGAGGGAGAAAAGATTCAGGCGATGATTTTGGCTGAGGACTTAGACCAGAACTACAAAGTCAAGCTTGGTGTCAAGCAGCTTTCAGACGATGAATGGAGAGAATTCTTCAAGAAAAACAAACCTGGAAACATCATTACCATCAAAGTCAAAAAGATCACCGAGCAGGGTGTCATTACCGAGATTACCAAAAACATCGAAGGTTTTGTCAAGATCACCGAAGTCGAAGACAAAAAACTCACCTATAATGAAGTTGCCGATTCAGTCACCGCCGGTGAAGAAAGAGAGGCCTTGATCACCCACACATATCCTGAAAAAAAGCGGATTTACCTGAGTTTCAGAGCTGTACACAGACAACGCGAAAGAGAAGATATCGAAAAATACATGTCAACCGGGAACGAGTCGGTTACTACAATCGGCGATTTACTCGAAAACGAAATAAAGAACAAATGAAGTTTTTGTCCGCCCCCTGGCGTTGGGAGTTTATCTGCAAGCTAGCGGGAAAAAGAAGCTGTGTGTTCTGTGACGCCCAGGAAAAAGAAGGGAAAGATTCCCTGATTTTTTATAGAGGCGACAAGTTCTTCGGGATACTGAACAAGTATCCCTACAGTACAGGACACCTGATGATTGTCCCGTACAG
Source organism: uncultured Clostridia bacterium (assembly GCA_964491915.1). Lineage (GTDB taxonomy): Bacteria > Acidobacteriota > Aminicenantia > UBA2199 > UBA2199 > JAHELQ01. The sequence continues at coordinate 11,801 of CAZBHS010000002.1, forward strand.
CCACCTGGAAGCGCCGGACCAGGTGAGCCCGGAAGACTCAGTGGAAATGTGGCGATTGATGAACCGGTCGCTCAAAATTTTGAAAGAGCACTTTAATCCCGACGGCTTCAATATGGGGATGAATATCGGAAGAACCGGTGGCGCTGGAGTCGCCGGGCATTTCCACCTGCATATAGTACCCAGATGGGCAGGGGATGCGAACTTTATGGCGGTCACCGGCGAGACCAAAGTTCTGTCCTACGAACTTGGCTTCGTGTATGACGTTTTGGAAAGAGAGTTCAAGCGATGAAAAAAATCATTTATCCAATGATCCTGCTAGTTTTGATGGTGCATGTCAGTTGTTCACTGTTTCAACCATCATCTCCTAAACATATATTTTTGATCACCCTGGACACCACCCGGGGCGATATTATCAACGTTTCACTCTCCGATAATAAGCTGACACCCAACCTGGCAAAACTAGCCTCGCGCGGCATCCATTTCCCAAACGCCTATACGCTAATCCCCATCACCCTACCATCTCATTATTCCATGCTCTATTCCCTCCCTCCCCACGATCTCAAAATCTATAACAATGGACAGATTCGCAACATCCCGTACCCCTCGCTGGCCCAATTAATGAAAAAGCAGGGCTATCAAACCGGCGCGGTTGTTTCGCTGGGGGTTTTAAAAGGCGATTTCGGTTTGAACCGGGGTTTTGACGAATACCTGGAAAACTTCAAACCGTTTATCTGGTACAAAGTGGCTGAAGAGGTCAATCGCGACGCGTTCGACCTCATCGACAAATTCCAGGACGATAAATCATTTATCTGGCTTCATTACTCCGACCCTCATGAACCCTATTACCCCCCCTATTTCGAAGGCCGTTTCCAGGTCTCGATGAACGGCGAGCCGGCGTTCGAGTGCAAGAGTATCGAACAGCCTGCCGTCACCATCAATCTGGAACTGAAACCCGGAAAAAACACGGTTGATTTCAAAACCGAAATCCCGGAAGAATTCAACAAGACAAAAAACATAAGCGTCGGTTTCATCACCTACCAGAAATTCACCTCCCGGACAAACGGCGAGGTGGAGATTCAGATTCCCGACGAATGGAAAAAAGTCGAAGTGAGAGGCGGCAAGGTCAACTACTTCTCTAAAAAAGACAGCTCACAGCTCGTGTTGGTCAACAAAGAAAAGACCGACACCACAATCAATCTATCGTTCATGTATCGCATGCTGGAACGCCCCCAATCCCGCAAATACCTCTACCGGAAACAGATTCAATACATGGACCGCCAAATCGGGAAACTGATCGACCGTTTGAAAGCCAAAGGAATCTACAACGACTCCCTCTTCGTCATCATGGGCGACCATGGCGAGGGATTGGGCGAGTATAAACAGCATTACGGCCACATCCATTATTTGAACAAAGTATACACCCGCGTTCCGCTGATTGTCGCCGGCGGCGCGCTCAAAGAGAGGGGAGCCAACCCCAGGGTCGCCAGTAATCTGGATATCGCCCCCACCATTCTCGACGCGGCTTCGATTAAACAACCTAAGTACATGAAGGGCGCGTCACTTTTAAAAGAATCGCCGTCTCCCAAACTGGTTCTCGAAACCTATTCGCCTGAAGCCTACTTCGACGCCTTCTCCATCATCGACTATCCCCACCAGATCATCTTCTACCCCGGCCGGGAAAAAGACAAAGTGGAATTCATCGACCTGGAACAGGACAAATACGGCATTCGCAATACCTTTATGACAACCGAAGCCAAAAAAGAAAAAACGAAACTGTACAATAACGTCCTCAAGGTATCCCGGATCTTTATTTCCCAAAAGGGAAAAATCGGGAAAGTATCTGAAACACACAAAAAAATGCTCGAGTCCCTTGGATACCTATGATATGGATGTTCTCTAACCTTACAATAAATATTTGAGGATTCATGCGAACAGCAACATGGATAGTTATAGTTTTAGCGGCGGCAGCGATCGCCGCCGGCCTCTATTTCTCCAACCAACAGACTCCCGATTATATATTCCTGATAACGCTGGACACAACCCGGGCCGACCGCGTCGATTACTCCGAAACCAGCTCGACAACCCCAAACCTAGCCCGCCTGGCGGCAGAAGGCACAGTCTTTCAAAACGCGTTCTCCTTGATTCCCATCACCCTACCGTCCCACTATTCGATGTTTCACTCTCTCCCCCCCCACAATCTCAAAATCTACAACAATGGGCAACGGGTCAACGTGGATCAACCATCCGTCACCAGCATTCTTAAAAATCACGGCTACAGTACCGGAGCCGTGATTTCACTGGGAGTTCTGAAGAAAGACTTCGGCCTGGCCAAAGGATTCGATTATTATGTCGAAAACTTCAAGCGCTCCCTTTGGCACAGATCCGCCGAAGAGGTGAATCACGATGCCATGGATATGATCAAAAAGATCAAAAAAACTGGTGATAAAGGTTTTGTCTGGCTCCATTACTCCGATCCCCATTCCCCCTATTTCCCACCGGACGCCGGCGGCGTACTGACAGTGATGGGGGACACATACGACATCACACAGGAGCCCTTGGTCAAGCGGAAGCTGGTATTGAAACCCGGCGAAAACGCTTGCGACATAAAACTTGAACTGCCGGACAAAATCAAGAACGACCCACGGCTAACACCGCAATACTTCGAACTCTTCAACTGGGAGATCAAGAGAGCCTCCGGTACGTCCGATATCCGCATGGAACTCCCGCCGGATTTTCGGCAGTCAAAGATAAAAGAAAAAACCATCTACCGCTTCCATAAACATGAGAACCGATTGGTCCTGATAAATCCCAGTGATGAAGAGGCGGTCGTCGAGTTTTCCTTCGTCTTTAAAATGATATTCACGACACCGGCAAACCGGCTTCTGTACAAGCAGTCGGTGGTATACATGGATGCCAAAATCGGCGAATTGATAGATTTCCTGAAAACCGAAGGCATCTATGATCGCTCCGCGTTTGTTCTGGCGGGGGACCATGGCGAGGGCCTGGGGGAACATAAATTCTACTTCGGGCACATTCACTATTTGAACAAGAACTATGTGCATGTCCCCCTCATGGTGACCGGCCCCATGGTCAAGCGGCGGGGGACCCGCCAGGAGGCGGTATCGGCGCTGGATGTAGCCCCCACAATACTTGACATTGCCGGAATCGAAGCGCCGGCAACAATGAGCGGACACTCCTTGTTGCGAAAAGAAAAATCGAGGCGGATCTTACTTGAAACCTACTCTCCCGAGGCGATGCGCGACTCGTTCGCCATCATCGAGTATCCATACCAGATGATTTACACCCCCGGTAGAAAAAATCCCAAAGAGAGAACCGAGCTCTACAACCTTGCCCAGGATCCGGCGGGGAATAAAAACCTCTTTTTCCACAAGGAATACAAAGATATCAAGGGCTCCCTGTACAATCCCCTCCGAAAATTATCCAAACTCTTGACGGAGAGCAAGGGAGACATTGGAGCTATGTCGGAACATCACAAAGAAATTCTAGAAACCCTGGGATATTTTTAGGGGCTTTTTTTATGACATTTTTAAAAATTCTAAATACAATAAATATTGAATGCGAGGGATAGAAACAATGGCTAACAACATGACTTTAAAAAGGGAATTTTATTGTGGAAAGATCGATGAACACTATGTCGATAAAACCATCTCCGTTTATGGATGGGTAAATAAAAAACGGGAACTCGGAGGCTTGACCTTCATCGACTTGAGGGACCGCGAAGGGATCCTGCAAGTGGTCGTCACCGACCAATTTCAGGACATGGAAACCATCAAGAAGATCGGCAAGGAATACGTGATCGAGGCCACCGGCACAGTGGTCAAACGCTCCAACCCCAACCCGGACCTCTTCACCGGCCAGGTAGAATTGATCGCCGCTAGCGTCGTCATACTGAGCCAGTCTGAAGTGCCGCCGTTCGTTCCGGAATCCAACACCGACGTATCGGAGGAATTGCGGTTCAAACATCGCTATCTGGACCTTCGCAACCAGCGTCACCAGCACAACTTCAAAGTGAGAAGCGATGTCAACCTCAAGGTGCGCAATTACCTGAACACATTCGGCTTCATGGATATCGAGACCCCGATGCTCACCAAAGCCACCCCCGAAGGCGCCAGAGACTACCTGGTCCCCTCGCGGATCTACAAGGGCCGCATGTTCGCGTTGCCGCAGTCGCCCCAATTGTTCAAACAACTTCTCATGGTATCGGGCTTCGAACGTTACTTCCAGATTGTCAAGTGTTTCCGCGACGAAGACCTCCGCGCCGACCGGCAGCCGGAATTCACCCAGGTGGACATCGAGATGAGCTTCGGTGAAGCGGATGAACTCTTCGACATTATCGAAGGACTCATCGCCGAAATCTTTTCGGTCAACGGCATCGAGGTCAAAGGGCCATTCCGCCGTATGCCCTATGCCGAGGCCATGAGCAAGTATGGCAGCGACAAACCGGATTTGCGGATTCCTTACATCATACAGGATTTTACAGAGCAAGCCAAAAAATTCAATTCGAATATATTCGACTCAATCATAGAAAACAAAGGCGAAATCAAAGGTTTGGTTCTGCCGGAAGCGCCGAAATATTCTCGCAAAGTACTCGACCAGGTAAACAAATACATCCAGGAAATCGGCGGCAAAGGCGCCGTCTGGATCAAGAAAAGCGACGATACCTTCCGCTCCTCTTTGAAGATCGACGCCGACGCCCTCGAAGCGTTTTACAACGAAAATGACATCGCCGAAGACCACATCGTATTTCTCATCGGTGATAAACCGGAGCGCGCCCTCTTCCTGGCGGGCAAACTAAGGGAACGGGAAGGAAAAGAATTCATGGATCCCAACAAGTTGGAGTTTCTCTGGGTCAATGATTTCCCCCTGTTTTTCTACAACGAAGACGAAAAGCGCTTCGACTCCAACCATCACCCGTTTACGTCACCCCATCTCGACGAAATTGACAAACTGGAGGAAAACCCTCTGGCAGTCAACTCCATCGCCTACGACCTGGTACTCAATGGAGTGGAAATCGGCGGCGGTAGCCGCAGGATCAACGATCTGAACCTACAGAGAAAAATCTTTCAATTGCTCAATCTCTCGGAAGAAGAGATCGAAGAGAAATTCGGATTCTTCCTTGACGCGTTGAGATACGGAGCGCCGCCTCATTTAGGAATCGCTCTGGGTATGGACCGTATCGTCATGCTCTTGACCGGCGAAGATTCCATCCGCGAGGTGATCTCGTTCCCGAAAACAACATCGTCTCTTTGCTTGCTGACCGGATCGCCGTCGAAAGTTCCCGATGCGCAATTGACCGAGTTGGGAATCTCCTTCACTAAAAAAGAGGGGTAAAAAAAAACGGGTTAGCGGATTTTTTATTCCGCTAACCCGATTAAGAATTCTTTTTTATGCTTCTGCTTCGACCGGTTTCTGCTTCTGCAGCCAACGGTTGAACATCCACATGCCGATGGCGGACATAAATCCAATGGCCATCAAAATAATCCATCCCATCGAATTCCAGAAGGGATCGAGTTTCAGCAAACCGTTATCCAACGTCGTGGCATTGTGGCACATCACTTCGTTAAAGATGGCTGCGCCGCCCCAACCGGAAATCAAAGCGCCGATGGCGATCGGAAGGTTTGCGTAACCCAGAAAGAGTCCCTCTTTGCCTTTGGGAGCCAGAGCGCCGATGTACTCGTAGGATCTGGCGGCGGTAAACAATTCGCCGAACGCGATAAGACCGACTGTGGCAATGCCCATGACTGTTCCAAACGGTAACACGAATTCGGTGAAATAGAGGCTGATGTCGATCTGATTGCGGATATCCGAAAACAAAATCGGCACCAAATTGACCAACATAGACACACCCACGACGATGTTACCGATGATGATGGAACGTATCGGTTTCATCTTGCCGAAGAATTTCGTGATCAACAACTGGAAAAACACAATCACGAAGGGATTGGCCGTGGTGTAAAGATCGACCGCGGGATCCGTTTCCAAGACCCGTTTCCAGTACAGGGGCACGACGTTGTACACCTGGTTGTACAGGAACCAAAAGCCGGCGGAAACCAGCAAGAAGAGGGAGAAGCGGGGATTCTTGAGAACGATCACCATATCCACCAGGATTTTGCCGATGGATTTTTTATCTTTCTTGTCTTTGGCTTTGACGTTTTTCTTTTTGTCGTCCGGATCACTGTACAGGAACAAAACCACAAAGAAGGAAATGATACAGAACGCGGTACCCACAGCGAAGATATAGCTGAGGTCGAACTGTTTTCGCATGAACCAACTGATGAAACGACCCAACAGGGAGCCGATATTGATAATCATGTAAAAGATAGCGAAGGCCAGCGTCGCTTTCTGCCCGGCGGTTTTCTGCACAGTACCGGATACGCATGGTTTGATTACCGAGCCGCCGAAGCCGATGAGCAAGATTCCCATGATAACCGTCAGGATCGTCCCAATTCCGGCGGTCACATCACTGGTGATGATATCGTTTAACGCAGCACCTCCGAACCACACTGGAGATCCAATCGAAAAGTATCCGAAGGCCATCAACACAAACGCCACCAAAAGCGAACGCTTGAATCCCACCTGGTCGGCGATCGTGCCGCTCAAAATAGGCAGGAAGTAAATCAAGAACCACAACAAACTGCTGGAGAGCATGCTGGGCCAATAATCACCAAGGCCAAGCTGTCCCAGATAGATGACCATAAAACTGGCTACTGCGTAGTAAGCCGATCTTTCAAATAATTCGGTTAAATTAGCGGTCCAAAAACTACCCGGGAACTTCGTTTTTCCACTAACATTGTTATTTGAGCTGTTATTTTTGTCCATCTCGTTATTTTAATTTAAAAAAAAATTTAATGCAATAAATAATAATGTGTAAAATAGCTTTCGGAATTGGTTTTTTCTGGGAAACCCAGCTATCCAAACATAGTAGGACAGCCGGTTAATTTTTGAAACCTACAGTCCCACGATCTTTATTTTTTTATCCTGATGTTCCACTGTATCGAACGACAACTTTTCCTTCCATTCCCTGGGAGATGGATCAAACACAACGAGATATCCATTGGAAATACCCAGTGTGTCAAGATACTGTGACAATTGATCCAGGCCGTCATCGAGTGTTTGCCGCGAACGTTTAATCTTTAATTCCAGCGCGAATTCCTGCCCCTTAAATTTGACCAGCATATCGATCCGTCCATTGCCCACAGCCATCCCCCTGATGATTTCACCGCCGGAATTCACCACCCGCTGAATAAATGCCATTAACAATAAATGTTGGGCAGACTCCTTATATTCAAACCGGTGAAGCCACGCCTCGCTATTTCGTTGGTAAAATTGCTGGAATTCCCGCAAGAGTTTATCCATATCCAATAGCCCTTCAGGCGTCAAGAACCATGGTTGCCGAATATTTTCCGGGATGGACGACTGAATAGGAGAGGCCATGATTCTAGGGATGATTTCCGCATAAATAGGATTGGCGAATTTTAGCGGGTCGCTATGCTGAATGATCCCTATATCTCTGGCGTAAACGATATCATCTTCAAGAATATCGAACGAAAGGCTCTCGCCATTGATGACCGCCTGCACGATACGTTTGACGCGATCCTCTTTCAATTTTTCAACCAGGCTGTCCAGATGTGTATCCCGCCTCAAGATGAGTTGCCGCCGGGCTTGATTCAGCAATTCCATCGTAATGGCCTGAGAAAAATCATATTTTAAGATCTGGAATACAATTTGCCTGGCCAACGCATTGGTTAGCCATGGCTGCCCGCCGGTCAGATTAAAAATCTCTTCCATCACCGGCTCAGGAAAAACCTGGCCTGTCTCATTCCCATGTTGCTCCAATAACTCGAACACCTCATCCCTACTAAAATTATTCAGAAAAAGGGAGTCGGATTTAATATTGAATGGTGAAGCTGACCCATACGAACGTAATTCCTTGCGAATCTTGGCTTTGTAGTCGCGAACATCCCTCAACCCCACAAGTACGATCGAAGAGGGGAAATGGCCGGGCCTGTTCTGGTATCCATCCCTCAATTGCCGCAAGACAGACACCAGCGCTTCATCGAGCAACGCATCGATCTCATCCAAGAACAAAACAATAGGTTTCGCCGACCTCTCCGCCCAGATTTCGAGATAATGATGCAAATCCACATAACGCCGGTCCATGGGATTTTCCGGTCTGAATTCTTCGGGACATTGTTTTGTAGAAGCGCGGAAGATGCTATCGATGAGAAGCTCGTTCGCTTTTTCCAGAGCCAGACCTTCCAATCCCGCCCGTTCGCAAGAGGCCACAACCGCGCAATAATTCCCTTCCCGGTTCAACGTCTCGGCCAGAGTATATAAATAAGTGGTTTTGCCCGTTTGCCTGGGAGCGTGAATGGTGAAGTAAAGCTCCTCGCCGATCAGCACTTCGACTTCCTGCAGGCGCGTCAATGGATCGACCATATAATGCTTGCGCGGAAAACACATGCCGCTGGTATTGAAGGTCTTGTAACCGGATCCGCTTTTAATCATGCATTAATGTTAAAATGATTAACCTCAAATGTCAACACGCAATCATACGTCCCTAACTCTTCGCTATCTCCCGTTCCGCCCCTTGCAGTGTGTGAATAGTGCCGATCTTCATGGAGCCGGTATCGATCTCTTCTCTTTTTAGTGCTGCGTAAAGCTCGAGTTTTTGACTGTGGAAGGGGGTGATGATGCCTACACACCCGGCAAGATCTTTTCCGTAATGTTGTTCAATCTCGTCTTTGTGCTCGCTCAACCATTGGGCGATAAACATCGCTTCCACAGAGTTGACCCGGCTACCACGAATGGATATGGAACCGCCGGGTATGTTGGCATAACCAAGTTGGGGAAATAAGGTCTTCCCCTCTCCCGGCGCTTCGCGCATGGGTATCAACCGGCCCCGGTACGCCAGTTCATTACAATAACTGATAATCTCCGGATAACAACGGCGATGTTCCTGCAGAAACAACCCTCCTTCCGGCATTCCATCCAATTGATAGCGGCTGCGCCCCTGGGCCACATGCAACACACTCCCACTGTAAGCCGAAATCCCCCGGTCGATAATATGATCGATCTCATCACCTGATTCATAACCGGAAATAACCCCTGCCTCAAACAGATTTCCAGAATCCACTTTGCCGGTGATTTTTTGGATTGGAGGAATTTGTTTGCGGTCGCCGACGACAATCGCGCGCTTAGCCAACGCGAACGCGGCCCCGCCAAGGTCCGGCCCCACCTGTCCCGCTTCATCGACGATGAGTAGATCGATGAAACCCAGTGACGGTAAGGAATAGAAACTCGAATCTGCATCGTTGCGGCGACTGTAATTAAAATATTTCGGCAACATATAAAATGTCGCTACAAAACAAGGGGTCAGTTTGGCATAACGCCGCCACATAGCCTCCACATCCTTCTTGCCACGTTTTTTAAATGCTCTGTCGATCCGGAGAAGTGATTCGACCTCCTCCAACCAGCGAGCCTCCCAATAATGGATCGCCAAATTGAAGGCCCGATAGCGGTGCGAAGTGTCCATTTCACCTATCGCTTCGGGAAAATCACCGGTGATAGTGTGTTTGCTTTTCCACTGATGCCATAGATAGCCTGCATTCGTACAAGCGGCTTTGCAGTCGGTAACCTTTTTCCGCAATTCTTTCACCACAAAACTCTGCCGCATAATATCAGTCAGTCCTCGACCGATAAAGTCCAACACAGATCTCCAATTCCCAAAATCCAGAAATGACACCGGATTCGGCCAGGAACTCAAAACCTCCCGGGATTTTCTCACTCGTTTTTCCCGTGCGGATTTAATGCCGATAAACGCCAAAAATTTTTGTAATAAGGGCTCACTGAGCTTTCTATCGATCATCTCGCTACGGATTCTTTCACATAGCTCCTTCTTTTCTGTCAGAATCCGCTCTTCAGCATCCATTTTTTGGAGATAACCCTCCACACCGATTCCGCCAGACACTTCGCTGAGTGTTTGTCGCGCTTCTTCTAGAGCTTCCCATAACCGGGAACCTTTGTTTATCTCATCCACCATTCGAGTCAGTTCTCCGTGAAGGTATGTCGCAGCTTCTTTGGCGGAAGGTAACGTTTTGCTGAAGAACTCAAGGCATTTTTTCAGAAAATAAGCGTTGGCTTTGCTGAAGTAGGTCTGGTTTTGCGTCAGATCAGGCAAACCCTCTCCGAAATATTTGGCGTAATGGCGGTCCCCCATCCCCTTTACCATGGAAGAGGGGAGATACAGCCCTAAATATTTGATCTCCGGCAACCAACGCTCCGCCAGCAGCGAATCATCTTCTTGTACCTTCGAGAAGGAGTCGATGATATTGCCCACCGCCTGGTTGGTGGCGGAGCACGCGACGATCACCGGCGGCTCTTTCCCCTCGATGGCCCTCTCGACTACCAATTGAGCCACAACGCTTTGCAATAGCGTCGTCTTTCCCGTTCCCGGCGGTCCATTTACCACAAATATGTCCCCATCCCGCATATTGATAAAATGGAACATCGCCTGCCGTTGGGA
>CAZBHS010000002.1:22356-66566 GCA_964491915.1 uncultured Clostridia bacterium
ACCGGTTGCCCATTTGCCCAACGTGGCGGGCAGACATGGCCACATAATCATTCTCGGCGATCAACTCTTCCGGCGGGCAGCGGTCGAGGCGGGCAAAATTGCGCAGCAACGGCGGCATTTGATTCAAGCCTACAAGCTGATCGTATAATCCGACAACACTCCGCGCCGGATCTTGTTTATCCGATTGGATGAGGATTTTTAGGCAGCTATCGGTTTCATACCCCTCTTCCCGGAAGACGTCGATCTCCTGCCCCGTGACAGCCTTGAATAAACGTTCGCAATAATCGGCATAAGATTCCCAATCGCCTTCGGGCTTATCGTTTTTAGTAAGAAAGGTACCCTGGGCTTCGACTGTTCCGAGAGTCAAGTATTCATATTTGAAAAATTGCTGAACCGGTTCGAGTAGCATCCGGGGGAGCCAGGGGGAGCCAGGTTCATGAGGAGTCAGTACTCCGTCTTGGTCTACCTTCGCCGGTACCCACAATGGAAAGATTGGCTCCCTGTCATTGCCGTATTTGTTTTCTGTGTGTTCCAGCCGCCGGATGATGCGTAGAGGGGCGATCAGCAGCGGTGGGCGTCCGCCAGACTGTTGCGCCAGTACTTCAGAATTTTTCCAGTAGTATCCATTGGTTCACCATGTCGTTTCCAAAAACAAAAAAAGTAGGCTTACGAGATCTCTTGTAGGATTAGGTCGAAGGCCTCGGCCGGATTCTGGTGTTGGGTGATGGGGCGTCCGATCACCAGGTAATCGCTGCCGGCTTCGATGGCCATTTTGGGAGTGAACACTCGCTTTTGATCGCCTTTGACCGCCCAGGCGGGTCGAATACCCGGAGTGACCAGTTGGACGTTGGAACCGAATTGTTGCCGGATCGGTTCGATCTCCATGGGAGAGCACACCACAGCCTCGAGTCCTGACTCGATGCCCAACCGGCATAATTTGAGAACAGCGTCGCGGGGAGATAGGTTCACTCCGATGTCGGCCAGATCTTCTTCTCCGAGGGAGGTAAGAACAGTGACGCCCAGGATTTTGAGATCCGGCTTCACTTGACCGGCTTCAACCGCTTTTTGGATCATAGCCCTACCGCCGGACAAATGAATGGTCAACATGTCGGGCGAGAATTTTAACGCGGAGCGCACCGCTCCAAAAACTGTATTGGGAATATCTTTAAATTTTAAATCCAGGAATAATTTTTTATTGTTTTCCGCAAGATAGGGAATGATTTGGTCGCCGAATTTCAAAAAGGCCTGAAGCCCCACTTTGAAGAATACCGCTTCAGGCAATGCATCCACAGTCTTTCTCGCGTCTTCATAGTGATCAAAATCCAATGCGATAATTATTTTTTCGTTCATATCTTCAATGTCCCCCTAATTTCATCCAATGTCGATATCCCCAGCTCTTCCATACCCTCCCGGATTTCATCCAGGATCCGCATAGTCGCCGTCGGCTCCACTATATTGACGGTACCGGTTTGAACGGCGGAGGCTCCTACCAGGATATACTCCAACACATCGCGACCGGAGCTGATGCCGCCGATACCGATGACCGGTATATCGACGCTTTGCGCCGTCAACCAAACCAACCGTAGAGCCAGAGGTTTGATGGCCGGACCGGATAGGCCGGCGAATATATTTTTGAACACAGGTTTTCTCGCTTTGAGATCCACCGCCATCCCCAAAAAGGTATTCACCAGAGAGATAGCGTCCGCCCCTCCCTCCTGGGCCGCCACAGCCACAGCCGCCACATCGATTACATTCGGAGACAATTTCACTATCAGGGGCTTCCGGGTGTTTTGGCGGATCAACTTCACCAGGCGAAAGGTGTGCTCCACGTCCTGAGCCGGACATTTTCCCCCTTCGCGAACATTGGGGCAGGAAATATTGAGCTCCAACATCCCCACCTCCGGCATCGGGTCGAACATTTCCGCCACCTCCAGATACTCCTCGTCCTCTTCGCCGCAGACATTGACAATAATGGGCGTACTGGTCATCGCATGAACACGCTTGATGATATCTTTCAATTGTTCAGCTCCGGGGCCGGCAAGGCCAATGGAGTTGAGAAGGCCCGAAGGGGTTTCGAAGATCCGTGGGGGAGGGTTCCCGAGGCGCGGCTTTTTGTAGATCCCTTTTAAAATAAAAGCCCCTAGTTGATCGAGGGGATAAAATTCCTCAAATTCTTCACCATAACCGAATGTTCCCGAGGCGGGAATAATTGGATTTTTCAATGTCGCGAATTTCAGGTCAACCGTTAAATCTAGCGCCGCCATTGAATGTCCTCCAACCGGAAAACCGGTCCGTCCTTGCATACTTTTTTGTAATTGCCATCGGTTCCCATCACCACACAACTGTGGCAAATGCCGAACCCACAGCCCATGTACGCCTCCATCGAGACATAATTCTCGATGCCGTTATCGCCGATTTTATCGAAAAGCGCTTCGAACATGGCTTCGGGTCCACAGGAGATGGTGACATCGATGGCGCGGTCCCGGATAATATCGCCGATCTCTTCGGTAATAAATCCTTTCTTGCCGACACTACCATCGTCGGTACAGAGCATGATCTCATCGAGACCAAGCGTCTCAATCTCATCGAGGAGATTGAGGTCGCTTTTGGATCTGGCCCCATACAGCAGCCGTACTGAATTATTTCTCGCATATTGCCCGGCGGCGTAAAACACCGGAGCAATTCCCCGGCCGCCGGCAACCAGTAATATCTTCCGGTTCAGCATTGTGGGAAATGAATTACCAAGAGGTCCAAGCACAACCGTTTGGTCCCCGGGTTTCATGTCGGCCATCAACGAAGTGCCTTTGCCCACCACTTCATAGTACAACCATACATAGGGCGGTTCAACCTTAAAAATTCCAAACGGCCTCTTCAACAGAGGATCTGTGGCAGATGAGGTCAGGAGCATCACAAAGTTGCCGGCTCGAGCCGCTCCGGCGGTTTCGCCGGCCTCCAACGTCATCAGGTAATAGGATCCGCCAAGGTTCCTGTTTTCGACAATCGTACATTTTTCTTCTTTCATCGTCGTATTATCCCATGTATTAGGCCGACTGTAAAGAATCTAGCACGGGCGAAGCGCAGTCCGCAGTCTTGCTTCAGTCTAAACAATAGGCGGCGGAAAAAAAACCGACCCAATGCTTGAGTGAAAATGGCGCCGTGATACCGCAACTCATTTTCTTCAACGGCAACACGCCTTCACTATAGGTATCCGAATATTTCAAAATGCGGCCGGTCAGGCTGTTTTTTTTATCAATAAACCGAACGGTTTTGTCGATGGCCAACATCCCGAAGGGGATGGAAAATTTCCCACACCACAGGATGTCGTTGTCTTCTTTGTATGTTTTTCCCCACAATTCTTTGGTGAGTCCTTTGAGATTGTCTTTTGTAAGCGGCCCCTCCAAATATGTCCCGGCGATTCTTTGATCCCGTTTTGTCGCGGCCAAATGCGCCCGTTCGTCGAATCCATAGAGGAGATTGTCGAAATCTTCCCCATAATGATTGGCGTCCGCCGACACCAGGAACGCGATGTCGTCGCCGAGCTTCAGGTTGTTTTTCTTTATGTATTCGGCAATCAGCGCAGCCAATTTCCCGGACAATTTATCCATCGCTTCAAAATCCATGCCCGTCACCATAATCGGAGTGATTTTCACATCGCGGGTATAATATTGGAGAAATGGAATCAACGCCTCGATGGAATGCTCGAATCGATGGGCGTCAGTACTAACCATAATGTCGGCGGGATCGAGTTTCTCCTTGAGAAAATCCCGAAGGGGCGAGACATCGACTTTTCCGTACAAAGCCCGCCAACCTTTATATTCGTCGAAAATCAACTTGCCCTGGGGGTCGCCGATTTTGCGTCTCACTGTCCCATGAGTCACACCGAATATCACCACCTCTTTGGCGCGGAGTTTTTTAAATAGTGGGTAATAGACGGAACCGGCATAGAGGTAATCGTCGTGAGGCGTGATACCGGCAACGATTGTTCCTTCACTTTCAGCCACAGTGATATGGGAATCGAGATAATCCATCAGCCGCTGAAACTGTTTGGGCTGCCAACAAAAACCCACCAAATCCCGGATCGGACGGATCACAGGTTTTTGACCGAACAGATTGATCGAAACGAAAACACATAATAGTAAAGCTATTTTTTTCATGTCTCTATCCTAATAAAAAATGTCGATGATTTACCCGTTAAAAATAACACTGATACAACAGGTTGTCAAATAGAAGGGAACAATGATAAAATCCTGTTTAGAAAATTTAAGGTGAGGTCACATATGATCGAAGAGCGAGATTTTTTCGGTGGAAAAGTAAAAACATTGAAATGCGATACAAAAGGAGAATCTTTCAGCGTCTGCGTATTATTGCCCGGCGATTATACCTTTGGTACAAGCAGTATCGAAGACATCGAAATCATACAGGGACAGGTGGAGGTCGCATTGCCGGACGGAAGCGTCAAAATGTACCGGAAAGGAGATTCATTCACTGTCGAAGCGGAAAGGGACTACAACCTGGCCATCGAAAAACATCCGGTAGCCTACGTTTGCAAATACAGATAAACTCTGTAAACCCTAAGCGATAATTACCCGGAAATTTTTAGAGGACGGGTATCGTCCCGTTCCTTCTCAATTGGTTGGGTGTCCGATTTTTTAGGTTTTTTCTTTAATAATTCGGGATTGGCGCCGGTTTTTCTGAGGAAGGTGTCAAGCCCTTTTGTCAATGTAACGAGTTCTCCAAGAAAAGACTTTATTTCATCCACATCTTCTCGGTCCAACGCCGCTTGAGCGTTTCCTACGGTTTCAATACACTCGTTGCGCAAATCCTTATCATCGTTGATTAACGGATGTTCGAGGAATTTCTCGAGCTGATATTTTTCGTTAATGACTTTGTTTTTCAAAGTGATGAGATCCCTCTTCTTCAAGTCGATCTCTTTTAATTTATGGGCTTTGCTCTTTATTTCTTTTATCTCTTCCGCAGACAATAACCCTGAATTGGAAATAACCACCTCTTTTTTGTTCTGAGTGGATAAATCCACGGCGCTCACCATCAGGATGCCGTTGATATTGATGTTGAAGGTCACTTCGATGCGGGGAACACCGCGGGGGGTCGGCAAAATTCCCTTTAACGTAAATTTGCCCAGCAATTTATTTTCTTCGGCGATTTCCCGTTCGCCCTGATAAACGGTGATTTCTACCTCTTCCTGATTGTCTTCCGCGGTCGAAAACACCTGGCTTCTACTGGTGGGTATCGTTGTATTGGCTTTGATAATTCTGCTATACACTCCGCCGAGGGTCTTTACCCCCAATGACAGGGGCGTGATATCTAAAAGTAGAATATCCTTTCGTTCTCCCACCACAATAGAACCCTGAATCGCTGCGCCGATAGCCACGATCTCATCGGGATTCACTTTTTTGTTGGGTTCCTTGCCGAAAAAATCCCTCACTTTTTTCTGAACCAGGGGAATCCTGGTAGAGCCGCCTACCAGCAGAACCTCATCGATATCTCCGGGAGCGAGGTTGGCGCTCTTCAAGCACAAAGCACAAATACTCAACGTACAATCCACCTTGCCGCTGATTAAACTCTCGAATTCCGCTCTGGTGATATATTTCAAATAGTGGATGGGCCCATCGTCCGAATCGGCGATAAACGGAAGATTGATCTCGCAAGCATCCAGGCCCGACAGCTCTTTCTTCGCCGACTCCGAAGCGTCGCGAATCCTCTGCAACGCCAACTTGTTGCCGGAAAGATCCAGACCATATTGTTTCTGGATCTCTTCGACAATCAAATCGGATAGCAATATATCGAGATCATTGCCCCCCAGATTCGTGTCTCCCGCGGTGGATAGGACTTTGATGATATCGCTATCCACTTCTAAAATGGAAAAATCTATGGTGCCGCCGCCAAAGTCATACACCACCACATTAGATTTCTTTTTCAGGTCGATAGAAAAGGCAAGAGAAGCGGCGGTCGGTTCGTTGATAATCCTCAAGACCTTCAATCCGGCAATTTCTCCGGCATCCTTCGTCGCCTGCCGTTGAGAATCGTTAAAATAGGCGGGAACCGTGATAATGGCGCCCTCTATACTTGCCTTCAAATATTCCTCAGCCGATTCTTTCAAGCGATAAAGCACCATCGCCGAGATTTCCTCAGGCGAAAAAACCATGTCGTTGATCTTGATTTTTATGGTATCGTCAGGCCCTTCGACAACATCGTAGCTAAATTGGTGCAGGTAGGGTTTTATTTCAGAATAGCGTTTTCCCATCAATCTCTTGACAGAAAAAATGGTATTAAAAGGATTGGTGATCATCTGGCTTTTGGCGGGATTTCCCACCAACCGCTCTCCATCTTTTGTAAAGGCGATGATAGACGGAAGTAGACGATCGCCTTCAGGAGATAAAATAATGCCGGGATATTTCGTTTCAAGGACCGAAACGACCGAGTTTGTGGTTCCTAAATCAATTCCTATAACCTTTCCCATTCTTTTCCTCTTTATTAACACAAAATTTAGTAAACGTCAACCTACCATATGGTCTCCAGAGATTTTCACACAATTGTGAACAACTTTTGGAATAGTGTCAAAGAGAACAGTTTTCCACAATTCCATCCACAAAGTTCTTCACAATTCCGGCGCTACCGGCGGGAACCACCGAACAACAAATTGAGGAGCGCAACAAAAATCGCGGCTCCGGCAACAGACCACAAGATCGGTATCCCATGAAAGACCAATAGGTCGGGAATCGCTAATTCACGGCTGATATATCCACCGATCAAAGCGCCCACAAAACCCAAAGCGATACTCGTCAAGCAACCAGTGGCTTTAGCTCCGGCGACCTTGGCGCCGATGGAACCGCATAACGCGGCGATAGCCAGTAAAATAATGAATCTAATCATCTGTTCCTCCCAAAGCTAAATATTATACTAATTACTAATATTGTATCAAAAAAAACGGAGATTTGCAAAATCACAAAGGCTGATGCTCCCTCCTCAAGAGGTCGTTGACGGTTTTAACGGGGGTGAAAGTACTTGCCGGTATTTCCACAAACACTGTCAACCAGTTCGCCATCGCGCCATTCCAGAGCCCGGGATGCTCCAACGCTTTCAAAGGTTTACCATTCATGGATTTTTCAGAAATAAAATAGGTTTCCGGGTCGATAAAATCCCTGAGGGCATACTTGTCGCCTCTAAAACTCTTTGTACAACACACCAAAATCACCGGATTAAAATGGGTGGATGTTTCAAGAATTTCCTTCTGATCCGGATCGTTTGAGTCTACCTGGGCTTTTTCCACAATCTGCAAACTGACGCGCCCATCCGCGCCTTGCACCCAAAAAGGCCCGCCTCCAGGTTCGCCAAGATTTTCCACCATACCGCACACACGGATGGGACGATCTAAAAAGGCGGTCAACCACTCCGTTTGCCGTTCTGCCGGCCAATCGGTAAATCCATCTGGAACATCGCCCAGAAAATGCCCGGTCAAAAATTCCCTGATCTCAGGGACCAATTCCGCTGCCGGCGCTCCGGCGGCAATATTACACAACCAATCATAAATTGACCGCCTCACTTCCAGCAGATAGCCTGCCAAAATTTCCTGGTACATGAGAGTCTCTTTCTTCAAATGGTCCGGCACGACATTATCGATATTTTTTATAAAAATAACATCGCCGTTCAATGTATCGAGATTTTCGATTAAAGCCCCGTGCCCGCCTGGTCTAAAGACCAGCCTCCCGGCGGCATCGACCAACGGTCGGTTATCGAGATCCACCGCAATGGTGTCGGTGGACGGGCTCTGGACAGAGAATCCCACCTCAAAACCTTTACCTTCACCGGAAAGATGTTCACACATATCTTCAGAAAAGCGTTCGACTATCTCCACAAACTCACAGGAAACGGTGAAGTGAAGGCGGGCGACATTGTCTTCGGCCAACGCGTATTCCACCGCCTCCCGGAATTGTTCTTCCAATGAAGTGCGGGGGCCCTCATCATAATTGTGAAATTTCAGGAGAGCCTTGGGGAGATTGGCGTAATCGAGCCCTTTTTCAGTCAGCAAATATTCAAGAAGAATTCTATAGTTCCGCGCCTCCATCAATTGGCCGAAATCCAGGCCGTCGCGTGCAAGGACATGGGACAAATCTTGAATAAAAGCGAATTTTTTTCTCTCCAATCCTGCGATGAATTCTTTAAAAAAAAGATAATCCCCATCGCCGACCTCGACCTTTCGTTCAACCAATGAATCCCCCAAGGGCATAGTTTCGTGATACAACTTGAGGAGAGTTTTGAACATGCGAGTGGCGGCGCCGGAAGCCGGGACAAACTTAAGAAGCTCGAGCTTTCGCTTGCTCCGGCGAAAATAATCCCGCAAGCGATGTTGCCGGTCTTCCGAAAGGCGATGGATACCATCCCCGGGCGTTGCCGCCCGGACAAGTGTCGGATAGGGAGTCCCTTTACGGAACATTTCCAATTGCCGGAACAGAGTCTCTTCGTCAATCCCTTTTTCTTCGAGCCAGACTCGATTCATTGGATTCAATTTGATCCTGTTCATCTCAATTCAGAAACAATGCGATACGTATCCTTAGCAATCATTAACTCTTCATTGGTGGGAACCACCAGAACTCTGGTCCGCGATCCGCCTACTGAGATATCGCGGAATTCACCTCTAAAATCATTGGCATCCGAGTCAATCTCTATTCCGAGAAACTCCATATTCTCGCATACCATCTTCCGGATGATCGAGGAGTTCTCTCCCACTCCGGCGGTAAAGACGACAATATCCACGCCTCCCATCACCGCGGCGTAAGCTCCCACAAACTTCCTGGCGTAGTGGACATAAATATCGAGGGCCAATCCGGCTTTTTCGTGACCGGCGACGGCCTCGTCCTCCACTTCCCTCATATCGCTGGAAATCCCGGAGATACCCAGCATACCGCTTTTTTTATAGATCAACTGCTGGATCGCCTTGGGATCCATATGTTCTTTTTCCATCATATACAATACGATGGCCGGATCCACATCCCCCGCCCGCGTCCCCATGGGCATACCGCACATTGTGCCGTAACCGAGACTGGTATCCACTGATTTTCCGCCGTCAATGGCAGTGATCGAGCACCCATTGCCAAGATGGAGGGTAATAATTTTCAATTCTTCTATCGGTTTCCCGACATATTCCGCGGCTTTTAACGCCACATAATGGTGGGACGTCCCGTGAAATCCAAACCTACGGATACGCTTTTTCTCATAATATTCATAAGGGATCGGATACACATAGGCTTTTGCCGGAATACTCTGATGAAACGCGGTATCAAACACACCTACCATCGGCACATCCGGCAAAACCTCGCGGGCCGCTTTGATTCCCAGAAGATTCGGAGGGTTGTGCAAGGGCGCCAATTCAATATTGCGTTCCACGACATCGATTACATCATCTGTAATCAGAATCGAGTCGGAAAAATCTTCACCGCCATGCACAATGCGATGGCCCACCGCATCGATTTCAGACATAGATGCGATGACTCCTTGCTCTTGATCCGTCAATGTGGAAATAATTAGATCGATTCCATCCTTATAGTTCTTCACGGCTAATATTTTTTTGGATTTAGGTTGAGGAGGAGCCTGGTAACTGAAAATGGAATCTTCAAAACCAACTCTCTCAATCAGCCCTTTGGCGATAACTTGCTCTGCTTCGACATTAATCAACTGAAATTTAATGGAAGAGCTTCCGGAATTAATCACTAAGATTTTCATCTTGCCTCCTAAAACAAGTATATTTAATAATGTAAACGTAATCTCTACCTATCGATTGGCAATCCCTATTATATCATGTTTTCCATACATGGCAAATGCGGGCGGCTCCTTTCGCCGCCATATCGTTAAGAAAAAGTCAATCATAGATGCAAAACTGTTGAACCGCCAAAAATCACTTGTTTTTCAAGAGAAAATAATTTATAATTTTTTAATAAACCGTTGTATAAAGGTAAATATGCTTTCTGAGAATAACAATAAAACGGAATTACTACACAATTCTAGCTCGGTCGATTCGCTCATGGACTATCTCAAAGATTCATCATCTGAATTTCCAGGGTTGGTTTCGCCGGCTAAATTGATGAGTTCTTTTTTTCAAGACATAGGCCAGGCCAAAGACAACATAAACATATCGTTCATTTACCGGCTCCCCCAAACAGGCATTCACTACCATATCAAAAACCGGGAAAATCTTAAGGGCGACCCGATCAGCCAGGAAAATATCAGCAGCCTACAAAAATCACGGATCACCGAATCGCCGGTTCCATTGAAAAAAAAGGAGAACCAGTTACTAGAAATCAATCCATCATTTAAAGTGTTCGTCTATCCAATATCAAGCCCCACTGAATACTATGGTTTTCTACTGCTCCATACCAAAACCAATAAACGCTCTTTAACGGAAGACGAATCATTGAAAATAAAAATTTTCTCGCAAATGATCGCCAATGGTTTCCAGAATTTCGCTTTGTTTGAAAGATTGAGGGGAGTGAGCCCGTCCGAAAAAAGCTCCACAAACGCGCAAGACGGGGAAGAGGAATCAGGGACCCAAAGCCGGTTGGGAAAAATCCATGAAGATTCCGACGACACAAAACAACACTTGATGGAATTTCAGAAAAGCGAAGTACTCAAAGAAATACTACCGGCAATTTTTCATAAATTGAAAAACAAACTCACTCCGATTTTGGGATATTCCCAAATCCTGCTGAGCAAAGTTCAGGACGATTCTCTGACCGAAAGACTGCAACGGATCGAAAAGAACGCGGAAGAACTGTCCAGCCAACTAAATCAACTGAGAAGCTATTTCAGCGCTGAAGCCCTCATGAAACAGAAAGGCAACCTGAACGCCATCATTCACAATCTAAGAACATTCTTCGAAGAAACTGAAAATAACACCGGTATAAAGATAAAAGTATTTCAGGACTACAAAATTTCAGAGGATTTAGTAATTCCCGGACAATTGAAATTTCTTGTCACGAATTTAGTGGAGAACGCCGTACTGGCAATCCAGGAAAAAGGCCATAGAGAAGGGGTCATCACTGTTCAAACCAAACAGGAAAAAAACGATTACCGGCTACTCATCAGGGACGACGGCATAGGAATACCCTCCAGTGAATTCCCCAAAATATGGACCCCATTCTATTCAGGATTCTCCGATCGCGCGGGCCTTGGACTCACAGTGTGCGACAAAATCATCGCCAACCATGACGCCAGGCACCAAATCAGTAGTATCACCGGCCAATACACAGAATTCCAGGTGATCTTCGAAAACCACTTGCAATCCACGACACAAGAGGGCGGAGCTCGAGCCCAAGGCCAAAAGCTCGACAACCATGCCATCCTCATCATCAACGAGCAAGAGTACATGGTTGATTTGATGAAAGAGATACTCAACACCGCCGGGGAATTTGCAATCACCACCACCACCAATAGCGCGGAAGCCATTGATTCAATTAATAAGCAGCGCTATGATTTAATTATCTCAGATATCTCGATGCCGGGTGTCGATGGAAGAGAGATATATCATATACTCAAAAATGTAAAGCGGGAAAGCGCTCTATTATTGACCACACCGGATTCTCTCTCCAGCGATGACGAGCAATTCATAAAGAAAAATAAAATAAATAGTTTGAAGCAACCGTTTGAATTGATGGTTTTCAGGAAGAAAGCCCTGGAGCGACTATCACTGAAAACCTGAGTACAAGACGATGAAGATGGCAATGGACAAAATTTCTAAACAAAGATACAATGTAACGCCACACCGAAAAATATCTATTTAAGGAGGAATACATGTCAAGTAAATTCGTTTACTTTTTTTCGAAAGATCAATCTGAAGGGAAAAAGGAACTCAAAGGGTTATTAGGGGGCAAGGGCGCCAATCTAGCAGAAATGTGCAGCCTCGGTCTTCCAATACCTCCTGGATTCACAATTACCACCGAAGTGTGCGATCTATTTTATAAAAATAACCGGAATTACCCCGACGGGCTGAACGGAGAGGTGGAAAACACATTGGGTAAACTCGAAAACCTGATGGGTAAAAAATTGGGCGACAAAGACGACCCGCTGTTGGTTTCCGTCCGCTCCGGCGCCGCGGTATCGATGCCCGGCATGATGGACACAGTGTTGAATCTTGGTTTGAATGACGAATCCGTTGAAGGGCTTGCCAAAAAGTCAAAAAACGAGAGATTCGCGTACGATTCATACCGCCGCTTTATCCAGATGTTCAGTAATGTCGTGCTTGGTATTGAGCATGAACATTTCGAAGAGATTCTGGAAGAACAGAAGCACAAAAAAAACATGACCCAGGATGTGGACCTCGAGGTCGAAGATCTCAAAGAAATCGTAAAAAAATATAAAGAACTGGTCAAAAAAGAGACCGGATCCGAATTCCCCCAGGACCCCAAAAGTCAGTTGTGGAAATCCATCGACGCGGTGTTCGGTTCCTGGAACAATAACAGAGCCATTAAATACAGGCAATTGAACAACATCGCCGGCCTGATGGGAACCGCCGTCAACGTACAGGCAATGGTGTTCGGCAACATGGGCGACTCATGCGCCACCGGCGTCGCGTTTACCCGCGATCCTTCAACCGGCGAAAAATCCTTCTACGGAGAGTTCCTGGTCAATGCCCAGGGCGAAGACGTTGTGGCCGGTATCCGCACCCCCCAGGAAATCACCATGGAAAAATCCCAGAAATGGGCGGCTTCAAACGGCATCTCCGAGAAAGACCGCAAGGCGAAATTTCCTTCATTGGAAGAAATCATGCCTGAAGTGTACAAAGAGATGGTGGCCATCTACCAGAAGTTGGAAGACCATTACCGCGATATGCAGGACATGGAATTCACCATTCAAGAAGGCGACTTGTACTTCCTGCAGACCAGAAACGGCAAACGGACCGGTTTCGCCGCCTTGAAAATCGCAGTCGATATGGTGGACGAAGGACTCATCACCAAAAGAGAAGCAATCATGCGCGTGGGTCCCGATCAGTTGGACCAGTTGCTCCACCCCAACATCGACGCGAAAGTCGAATATAAATCCATTGCCCGCGGATTGCCGGCATCCCCCGGAGCCGCGGTCGGTAAAATCGTCTTTACCGCGGACAAAGCCGAAGAAATGGCAAAAGTCGGCGAAAAAGTCATCCTGGTCAGAAAAGAGACATCCCCCGAAGATATCGGCGGTATGGACGCGGCCCAGGGCATCCTGACCGCCACCGGCGGTATGACCTCCCACGCGGCGGTTGTGGCCAGAGGCATGGGTAAATGCTGTGTCGCCGGTTGCGGCGACCTGGTAATCAAGGCCGACGGCTCTTGCACAATCGCCGGCAACGCCTACAAAGAGGGCGATTTCATCACCATCAACGGTACCACCGGCGAAGTCATCGACGGCAAGCTGGAACTCACCACTCCCGAGATTTCAGGCGACTTCGGCAAGTTCATGGCCTGGGTGGACGAAGAGAGACCCATCAACGTCAGAACCAATGCCGACACCCCCAAAGACGCGCAGGTGGCCCGCGACTTCGGCGCCGAAGGTATCGGCCTGTGCCGCACCGAGCACATGTTCTTCGAAGGCGACAGAATCGACGCGGTTCGCGAAATGATCCTGTCGGAAGATAAAGCCGGCCGCGAAAAAGCCTTGCGCAAAATCCTGCCGATGCAGATGGACGATTTTATCGGTATCTTCGAAGCCATGGACGGCCTGCCGGTCACCATCCGCTTATTGGATCCCCCGCTCCATGAATTCTTACCTCACAAAGAGGAAGAGATGAAAGACCTGGCCAAAACTATGGGCGTGGATTTTTCTGTTATCAAACAGAAAACCGTCAGCCTTCATGAATTCAACCCGATGTTGGGTCACCGTGGCTGCCGTTTGGCCGTCACCTATCCTGAAATCGCCGTAATGCAGGCTGAAGCCATCATTCGCGCCGCGCTCACCGTCCAGAAAAAGGGCGTTAAAGTGCTGCCGGAAATCATGATCCCCTTGACCGGAACCAACAAAGAATTTGAATTCTTGAGAGACATCATCGTGACCAAAGCCGAGGAAATCTTCGCCAAAGAGAACGACAAAGTGGAATACATGGTGGGCACCATGATCGAAATTCCCAGAGCTTGCGTCGTGGCAGACAAAATCGCCGCCACAGCCGAGTTCTTCTCCTTCGGCACCAATGACTTGACCCAGATGACCTTCGGCTACTCTCGCGACGACGCCGGCGTATTCTTGCCCGAATATGTCAGCAAAGGCATCTTGCCGAAAGATCCGTTCCAGGTGTTGGATCAGGAAGGTGTCGGCGAATTGATAAAAATGGGTATCCAGAAAGGTAGAAGCGCCAGAAAAGACCTGAAGGTCGGCATCTGCGGCGAACACGGCGGCGAACCCAGCTCCGTGGAATTCTGCTATCATGCCGGCATGAACTACGTTTCTTGCTCCCCTTACCGCGTACCGATCGCACGCCTCGCAGCAGCGCAGGCCAAGATCAAAGCGGAAGGGAAGGGGAAATGAGCTTTCTAGAAAAGTTCTTTAAACTCAAAGAAAATAAAACCACCCTCCGGAGAGAAATCTCCGGGGGTGTCGTCACCTTCCTCACCATGTCCTACATCATCTTCGTCCAGCCGGCGGTATTGCAGCAAGCGGGGATGAACTTCAACGCCGTCATGATGGCCACCTGCCTCTCCGCCGCGTTGGCCTCGGTTCTGATGGGGGTATTGGCCAATTATCCCATCGCCCTCGCCCCAGCTATGGGGGAGAATTTCTTCTTCGCCTTCACCGTGGTTCTGATGCTGAAAGTTCCCTGGCAACAGGCATTGGGCATGGTCTTCATATCCGGGGTATTGTTTATTTTATTGACAATATTCAAAGTGAGGGAAAAATTCATCGACGCCATCCCCCCCTCGCTGAAACACGCCATCGCAGCGGGTATCGGCCTATTCATCGGCTTCATCGGACTGGTGGACGCAGGCATTATTATCCGTAACAATTCCCCCCTGAACGCCATCGCCTTCAACGACAATTTGTCCGCGGATTTTGTACTCGATCAACTGAATATTTTCCAGTATTCCTCCGGCGCCCTCAGATTGGGGGACTTCACAAATCCCGCCACAATGGTCGCGGTTATCGGCCTCTTCATCATCTCCTTCTTGTTGGTGAGACGGATCAAAGGCGCCATTCTCTGGGGGCTGCTATTGACCGCCGGCGTAGGCCTGCTCTTTGGAGTCATCCGTTGGCAGGGCTTTGTCTCATCCCCACCTTCACTCGAGCCGACCTTCCTGAAGCTCTCGTTCAAAAACCTTTTTACCCTTGAACTACTTCCCATTATCATCGTGTTCTTCATCATGGACTTCTTCGACACCATCGGCACGCTGATCGGCGTCTCCTCCCGGGCAGGCATCTTGAAAGACAACAAGCTGCCGCGAGCGTCCCGCGCATTGATGGCAGACGCGGTGGGAACCGTGGCCGGAGCCATGCTGGGCACATCCACAGTCACCAGTTATATCGAAAGCGCAGCCGGCGTCGAAGAGGGGAGCCGCACCGGACTCTCCGCGGTCGTCACCGGCCTATTGTTTCTTCTGGCCATCTTTTTCTCACCCCTCATAGCCATGATTGGCGGCGGATACGCCTATTCCCTCGAGAACGGTTTGTTCCTGTATCCCATTACAGCGCCGGTGCTAATTATTGTGGCGGCCTTCATGATGAAAGAGATCGTCAAGATCGACTGGGACGACTTTTCCAACAGCATCCCCGCCATGCTGACTTTTATCGGCATTCCCCTTACCTATAGTATCGCCGATGGTTTGGCGCTGGGCTTTATCTCCTATACTTTCATCAAAATTTTTTCTTGTAAGCTAAAAGACTTGAATTTTATAATGGTGTTTATTACACTAATATTCTTAATAAGATTTTTTGTGATAAAATTATAAAAAAGATGAGAACTATGAGAGCGCTAGATATTAAAAACCTAAAAAAAACATTCTTGTCAAATTTTTTAATCCGCAAGTACAACATCCTCAAAGGCATCGACCTCACCGCCGAAAAAGGGGAGATCTACGGCTTCCTGGGTCCCAACGGAGCCGGGAAAACCACCACCATCAAATGTGTGTTGGGGCTGATCACTCCGGATAGCGGCGAGATTTCGATTCTCGGCAAGCCGTCCGGGGCTGCCTCGAGTAGAAAAACCCTCGGATTCTTGCCGGAGCATCCCTACTTCTACGACTATCTCAACGCCGAAGAGCTCATCACCTTCTCCGGCAGATTGTTCAACATCCCACGAAAAAAACTCGCAGCCCGCACCAAAGAACTAATTCAACTGGTGGGCCTCAAAAACAAAGAGAACCTGAAACTGAAAAAATTCTCCAAAGGGATGGTCCAACGGGTAGGCCTCGCCCAGGCATTAGTCCACGATCCGGAGTTCCTGATCCTCGACGAACCCTTCTCGGGCCTCGACCCCATCGGCCGCAAAGAATTGCGTGATATCATCATGTCTTTGAAAGAGCAGGGCAAAACGATTTTTTTCTCGTCCCACATCCTGCAAGACATGGAGTTGATGGTGGATAAGGTCGGCATCATTCTAGACGGCAAAATCATCAAAGAGGGAAAACTGAGTCAATTGATTTCCCATAGTGTCCATTACAACGAAATCGTCTTCTCGGGAATCGACCCAAAGCAATTAACCGAAGACACCATCGATTTTCAAGAACGCGACGGCAACTTTATTCTTAAATCCGACAATTCCTCGGACACAAACAAAGACATCGAATACATCATCCGCAACTCAGGAAACATCATTTCCGTCACCCCGGTAAAAATGACCCTGGAAGACATTTTTTTGAAGGAGATAAAACGATGACAGTATCAGCCATTGCCGTCAACACTTTTAAAGAGGCCGTCAGGAACAGGGTTTTTTATCTCCTGGTGTTCGTGGGAATCTTCTTCGCCTTGAGTTCCGAGTTCATCAGCATGTTGGCCCTCGGCGACCGGGTAAAGGTTCTCAAAGATGTCGGGCTCGCCTCCATCCACTTCTTCAGTGTCCTGGTGGCGATATTCACCGGCATCAACCTGGTGTACAAAGAGATCGAAAAGAAAACCATCTATAATATATTGAGCAAACCGATTTCCAGAGCCAGTTTCATTATCGGAAAATTTTTGGGCCTGGGCCTCACCTTGCTGGTAGCCCTGGCATCCATGGCGACCATCTTTTTCCCCTTCCTGCTCATCATCAGCGGAACGTTTGACGCCGGCGTCGCCATCTACTTTCTACTACTCTACTTCGAACTCCTCATCATCACCGCCATCTCCTTGTTATTCTCATCGTTTTCCACGCCGATTCTCTCTTCCATCTTCACCATCACCATCTTCCTGGTGGGCCACATCCTCTGGACCTTCAACCAGTTCAGCCAATTCCTGGTGAAACCTGTCTCCAAAGTATTGGCCTACTTCTTCTACTATATTCTGCCGAATCTGGACAAGTTCAACATCAAAAACGCCGTCGTCATGGGGAACCTCCCCACCGCGGCCACCATCGCCAGCTCCATCGTCTACGCAATCTTATACATCGCCGCCCTCCTGTCGCTGAGCATCGTCATCTTCAGTCGAAGGGAATTTCAATGAAAAAAGCCGGATTACTCAGCTTGTTTGTCGTTTTTATGGTTCTGGCCGGCGTCACCCAACACTTTTACGACGCAGCCATCAATTACCAGGAAGAAAAAAACGTATTCGTCACCCTCCCCAGCGGCGAAACCCTCAAAATACTTTCTTTCGGCTATCAAAACCTCGCCGCCGACATGCTCTTCATCTGGTCCATCCAGTTCTACTCCGCCTACCATTTCACCAACCGCTTCGACTATATCGAAAATGTATTCAATGTCATCACCGACCTGCACCCCGGCTATCTGGAACCATACCTCGTGGGATCATGGATCATGGCCCTTGAAGCCAAAGATATCCCCATGGCCATACGCCTGTTGGAAAAAGGATCGCGCAACATTCCCGACGAATGGGTATTCGATCACGAAGCCGCCTTCTACGCCTATAAAGACTTGAAAGACTTCGACCTGGCGGAAAAATACTTCAAACGGGCATCCGGGAAACCCGGAGCCCCCAGTTACTTGAAGCGGCGCTGGGCGCACATGATCTACCTGAAAGACGACCTGGTCTCAGCCTACAATTTATGGGTGGAAATCGCCAAAAGCGCCAAAACCAGAATGGAGCAAGACTCCGCCAAAAACCATCTCTATCAAATAAAAATGGAGCTCGACAAAAAGCTCATTAAAGAACGGTCACAATTATATAAAAAAAAATACAACCGGTTTCCCAATAGTCTAGAGGAACTTCTGGCACGGGGTTTCATCCGGGAAATCCCCAGGGATTTCAAAGGTAAACCCTATACCTACGACCCCCAAACCGGAAAAATCAGCGCGAGGAAGAGTTTTAAATGGAAGAAATTTTAGTTGTCCTGTTAGGCCTTATCGTCGGAAGCTTCATGAATGTGGTGATTCACCGCCTCCCACTCGAACAAAGCATCGTCAAGCCCCGTTCGTCGTGCCCCTCTTGCAAAACCCCCATCAAAGCGTACGACAATATCCCGGTCATCAGCTACATGTTCCTGTTGGGCAAATGCCGCCGTTGCAAAGCGCACATCTCCATCCGCTATCCATTGGTGGAGCTATTCACCGGATTCACCTTCTGGATGACGTTCCAATACTTCGCGCCGACCTCGCCTCTTCACGCAGCCGCCGCCACAATTTTTCTGTGCATGATGATCGCCCTCTGCCTCATCGACCTGGAGCATATGATTCTGCCGGACGAGATCACCCTCGGCGGCGCCGTGTTGTTCCTTATCTATTCATTCTTCAACCCACAACTCTCCATCCTCGACGCCTTCGCCAGCGCCATCTTTTCGGCCGGCGTGTTCTGGCTTCTCTATTTTTTCTACCTCAGGGTCCGCAAGATCGAAGGGCTCGGCTGGGGAGACATCAAGATGATGCTTCTCCTTGGAGCATTTCTCGGATCGCAGAAACTTATCATCGCAGTGTTATTGGCGTCTTTTTCCGGCATGTCGGTAGGTTTCTACTTCATCCTCTTCAAACGCAAAGACCTGCGATTCGCGCTCCCCTTCGGCACCTTCCTGGCCATCGGCAGCTATATCGCCACCTTCTGGGGCAATGACATCATGCGAGCCATTCAATCTCTCTATTGGTAAAAAATGAAAAAAAGTATCGCGATCATCTTATTTGTTTCGCTGATATTCCTGGTGTTTATTTTTGAAAATATCCACAATGTGGCCCAGGAATTGGAAAAAAAGGAGCTGAGCGAGATCAAGCGGCAAGCGCGAGTCATGGCCGATTATTTGATAGCAAAATATCCCAATAATATCCCAGAGATGCGTAAGACCGCCTACTTTAACAAAATCCGTCTCATCTATCAACCGGCTTCTCCGGAGAAGATTCTCAACATCGACGGACGAGATTTTTTCGCCGTCAGTAAATCCTTGTCCCTCAAAAAAACAATCGTATTCGAAAAACGATTCACCTCGTCCAACCTTGAAACCATCCGCCGCCTCGGCGGCTTTCTCTTCAGTATTATGGTGGTCATCGGTATCTTCCTGGTGTTCAACAGCTTCTATCTGGTATATATCTTCAAAAAAGACAAAGAAGAGGTCCAGCAAAAAAACATCACACCGCTACAGCAATACCTCACCGAGCTAAAACAGAGCGAGACCGCTCTCAAAGGAGTTGTCGAACAACAACAATTCAATGTCCAACAAAAAGAGGAACTAAACAAACACATCATCG
Source organism: uncultured Clostridia bacterium (assembly GCA_964491915.1). Lineage (GTDB taxonomy): Bacteria > Acidobacteriota > Aminicenantia > UBA2199 > UBA2199 > JAHELQ01. Next base: position 42,150 of record CAZBHS010000002.1, read on the forward strand.
ACAACATCAACGCCGCCATTATCTTCATCAACCAACACAACAAGATTGACATCTTCAACATCACCGCTCAAAACATGTTCTCCCAGAGTTTCGCCAATGCCAAAAACAACACCATCACCCGCGTGCTGGCGCAATTCCCAGGCATCGCCTCCTTCCTCTCCCAACGACCGGAGCGAAAAGTTTCCACCGAAATCTCCTCCAATGGAAAGATTTTCAGCATCGACGCCATCCCTATTCCGGACTCCGGAGAGCTTTTGATCATCAAAGATATCACCATGGAAAAAACCCGCGAAGAGATCTCCCGCAAAAACAAAAACTTCGCCATGCTGGGGGAGATGGCGGCATTCCTGGCCCACGAAGTGCGCAATTCACTGGGTGTGATCCTGGGCTACACCCAGACAATCAAATCCGATCCCCAAAAAACCGAAAGAATAGACACCGAGATTCAATTTCTCACCGCCATGATGCAGAGCTTCATGAACTTTGCCAACCCCCTGGAGGTGGAGAAACGGCAGGCGGTCAACATCGCCGTCGCCATCCAAAAAGCCGCCTCCCAGCAAGAGATCCCCGTGCAATGTCCCGAAGCGGAGTTCGAACTTCAAACCGACCCCGCCCTCCTGAATTCAGTGTTCTCCAATCTGTTGCTCAACGCCAAAGAGGCAGGCGCCACCGAAGTCGTCATCCGCCTGCACGGGAACAATCACCTCGGAATCGCCATTTCCGACAACGGCAGGGGTATTGACGACAACATCCGCGAAAAGATCTGGTATCCATTCTTCACCACCAAAGACAAGGGCACCGGTATGGGATTGGCTATTGTCCGCAAAATCATCACCGCCCTGGGCGGCGACATCGTCATCTCAGAGACCGGCCCCTCCGGAACCACCTTTACCATTACCTTCCTTTCCTGATCTTTATTGTAATTCAGCCCCCAGTATGCTATAAATATCCAATGGAACCCAAACATATTCATCAGGCTATTCGCCCGCACATTTCAGTCGTCGGCGATCACAGCCACCCACTCTATATTGTAAAAGGCGACAAGCACACCCTCATCGACGCCGGCATCCTGCCCAAAGCGAATCTATTCCTCAAAGGCATCGCAGCCGCCGTCGGCGAGGAGAAGCTCGACACCCTGCTGCTCACCCATTCCCACTTCGACCATGTGGGATGCGCCCATTTGCTGCAGGAAAAATTCGGCCTCACGATTCACTGCTCGTCCATGGCCAAAGAGATCCTCCAGGACAGAGACATGGCAGAGATGATCGACCTGCGCAACCAGGAGTTGAAGGACAAGATGAGAGACTTCTCCCCCTCGACCTTCGCTGCCTTGAGGAACCTCGCCCCCGTCAACGAGGGCGACCGCGTCGATATCGGCGAGGGCCGTTATTTTGAAGTATTAACCGTGCCCGGCCATTCGGATTGCGCCCTGGCATATCTTCTTCAACCGGACAAAATTCTCTTCGCCGGCGACGCCGCCGGTATGTTGGATCATAACGGTTTTGTGTGGCCGGTGTTTTTCACCCGCTACGGCCCCTACGAAAAATCCCTGCTGAAAATGGCGGACCTGGACCTCGAAGGCCTGGCTTGCGGGCACTCAGACTTCATCGAAGGCAAGGATAATATCCAGAAATTCTTCACCGGTTCCCTTTCCGAAGCCCGGCGTATGAAGATGGAAATCCTGGGCAAACTGCACCGCGGCATGGACCATATGGAAATAGCGGAATCCATCAAAGAAAAACGCTACATCCCCAATTGCGTGCTGGGGGAGGGCGACGAGTTGCTCACCAACATCTACGCGTTGGTGCGGGCCGTCAACAATGAATTCAATCTGCACCGATAAATACAGGAAAGAGCCATGAAAATAAAAAAATTCGATTCTATCAGCGACGATGTTGTGCTGTTTCACAACAAGACATTCCCCCTCTATATCATTAAAGGCGACAAAAACTTCCTGATCGACGCCGGCGTCACAACCCTGGCAGCGACATTCGCCGCGGATATCGAGTCCATCCTCGAAGAGAAAACCCTAGACACCCTGCTCCTGACCCATTCCCATTGGGACCACACCGGCGCCGCCTCGATATTGCAGGAAACATTCAACTTTGATATCAAAGGCTCGCAGCGGGCCGTCGGTTTGCTGCAAAAACCCAAGGTGATCACGTTCATCAACCGCCTAAACCAGGACTACAAAAACCAATTGGGCGATGATTCCGACGCCGCCTTCACCATGTTGCAAAACCTATCGCCGGTAACAGAGGGCGACCGCATCGAAGTCTCCGACGACCGCTTCATCGAGGTCTTCGAAACTCCAGGCCATACCCAATGCTCGGTCTCCTATCTCCTCCATCCGGAAAAAATCCTCTTCCCCGGCGACGCAGCCGGCGTCGTCGAAACCGACGGCAGCGTCAAACCGCTGTTCCTCTCCAGTTACAAAAACTACGAAGATTCGCTGCAAAAGCTCATCGACATAGAGGCCGAGATTCTAGCCTTCCCTCACAACCGCTATTTAGCAGGTAAAGATAAAGTGGCCGCTTACCTGGCCCGCTCCCTGGAACGCACCCGGAAAACCAAGGACGAAATCCTCTCGATGCTGGCCAAAACCGATGATTACGATCTCATCGCCGAAGAATTGATGAAAAAAGAATTCCCCAAACCCACCCTTCTTGGTCCCAAGGAGGCGTTGATGATCAACTTCAAAGCCATGGCCAACGCCGTCAACCGCGAGTTTTCCGGCGACTCACTACGCAATAAAGAGCAAGAGCGGGACACGGACTGACACGGACCTACACGGACAAAACAAAGATTCGCGCAATTTGTGTAGATCGCCTCAAGCCCCCGTCAGCCATTGCTTCCCCTTACCAGTCTACGCTGTCCGTGTTTGTCCATGAATGTCCGTGTCAGTCCACACCGTCCGTGTCAGTCCGTGTCGTCCGTGTTCTCCTTGACATAAGGGCGATTTTACAATATAACTGAGAATTGAAAAGGACGGGTACAGAATCATGAGAGCAATATTTATCGCTGTGGGTAGCGAATTGTTGGACCGGGATAAAATAGACACCAATTCCCTATACGTGGCGGGAAAGCTTCACGAAAAGGGCATCTTGATGGACATGAAAATGGTGGTGGGCGACTCGATCGAGGATTTGGCCTGGGCGGTAAAAACCGCCTGCAAACGAACCCAACTGGTGGTCATCACCGGCGGCCTGGGTCCCACAGAGGACGACCTCACCCGCGAAGCCACCGCCAACGCCTTGAAGAAAGAGCTGGTTTTCCAGGAAGAAATCGTCGATAAAATCCGCTTTATCTTCAAAAAACGTGGCATCGCCATGCCGGAAATCAACACCCGGCAAGCGTTTGTCATCGAAGGGGCGGAAGTCCTGGAGAATAGTGTCGGCACGGCGCCGGGCCAATACATCGACATGGACTCGTGCAAAGTGTTGTTGCTGCCGGGACCTCCCCGGGAGATGCGCCCCATGTTCGACAAAGTGTTCGCAGAAAAAATCGCTCCCTTGAGCAATTACATCAACTACACCCGGATGTTTAAATTCGTGGGCGTGGCTGAATCGCAAGCGGATGAAATGATAGCGGAACTCTACACCAAATACAGAACCGTCAGAACCACGATCCTGGCTTCGCCCGGCGTCATATCCCTCCATCTATTGGGCCGCTCCCGCAAATCTCTGGAAGAAGCCCAAGAACCCACCGACCAATTGGCGGAGAAAATCAAGGAGCGAATGAAGGACTACCTCTTCACCGAGAGCGACATCTCATTCGAAGAGTACATCGTCGAAGAATTAACGAAACGGGAAGTTACCCTGAGCGTGGCTGAAAGCTGCACCGGCGGGGGATTGGGTAGCCGGATTACCAGCATCCCCGGAAGTTCGGCTGCCTTCTTGGGCGGAGTGACGGCTTATTCAGACCCCATGAAGACAAAACTCCTGGGCGTCAAAGAGGAGACATTGGCCAAATATGGAGCCGTGTCTTCGGAAACCGCGCGGGAAATGGCGGATGGGATTCGCAGGATGACAGGCTCGGATATCGGAATCGCCATCACCGGCATCGCCGGACCGGACGGTGGAGCGCCGGGCAAACCCGTGGGCCTGGTGCACATGCACATCAGCTCGGATACTCTGAACAAAGGCCGTTACAAGATTTTCCCCGGCGATAGAAACATCGTCAGAACCAGGAGCCAGATCTTCTGCTTGAACTTGATCCGCGAATACTTGATGCAGGATGCCTGAGATTCTAGATAGAGAACAACTGACCCTCAACCACTTCTACAAACGGAAGGTGGTGGTGTATCAGGGGAAAAAAGGGTATAGGTTTTCCGTTGATTCGCCGCTTCTGGCGGACTTCCTGCCCACACTTCCGGGCTTACGGGCATTGGAAATCGGTACAGGGTCGGGCATTGTATCGTTATTGGCTTTGTATAAAAATAAATTCAGCCGCATCGACGCCATCGAGTTGCAATCGCGGTTGGCGGCCATTGCCAGGCTCAACGCCGGCGAGAATGGCTTCGAGCGGCGGCTCATCATTCACGAGGGGAACCTCGAAGAGATAGCAAGCACATTTACGAACTATCCGGTTATCTTTTCGAATCCTCCGTTTGTCAAAACCGGGATCGGTCGCTTGAGTCCGGTGGAGGAAATCAGATTGGCCAAATCCGAGGTCAGCCTCACGGTCAACGAGCTGTTGTCGAGCGCCCGGGCAATGCTGGAGCCGGAAGGGAGCCTGTATATGATACTTCCCTATGACCGCTATGAGGAGATTATGGCAAATGCCCGCCGGTCGGGATATTGGCGCAGACGGGTTCGCCGTGTTTTTTCCTTCAAAGATGGACCGCCGGACCGATTTCTGGTACAATTAACAAATTACGAAGCTGTTTCCGAAGAGATAGAACCCTTAATTATCTTCAAGGATAAAGGCGTTTATACAGAGGAAATGGAAAAAATATTTGCAGGACGTTGATATGATAGCAAAATTAAAAGATTTGTATAAGTATAGAGAACTCATCACCACACTGGTGGCCCGCGAGCTCAAAGCCCGCTACAGAGGCACAGTGTTGGGATTTTTGTGGAGCTTTTTGAATCCCATGCTCCTGATGTTGGTCTACTCGGTCATTTTCGGACTGTTGTTGCCGAACCGCTTTCCCGGAATTGTCGAAAAAGCGCATTATTCGGTATTCCTATTCACCGGCTTGTTGCCCTGGACCTGGTTCAACGCCTCGGTGTTGGAGTCGTCGAATGTCTTGTTCGTGCAGGGGAACTTGATCAAGAAGATTCAATTTCCGGTGGAAGTACTGCCCATCATGGTGGTGATCAGCAATATGATCAACTTCATCCTGGGGCTGCCCATCTTGTTTTTATTCTTCATCATTTTCTCCAAGAGCCTGAGTATGTGGGTATTGTTCTTCCCGGTGGCGGTGTTTGTGCAGTTTGTCTTCACCATGGGGTTATGCTTTTTGGTGTCGGCGTTGACCGTCCATTTCAGGGACTTGAAGGACATTCTCACCAACCTCTTGACCCTGTGGTTTTTCGCCACTCCCATCATCTACCCCTTCGCCGCGCCGCAGATCCAGAATCACTTCTGGGCCAAGCTGTTCCTGACACTCAATCCAATGACCCACATCATCGAAGCGTATCACTATTCATTCTATTTCGGTACATTGCCCCATTGGAAAAAGCTGCCGGTGACGTTGCTGGTGGGCATCATCTTGTTCTATTTGGGCTATCTCATTTTTGACAAACTGAGAGACACGTTCGTTGAAGAGGTATAACATGCATCCAATCAGTGTAACCAATCTGAAAAAATTTTATAAAAAATATTCCCATAAACATAAATTCTTGACGTTGAAGAGCGCGCTGGTCAACCGAACCCTCTTCGCCGATCTAGCGGACGACGAACGATTCGAAGCTCTGAAAGGTGTGAGCTTCGATGTAAAAAAGGGCACCACCATCAGCATCATCGGCGAAAACGGCTCGGGTAAGAGTACGTTGTTGAAGATCCTGGCGGGCATCAGCAAACCGACAGAGGGTGAGATCGTCACCAACGGCCGCATCTCCGCGTTGATCGAATTGGGCGCCGGATTCCACCCTGAAATATCGGGACGCGAGAACATCTTCATCAACGGCATTATTTTAGGTTTGACCCGAAAAAAAATTCAGGAAAAATACGATGATATCGTGCGCTTCGCGGAGCTCGAAGATTTCATCGACAATCCGGTCAAATCATACTCTTCCGGCATGTACATGCGCCTGGGCTTTTCAATTGCAACCAATGTCGATCCCGACATCTTGCTCATCGATGAAGTGCTGGCTGTAGGCGACGCTTCGTTCGTGCCCAAATGCCTGGACAAAATCAATGAATTCAAACGGCAGGGCAAGACCATCATCTTTGTCTCCCATGACCTGGCCACCGTCGAGCAGATCTCCGACGAGGTGCTCTGGCTCAAAAACGGCGAGATAGAGATGCAAGGCTACCCCAAGCGGGTAGTGGACGCGTACCTCGAATACATCGGCAAAAAAGACGAGAAAAAGGCCGAAGAAAAGCACGAAGAAGAGGAAAAAGAGGCGGAAGAGAGCCAGGAACAGGAGAAACGCTGGGGTAGCCAGGAGATCGAAATACGCAATGTTAAAATGAAGGATGGCGGCGGCAAGGAAAAATATATCTACAAACCGGATGAACCGCTGACCGTCAGCTTTGATGTGGAGTCCCACATCGACGAGACCGATTTCGCCTTCGGCCTCGGTATTTTTAACACCGGCGGTATTTGTTGTTACGGCACCAACACCATAATGGAGAACTTCGCTTCGGAAAATATCTCTGGAAAGGGATCGGTGACAATCCATATTCCGGCGTTGAACCTTGTAAACGGCACCTATTTTCTGGATGTGGCGGTCCACAAGAAGGACGGCTTCCCCTTTGATTACCACCATTTCCAATACACATTCCGCATCATCTCCATCCACCGGGATGTCGGCGTGCTCAGAGTTCCCCATGAATGGGAATTTTCCCAAAATATCCAGATCGAGAAAAAGGAAATCCCTCCGGAAGACGAGGAGAACCTCATCGACGCCTCCGAGGGCAACGCAGAGGAATGAAAAAGATATATAGCGACGTGAAAGATCTGAATCGGGAGCTGGAAAAGCATCCGCAGCAGACCATCGTGTTTACCAACGGCGTGTTCGATATTTTGCATGCCGGTCACATCGAGTTGTTAGAATTTGCAAAGAGTAAAGGCGATAGATTGATCGTGGGTATTAACGACGATGCCTCGGTCAAACGGTTAAAAGGGGAGAACCGGCCGATTTTTTCGTTAGCGGAGCGGACGGAATTACTAGACGCGGTTCAGTATGTCGATTATATTATTCCCTTCAGTGAAGATACACCGCTCCAATTGATTCGCGGCTTATGCCGCATCGACGTTTTGGTTAAAGGTGGCGATTACAAACCGCATGAGGTGGTGGGAAGAAAAGAGGTGGAAGAAGCCGGAGGCAAGCTATGCCTCTTTACATTCCAGTCGCGGGCGTCCTCATCGGATATTATCCAAAAAATATCGGATTAACGAAAACTCATAAAAATTGTCTGAAAAAGTTCTATAATTTGACAAAAATAATCACATGTGCTAAAAGAATGTGTAACGAGGAAATCCTCTTTGTATAGGAGTGATTCAGGTTTTTTGTATGGACATTAAATTTTTTGGAAAAAGCGACATCGGCAAAATTCGCCGCACTAATGAGGATTTTTATTTAAGCCAAAAAATAAGCGATCATGAATATATTTTTATCGTGGCCGATGGCATGGGGGGGCACCAGGCTGGAGACGTAGCTTCGAAATTGGGAACGAATACCTTTTTCAAAGAGTACAAGCTGCGCCGCTCCGCCGGAATGGAGATCACTGAGGCGATGGAAGAATCCATATACAAAGCCAATGAATCCATTTTGCAAATGGCTGCCAGCGATCCCAGGAAGACCGGGATGGGCACGACATTTAGCGCCTGCGTTGTTTATGATTCCTTCGCTCACATTATCCACGTCGGAGACTCCAGAGTCTATTTGATACGGGACAACCGCTTATCCCGCTTGACCCGCGACCAAACCTTTGTGGAAAAGATGGTGGAAGAGGGAAGAATTTCTGAGGAAGAGGCGCGGGAACATCCTCAAAAGAATATATTGTATATGTCGTTGGGAGCCCAGGAATCATTCGATCCGGAGGCCAGAAGCGACATCGAGATTCGAGATGGAGATACGTTTGTCATCTGTTCCGACGGCCTCAACAACATGATCAGCGACGATATCATTTTGGATTACACTCTGTCTTATTCGCCCCAAGAGGCTGTAGAACGGTTAATCGAAGCAGCCAACGACATGGGAGGCATTGACAATACCACCATCTTGATCGTGGGAATCGGAAAAAAGAAAAAATCAAAAGACACCGAGCCGATAGATATCAGCGAATTGGATCGCAAAAACAAAAAATGGCCGTTTTTTGTTTTCTTCTTCTACCTGGCGCTATGCTTATTGGGTCTAAATGCTGAAATTCGCAACAATGGCATGATTGAAAAAAGCGCGAAAAGAATAACTCCATTGCACCAATAACATGATTGAAACCGGAAAAAAACTGGGAAACTACCTGATAAATGATAAAATCGGGAATGGTGGAATGGGTTCGATTTATTCGGCAATCGACACCATGCTGAACCGCCAGGTGGCCCTCAAAATCATCCATCCTGAATTGATCAAGAACCATCAATTGATGGAGACATTCAAAACCGAAGCCCGGATGCACGCGCAGCTCAACCATCCGAATATTGTGACGGTTTTTTCGTTCGAAATTATTGGGGACGATTATATCATCATACTGGAATTCGTCGATGGGCAATCATTGAGTGCAATGATACAGAAAGATGGCCCCTTTAAAATCAAAGCGGCGATCCAATACTTCAAACAGATTTTGAGGGGCTTGAATTACGCCCATTCTTTGAATATCATTCACCGGGATATAAAACCCGCAAACATTTTAGTGACCAAACGGGGCCAGGTCAAATTGTCTGATTTCGGTATCGCTAAAATTTTCGGGACCTGGGAATCCAGCCGAAGTGGTTTTGTTATGGGAACCCCTTGTTATTCCTCGCCGGAACTCTTGTCCGGCGCTGAAATCGATTTCAGAACCGATATATATTCCGTTGGAATCACCTTTTACGAAATGCTGACCGGTGAACCTCCATTTTGCGGGAATGAATACACCGATGCGAAAATCCAGAAAATGCAAATTTACGATACACCTCAACTGGCATCGAAATACAATCCGCATATCATGAGGGAATTAGACGAATTCATTCTGCGAACACTCAAAAAAAAACCGGAAGAGAGATTTCAAACCGCCATCGAGATGCTGACGGAACTGGATAAAATAGAGGGGTTGCAAACCAATGGATAAATCACAGGCAGGATCCATTGTTTGGAGGAACTATGGAAAATAACTTTTTTACAATAGTCATTATTTTATGTGGAGTCATTTTAATCGGAGCGCTCGCGTTGCTCATCTTGAAGAAAAAAGAAAAAAAATCCGCCGTTCCCGACGAACTGCCGGCGCCTGACCTTGGAATGCCAGAAGATCCGCTGGACAAAAACGATATCCCGGAAATCGACGAACCAATCATCGATATAGTGGACGAAGTCGGATTCGCCAATGAAGATGCGACTCTCGAACAACCGGATCCTCTAAAAACACAAATGGTGCCGGCCCCCGAAGACCTCTTGAAAACCCAACGGATAGAGAATTCCGATCTCCTGCAAACCCAATTGCAAGAAACTCCCGGGGAGAATTCACCAAAGACCCGAATGATGAACGCCGCACCGCAGCAGCCTGTAGCCGAGATCGACATCCTGGTCAACGACCTATTGGTGAGAACCCTCAAGTTAATCGAGGGCGAACTCAGTATCGGGCGCGACCCCGCGCAGGCTCAGATCATCATCCCCGAACTGATCGTTTCCAAGCGCCATTGTACGCTCTCTGTAAAAGAGGGAAATGTAAGCCTCATCGACCATGACTCCACAAACGGCGTGTACATTGACGGCGAACGGGTGAGCGAGGTTGAATTAACTGGAGAGACCACCGTTTCGCTAGGGAAGAAAGGTACAGTCAAATTGGTTTGCCGGAAATTATAGGCCGGCAAACCTTCACATTATATTTTTTTAACAATTTCCGTTGTTTGCAATTGGGACAATAGTAAATGTATAGTTTTATTCATGACGGGGTGGCAAGCGTTTGCGGCGATTTCCGCAAGGGGCGCCAGTACAAATGCCCGGTTAGCCATCTGCGGATGCGGAATTGCCAACTCCCTCGAATCAAGAACCACTTGCCCCGCCAGTAGTATATCTATATCGATGGTGCGATCGGCGTAGTGTGAACGTTCGAGATCTCTTCCCATCCGTCGCTCGAACGCTTTGATCTTTTTTAGTAGCGCCGCCGGCTCATCATTGGATTCGAGCGCTATCGCCTGGTTGAGAAACATTCGGGTTCCAGCGGGCATTCCCACCGGAGTGGTGGAATAGAGCGCCGATTCTTTTTGAACATTACCGACTGTGTTCAAGAATTTCAGGGCCTCTTTCATATTATGCCGTCTGTCGCCGCTATTGGATCCTAATGATAAATAGTAAATCATCCGAACTTGTACCACAAATATTGATTGGTGTCAAAATAATGACATTCTTGGGAACTTCCCGCTCTTCAACTTCGTCACTTATATATTATGCAGATTTAGGAGGATTAAATGAAAATAAAAGTATTCATTATCATGTTCATGTTCCTGGTGGCGTTTTCGTTTGCGGCCAACCATGAAGAGACTATCGAAAAGACATTCAACCTGGATAAAAACGGTGAGTTTTCTCTAAAGAATATTAATGGTACAATTTCTGTAAAGACGCACTCTCAAGATAAAGCGATTGTGAAAGCAACCAAAAGCGCGAAGGATAAGGACGAGCTAACTCAAATCGATGTCAAATTCGACTACTCTGACAACACACTCAATGTTTTCACCAAACGCAAAAAAGCCCATTCCCATGTCCGGGTAAACTTCGAAGTGTGGCTTCCCAAAGACCTGAAGGAATCATCGATCAAGACAGTCAACGGCGAAGTCCAGATTGACGGAAGCTACAAACAGGTGGAAGTCAGCTCAGTGAACGGCAAAATCCACATGCAGGGTTCTTTTGGCAATGCCGAATGCGAAACCGTCAACGGCAGTATCGGCATTTATTTCAAAACAAAGCTCGCAGGCAATCTCGAAGCGCAAACCGTCAACGGCGGCGTCAAAATAGAATTGCTTAAAAAATCCGATTTTAAATTCGAAGCCGACACCTTGAACGGCGCCATCAGCAGCGATTTTTCCGAAATCTCCATCAAGAAAGGATTCGTGGGAAAAAGCGCGGAGGGTACCGTTGGAAATGGAAATTTCAAGGTATCGGTTAAAACAGTAAACGGCAGTATTAAAATACTGGAAAATTAACCATTCCTATCACACACATCCATTTCATGGGGGGCAACCGGCGTCGGTAGCCCCCCGGTTTTCAACATTTATTGATCAAACCCTCCATTCCCTGATATAATAATTTTATGAAAAAAGAAATCTTTGTTGGAAATACAGGTATCGGCGGCAATCATCCAATATCCCTTCAATCCATGACCTCCACCGACACCCGCGATACAACCGCCACGTTGGAACAAATCCGCAGGCTCTTTACCGCCGGCTGCGAAATCATACGGGTTGCGGTTCCGGATGAAGACGCACTCCAATCATTCAAAAAAATTGTAACGGAATCTCCACTTCCTGTAATCGCCGACATCCACTTCGACGCAACGCTCGCGTTGGGATCATTGCGGGCGGGAGCTCACGGTATTCGCATCAATCCCGGCAATATCGGCAGCCGCAGTCGCTTGATTGAAATCCTCAGCGAGGCTCGCCACCGCAAAACCCCCATTCGCATCGGCGTTAACTTCGGCTCCATCGAAAAAAAATACCGCAAGCCCGGCGTCTCAAAAACAGAAGCCATGACTCTATCGGTGATGGATTGGATCAAGTTCTTTGAAGACCAGGATTTCTTCCATATCAAAATCTCGGTCAAATCATCGGATGTACGGGAAACCGTCGCGGCTTACCGCCAAATCGACAAAGCTTGCGATTATCCGCTTCATCTGGGGATCACAGAAGCGGGAACCTTTTTATCGGGAACTGTCAAGTCCGCCATCGGCATCGGCAGTCTCTTGCTTGACGGCATCGGCAACACCATTCGCGTCTCCCTCACAGCGGATCCTGTCGAAGAAATCCGGGTGGGCAAACATATCTTGAGCTCCCTCGGGCTTCAAGAGAATAGCATCGAGATCATCTCGTGCCCGACATGTTCTCGCACATCAGTCGATCTCATTCCCATTGTGGAGACGATCGAACGCGAACTGGCCTCGATAAATCCGAAGGGGAAGCTCACGGTGGCGGTGATGGGTTGCGAAGTCAACGGCCCCGGCGAAGCCATGGATGCCGACATCGGCCTCGCATTCTCGAAGCAGTTCGGCTTCATTTTCAAAAAAGGCGCTATGCTGGAAAAGCTCCCTCCCGACCAGGCCATCCAGCGCTTCCTGGAACTGGTCCGCCAAACCGAAACAAACACCCCCTAATTTTAACCATTTTTCACCCCAAGCACCCCCCGTTTTTAGCCAAAAACGACACAAAACACCCTTGAATTTTAGCCAAAAAACCTGTAAAATCTTTTCAGACAAGCAAAAGCGAGGTATTGGGATGAAACGGGATTTAAAACATCACTTGCAAGATTGGAAGAATTCCCCAAAACGGAAGCCGATTCTCTTGAGAGGCGCCCGCCAGGTAGGTAAAAGTTACCTGGCCAGGGAGTTCGGCAAGGAATTTGAATACTATCTCGAGCTCAACTTCGAATACACGCCTCAATTGTGCTCTATATTCGAGAAAGATCTCGATCCCCAACGTATTGTCCGCGACCTGTCGCTCTTTACAGGGAGTGAGATTGTGCCAGGCAAAACGTTGTTATTCCTGGACGAAATCCAGGAGTGCCCTCAATCCCTAAAATCCCTCAGGTATTTTTACGAAAAATTGCCGGAGCTCCATGTGATTGCCGCCGGATCGCTGATTGATTTCATCCTCGAAGATGTTGGCTTGCCGGTGGGACGCATCAAACCATTATACCTGTATCCCTTTTCATTTATGGAGTTTTTGGATGTTACGGGACATGCCTCTCTACGACGCGATATCGAGTCCATCGACCAAATCAGAGCTTTGCCGGAATTCCTGCATCAAAAATTATTGGATCTGCTGGGCGAATACATGGCTGTCGGCGGAATGCCTGAGGCGGTGCAAACGTGGATCACCACCGGGGATTTAAAAAAATGTGCCGACATCCATCAAACCCTCATCGACACCTACCGCCAGGACTTCTCGAAATACGCCCGTAAATCCGACCAAAAGTACGTGGACATTGTATTCAACTCGATCCCCCGGCTTTTGGGGAAGAAATTTGTTTACAGCTCGGTCTCTCCCGATTTACGCACCCGCGAATTGCGTCCCGCCCTCGATCTTCTGGCAAAAGCCGGTGTGGCGCATGTCATTTACCATTCATCGGCAAATGGGCTTCCTTTAGGAGCCGAGGTCAATCCCCAGATCAGCAAGATTATCTTTCTGGATATCGCGTTGGCACAGACTGTCCTGGGCCTTGATCACGGCCAATGGATTTTAAATCCTATGGAGAGCATCGTCAACAGAGGGCCGGTTACCGAAGCCTTTGTCGGGCAGGAGCTCCTGGCTTACAGTTCGCCTCAGCGGAAGAGTTCGCTCCATTATTGGCTCCGGGAAAAAAGTGGAAGTCAGGCTGAGGTGGACTATGTGATGGAATTGGAGGGAAAAATCATTCCCATCGAAGTAAAAAGCGGTAAAGCGGGAATTCTCAAGAGCCTTCAATTATTTTTGCAGACCAAGGATACGTCTCCTTTTGGATTGCAATTTTCCCCCAATAGCTATTCAATTGACAAGAAGAGAAGAATCATCGGTGTCCCTCTCTATGGGATATCCGCAGCTTCCCATCAGGAGTTGGATCTCGTTACTGGATGATTTCGATGTGAGGGGTGCGGGGTTTGGAGCGGTCGCGCCACCACTTGATGAGGAATAGGCCGATGAGGAAACCTCCCACATGCGCCAACCAGGCGATTCCCTGTCCCCCGAGATTCAGGAATTGAAAGACGAACCAGACAATCAGGAACACGTAGGCCGGGATATCCACGAATGTCACCAAAATGAAGATAAAGAGTAGGCTCCGGACCCGCGCCTGGGGGTAGAGTACGAGATAGGCCCCCATCACTCCGGAGACCGCCCCACTGGCTCCAATGACGGGAACCAAAGAATTGGCGTTGAAAAGTATGTGCGCCAGACTGGCTCCGACGCCGCAGATCAAGTAGAAGAGGATAAATTTGGGAATCCCTAGATAATCTTCGATATTGTTGCCAAAAATCCATAAGAACAACATGTTCCCCAATAAGTGCATGATGGAGCCGTGCATGAACATCGAGGTGAATAGAGTGAGGAAAGGCGATGCTTGCCTGTACAACGGCTTCTTTTCAGGGTATCCGAACTCACTGTTCTCCACGATATAGCCGATCGGTTGGTCGATGGCGCGTAAATGGGTGATCTCCCAGGGGATCATGGCGCTTTCGGCCACATGAAGATTTAAATCTGTGATGATCGCCTGGTAGAAAAACACCGCCACATTGAGGGCGATCAAGAAGATAGTAATCACCGCCGGTTTGCGGGTCGGATTGTAATCTTTGATGGGAATCAGCATGTCGGCTCCTCCGATTACCCTCCGTTACTTCTTGCCGGTTTTCTTTTCCAGCTTAGCCCAGGAATCTTTCAACGAGACACTGCGGTTGAAAACCAAATTTCCTTCTGCGGAGTCTCGGTTATCGGCGCAAAAATATCCTTGCCTCAAGAATTGATAACGGGTATCCGGACTGGAACCTTGCAGACCGGCCTCCACTTTGCATCCGCTCAAGACCTCCAGCGAATCGGTATTCAGGCAATCTTTGAAGTCTTCGCCTTCGCCGGTTTCGTCCGGATTCTCTTTGCTGAACAGCCGGTCGTAGAGCCGGACCTCAGCGTCCAACGCGTGGGCGGCGGAAACCCAATGAAGAGTGCCCTTTACCCGCCGTCCATCCGGAGCTTCCCCGCCTCTGGAGCCGGGATCGTAGGTGCAATGAAGCTCCACCACCTCTCCGTTTTCATCTTTTACTGCCTCGTTGCAAGTGATGAGGTAGGCGAATTTCAGTCGCACTTCCCGTCCCGGAGCCAGACGGAAAAACTTTTTCGGCGGATCTTCCATAAAATCGCCGCGCTCGATGTAAACCACTTTCGAAAACGGCAAGGTCCGCGTGCCGGCGGATTCGTCCTCCGGATTATTGATGGCGTCGAATTCTTCCACTTGATCGTCGGGATAATTATCGATGACTACCTTCAAAGGCCGCAGCACCGCCATCACTCTGACGGCTCTTTTATTCAAGTCTTCCCGGAGACAATGCTCCAGCAACGCCACATCTATGACGCTCGCAGCTTTGGCTACACCGATCCGTTCCATGAATCCGCGGATGGACTCAGGCGTGTAACCGCGGCGGCGCAGTCCGCTAATCGTCGGCATGCGGGGATCGTCCCAACCGTTGACCAATCCCTCTTTGACCAATTCCAGCAATTTTCGTTTGCTCATCACAGTATAATTCATATTGAGGCGGGCAAATTCGATCTGCTGGGGATGGCACGGCACCTTCAATTTATCGAGGAACCAATCGTACAATGGCCGGTGATCTTCAAATTCGAGAGTACAAATCGAGTGGGTCACCCCTTCGATGGAGTCGGACAATCCATGGGCAAAATCATACATCGGGTAGACGCACCAATCATCGCCGGTGCGATGGTGGTGTGCTTTCATGATTCTATAGATAATGGGATCCCGCAGATTGAGATTGGGCGACGACATATCGATCTTCGCCCGCAAAGTATGGGAGCCCCCTTCGAATTCGCCGTCGCGCATCCGCTGGAACAGATCGAGATTTTCTTCCACAGAGCGGTCTCGATACGGACTCTCTTTGCCCGGAGACGTGGGGGCGCCACGATATTCTCTGATCTCGTCGGGGGTCAAGTCGCAGATAAACGCGTCCCCCTGCCGGATCAACTGCACGGCGTAATTGTATAGCTTCTCATAATAATCGGAGGCGAAAAATTCCCGGTCTTCCCAGTCAAAACCCAACCAACGGACATCCTCTTTGATGGAATCGACATATTCCACATCCTCTTTGGTGGGATTGGTGTCATCGAACCGCAAATTGCAGAGGCCGGAGAATTCCGACGCCAGGCCGAAATTGAGGCAAATAGATTTAGCGTGACCGATATGGAGATAGCCATTCGGTTCCGGAGGGAAGCGGGTATGCACAATCCCATCATTCTTACCGTTCTCCAGATCTTTTTGGATGATATGACGAATAAAATTCGATGCCGCAATCGTACTGGCGGGATTGTTGCCGCCGTTGTTATCTTTTTTTTCGTTTCCTTTGTCCTGTGTCATTTTTCCTTCAAATAGTCGATAAATGTATGAATTCGTTTCAACGATTCCTCTTTTCCCATAAACGCGAACACATCAAAAATAGAGGGGCTGATGGTGCTGCCCACCAAAGCGAAGCGCGAGGGATGAATCAGATCTCCGGCCTTGACTCCTTGCGCCTCGGCGGAGCGGCGAAGCTCAGCCTCGACAGTGGCTGCGTCGAAGACATCGATGGATTCTAGAACCGGAGCCAGACCTTCGAGCAATTGCCTCAAATTCAGATCCGCCGGCAATTTATCAAAATCATCATTGGCGTAATCCAGGTTCCCCTTTATATAGACATAACATTTTTCTTTCAAGTCCAGGAGGCTCTTCATCCGGGATTTGATGAGATCGATAAAAGCTGCGATTTTTTCTTCGGGATATGAGGAAAAATCGGCGGCGAACAATTCATCGTCCCGCAATAAACGGTAGAGCTCCCGGGAGTCCCGCGCCTGGATGGCGCGACTGTTGAGAAAGTTCAACTTATTGTAATCAAACACCGGGCTATTCTTCGAGACCTTGCTCAAGGCGAAACGCGACGCCATGTCGTCAAGGGAAAAGATTTTCTTGTCGTCGCCCGGCACCCACGACAACTGCGCCAGGTAGGTGGTAACCGCTTCGGGCAAATAACCCTGCTTGCGGAATTCCAGCACAGAGGTCTCGCCATGGCGTTTGCTCAATTTCTTCTTGTCCGGTCCCAAAATCAGCGGCAAATGCGCGAATTTCGGAGGTTTGAGGCCTAAAGCCTTAAACAACAACACCTGCTTGAAGGTATTGGAGAGATGATCGTCGCCCCGCACCACATCGGTGATCCCCATATCGCTATCATCCACCACTACAGATAAATGATAGGTGGGGGAGCCGTCGGGCTTGCTGATGACAAAATCGTCCAATTCCGAATTGTCCACCGCCATCTCCTTGTGGAGACGGTCTTTAAAATAGGTTTTCCCCTCAGGGACCAAAAAACGCAGGGCAAACGGCTTATTGTTGTCCAACTGTTCCTGAATTTCCTCTGGGGATAGGTGGTGGCATTTCCGGTCGTACATCCAGTTAACCCGCTTTCCGTCCTGGGTTTCCCCCAGCCGGAGCTCGATCTCTTCCGGCGTGCAAAAGCAGCGGTAGGCGTGTCCTTGGGCCAAAAGCTCCGCGGCTTTTTGGCTGTATTTATCAAACCGTTGCGATTGGAAAAAAGGACCTTCATCCCACTGGAGACCCAACCACTTCATGGCAGCGAGAATTTCATCCGCCATCTCGGAGCTGGAACGCTCCACATCGGTGTCTTCGATGCGAAGAACGAGCGAGCCTTGCTGGTTTCTGGCAAATAGGTAGTTAAACAGCGCGGTACGGGCGCCCCCCACATGGAGGTGGCCGGTCGGCGAAGGAGCAAATCTAACTTTCTTCATGGTATCGTATGTCCCCTCATTAGTCACAAAGATGTATTCTAACACTAATTTCCGGCATAATCAATCATTTTGGCTGTCCCGGAGGGTTCTCCCGGCTTGGGTAAAAGAAAGGTGAAGAAATACCGGTTTGACGGTTGAAAAACAATGTTTTCTCCGTATATAATTACTAGAGATGAAAATTAGAACAAGACAACTTTATTTTACGATAATCATCACGCTACTAGTTTTTGGCGGTTGTGTCAAAAAACCGGACATCACGATCACAACGCCGCCGAATGTCGAAGGGAACAATCTGACACAAAAAGCCGATAACCTGGCGAACAAGACATTGTATAGCAACTCGAATTATTACCTCAAGAAAGCCATCACCACCTTCAGCCAAACCGGGCATTGGGAAGAGGTCATCCGCAATCACATAAAAATAGGCGATAACTATCAACGAATCGACCAGTACGCCGTCGCGGGAAAGCATCTGGATACCGCCCTGGAATTGGCGAAATCGTATGCAAGTTTGAAACAAATCGATATCGCCTCAAACTATCAAAAAATGGCCCATAGTTATCTCACCAAAGGGGATTTCACCGGAGCCCTGGATTCATATCAAAAAGCGTTGGACATACGCCTGCGCATCCAGGGCGCCCAACACCCCCAGGTTGCCAAAATCTACAACAGCATTTCCCAGGTCTATTGGAATATGGGAGACGCGGAACAAGCCAGGTCATACTACAACAAATCCCTGTACATCAAAATCAGATTCATGGTGGGCTTGCGTTTCTATAATATGGTGAAAAGCTATAAAATGATGGACAGGGGTGAATCGGGAAAGCAGAACTTCAAGCAGGCGAAGGATTTCTTCAACCGCGCCCTGGCCCTCAACAAAGACGGGCATCACCCGCTGGTGGCTGATGTTTATGAAAACATCGGCATCATCTCCACCTTTGAGGCGGATTATGAACGGGCCCTGGATTTTTTCGGCAAAGCCATCCGCAGCCGGGTGGAGACATTTGGAGAAGACAGCCTGCATCTAGCCAGAAATTTCCACAATATCGGCATTTGCCTGGCATTCAAGGGAGACGTCGATGAAGCCGAAGACTATCTGCAACGGGCTCTAAAAATAAAGAAGAAAGCCTTGAACCCTCTCCATCCGGAATTGGCGGACACCTACTACCAATTGGGCAAAGTCAAACTGGCAAAAGAACGTCTGGATGAAGCCCTGGATAATTTTCAACTGGGCATCAAAGCCACGGTCCCAGGACTTCCAGGAAACGATATTTATAAAAATCCACCGATCGAAGGTCGCTTCTCCCAGGAAACCCTACTAAAACTTCTAACAGCCAAAGCCGAGGCTCTGTCGATTAAATTCGCCTATAACCCAACCGAGAACCAAATCCTCGAGTTTTCTCTAAGCACCTATTTATTGGCTGTCCAATTGATTGAAAAAACCCGCATCCATTACAAATCCGAAGATTACAAACTCTATTTCGGCGAAAAGTGCCAGACAATCTTCGACCAGGCCATCCAAACAGCCATGAATCTGTATACAATAACAGGGGAGTACAAATACAAAGTCACCGCCCTGGAGGTTTCAGAAAAAAGTAAAGCCGCTGTGTTGACGGAAGCCCTGTATGAATCCAGAGCCCGCGAATTTTCAGGTATTCCCCAGGATTTGTTGGATAAAGAGAAACAACTCAAAGAGAAACTGGTGGCCTACGGGACCGACCTCGAAGGAGAATTCCAATCAAACCTGACAAAAGATTCCCCCGAATACCGCGGGTTGGAGAAAAAATACTTTGCCGTCAGCGACGAGTATCAAAAACTCATCGAATACTTCGAACAAAATTACAATAAATATTATCAATTAAAATACCGCTACCCGGAGGTTTCTCTCAAAGAAATTCAGAGTAACATCCCGCCCGACACCACAATCGTAGAGTATTTTGTCGGCGAAAAGAACATCTATATCTTCATCATCAGAGCAGATGAATTCGAAGCTATCGATGTCCCCAAAGAACAAGCTTTCGAAGCCTCGGTAGAAAATTTCCACAACTCAATCAAAAAAATTGAAGAAAAAACATTTGTGGATCTCAGCCAAAAACTGTATCAAAAACTAATGGCGCCGGTAACCGAATTTGCCCCCGCTAAAGGGAAGCTGGTAATCATTCCCCATGGTTCCCTCTACTTCATCCCCTTCGAGACATTCATCTCCAGCCCCCACATTAGCACCGGCAATTTTTCCGACCTGGATTATCTGGTCAAGAGATATGAATTCAGCTACCACTATTCCGCCCGCTTATGGCTGTATAGCCGGGAAACGCCCTTTGTGGACAAAACGCAGCGTTTCATCGGCTTCGCGCCAATTTTCAGCGACCAACCTAAGGACGGATATATCATCGACACCTCCACATTGAGGTCCGGCGGCGTTGATGACGAAGAGGCACGCAGCTTCGTGATCCACAAAGACCTCTTTTCAGAGCTTCCGGCCACGGAGCGGGAACTTCGCAACATTATCGATATGTTCAAAGTAAGCGCCGGCGACGCAACGGGTTTTTTCCACAGGCAAGCAACCGAAGACGCCTTCAAATCGATAAATATGGAACAATACAGTTTTGTGCACATCGCCACCCACAGCTTGAAAAACATGAACAATCCGGCGATGTCCGGTCTCATATTTGCCCGTCCTAATGAAAATGGGCAAAAGAACGACGGAATCCTCTTCGCCAGCGAAGCCTACAATCTCAATTTGAATGCGCGGCTCATTGTGCTGAGTAGTTGCGAGAGCGGGATAGGAAAACTCATCAATGGAGAGGGGATGATGGCGATGCACCGCGGATTCTTTTACTCCGGTGCGCAGAACATCATCTTCTCGCTGTGGAAAATTGAGGACAAAGCGACATCCACACTGATGGTGGAGTTCTATAAAAACATCCTGAAAAAATCGCGGTTCCCTTCAGCCTTGCGTAGAGCGAAGCTGCGGATGATCAGGAATCCCTACACCGCGTTTCCAAAATATTGGAGCGGCTTTATACTTTTGGGGATGTAGCGGGACGGCGAATATAGAATTTTCCCACATGCACCAGATCCTGGCCCAATTCCAGTTTCCAATAGTATAACCCCGGTTTTAACGGTTGGTTAAATTCAAAAACGGTCTGGCCCAGTCCGGAATCGACACGATAGCTATAAAGGGTCTCATTGCGGTTGTTCAGAATCTTCAGCATCAACGCATTCGCTGAGAGTGCTTTCCAGGAAAAGCGAATATCTTTGTGCAACGTGTCTCCGTTCGCGGGAGTGAGTACTTCAATCGAAGTGCTACGAATATTACTATCGACCATATACTCCAGATTCCGGTTGACACGGAAGTTTCTCTTCACCCTGACGGTTGTGGATTTCGTGATTTGCGGCAGAGGATCGTCCTCTTTTTTTACCGATGATTTCCGAGTCCCAATCCGCTCTTTGGTTCCGGGATTTACTTTACCTGATTGCTGTTTCGCGTCATCCGGCAGAGACGCGGATCGCTCCCAAATCTGGGAATTCTGGAACACCAGGAAATAGGCCCCCAGAAAAACCGCCGTAAAAAAGAAAACAGCAGCCATCCGTTTGAGATAAACAGGGAAAATCCTTGCATTTGGTTTCGCGGCAACCTCTTTGAGAAATCCCGGCATTGGAATCGCATGCGCATTCTCGGTGTCTCCGGTGGAGTTCAAAAAAGA
The DNA here is from genome assembly GCA_964491915.1 of uncultured Clostridia bacterium. GTDB lineage: Bacteria > Acidobacteriota > Aminicenantia > UBA2199 > UBA2199 > JAHELQ01. Next base: position 63,906 of record CAZBHS010000002.1, read on the forward strand.
GTATATCTCAAGAATTTTATCCTTACATTCAGGGCAGTCCTGAACGTGTGAGCGAATATCCGGATTTAAATCCGCAAGCTCCTTGTTCAATAGCGCGTCAATATACAGGCCGGTGCTTTCATCGCTGAGGTGTCCTCCCTCAAATAATGAAACGTTTTTCAAGTCCATGGCCTCCTCTCTATTCTTATACGGTCATTGATAATAAAAACGGACCAAATCGGCGAATTTATCGATGTCATATACAGGGCCCCGGTGGGGGTTATTGAGATGAGCGACCAGTTCATCGACTTTCACATCGATCCACTTTCTCAACGAGTCGCTCTTCTTCTTTTTTTGTTCATAGTGATTGAACACATCGTTCACCCGGACAAACATCTTTTTATCCTTTACCAACCGGTAGTCGGCGGTTAAAACCTCGATACTGTCATCATCGTAATAGGAAAAATCCCGTTTCAAATCTTCACGTTTCACCGGAACCCGGAATTTCAATTTCAAACACAACTCCAGTTTTGGCTTCACCTGAAAATAGGTCTCCAACAAAGCGCCGAAAAAATTCAGTTCCTCTTCTATCAATAACCTCCTTGACATTTCATTTTGCCCTGGGGCATCCATGATATCATCGATAGAGTCTAGATTGCCGGCTGTCAACAGCCGTGCGTTCCGTTCCCGGATGATATCTATACAAATATTACGGACCGTTACCATCAAATAGGATTTAAAGGACGGCATTTTTTGATAATTAAAATCATATTTTTCGCGGATACGGTCCATTTTTTTGTTCAACAACCTGGATAACACCTCTTGAGCCATATCTGCGGATTCTTCCCGGGCAGTGTATTTCACTTTGATGAATTTCTGGATACTATAGCGATAGAGCAAAACAACCGCGTGGGGATGATTGGCCAACACATTGCGAAAATCGAGAATTTCGAGGGCTTGCTCCCGCAGCACCGCATCATCCGAAGTTGCCGATTGCCGGTCCGGGAATTTCACCTGCCGGAAAAAGAGATCTCTCAGCACATCGTAGATATCAGGGAACATAGCCCTTGAATACCGCTCTTGGGGATAGAGACGGTCGATCGCTTCATCCACTATTGTAATTATAACCCGGTTCAACCCCGGCTTTATTCTATTATCCATTGCTTCCATGATGCATGACTCAAATTGGTTCTACCATTTTTTCATTAAAGCCTAAAATTTTTTATAGCACAACATCAAATAAATATCAACCGCACAGATGCCCAATAATTGTAGTTAATAACTATTATCGTTTAATATCTGCACCAATTCCGCCGAATAAGAGTGCCGGGGAGAAGCTATCAATCGGTTCAGGGTCCCCTCCTCGATGAGTTTGCCCTGGAAGATGACATAGATGAAATCGGCAATCCGCTTCACCATCCGCACATTGTGCGAAATCACCAGCACCGCCATCCCCGACTCCCTCTGCAATGCTTGAATATAGTCCGCCGCCTGAATCTGCAACTCTTCATCCAATGAACGAAACGGCTCATCGAGAATCAACACCTCAGGTTTCCTCGAAGCCGCCATCGCCAGAAGGCACCGCTGAGCTTCGCCTCCGCTCAATTCGAATGGATACGAATGAAGAATCCTCAGCGGATCGTCAAATCCAAAGCGGCGCAATGTGTCGAGTAATTCCTTTCGGGAAAATGAGCCAAAATCTGTAAACTGCCGTTTCAATTTCAAGACAGGATTGAGCGCTGATGGAGCGTCCTGGGGAATGTAAAAAATCGATTTCCCTCTCAATTCCTTTAACCTCCCAAACTCCAGAGCCTCTTCTCGATAAAAAACGCTCCCCGACGCCACCTCGATTCCCTCTGGAAGAAGGGCTGCCATCGCTCTCCCCAGCATGGTCTTACCCGCCCCCGATTCCCCCACAAGACAAGTAACCATACCTTCCGGGAGCCGCATACAAACCGAATCCAAAATCGATAAGAGTTCTCCCTCACCATTCCGCACGCTCAACGAAAGATTCTCGACACGCAAAACATCCACAATCACATCCTCACAAAACAGAATCTTCAATTATAAATCACAAAAACAAATTGTCCAGGGTTTTAAAAAATGGTATAAAATAATAGCTGTAATAAAATAAATGAAATTATTTTGTGAGGTAGGCTATGGCGTTATTGTTGAGTCGGCGGGATGTGGAGTCGGTTTTGGAGATGAAGGAATGCATGGATGTGGTGGAGGCGGCGTTTTTGGAAATGGCCGGGGGGACTGCCAAACTTCCGTTGCGGACCAATATAAAAGCTGCCGATGGTCTCTCGTTGTACATGCCGGCCTATTTGGAGGGCATGGAAGCTCTGGCTTGTAAGGTTGTCACTGTTTATAAGAACAATCCTAAAGACTTCGATCTTCCGGTGATTTTGGGGAAGGTGTTCCTCCAGGACCCTAAAACCGGCGATATCATCTGCATCATGGACGGGACCTACTTGACGGCCGTGCGAACCGGCGCCGCCTCCGGAGTGGCCACCAAATATCTGGCGCGGGCAGACAAACATCAAACGCTGGGCATTATCGGAACCGGCAGTCATGGATTGAGCCGTAATATAAAAAGGTTTCTTCCTGAACCGGATGCGCAGATTCTGGCGGTATGCGATGTTGACCGCCAACGGCGCGTTGACGCCAAAAAAATGATTG
>CAZBHS010000002.1:66576-200858 GCA_964491915.1 uncultured Clostridia bacterium
TCAAACGCTGGGCATTATCGGAACCGGCGCGCAGGCGGAGATGCAGATACACGCAGTCGCAATCGCCCGCGACATTTCAAGGGTCTTGATTTATGACAGATCGAAGGAAGCCATCAATCGCTTCAAAGAAGAAACAGCTCAACGAATTCCCTTCGACCTAATGTCGGTGGCAGAAGCGGATGATATTCTGCAGGCCGACATCATTTGCACAGCCACATCGTCTCCAACTCCAGTCTTCGACGGAAACAAAGTCATACCCGGCACTCATATCAACGGCATCGGCAGCCACACCCCCAACGCCCGCGAATTGGACACCGAAATCATCAAAAAATCCCTTCTGGTGGGAGACTCTCGCGAAGCCTGCTTCAAAGAAGCCGGCGATATCATCATCCCCTTCGACGAAGGAGCGATAGCTGAATCCCACTTTTATGCTGAAATTGGGGAAATCGTCGCCGGACACAAGCCCGGCCGTACCGATGCCGACGCCATCACAGTATTCAAATCCAATGGCCTCGCCATCCAGGACGCGGCCACCGCTCAATTGGTCTACCGCAAAGCGATCGAAAGCGGCACCGGTACAACGGTTGCGTTCTAACGGATGGATTAGCCTAAAACGGCTATCACTTCAATTTCGATATCCACGGACAAAGGTAGTTCTTTAACCGCCACCGCGGAGCGAGCGGGGTAGGGTTTCTGGAACTGGCGGGCATAGATTTCATTGACTTTTTTGAAATCCCCCATATCTTTGAGAAAGACTGTCGCTTTGACAACATTGTCCAATGTGGCTCCGGCCTCTTTGAGGACCGCCGAGATATTCTTGAAGATCTGCTCGGCTTGAGCTTCTACTCCGCCTTCGACTAACTTTTTGGAGACGGGATCCATTCCGATCTGACCGGACAGGAACAGAAAATTTCCGGTTTTCACTCCCTGGGAATAGGGGCCGAGGGCCTCTGGAGCGTTGGTTGTTGAAATTGCCTCTTTGTTCATTTCAAACTCCTTAAGAAAAATTGTAAATGACCCGAAAGGCTTTGTCAATGGTAACTACAGAGGTTTGAATTATCCCTCTCCAGGAAAAATCAATTCCTGATAATCGGTGCAAAAATCTTTTCGCTTGCAATCACGGCAATAATGCCCCATCCAGACCCTATCGAATTGTTCCATCACTTGCTCCACCAATCCCGGATCGCGGGTGACGAAGCCCGATTCGAAATTGCGCCGGTCCTGGCTTTTGGCCCCCATACCGGCTCCCGTCAAATTGGCGCTTCCGGAATAGGCGAACGTACCATCCACAATCACCGATTTAAAATGCACTCTAGAACAAAGAATCCGTTCCATCCCGCCAATCAAGTTGGGGTACTTATCAAAGTCTTCCCGGAACCGCGGTCCCGGCTCTTTGGCATGGAGGAGACGAATCTCGACTCCCCGTTCTATCAATTCCGACAACAACCGCAAAAACGGAACCATTTTTTTGCCTTTATGAATGTACAAGTCTTTTAAATCCGAAGTTCCCAGCCACAAAAAGCGGGTGGCGTTCGGAATCGCCTCCTGGATGACCCGCTCGTAGATTTCCCGGCCGGTGATGAACTCAATCCGTTCCATCCGCCTCTTGCTTTATCGGTAACAACCAGCTACCCATTGCGATGACCACAATCCCCAACACCGCCGCCAGCATGCCGGCCAATTTTAACGGCGCCGGCAAATGGCCCAGAAGGACTCGATCCAGCGACGCTACCAATATCGCGTTTGAGCTGGCGATGGCCACCACAGGCCCGGCGGGTCCATACGAGACCCCAAGCTTCAATGTCAACATTCCAAGACCAAGAAGAATGCCTGCGCCTAACGCCAACAATTGCAGATTGGTCTCTTCCAACCCCGACATGTTCTGCCCGGTAAAAAAGCGGTAACCCAGAGCCATGGCTCCGAATGATCCTGCCGCCAGCCAGAGGATGGTCACCACCGAGATAGAATCGTTGCCGTTATGCCCCAACCATTTGAGGATAAAATTGGTAAAGGAAAACAGCGACATGGTAAGCAAACCGAAAAGAATGCCCAGAAGCCCGGCGGTGGACATATCTCCCAACACCATCACCACAATACCGCCCACAGACACCACCATTCCCCAGAGGTGAAATTTATTGAGCGATTCCTTCAAGATCAGATGAGCCAAAAACGCCACCAACAATGAATTCACCGATGTGATGGCCACAATCGGCCCCTTCGACAATGGATCGGCCGCCATCCCCACCTTCAAGGAAAGCATGGCGATTGCCAACGACACGCCGGCAATGGCGGAAAAAACAATATATTTCTTCCCTTGAATGCCGGGAATCTTTCGATAGCGGACAAAGAGCCGGGCGGCGGAAATCACACCCATGCACCCCATACCAATCCAGAGGATCATGGCCGCTGTAATATTGCCGCCATGCCCCGAGGGATTCACCTCTGCGATATATCCCAAAATAAAGTTCGTCACGCCAAAAAAGACAAACGTGCATAAGGCGTAGAATATCCAATTCTTCAATATCTTCATCTTCAGAATTCCTTCATCAAAAATTCAAAGAGCTATCTCATTGTTTTACCTGCCGCGACATTTTTTGTCAACAAAAATGTTTTCCAAAGTGGCATCCAATCACCAGGGGTAACCCGCTGGTTTTAAAAATAAATTTTATTTTCTGCCGCCGAAGGGTTGAAAGGAGAGGAAAATTATTTATATTATTTGGGTTGTGGAAATTGATTTGGAGTCGAGAACCTATGGCTTACGAAATGAGAAAATGCAGCAGAATGGCCATGCACCAGGTGATGTTCGTTGATGGAAAGACCGCAGTATTGAACAATATCTCGGTGAATGGGGTGTTGGTGACCAGCCGCTGGCTACCGGCGTCGCGGGAGGTGAGCGTCAATGTGATGTTGAACGAGCGGGAATTCGAGTTGATTGGAATTGTCCAATGGGTGAGGCGGCAATCGGCTGCCAAAACTTATCACGAGATGGGGATACTCATCCCCAATGCTCCGGAGCCCTATATCGATGCGCTCGAGGAGATGTTCGGCGAGAGCTGACTCTAGATCTTGACAAGAAAGGGCTGTCCATATAAAATATTGTTTTGTTTTTAGCGCTAGCGCACAAAAGAAAATCCTACGAGAGAGGACGATATGGAAAACAAGCAGGATATTTCGACAATAAAAAAGTGGATTGTCGCCATCCGCCCATTCGCGTTGCCGGCCTCTACGATGCCGGTCATCTTCGGCACAGTGTTGGCAGTGGTAATCGGCGAAGCGCGACTGAATATCGGCTTGTTCCTGTTATCCCTCCTGGCGATGATGATACTCCATTCGGCAAGCAATATTCTCAGCGATATCACAGACTTCAAAAAAGGCCTTGACACCGAACCCACGCCGGTGAGCGGAGCTGTTGTCCGCCGATTGATTACCCCCCGGGAGGCGATGAAGGCTGCAATCATACTGTTTGTCATAGGCGGAGCATTGGGTCTTCTGATCGCATGGCTCACAGTGCCGGGACTCTTGATCATCGGCGGCGTGGGACTGTCGATCGGGGTCGGCTATACATTCGGCGGACCATTGGCTCTGAAATATCATGGGTTGGGGGATTTCGCGGTGTTCATGAACTTCGGCATCCTGGGCTCCCTGGGCGCTTGGGTGGTTCAAGCCCGGACCTTTTCCTGGATTCCAATCTTCTGGGCCGTACCCATGGCTCTTTTAGTAATCGCCATCCTGCATGCCAACAACTGGCGCGATATTCCCTCGGATAAACAGGGGGGCGTCTTTACGATGGCATCGCTTTTCGGAGACAGAGGTTCGCTGGCTTATTACGCGTTTCTCATTTTTTTCCCGTTCATCATCATCCTGGCCTTCATGGCGATCCCCGCCATCACAGACACATTCCTCCCGCCCATGCCGCTGGCGTTCTCACTGACATTGCTGGCGCTTCCCATGGGATTAAAATTGTTCAAAAAGGCGCTGTCCAGGAAACAGCCGGCCCAGCCGCTTGATTTTATCGCTCTGGACGGAGCCACCGCTCGATACAACCTGGTGTTCGGTCTATTATCCGTCGGTTCGTTGCTGCTCCATCTCGCGGTGAAGGGCTAAGGAATCGCAAACTCCATGGAAGCGCAGAATCCTTCGCTCACCGCTACGGTCAAAGGGCCCGGGCTTGTGGTCTGGATGGTATTGGCCTCCATTTTATTTCCGCTATTGTTCATCACCCAGGGAATCGGCCCCTTCGATTTTTGGTGGTGGATGAGCGCCGACATCGCCATCTTCCTGAGCTTGAGTTTCATTCTGGAGCCCGGATACGCGAGCCTGCTTCGTAACGATTTCCGCTGCGGTTTCGCAAGAAAGCTTCTAATGGGACTGGCGTCGGCAGCCGTCTTATACATCGTGTTCTGGTTGGGGAATATTATCTCGCCCTTCATTATCCCCAACGCCCGGGACGGGATCGACGGCGTGTACCAATTCAAGAGCTCCGCCTCGGTGACGAGGATTTTCTGGTCCATGATAGTGTTGATCGGACCGGGCGAAGAGCTGATCTGGCGGGGATTTTTACAACGCCATCTGGGGGCGCGGTTCGGCGAATTCAAAGGATTCATTTTTGCAACGCTATTTTATACGGGGATTCATCTTTTCAGCGGCAACATGATGCTCACGGGCGCGGCATTGGTGTGCGGCCTTTTTTGGGGCTTTCTCTATTTCCGCTACCGCTCCATGTTGATTAACGCCATCAGTCATACAGTTTGGGATGTGGCAGTGTTTCTTCTGTTTCCCTTTCATTGAGAAGAGGGCAATCGACGCCGGCTGCCGCCCTTGATTTGTCCGAAAAATTTTACTACAATCGCAGTATTATGAAAACAATAGGATTATTGGGAACCGGTCTCATGGGAGAACCGATGGGCCATCGGCTCCTGGACGCCGGCTTTAGCTTGAGAGTGTACAATCGCAGCGCTTACAAAACAGAAGCCCTCGTCGGCAAGGGAGCTTCCGCTTCAAATGAAGCGGGCGATGTCATCCGCGCCTCCGATGTTATCATCACCATGCTGTCCGACTATCCAGCCATCGAAGCAGCCATCCTTCCATTGGCTCCAAAGACGGCCGAGGGGAAAATCTGGATTCAGATGAGCACGATCTCGCCTGCCGAGAATCTGTCGCTCCAAGAGCAATGGCTCGACGCCGGGGGCAGGTACCTGGAAGCTCCGGTGCTGGGAAGTGTTCCACAAGTCAAAAACGGGACCCTATTTGTGCTGGTGGGCGGAGAGGAAGCTCTCCTGCGGGAGTGCGAGCCTCTGCTCCAACAATTGGGCGAGTCCATCCTCCTATTCGGCGACGTTGGAAGCGCGGCTGCGGCGAAGCTGGCGTTGAATCAGTTGATAGCTTCGTTAACCGCAGGATTTTCTATGAGTTTGGGATATTTGCGGGAAATGGATGTGGATATCGACCGATTCATGACCATCTTGCGGGACAGCGCACTCTATGCGCCTACCTTCGACAAAAAGCTCGATAAGATGATGCGGCGGGACTTCCGGAACCCCAACTTCCCGGTGAAGCACATGCTCAAAGATGTGAAGCTGATGCTCGAAGATTTTGGCAAGGCATCGATCGATACAGCGCCTCTAGATGGAGTGCGGGCTCTGTTGGAGACGGCCATTCAGAATGGGGACCGGGATATGGATTATTCCGCTCTGTACAACGCCGTGCACCCCCGCAAAAAGTAGACGCCATTGACCCTTCGACAACCCCTTACCATAGCGCTCTTGCAATTGCCGGTACCGGAGATTCAGCCGCTCTACAACGAGGGCAATATTCCGCTGGCGGCAGGATATCTTCGGGCGTATGCAGAATCGAAGGCTCCATCGGGCGCTCTGGACATCCGGATCATTCCCCGTGATATCGCCAACTTCGGCGGCGACGCGGCGATTTTGGAGTGGATACTCGAGACTCGAGCCGCCATCGTGGGCTTCACCTCGTATATGTGGAATGTCGAACGGAACATCCGGATGGCCCAACGGCTAAAGGAGAGAATCCCTGGTATCATCACCATCTTGGGCGGTCCGGAGATCGCCGGCAAGCATTGGGCCTTCGCCGAGCCGGCCATCGATGCATTCGTCGTCGGCGAGGGCGAGCGAGCCTTCATCGAGCTGTTGATTCAGTTTGAGCGAAAACTCCCGTTGCAGAGATTCTTCTCATCGCAGGAATACCTCGACTTGAGCTGCTTGCCGAATCCTTACCTCCAGGAGATCATCGTCCCCTCCACCGGCGAGCCCATGCTTTTGGAAACCATGCGGGGCTGCCCCTATCAGTGCACGTATTGCTTTTATTCGAAGTCCTATTCGAGGATGCGCTATTTTCCCGAAGACCTCATCGGTTCATTCTTCGCAATGGCCCGTCAGTACAGGGTTCCGGAAGTCTATGTCATGGATCCCTCCTTCAATGTAGCTCCCGGTCTCGAAGCCCGGCTCGACAAAATCGCCGCCGCCAATACAACAGATATTCCGCTTCATACGGAGATCCGTCTCGAATCAGTCACCCCTCAGATTGCCCGCTCGATGAAGCAGGCAGGCTTCCACTCGGCTGAGGTGGGCTTGCAATCCATCAATCCCCAGGCCCTCGAGGCGATTCACCGCTCGTTTGACCGCGAAGCCTTCATCGCCGGGGCACGCAATCTTCAGCAGCAGGGAATCGATGCCAAGACCGGAGTGATACTGGGTTTGCCTTATGACACACCCCAGGATTTCGCAGCTACCCTCGAATTCTTGATCGACCTGAACCTCCAGGAATCAATGGAGATTTACCCCCTCTCGATTTTGCCCGGCACCACATTGCGGGACCAGGCAGGGGAGTTCGGCCTCGACTATATGCGTCAACCGCCCTATCAGGTAATCTCCACCCCAACGATGCGGGAGGAGGAGATGCAGTTGGCCATCACTATCGCCGAAGACAAACTGGGCATCGAATTCTTCCCTCCGTTGATTCCCCGCTTCCACAACCCCCGGCAGCCCTTCATCCATTTCATCGACCTGCGACAGAATCTCGAGCAAACAATCGAGCGACTCTTCCAGAAGCCCTCGCGCATCGGCCACTCGCTCACAATCCTCTGGAACCGCGAGATAGACCATCCAGCCCTTCGCCGCCTGGCGGAATGGCTCGATGAACACAATCCATCGACCCTGATCCAGCTCATCCTCGACCGCCGGCAGATTCCCTCGATGAAAGAGATAAAGAATCTTTTTTCGATCTGGAATCGCCCCGACGCCTACTTCGACCGGATTCACCACTCCAACATCCACCCCCAGAAGCGTCATTCGGTTCGCGTCTTCCACCTCGCCGAAGACCTGGCTACTGCCGAGGCCTATCTCTGGCAACCCCAATTCTGCGACCTCATCCTCAGATTCTCACCCCAACTGCTCACCCACGGCAGAGAAATCCTGGAAGAGAAGCCGATTCTCCTCATCGACAGTCCCATCCCCAACGACCAATTGATCCAACTCACCCACGCCTACGCCGGCTTCGACAATTTCCTCATCAAAATCCCCTAATTCCATCTTACCCTACACCCTTTTCCATCTTATCAGGCGCGCCATTCATTTGACAACATAATTTTTTTTGGTTATCATATCCCCAATAACCGCATGAGATAATGGTTTATTAAAGAGAGGCTCTGATGAAAGCAATGAAGATTTCAAACTTCGGCCCGATCAAAGAAGCCGATGTCGAGTTCGGAGATTTGACGATTCTGGTTGGCCCGCAGGCTTCCGGTAAGAGTCTTTTTCTTCAATTCTTAAACATGTTACTCGATTACCCATCCATAGCCAAGACCTTGAAGAATTTTGGATTTACATTCGACTCAGTTGAAGAGTTTTTGGACCATTACATGGGCAAAGGTATTCATAAAAATTTGACCACGGAGAGCGAGCTTCTATTCGACCGAAAAATCTTCGATCTAGAAAGAATAATCAGCAACAAACCAAAAATTGACGCGCACCAAACCTTTTACATTCCAGCCCACCGCGCTCTGATTATGGAGGAGGGCTGGCCGCGTTGGTTTCAGAATTTGCCCTCTTACCCTTTTGTGGTCAGAGATTTTAGCGAACGCTTAAGGCTTCTTCTAGAAGCGGGGCTGGGAACAGAGAAATCTCTATTTCCCCAGGAGGGTCGGCTCAAAAGCGCGATTCGTGAAAAAATTCAGCAAACCATCTTCAGAACTGCTTCCATCAAATTAGAGACAAAATTTAAAAAAGAATTGAAGCTCGAGATAGCAGGATCTTCCGGTATGGAGCTCCCGATTCTACTTTGGTCATCGGGACAGCGGGAATTCATGCCATTGTTATTAGGCTTATATTACCTAACCTCTATCTCAGGGGCCGCCACCAAAAGTCAAATTAAAACAGTGATTATCGAGGAGCCTGAGATGGGCCTTCACCCCGAAGCCATACTCGGCGTAATTTTCGCTGTGATGGAGTTGATCTGGAGAGGCTATAAAGTAATGATATCCACCCATTCGATTCATGTCCTCGAAATCGTCTGGGCATTGTCAGAAATAAAAAATTCAAAACAGTCGATCGAGTCGAAGCAAAATGCTTTCTATGATCTATTCAAAATCAACCGGCCGGATGAAGGTATCAAAAAAATGATGGAGATCTGCCTCGAGAAGTCCTATAAATTGTACTTTTTCGAACCTGGAGATACCGGTCTATCCATTGCCAAAGACATCACATCACTGGATTCGTTCTCCATGGACCCTGGCGTCTCCGGATGGGGCGGATTATCCCAATTCAGTAGCACTATCGTCGATATTGTCGCCGGAATAAACGCGGAATAAAGAGGTTGACCGGTAAAATAAATATTACAGCTCACTCAAAATATGCCCGGCAGGGTTACTCCACTTCTAGATAGCAACGTTAGCTATTATTAAATCTCGGAAGATGAAAATCTGGACTGTCGAGTATTTGTTCAGATACCCAATACTATCAGTATGGCCTTTTACCAGAGCAGATCGTCATCAGCCAGTTCATCTTCCAGCATATCGTCTGAGCGTATGATGTTTTTTAACTCTTCATAGACATTAAACACGATGGGACAGATCGAACAATTCTGCACCACGCTCAACAATCTCGCCCGAAATTGCGATTTACGCAAATGCGGATAGGAACGGCATACTTTGGGCCGCACCTCATATATCGAACATTTATTTTGATCCAAAAACAAACAGGGAAGAGTTTTGATCACCTCTTCGCCGTCTTCATTCTTTTTGAGATATTTCTGGATGAATTCACTCTCACTGAGCTTAAGATGCGCGGAGATTCGTTTGATATCATCCGCGATAAAATCCGGCGGAATATGTTTACAGCAATTCGCGCACTGTGTGCAATCAATGGCCTCTTCCACCGATTCGTTCAATTGATGCACAAGATCATCCAGTTCATCATCCGACATATCGTAAAATTTTAGATATGACCGGAAATCCCAATTTTCCTCCTCATCGGCCTCCGCAATGGCTTTGATTTTTTTCAGATCAATTTCATATTCCATAATATGGGCGTCCTTTTCTCATAAGTTTCACTCTTTTTTTTGTATCACAAACCAGCCAAAAAAACAAGAACCAATGCGCCCTTCATTGCCCAGAAGTATTATTTTTCATCAGGCCCGGCGCTTTTTTTTATTTTCTTCCAGATAAAAATCCCGATATCCATAGCCGCGAACGCCAACAACAGATAGCCGAGATAATTCTTCCATGAACCGATGTCTTCCGGTCGGATGAATACAGTATTCAACAACCCCACAATAATAAAGGTCAATGTCCTCAAAAAATCCCATTTCTTTTTCATCATTACCTCATTATAAGCTTTATTATAACAGAACGCACGCCGGAAGAAAACGTTTTACAAAATCGGGAAATTGTGTTATTTTAAGAATAAACCCAAGAATAATCATGGATATTTATCTAGACAAACTTGAATTGCACGGCTTTAAATCATTCCCCGAAAAGACCGTGATAAAAATGCATAAAGGCATCACCGTCATCGTCGGACCGAACGGCTGCGGCAAAAGCAATATCGTTGACTCTATTTTCTGGGTGATGGGCGAGCAGCGCATCAAGAACCTCAGGGGAGAGAACAACGAAGACCTCATCTTCAACGGAACAGCGGAGAAAAAGCCACTGGGCATGACAGAGGTGGGAGCGTTCTTCGTGAAACATAACGAGCAAGTCTACATCGCCCGCCGCTATTTCCGCACCGGCGAAAGCAAGTACATCTTAAACGAAAAATACTGCCGCAACAAAGACATTCAAAACGCTCTCTATGACATGCAATTGGGTGAAAAGAAATACTTTATCTTCGAGCAGGGCAGCATCGACAAACTCATCTCCCTGAAACCGTCGGAGAAAAGAATCCTCATCGAAGAGGCGGCGGGCATCTTACAATACCTGGAGCGAAAGAAAGAGACCGCCAACAAACTGATTATCGCCGAACAAAACCTCGAAAACCTGGAAATCCTTACCGCCGATAAAGAGAACCGCCTCAAAGACCTCAAAAACCAGGTCAATTACGTGCGTCGCTATCGTCAACTCAAAGCCGAGCGCACAGATTATCTCAAGGCCCTATTAAAAAAGAAATACATCTATTTTAAAAACGAGTTCGAGTCCAAGCAGGGCGAAATGGAAAAACTCATCAGCCACGAGGCGGTCAAGTCAAAGGATATCACATCCGTTGAGAAGGAAATTCTCAGGTTGGAAGAGGAACGCTGGCGCACAGACCGGGAATTGAAGGAAAACCAGAAAAACATCTTTGACCTGAACCGCCGCATCCTATCCAACAAAGGGGAGATCGATAAATCCAAACAGCGTCACGGATTCCTGCAGCAAAAACAGGAAGAGCTAAAAAAGGCGAACGAAACCAACACGCGTGACATTGAAGAATGCGATGTGCAGATCGCGGTTGAGCGGGAAAAAATTCAAGGCTTCGAGAAGCAGCTCCAATCGGAGACCGCCGAATACGAGCAGTTGGAGTCCAAGCTCGATATTCTCAACAGCGAGCTGGAATCGTTTTCCGACGACGATACGAGCCTCAAATCCGAAATCTCCAGATGTCAATCGGAACTATCTCGCTTCAGCAGCCAGGCCAAAGACCTGGAACGCAAATTCATTCGCGTCGAGAATGAAATCAACTCTAAATCGAATTTTGTTGCGGAACTCAAGCAGCAGGTTAGTTCGGCGGACATACAAAACCTGGAAAAACAATACGAAGAGATCACTCATAAATACGAAGAGCAAAAATTCACCTACGAAGAGGTGCAGCGCCGCCATCAGCAAAACAGCATGGCCATCGACGAATTGAAGGATGAGATCAAAGACGCCCAGAGCGAATTGAAGAATCTCGACAACCAGAAGAACAAATATTTGCAAATCAAAAAAAAGCTGGTTGGAGACAAAGGGGGAGCCGGAGACCTCGACCATTACGGATACCTCCAGGACCACCTACAAGCCGACAAGGAATTCCATAAATCCCTGGAAAATTTCTACTTTGAAGAGATGGATGCCATCATCCTCAAAAACAACGAAGACGCCCCAAGATCCAACCAGAACAAATTACTCTTAAGCAACAGCGCCGCAAAGGAATTCCCCCAGGGCATAGAACAGGAAGATGGATTTATCGATTTCATCAAAAACGTTTACCAGGTCAAACAGACAGAAATCAAGGAATTCCTGAAGAACGGCGTTTTAGTTGAGGATCTGCTCAAAGGGATTCGCATCTTCGACAAATACGGCGTCAATGTGGTAACCAAAGACGGCCAGGTGATCACCAATTACGGCATCCTCATCCGCAACCGCGACAAAGGCATCCTGGATGTCATCGAAGAGATCCGCGAAATCGACAAAAAGAAAGAGCGCTTGCAATCGGAATTGCAGGACCTGAAGCAGCGACTGAACAGCGAGAGTGAAATTCTCGAGGAACTCACCTTCGAATTGGACGATCAACGCAGCGAATTGCGCCATCTCGAAGACTCGTTCCGCCGTCTGCGACATGAACTGGATAGCATGAAAAAGAACCGCGACAACAACCTCAAACGGGTTTCGTTGACGGAATCTGAGATTCAGATGCTGGCGCAGCAGAAGGACAAGCTTCAGGAAGAATTCGAGAAAGCGGAAGAAAAAAGCGCGGCCCTCGATGAAGAACTGAAATCATTGAATTTGAAACGCGAGGCCTACCTCGAGGATGTAAAAAACATCCGCGACGATATCAGCCAGACGGAAAAAGTTTATTTGCAAATAGATAGCGCCATGCGGTTGCTAAAGGAAAAACGCGCCAATAGCGAGATCAATGTCAAAACCCAGCAACGCAACAAAGAGAAACTCGCTCGCCAGATCTCAATCAACGAAAAGGAAAGCGAACGGCTGGTCGGCGAATTTGACTCGATCCAGGATAGAATCTCCGGTGTTCTGGTAGACTCCAAAGGTCTGGACCAGGAGAAAGATGGGTTGGAAAGCACCATAAAAATCATGGAGACCAAGTTCAACTCCTTGAATACAGATATCAGGAATAAATCCGTCAGCCTTTCCGAGATGCGGCGGGTTTTAGAAGACATCAAAGAAAGCAAAAATAAATTCGAGATCGAGCTCTCATCGGTAAAAAAAGATTTATATACCCTGGAGGATGTATCGTTCAAGGAATTGAACACCGAATTGGAAAACATCGACGCCCCGGAGGAATTTCTCGAGATAAACTCCAGCGAGTTGGATGCGAACGTTAAAGAATTCACCGACCGTCTCGACAAGATGAGAGACAGTAACCGGTTGAATTTTTCCGCGGAATCCGAGTATGAGGTCTTGATGAAAGATTACGGTTTCATGATCAACCAGAGGGAAGACATCCTCAAATCCATCGAGGATATGAACTCCGCTATTGAAAAAATCGATCAGGAATCGAAAGAGAGTTTTATCAAGGCCTTTGACGAGATCAAAGAGAATTTTATCGAGAACTTCAAAATACTATTCGAAGGCGGCGAGGCGGAAATCACCATCTCAGATCCGGATAACATTCTCGAAACCGGACTGGATATCAAAGCCCAGCCGCCGGGAAAAAATCTCCAGAGTCTGACCCTCCTCTCCGGCGGGGAAAAAACCCTCACCTCCCTGGCATTTTTGTTCGCCATGTTCCAATACAAGCCGTCTCCCTTCTGTGTGTTCGACGAGGTGGACGCCTCCCTCGACGAGGCAAACATCCAGAGATTCTTGAAGTTTTTGCAACGTCTTAAAGATAAGACGCAATTCCTCATCATCACCCATAATTTCAAAACCATGGAAGAGGCCGATTTTATCTACGGCATCAGCATGAACGAGCCGGGTTCGTCCAATGTCTACTCCATGCGGATGACTGGACAAAATCAGTTGGAGAGAATGCGAACTTAACTCGACAAGGGAGTGAAAGATGACATCATTCAAAGGTTACATTCAAGTATATACCGGCGACGGCAAAGGCAAAACCACCGCAGCCCTGGGATTGACCCTCCGGGCCGCGGGCAACGGTATGAAAACTTACATCGCCCAATTCATGAAAAAGTTCGATTACAGTGAAGTCAAGGCATTGCGAAAATTCCTTCCGGAGCACGTCGTCATCGAACAATTCGGACTTCCGGAATTCCACACCAGCGGTGAAATGGTCACTGAAAAGGAACGGGAGGCCGCCCTCGAAGGAATCGACGCGGTGAAGCGAGCCATCGCCGGCGGCGGCTACGACATCATCATCATGGACGAAATCAACATCCTTCTCTACTTCAAGATTATCGACATCGACATCGTTCTCGACATCATCGACTCAAAACCCCCAAACATCGAGTTCATCCTAACCGGCAGAAACGCCCCGCAGCCAATCCTCGACCGCGCCCACCTGGTCACGGAAATGAAAGAAATCAAACACTACTACACCCAAAACATCCCCGCCCGCCCCGGCATCGAGAAGTGAGGGCATTATAGTTTTTCGATTTCTGAAGCGGTGAGTTCTGTGAGTTCGATGATTTCGTTTACAGGATAGCCTTTGGCCTTCATCTTGAGGGCCGTTTGGATCTTATTCTTTTCAATGCCTCTTTCAATGCCTCTTTCAATGCCTTCTTCGATGCCTTCTTCGATGCCTTCTTCGTAAGCGGTGTCCATCAACGGATTGACATACTGCGCCTTCATTTTATAGTCTCCGTTTTTGTTCTCCATCAAGTATTATAATTGGAATCGTTAATATTTTCAATAAAAAAGAAAAATGGGTTATCATGGACAGGTGGACTACTATCTTCCACTGGCAGATCAACTTCATCGAAGCAGCATCGATCGTCGGGAGTTAGCGGTTCATTTTGCCGCGGGTTAGGGAGAAGAAGGTTCCTGTGGCGCAAAGGAGAGCGAAGATGAGGAAGGCGATGCGGATGCTCTGGATAAAGAGATGGTGGTTGGTTGGATCGATCTTTTGACCTCCCAGGAATAGGGCGAAGAGCATCATGGCGATACCCATACTGAACACCTGTCCCACCAGGCGCATGGTACCGAGGGTGGCTGAGGCGACGCCGAGGAATTTTTTCTCGACAGAGCTCATGACCGCGTTGGTGTTGGGGGAAGAGAAGAAAGCGTAGCCAAGGCCGAGAAATAGAAGGTTGACTGTGATGAAGGGGATGGAGGTGGAGCTTTGCAGGAAGAAGAAGATGAAGAGGGCGATCGCCGTCATCGCCATGCCGGTGGAGGCGACGATGCGGGGCTGGATTTTGTCGGAGAGTTTTCCCATCAAAGGCGAGAAGATCGCCATCATCACCGGCTGAGCCACCAAAACCAATCCGGTTTGCTGGGGGGACAGACCTTTGATGTATTGCAAATAGAGGCTCAATAAAAACGATACGCCGAAGGTTGCGCTGTAATGAATCAGCGCCGCCATGTTACTGAAGGTAAATACACGGTTTGATTTGAAGATCGAGATATTCATCACCGGGAAGGCAACCCTCGACTCGTACTTCACGAACACTGCGAACATAACGATGGAGAGCACGGTCAGGACAATTCCCAACGTTCCGGGAAGACGCGAGAAGCCAATCATCAGCATGGTGAGGGAAACACCATAAAGAAGCGAGCCTGCCACATCGAAAGATTCTCCCCTGGCATCGGCCCATTCCTGTTTGATGTTTTTGAAGACCACAATCAAAGCCGCCAACCCCAGGGGCACGGTAAACGTAAAAATAGACCGCCAGCCGAATAGCCCGGTCAGAAATCCTCCGGCAAAGGGTCCGAGGGAGAGTCCGATATAGACGGACGCAACCGTTATTCCCATGGCGGCGCCCCGTTCGCCAACCGGAAACACCGAGGTGACAATCGCCACCGCGGTGCCGAAAATCATGGCGCTGCCGATGGCTTGGATCACCCTGAATACTATGAGGGTGGTAATCGACGGCGCCAAAGCGCATAATAAAGAAGAAAGGGAAAAAATCAAGAGCCCCAGCAGAAATACCCGTTTTCGCCCCCAGATATCGGATAATTTTCCGATGGGAAGAAGAAACACCGCCGCCGCCAATAGATAAGAAGTGGCCACCCAACCCAGCAATACGGCGCCGGAATTGAACTCCTTGCCGATGGCGGGCAGCGCCACATTAATGGCGGAACCCATAAATGGAGTTAAAAAAGACCCCAGGCAGGCCACCGCCAGTACGATTTTTTTGCCAGTCATCATTCACTCAACCAATAAGATTTTGAATAGCTATTTTGACATCCGGATAAGCAAAAGTAAAGCCCTCTTGCATCAGCCTACGAGGCAGGACTCTTTGGCTCGATAGCACCATCTCATCCGCCGCTTCCCGCAGAAAAAGTCGCAACGACCACGAAGGAAGCCTCAACCATGAGGGACCTCTCGACAATTGACCGGCGATTGCGGCAAAAGCCCTGTTGCGGATGGGATTCGGAGACGTGATATCGAAGACTCCATCGAGGGCTTCATGCTGTAAAATAAATTCTATCGCCCGCGCCAGGTCCTGATAATGGATCCATGGCATAAATTGGGAACCATCGCCCAATGTTCCTCCGAGAAATATTCGGAACGGCATCAACATCCGCGGCAATGCACCGCCATGCGCCGCCCAAACGACACCGAAGCGCAAAAACACCACCCGGAGTCCCAGCTCGACCAATGGATCGACAGTATGTTCCCATTTTTCCACCACATTTGGAAGAAAACCGCTCCCTTTCGGAGATCGCTCATCGAGAACTTCCTCTCCACGGGAGCCGTAAAATCCCACAGCCGAAGCCTGGAATATCGCTGGACGTTCGTTGTTTGGTAATTGCGATATAGCCTGAGTCAAAGCTTCTCCCACCGTCACGCGGCTAAGAAGGATGGCTGCTTTCTTTTGTCTGGTCCACAATCCGGAACCAATATTTTCTCCCGCCAGATTGATGACAACATCGGCGTTTTGGATGTGCCCGGCCAATGAATCAACCGATGTACCGTTCCATCTCTTAAGATCGATGCCCCGGAATTGACGCGGAGGCAATGATTCGGGGCTTCGGCTCAAACCCGTCACCCGGTAACCGGCACGCATCAGATGTGAAGCTACGAATCGGCCGATGAAGCCGCTAATCCCGATAATCAAAATATTTTTCTTCCCCATCTATCTCTCCCTTCCCGGTCAGTATAGAAGGGACGCTTCAAAAAATCAAGGGGAATGGCTGAAAAAACCTTGCTCCGGATGCGCTGATTTGATATAGTTAGCAAAGAAAAATAAAAAATCGGAGATATCGAAGATGGATTGGCACACATTTTTTATCGCGTTCGGCTTGACATTATTCGCCGGGCTGTCAACAGGAATCGGAAGCGCCCTGGCTTTTTTCGCAAAAAAAACCAACACGAAGCTCCTCTCGATCTCATTGGGATTTTCAGCCGGTGTCATGATATATGTTTCCTTTGTCGAGATATTCGCGAAGGCGAAGATCGCGCTCGTGGGAGAATTGGGCGAACGGGGGGGGACCTGGTTGACTGTGGCCTCTTTTTTTGGCGGTATCCTGCTCATCGCAGTGGTGGACAAGTTCATCCCATCCTTCGAAAATCCGCATGAGATACGGATGATCGAAGACATGGATGACATCGACAAAAAGAAGGACACTAAAAAACTCTACAGGATGGGAATGTTTACAGCATTGGCCATCGCCATCCATAATTTTCCAGAAGGTCTCGCTACATTCACCAGCGCAATGACCGATATCTCCATCGGCATCCCCATCGCCGTCGCAGTGGCGATTCATAACATCCCCGAAGGCGTCGCTGTATCGATTCCTCTATATTATGCCACCGGGGACCGTAAAAAAGCCTTTTTTTACTCTTTTTTATCCGGACTGGCAGAACCGGTCGGAGCTCTCATCGGCTATCTCCTTCTGTTTTCTTTTTTTAACGACCTGGTGTTCGGAATTTTATTTGCCGGAGTGGGGGGGATTATGGTCTTCATTTCTTTGGATGAATTGCTGCCGGCGGCTCGTGAATACGGCGAACATCATCTCTCCATCTATGGGTTGATCGTCGGCATGATGGTCATGGCGGTAAGTCTTCTTTTGTTTATTTAAGAGAAAAAAGTCCTCTTTTAATGGTGTTAGCAATTTTATAGGTTGACAATTAGCAGTCTAATTTGGATAATGTTTTCTTACTCTCTAAATAAAGAATTTCAAAGAGGACCAAATGAATCAAAGTGATATCGAAGATATTAAACGTGCCAGTGATTATATCCGCTATCTATCTCTGGAAAGCATCGAGAAAGCAAACTCCGGACATCCGGGCCTTCCGTTGGGATGCGCCGACCTTGGGGTTGTCCTGTATCGGTATATTCTGACCCATATGCCGAAAGATCCCCAATGGATCAACCGCGACCGTTTTGTATTGTCCGCCGGCCACGGGTCGATATTACTCTATTCGCTATTGCACCTGGCAGGTTACGATATAGCTCTCGACGATATCGATCGGTTCAGACAGATGGGCAGCCGGACCCCCGGCCACCCGGAATTCGAAAAAAAGTTGGGAATCGAAACCACCACAGGCCCGTTGGGCCAGGGATTTGCCAATACAGTGGGCATGGCTATCGAAGGAAAAATTTTGGCCGACCGTTTTAACGAAGATGATTGCGATCTCTTTAACTATACCATTTTCACGCTAATGGGCGATGGCTGCATGATGGAGGGAATCAGTTACGAAGCCGCCTCGCTGGCCGGCCATTTGGGGCTGGACAATATCGTGGCCATCTACGACTCCAACCGGATTTCCATTGACGGCGGCACGGACATCACCTTTAGCGAAGATGTGGATAAACGGTTCGCAGCCATGGGATGGGACGTGGATACTTGCAATGTCAAAGATCTTGATTCTTTATATAAAAAACTCGAAACGCTGAAGCGACAAAAAGGAAAGCCAAAACTGTTGATCGTCACCACCATCATCGGAGAGGGGCTGAACAAAAAGAAAGGCACCAGCGATGCTCACGGAGCGCCCGTCGGGAAGGCCGAGATATCCTATTTTATCAAAAACTCCGAAGTGCGAGAATTGTTCGAGAAAGAGTATGGAGCCGATGCGGTGGAAGATGGAGATAGGCTGGAGCAGATTGTGGAAGAAAGAGTCAATAATCGCGAGCCGATACTCGCATCCCCGGAAGCCGTCGCTTTTATGCGGCAACACATCGAAAAAAACAAAAAAACATACACTGCCTGGAACGAACGCCTCGATAACTATAAAACAAACTATTCTTCAAAATATGAAGCTCTCGATGCAATCCTGAATTTTAACCTGCCTGAAGATCTCAAAGATTTATTGATCGGTTACAAAGAGGAAAAACAAGACGCCACCCGCGGGATCGCCGGAAGGGTATTGAACCTGTGCGCAGAAAAAATTCCGCAGATAATCGGCGGATGCGCAGATTTGGCAGGGTCCACCAAAGCCGGAGTGAAAGGTTCTCATTATTTGAAAAAGGACGACTTTTCCGGCCGCAATATCGCGTTTGGAATCCGGGAACACGCGATGGGCTCTATTGGAAATGGACTTGGATTGAACGGTTCGATCATTCCCTTCACCTCGACATTCTTCACCTTTTTCGATTACATGAAGCCCAGCGTCAGGCTGGCGGCTCTTATGAAATTAAATCATTTATTCATTTTTTCCCATGATTCGATTTATGTGGGAGAAGACGGTCCCACGCACCAGCCCATCGAGCATCTGAATTCGCTTCGCTTGATTCCGGATCTCCTGACATTCAGACCGGGCAACGACACCGAGACAGCCTTCGCCTTTCTTTACTTTCTAGAAAAAATGAACGGCCCGGCAGCCATCGTCACCTCCCGGCAGAAATTCGCCGCCGGAGTCTTCGAACATGCCTGGAATACTAAGTCCAAATATAAAGAATTTTCAAACGGCGCCTATATTTTCTATCAAACTAAAAAAACTAAAAATCCTGATATCATTCTAGCGGCATCCGGATCGGAATTGGGATTGGCAGTCGAAACCGCTGTAAAATTGGAAGAGACAAAAAAAATGAACGTAAGGGTGGTCAGTATTCCTTGTATGGAATTGTTCTCCGCCGCCGGCCCTGATTACCGCGATAAAATCATGGATAGCAAACAGGCGCCGGTGGTCTTTATCGAAGCCGCGTCGCACCGGGCAGTTGATATTTTTTATGACCGCAACATCATGGTCATCGATATCCAATCCTTCGGAGTGTCGGCCCCCGGCAATGTTGTCGGGGACCATTTTGGATTTACCACCCAAAAAGTCCTGGAAAAAATCGAATCTATCATCCTTTAGGGTGCGATTTAAATCTGATTTGTTTCTTCCTGTTCCTCAAGCGGTAGCCAATGGAGGCAGTAGGTATATTTTTCGTTGAGCCGCGCCCTCTTTGACCGCTCACTGAAAATTTTTTTGCCGCAGGAACCGAACCGTTGGTTAAAATGAACGCATTGATAGCAGAAGGTCTGGAATTCAGGATCGTCCAGGATCATTTTGCGGAATTTATCTTCGTTCAGTGTCTCGATATACGCCTGGTCCTCTTCTGTGTTTTTATCTGATTTCGGCTTTTTGTAGAGATAAATCCCGTACACAATTACTCCAACGATAGAAAAAATCCCAACGATCTTGACTGCCCACAAATTGAGAAATCCCGGCGCCGCGAACATATATGATAGGAAGTCGATAACCACCAGACCTCCGATCGCTGGAACGACAATGATTTTTACCCAGAATTGCGGATCGCTAAACATTCCTCTGGTGAAATAATTCATGGTCAATCCCCCCGGTAACTAGCTTTATGAAGGTCGATTACAGATTTGAACGGGTAGGGAGGTTTCAGATAGCCGGCAAGAAACTTGTACACTTTAAAACGAATTTTTTTCGCCATCCACGTATCCAAACGATCAAAACTGTGGCCTCCGGGAGCGTCTTTAAAGATTTCATACTCGAATTTTTTCCCGGCGGATTTGAGAGATTTAATCAGATGCTCCACCTCCAGCACATTGACATCTTCGTCATTGGTGTTGGTATGGATCAATAGGGGAGTCTTCAGTTTTTCAGCGTTCCAGGCGGGAGATCTGCGGCGATATTCGTTGACATCCTGGGAGGCGGTTTTGCCGATATGATAGGGAGCGGAATAGAGGGCCCGGTAACTATCGGTCATATAACCCATACGGGCAACAAGATCGCTGACCGGAACTCCGGCGTAAGCGACATTGTAATGCTCCGGATGATCAAATATATTCATCAGGCTAATCAAACCGCCGTGACTCCATCCCAGGATTCCGACCTTCGAGGAATCGATAAAATCATAGTTCTCCAACATATATTGGCGTCCGGCATCCACATCCTCCACTTCCAGTCCGCCGTAATCAATGAGTTCATACATCCCCCGGCCATATCCGGTACTTCCGCGGTATTCGGGGGCGATCACGATGTAGCCCTGCGTTACCAATTCCCTGACAATATGAGTGTAATAAGTACTGAAATTACTGTGCACTCCGCCATGAGGAAAAACCAATAGAGGGTATTTCAATGTTGAACTTATTTTTTTTGGGATAAACACATAAGAATAAAACTTGACTGGATTTTTAGCCCCCTTGGCGGTGGGATTGGGGATGTTGGCGGGGGGCGGACCCACATGGCGCACCTTGTCTACAAAAGCGATATCGCCGACTTTATGAAACCAGAGCACATCGTCGATAGATTTTTCCAACACGTCGAGACGATGATGCAATTGCTCGATTTCCTCTTGCAAATAGCTCCGGTCGCTTTCTTTTTCTTTATTGACAGCGGCCGCCGCCCACTGACTAAAAATCAAAACTCCGATTAAAGCGGCGAATAAAAACGCTATGTTTCGTTTTTTTTTATATTCCAAACACATCCTTTGCTCCTTATTGTAGTTCAGACCCCTTTATTTTACCTTTTTTAGAAAAATTGTAAAAGAGGGAAAACTGGATTCACGCATTGACAGAATACTCCCAATACTTATAAAATGGATTCATGAAATGAATGAAGGAGTTAGGATGAAAAAAGACGAGGCATATAAATGGGCTGGCAAACAGGTAAGGGCCCAGGTCAAACGGCACGCCGATGTTGTGGCCACATTGGCGAACACCGCTGCAATATTGAGAAGTCGTTTTGAAAATTTTTTTTGGGTGGGCTTTTATTTTTTAAAAGACGATCATCTAATTCTTGGTCCTTTCCAGGGCCCGCCGGCTTGCATGAAATTATCGCTCGATAACGGAGTATGCGCCGCATCCGCCAATTCAAAGGAAACAATCGTAGTTCCCAATGTGCATGAATTTCCCGGCCACGTAGCTTGCGATTCCCGTTCCAACTCGGAAATTGTCGTTCCGTTATTCGATAAAAACAAACGGCTAAAAGCCCTATTGGATGTTGATAGTGAGTCATTTTCTGATTTCAATCAGACCGATGCGGATGGATTGGATGCCATTGCCCGACAATTGACTGAAATCTGGGATTAAAAGAGGAGAGAGAGATGAATCATTCTGAAGAGCAGCTTAGCGTCATTGATGTTGAATCGATTTCCGAGAACGTTTTTAAATTGATCGATAAAGACTGGATGCTCATTACCGCCGGAAATGCCGAAAACCTGAACACCATGACAGCTTCATGGGGAGGATTGGGTATTTTGTGGCACCGGCGTGTGGCGTTCGTGTTTGTTCGGCCTACCCGCTACACCTACCAATTTATGGAAGATAAACATCTGTTTTCTTTGAGTTTCTTCGGCGGCAATTATAGAGAAGCCTTAAATCTATGCGGCACGTTGAGCGGACGGGATGTCAATAAAGTGGAGAAGGCCGGTTTGACTCCTGCATACCGGGAGAACGGAGGAATCTATTTTCAGGAAGCCGAAATGGTCCTTGTTTGCAAAAAATTGTATTCCGATGACCTAAAGCCTGAATTGTTCCTCGATTCCACCATCGAAGACAATTACCCCAAAAAAGACTACCATCGAATGTATATCGGTGAAATTATCGAAGTATTGAAAAAATAGAAAAAAAGAGGCAGCGAAATTCGCCGCCCCAAAATCATGGCTGAAATTTTTATTTGACTTGCGCGCCGTTGTATACAATCGTTCCATTGACAATCGTCATGCGAACCGGCATCGATAGAATCGCTTTTTTGTCCTTTGCGGCAAGTTCCAAAAGATTACCGTCAAATACTGTCAAGTCCGCGAGCTTTCCCTTCTCGATCGAACCAAGAATCTTTTCATTGAACGATGCGTAGGCGGATCCAAGGGTAAAATATTTCACGGCGTCAATGATTGAAATTTGCTCTTCTGGAAACCAACCATCCTCGGGTGTTCCGTTTTGAATATTCTTTCGTTCAACCGAGGAATAAAGCCCCCGGCGGGGGTCCAATGGTTCCACCGGCCAATCGGAACCAAACGCCAGCATGATTCCCTTTTGCCCGAAAGAATTCCATCGATATCCTTGACGGGCCCGTTCAGTTCCGATGCGATCTTCAACCACCAATAGATCCGTGGTGCAATGGGTCGGCTGCATCGATGGAATCATGCCCAACACCTTGTAGCGAAGCAGATCTTCATCCCGCACAAATTGGGAGTGCTCGATACGATGGCGTAATCCCTTTTTTCCAGTTTTTTTCTGAGCCTTTTGCACAGCGTTTAGGACCAAATGGACACCGCGATTGCCAATGGCGTGAACGCCGATTTGCCAATTATTCATATGAGCTTTCTCAACTAAAGCATCCAATTCTTCTTCCGGATGAATTAACAGTCCTTTTGAATCGGGACGGTGTTTAAAAGGCTCGAACATAGCCGCGGTGGCAGAACCAATGGTACCGTCACAGAAAATCTTCAAAAAACTCACCTTCACCATATCGTCACCCTGATTCATGGCGATGCCTTTGTCCAGATAATGTTGGATACCTTCAATGGGAAGCCAAACATTGAAGCGCAAAGAGAGTTTTCCGTCTTCCTTCAACTGATTCAACCGCTGAATGAGTTCCAAAGATCCGGATGTGGTGACACTTGTGAGTCCTAGACGATTGGCATATTCTATTCCCGCTTCTAGGGTATTTCCTTTTGCCGCCCCGGGCACTTTCATTTTTGGACCCTCAATGTTAGCGGCTAACTCCTCGGCGGTTTCTTTTAGAATGCCAGTGGGAGTACCGTCTTCGAAGCGTTGAATTTCACCGCCTTGTGGGTCGGGAGTATCTTTCGTTATTCCGGCCATCGTGAGCGCCGCCGAGTTGAGCCAGATAGAATGGCCGTCTACCCGGGTGATGATAACCGGATTGTTGGGAGCCACTTTGTCAAGATGATAACGATCCGGCCACTTTTTATCTTCAAAGTAAGCGTGGTTGAAATGATAGGCCCGGATAACCGCGCCTTCCGGAGAAATTCGCACCGCTTCTTTCACTTTTTCGAGAATTTCTTCCAAACCCAAAAAACGGACGCTCAATCGTTCTGTCACGGCTTTGGCGCCGGATTCGAAATGAACATGAGCATCATGAAGACCGGGCACAATGGTCTTTCCCGATAAATCAACCACTCTTGTATCCGGGCCTTTTAATTTCGACACCTCGGCGTTGGATCCAAGGGCCAATATTCGCCCGTCTTTTATTGCGATAGCTTCACATGATGGTAGTTTTGAATCGACGGTAACAACTGTAGCGTTGGTAAGAATCAGTTCAGCCACTTTATTTGTGGAATTTTCATCCGAACCGGTAGCTCCACCGGAACAATTGGCAAAAAGCAGAACAAATACCAGTAGAATTATTATTCTGTACTTTTTCATTTTAAATGATACCTCTCTCAATTCGTTTATTTACTGTCCGGACCGATGATCACTTTCACCTGGTGGGCAGGATTGAATGTAGCGGTGATAAAATCGTTCATTTCCCGCAATGTGACAGAATCGATCCGGTCAAATATCTTAACTATAAAATCATAGCCCAATCCATAAGATTCAAATAAGGCAATGTACAACGAGCGGCTATGTTTGGTTTCTGTGTGCCGCATCAACTCACCTTTTGAATATTCTTTCGTTACATCGAGTTCATCTTTTGTAATTCCAGATTCCCTCAATTTTTTGATGATATCTTCAAGAGCCAGCGCAGCCTGGTTGAGCTGTTTGGGGCTGGTTTTCACATACAGAGCCAAAATCCCCGCATCTTTCATTCGCATGAGTTCCGACTCGGCGGTATAGGCGAGATTTTTATCTTCACGAATTTCCCACAGGCGCGACCCCACACCAATGCCCGTCAATATTTCCAACATCATGGCGAGACAATAATCTTTCTTGTTCGAAACCGCAGGCACAGGGAAGCCATAGGCGAGGAGGACTTCGTCTGTCTCCCTTTTTATAACTATCTCTTTGATTTCTGGTATCTCAGTTTTTATCGAAACTGTCTTCACTGGTCTTCCAACCGGAAAATCTTTGAAATGCCTGGAGAACATTTTTTTCAGTTTTTCTTCTTCCAAATCCGTTGCAACTGAAAACACCATATTTTTTAGAGTAAAATGTTCACTTAAAAAATTCAGAACATGTTTTCTCTTTATATTTTTTTGCGTGTCCTTCGTTCCATAAACTGACCCTCCATAACCGGGAGTTTTAAAAAAAGAATTCATCAAGGAAAATTTCATGGCGAGATGAGAATCATCCTCAAGAATTTCAAGCGCAAATTCCATCTGCTTTTTTATTTCAGAAATTCTAAGGTTTGAAACCAAAGGATTTTTTAAAACCGATGAAAGTAACTCCATCGTCTCATCAAGATTTTCTGTTAAAGACTTAACAGTAATAACAGCAAAATCTCCATCCACCTGCCAGGAGAATGTTGAGCCTAATTTCATCAAATGATTAATTTTTCCCCTATTCGGAAGGCCAATCGACAGCCAGGTGGACAAATAAGAAATCCCCTGAAACCCTGATGGTTCCTGCTTTTGACCGGCATTGACAAAAATCTGAAGCGCTGTGATCTTCGATACTGGTTCATATTGATAAAGAACCTGAAACATCTGGGTGATTTCGATTTTTTTCGGCGATTCTGAGGGATTTATAGCGTTCGAATGTTGAGGAAAAAATGCCATTAAATTAACAATAAATAGAAGGACAATTCCGCTAGTAAATCGCTTCATGTCAAGATTCCTGTTTTGGAAAAATTTTAACTAATACATATTTTTGACCGCTTAAAAATTGGGCTGCCGATTTTCTTAATTGTTTGGAATTTAATTTATCGAGTCGATTTTCCCGGTGACTATTTTTGGTCGCTTGTCGGTTCAACAATAAATACCTGGTAAATGCCGCCGCATGATTCAGACCTCGCTCCAGATATTCTTCGGAACTCACCTCCATCTGATTTTTTGCAGTGGTAACAAAATCGAAAGCCAGCATCCGCTCCGCAGGCGGGTAGTCATCCGGAGAATATCTGAATTGAGAAATCTCCTTAAAAAATTTTAGCAACCGGCTTCTGGCAGGTTTGAAATTTTTTTGGTCCAGAACCAGGCGAACCAACACAGCCCCGCCATACATCAGGGACATATATTGCATCGATACTTCATCGACAATTCTTCGCCTTCCACGCAAAACACCTCCTAAAAGAGGATTGACGCCTTCGCTTAAAATTTGTGATAGCGTACGCATCGGCAATTGACTGGGATCGTTGTAACAGGGAGCTGGGAAGGCGAAAATCAAATGGGTTTTTTTCACATCCATAAAATAATCTATTTCTATATTTTTTTTTAATTCCGGTGGAGTTGGAATGTTTTTCTCTTTAAAATCTGCGGTTTCATTAGTCGCCATCAATGTCTTGACCATTACTTCAGCATCCGTAAGATTGACGCTGCCGACAATCGCTAAAGCGCAATTTCCAGGAAAAAAATATTTCTTATAAAAATCTCTTATCTCATCGGGCCCGACGTTTAGTATAGTGGGCAAACGTCCGAATACCGGAAGACTATACGGATGTCCAGAAAAAAGATGCCGCAATGCGAGAGATCGTCCCAATCTCACCGGGTCATCCTCAATATGCTTGATTTCCCTCTCAATCACTTTTTTTTCTTTGTCAAGAGCCGCTGTCGCTACATTAAAATTAAAAATCATTTTTTTTAAAACAGAAAGTCCGAATTCCAACTCGTCAGCCGGCAAGGATATCTCAAATGTCGCAAGATCTCGATCGGTATGACCGTTGAAATATCCGCCATGAGCCCTGATTACCTTACTGAAATCGCGGCGGAATATAATCAGGTGTTCCAATAAATGCAAAACTCCGTTATTTTTTTCCGATTCATCCTTCGATCCAACATTCACCGCCAACACGATATTTACCAGAGGGAGGTTTTTTTTATTTACAATCACCACATTTAACCGATTTTCCAACTCGAAAGAGGTAAAATCTTTTTCGTTGGGCTCTGTGGCGTGAATAAGAAAAAAATTGGCGGAAAAAATGATCAAACAAATTAACACATATCTTCGCATTCCCATTAAACCCATTGTAATGAAACACGAATGTACTGTCAAATAAATTTATCGCAGCCCTGTAGCTTTTGCTTCACAATCGACATATAGGGGACGTTGGGGTCTAGAATGAAAGCTCCGGGAGTTATCCGGCGGGCTTATCAGTCCACCGGTTTATCAGCCGATTCGTCACTTCTAACTTTGTCGAGGGAAACCAGAAAATCTTCATTCCGGAGATTGATAATTTTTACCCCCTGAGTCGCGCGTCCCTGGGAGCGAATCTTGGTAGAATACTGTTTGTTCAAAATTCCCTTCTTAGACGATAGGATAATGTCCTCGGTGTCTGAGAGGGTAACCAGGCCGATCACCTTCCCAATCCGTTCGGTGATTTTTATGTTGATCAAACCTTTTCCGCCCCTGGTTTGGAGTCGATAGAGGGATAAATCGGATTTTTTCCCAAATCCATTTTCAGTTACAGTTAAAATATATTTGTCATTGGGGCTAATAATATCCGCGCCCACAAGGAAATCATCGTCATCTATCCGGATGCCAATGACTCCTCTAGCGTTACGTCCCATTTCGCGTACATTATCCTCTTTGAATTTCAGAGCCTTACCTTGATGAGAACCCAAAATAATTTCATTTTGACCATTGGTGATTTGAGCCTCGAACAATACATCGCCTTCCGGAACATCTGCGGCAATAATACCGTTAACCCTCGGTTTCGAGAAAGCTTCGAGCGACGTTTTTTTCACATACCCTTTCCGGGAAAAGAGCATGACATACCGGTCGGGGGAAAATTCCTTCACATTAATTACGGAGCAAACCTTTTCATCGCCAATGATTCCTATTAAGCGATTAATCGGTTTACCGCGCCCCGTGGTATCGCCCTCCGGAATATCGTAGACCTTGATCCAGAACATCCGTCCTTTTTCAGTAAAGGTCAAGATATAGTCGTGAGCCGAGGCGACAAACACTCGAGAAATGACATCTTCCTCTTTGAGTCCGAAACCACGTTTTCCCATAGTACCGCGATTCTGATTTTTATAGGAGCTAAGAGTGGTCCGTTTGATATAACCTTTTTTAGTGTAAAGAATGACGAAATCTTCATCTTTGATGAGATCTTCGATATTGATGTCGGAGAGTTCCTGCTCAATAATGGTTGTACGGCGTGAATCCTGATACTGATCCCTGACAGTGGTCAATTCATTTTTAATGACACTCAAGAGCAACGTCTCGCTGGACAAAAGTTCTTTTAAGTAGTTAATCAATTTAAGGAGCTCCACATATTCCGCTTCCAATTTATCTATTTCAAGACCGGTTAACCGGTACAATTGCATATCGAGGATGGCGTCAGTCTGAATGGAGGACAGCGGTAACGAATCCATCAAGTTTTTCTTAGCTTGTTCACGGTTTTTCGAACCGCGGATGATCTTGATGACCAGATCGAGTTTATCCAGTGCAATTTTCAGACCTTCAATAATATGCGCCCGACGTTCCGCCTTTTCCAAATCATAAAGAGATCTGCGACGAATAATCTCTTTTCTGTGGCCAAGGAAAAAATTAAAATATTCGCTAAGGTTAAATTGTTTCGGTTGATTATTGACAATTGCCAATAAATTTATAGAGAAAGTGGTTTGAAATTGTGTAAATTTATATAGAGAGTTTAATATGACTTCCGGAATTTCATCTCTCTTGACTTCAATGACAATCCGCATACCTTCCCGGTCGGATTCATCCCTCAAATCATGGATTCCCGTAACCTTTTTCATTCTAACGAGTTTAGCGATATTCTCAAGAATTCTCGCTTTATTGGTTTGATACGGAATTTCAGTTACAACAATTTTTTGTCTACCTTTTTGGTCTGTCTCGATGACCGCTTTCGCCCTGACAATAATCGTTCCCCTGCCAGTCTCATAAGCGTTGAGCAACGATTGTCTTCCAAAAATAAATCCGCCGGTGGGAAAATCGGGTCCCCTAACGATCTCCATCAATTCAGCGATGGACGAATCCTTTTTATCCATATAATAGATGAATCCATCGATCAGTTCCTTAATATTATGGGGGGGTATCGAGGTGGCCATTCCGACCGCAATACCGGAGCTTCCATTTAAAAGAAGCATCGGTAGAAGCGCGGGAAATATCGTCGGCTCGCTCAATGACTCGTCATAGTTCGGGATAAAATCGACAGTGTTTTTATCAATATCGTTCAAGAGTTCATTGGCTATTTTTTGGAGGCGAATTTCAGTATAACGCATGGCCGCCGGAGGATCGCCATCTATGGAACCGAAGTTTCCTTGACCGTTCACAAGTGGATAGCGCAACGAAAACTCCTGAGCCATCCGAACCAATGTGTCGTAAACCGCGGAATCGCCATGGGGATGATATTTACCGATTACATCGCCAACGATTCTGGCGGATTTTTTATATGCTTGATTGTAATGAGTTCCAGTTTGATGAAGCGAATAGAGAGAACGCCTATGTACCGGCTTCAATCCATCACGTATATCCGGAATGGCCCTCCCGATGATTACGCTCATAGAGTAATCTAGATAGGAGGTATGCATTTCGTTTTCAATTGTTACCGGCTCAATTTTTTCCTTAATTTCAATATCTTTATCCATTCTATTTCCAACCTTTTCTTATTATATATACCTATATATCAAGATTTCTTACGTTTAACGCATTGTTGATAATAAACTCTTTCCGTTTAGTTGAATCACTTCCCATAAGTGTATCGAAAAGATTTTCGCTTTCCAAATAATCATTGATACTTACTTGCAATAACGTTCTATTATCCGGATCCATCGTTGTCTCCCAGAGCTGATCCGGATTCATTTCACCAAGACCTTTATAACGTTGTATAGAGAGTCCTTTTTTGACCCGCTCCATTAAATAGGAAGTCAGTTCAGACTGAAGTTCGATTTTCGTGGATTCACTGCCATTTTTAATATAATAGGGAGGCTCTGGAAATTCCTTCAGTTTTTCATATACTTCATTCACTTCAGCGAATTCCGGACCCGTGAGATAATCCCAATTCAGGGTTTTTCTAAAACTTACCCCGCTGAATTCATACTCGAGATCCAGAGTATAAGTGGAATATTCCTCATCAAAATTTAAATTACAGGATGTGCAAAATTCTTTTTGCCGGATTTTTTCCGCGATTTCTTCCGCTCTTTGTTTTGTTTTGAAAGATTCCTCGTCTCTAATGAGATCAATTAAAGTCAAAGTCAATTCACGAGGAATTCCCCTTCGTTCGAGATTTTCCACAAGCCTTGTCTTACGGTTGATTAATTTTACAAATTTTACTAAATCCGGTCCTTTTATTTCCTCTTTTTTCCTGGAAAATACAGAGATATCAGAACCAATTCTTCTAAATAGGTTATTTTCCAGTTCTTTTTCGTTTTTTAAATAAAGTCTGTTTTTTCCTTTTTTAACAAGGAATAAGGGGGGCTGGGCCAGATATAGGAAACCGCGTTCAATTAACGGTCGCATATGTCTAAAAAAGAAAGTCATTAAAAGGGTACGAATATGAGAACCATCGACATCCGCGTCAGTCATAATAATAATTTTATGATAACGCAATTTTTCGGGGTCGAAATTTTCCTTACCGATTCCCACTCCCAATGCTGTGATGATAGTCTTGATCTCAGTATTCTCCAGCATTTTTGCCGTACTTGCCTTTTCAACATTCAGGATTTTTCCCCTTAAAGGAAGAATAGCCTGAAAGCGACGATCGCGACCTTGTTTAGCGGATCCTCCGGCTGACTCTCCCTCAACCACATATATTTCACTTTCGGTTGGATCTTTCGATTGACAATCCGCTAATTTTCCAGGAAGAGAATGACTCTCTAGAAGATTTGACTTACGAACGAGATCTTTCGCTTTTCTAGACGCTTCGCGGGCTTTAGCCGCCACAAGAGATTTGTTGATTATTATCTTTGCCACGGAAATATTTTCTTCAAAATATTCCTGAAGCTTTTCGTTCACAAAAGACTCGACAATTCCTTTTACCTCTGAATTTCCAAGCTTCGCTTTTGTTTGACCTTCAAACTGGGGCTCGCGGATTCTAACGGAAATAACCGATATTAAACCCTCCCGGACATCTTCTCCAGTAAAACCGTTATCTTTTAAATCTTTTTTAAGATTGTTTACCTGGGCGAAATTATTTATTGTCCTGGTGAGCGCTCCCTTAAATCCAGTGAGGTGAGTTCCCCCTTCAATAGTATTGATATTATTGACAAACGAGAGCATAGTCTCACTATAACTACTGACATATTGAAAGGCTATTTCGATTTCAACATCATTTCTTTTGGCTTCCAGGAAGATAGGTTTCTTATGGACCTTCTCTTTTGAACCGCAGAGATAACTGACATACTCTACAATTCCACCTTTATAAAAAAAGGTTTCTGTTTTATCTTCCCTTTTATCCGTTAAATTAATGGTAATACCCTGGTTTAAAAATGCCAGTTCCTTTAATCGTTTCGCCAGTATATTATATTCAAAAACAATTGTTTCGAAAATCTCATCATCCGGCCAAAATGTTACCTTGGTGCCGCTTTTTTTTGTTTTTCCCATTTTTTTGAATTCGGTTGCCGGATTACCGTATTCATACTTCTGGAAAAAAACCGCGCCGTCTTTTTTTATCTCCAATTCCAACTTTGAAGATAGGGCGTTCACTACTGAAACACCAACACCATGGAGACCTCCGGATACTTTATAACTATTACGGTCGAATTTTCCACCCGCATGCAACGTCGTCATTACAACTTCCGCGGCAGGTTTTCCCTCATCCGGATGAAGATCAACCGGGATACCTCTGCCGTTATCGGTAACAGAAATGGAATTATCGAAATGGATGGTGACATCGATTGTATCGCAATACCCTCCCATCGCCTCATCGATAGAATTGTCCACAACCTCATAGACAAGATGATGAAGCCCCATAGAGCCGGTGCTGCCAATATACATAGCAGGCCTGACTCTAACGGCTTCAAGGCCTTCAAGCACCTTAATGCTATCGGCGTTATATGTTGATTGATGATTCACATTAACTTCATTATCATCCACGTTTTAATTCTCCTTAGATAATTCGATCAAGCAGTCAAACTGATTGTTTTTGTTCACAGATGTGGCAATCACTTGCATATCCGGATAATGTTCCAGTAGATAATCAACATTACCGGTATCTATCGCTGTGTCGTAGTCGTCAACCAGGAAAACCGGATATTGATTCTTCTCTTTTTTAAAGAGTTCAATAAAGCTGATATATATTTTTAAGAGGTTTATCTTTTTCTCTCCGGAGGAATTATATTTTAGATTTTCTCCATCCAGAAGAAATTCGAAATGATCAAGGTGGGGTCCCTTAATGGAACGGCGCGACGCAATTTCAATCTCCTGGACTTTATCCAATTCATCGTAATAGCGGCTTGGGGATAAATCTTCTTGCAATTTTACCGTCGGTTTGTAGCGAATTTGCAGCGATGAATCGAAATTAAAACTAATCTCACGGTTTAATTTATCTATAAAATTTATCCTTTTATCCATAATTTTTGCGCCTGTTTCACTTAACACTCTATTCCAGCCGGTTAACCCTGAAAAATTTTTTGCCTTTTTTAATAGATGGTTTTTCTGTTTTAACGCTTTATTATAACTCAAAATATGGCTTATGTAAAGTGAGTTCACACCAAATATAAAGCGGTTTACGAGCTTCCGGGTATACGGTTTGCTCTCAATATATGTATTGTAGTTAGATGAGGAAAAAAACACAGGGTGGAAAATATCGTTCGCTTCAACGATATTAATTTTTTTTTCATCGCTCAACAGAGAGAACCGATTACGGCAAAAAGAGCATGCCAGTTCATGCTCTGCAACAGCTCCCTCCACAAGCATTCTCACCTGAAACTCCCGAGAATTTCGATTCGCCACTTCAGCCCGTTTCGCATTTAAAAAAGATTTTCCGAAGCCAAGAAAAAAAATTGCTTCGAGGATGGAAGTTTTTCCGGCTCCATTACGTCCATAAATAAGGTTTCTACCGGGAGAAAATTCGATAGAGGTAGCGATTAAATTTCGAAAACCCTGAATTTTTATTTTTTTTACAATCAATCCATTTACATTACATGTTAAATATTCAGGGGCATCACAACGTAAATATAGTGAATATCTTCATCCTGAACCGGTTTAAAAATAAAAGAACTGTCTCCGTCATTGATCCCGATCTCAATCTGCTCACTTTCAATGTGAGTCAAGAAGTCAACGATAAAGTTGCCATTGAAAGCCACACTGAAGCTTTCACCGGTATAATCGATATCCATCTCGTCATGAGCCTCGCCTTTCTCAGGGGTTGTCCGTTCCAGGGTTAGCTTACCTTCGGAGAATTTAAAAAAAACACCGTTATTTCTTGTCTTAAACACAAGAACGCGGCGCAGGGTGGTAAGTAACTGGCTTGAATCAACGATAGCTTTGTATTTTGTAGATTCAGGAATAACAGCTTTGTAGTTTGGAAATTTCTGGTCAATAACGCGAGCTGAGAGAACTTTGTTGTTATACTTAAAAAAGAGGTTGTTTTTATCGTAGGTAAATTCGAACTCCCCTTCATCGCCTATTTTGCTCAATTCCATCAATGTTTTACGGGAGACAATAAACTCATAAGACGAATCCACGGATAATTCGCTTTCAAACTTAGAAAACGAGAGGCGGTGGCCGTCGGTAGCCGCCATCTCAAAGCCTGTATCGCTGATACTTAATAGAGCTCCTCCTAAATTAAATTTCATCTCCGGAGAAATAATGTAGTAGTTCCTATTAATCATCATTGCCAGGGGCTTTAAAGTAATGGTAACAGCGGATGAAAAATCTGCTACAGGAAGTTGTGGATAGTTTGAGGCCTGCAATCCCAATAATTTATATTTACTCGTTTTCTTTTCATTGGTGATTACGATTTGCAAGTCGTTTTTTTCCGAGATTTCCACAATTCCATCCGGCATTCTGGAAATTAAATCATAAAAGTCCTTACCGTTCACAGTAAGAGATCCTGGTTCTTCGACATCTACTTTAATAGTGGATGAGAGACCTATTTCAAGGTCTGTCGCCACCAATTCGAGGAGGCCGTTTTCCACAGCGGTCAGCTTGATATTCTGAAGAATATCCATCAACGTCTTCTTCTCAAAAATGCCCTGAAATAGCTTTAATTCGTTAGAAAACGAAGACTTTTCCACAAAAATTTTCATATTGACCATCCTATATATATTATTAGTTATTTATAATATTATCATAATATTGAAAAAAAAAAAAGAAAGCCGTGTTAAAAAGTGGAAAAATTGCTATATGTCGATTTAACAAACGTCTTCCCCTGGGAGTGTAGTGTGGAAATCTGAAGAACTTTGTGGAAAACTCTAATCTTCAAAAAATTTAATAAAGGAATTCACTTCTCTGGAAAATTCATGATCGTCGTTCATCTCCTGCTCGACCTTTTTTATCGAATGGAGAACTGTCGTATGATGTTTTCCCCCAAATTTGGTTCCGATTTCAGTTAGAGAGTGTTTCGTCGCCTTTTTGCAGATAAACATAGCAATTTGTCTGGGGCGCGCAATTTTTGGGGAATTGTTTTTTGTTTTTAATTCGTCTTTGTTTATATTGAATTTTTTGGCGACGAATTCCTGGATGCCTTCAACGGTGACCGTTTTTTTCCGGAGAGAAATATATGGTTTTAACGCCTCTTTCGCGAAAGAGAGAGTAATCCGGTTCCCTGAGGTATCGGAATATTTAAGATTGGCATATCCAATTAAACGATTGAGGGCTCCTTCCAATTGCCGGATATTTTCTTTTATAGACGAGGCTAGAAAATAAAGTACTTCATCGGGTATTTCAAAGTCATTTTTGAAAAGGTTTTTTCGCTCATGAAGTTTCTTTTTGAGAATAGCCAGGCGGCCTTCCAGATCATAGGGGAGAATATCTACAATTCCACCCCACTCAAACCTGGATTTGATCCTTTTTTCCAGATCCGGGATATTATCAGGATGTTTATCCGAGCAGATAACGATCTGTTTCTCCATCTGGATGAGTTTATTGAAAATGTAATAGAATTGTTCGCTGGTACCACCCCATTTCGTAATGTATTGAATGTCGTCAATTAAAAGCACATCCACCGAGGTGTATTTTTTAATAAATTCCGACCGTTTATTCAAGCGGGTATATTCTACGTATTCGTTCATAAAATCACTTGTTGTCAGATAAATTACCCTCATTTCATTGTTGTTTTCAACAATTCTGTTGCCGATAGCATAGAGTAAGTGGGTTTTTCCTAAACCGACATCACTATAAATGTATAGCGGATTGTATGATTTACCGGGGAATTCAGCCACGCTATAAGCGAATGAATAAGCCATCCGGTTTGAATCCAATTGAACGAATGAATTAAAATTATATTTTTTATTGAGATTGGAGTTTATAAAGATGTTTTTGGAAAAATCATCGATAGGTTCTTTGTTCGCTTTTTTTTCATTATTCTTATTGCTAGTGTCTTCCTCATATAATGGGACAAGTTTAAGAGTGAAGTCAAATTCTTTTTTTGTATGGGAATTTACTTTTTCCAGAAGGTTTTTACGAATCCAGGAAGTCTTCTTTTCATCCGGGGAACCAAGGAATAAAATATTCTTCAGCGATCCAATATACGATAGCGGTTCGATCCATTTTTCATAGGTCGGCCTATCAAGTAGGCTCTTTAAATAATTTTTAGTAATGTCATAGAAATTCATCGTCATTTTTCCACAAAAATATTAACAAATGTGAAAATCTAATTTACCCCACTTTTTAGATCCTGTCAACAACTGAATGAATAGTAAAAAAAATAGAGGTTCTTGTCAAGGGTAATTATTTTTTTTAATTTTTTTGTTAAGGGGAATTGAGTCAACGCATTCAGTTCTAAACTACCTAAATCACGTAGTCGATTAATTGCAAAATACAGTACTCTGTGGTAAACAAAATAATTACTAGAGTAAATATACTAAATCTATTAAATAAGGATGTACCGTGAAAAAAATATTAGTCAAGATTTCCGCAATCCTGGCAATTATTACGATTATCATATCACCTTACTTTTTAATTATTGACTTCTCAAAATATTCTCCGTTT
Organism: uncultured Clostridia bacterium; assembly: GCA_964491915.1. Lineage (GTDB taxonomy): Bacteria > Acidobacteriota > Aminicenantia > UBA2199 > UBA2199 > JAHELQ01. The sequence goes on from CAZBHS010000002.1 coordinate 102,650, forward strand.
GTCCTGAGCGTATGGATGATTTGCGCTGCATATTTTGTATTTGTAAAAAGTAGAGTAGATCGTGATGGGATTATAAAGAAAGATGGTATTGATGAATAGATGCCCTGGATTGTTTCACGTGAAACAACATATGAGATTTCTTTTGGTTTGTGAGGGAAAATGATTCAATTGAATGAATATCAGTTGGAAGTTGTCGGCCGGTATATAGATCTCCTCTTTAAAGAAAATGAGAAATACAATCTTGTCTCAAGAAAAATGACGGAGGGAGAGTTTTTTGGTCTAGTTGAGGAGTCGGTTCTTTTGGGTTCCTTTGTCAAAGGGGATAAAATTGTTGATGCCGGAAGCGGGAACGGTTTATTGGGCGTTGTTTTATCTGTATTGTTTCCAGAAAAAAGAGTTTTTTTGGTGGAGCCGAAACAAAAAAAAGCAAATTTTTTAAATATAGTCATAAAAGAGTTAGGCTTGAGGAATGTTGAGGTGTTTGGTTTTAGCGTCACTGAGTTTTTTCAAAAAAAGAAGTTATGGGGGAGGGGTGCGTTGGTTGCGCGAGGCTTTCCTGAGACGTTGATGCTTGTTTCTTTTTTAGTACAAGGTCTGGTTAATCAGGTTTTAGTGATAACTTCTGTGAATAAAATAAAAAAATTTGAAAAACACCTGGAAAACCTGAAACAAAAAATTTATAATATTCCTTCCAGAGATAATCTAAAAATTTTAAAAATGGAGAATGTTTCACGTGAAACAAAAAGAAAATGAATGTGAAGTGATTGCTATTGCAAATCAGAAGGGCGGTGTTGGTAAAACTACAACCGCAATTAATTTAGGCGCAGCCTTTGCGATAGCCGAGAAGAGAGTGCTTGTTTTGGATTTAGATCCTCAGGCTAACTCTACTACTGGTTTTGGGATAGATAAGAATGGCGTCCAAAAAGATGTGTATGAAGTGTTGGTAGGTCAATGTTCATTGCAAGATGCGATGCTGGATTATGATCTTAAATACCTCAAGCTGGTTCCTTCTTCAAGGAATTTGGCGCGTTTTGAGTTAGAGAGTGTGTCGGAGGATGAAAATCACCTCTATTTAAAGAAGGCTTTGGAAGAATATAAAGATATGTTCGATTATATTATGATCGATCTTCCACCTTCTTTAGGCTTATTGACAATTAACGCGTTGACCGCCGCGACGAATGTTTTGATACCGATTCAAGCCGAGTATTATGCGTTGGAAGGTTTATCTGATTTGATGGGTACTATTAACAGGATTAAAGAAAATTTTAATCCCGACCTTGAAATTAAAGGGATTTTACTTACCATGTACGATGAACGGACTAATTTATCCAGACAGGTCGAAGAAGAGGTTAGGGAATATTTTGATTCTAAGGTTTACAGCGCGATTGTTCCCAGGAATATTCGCCTGTCGGAGGCCCCTAGTTTCGGAAAGCCGATTCAATTATACGATATTAAATCGGCTGGATCTAAAGCCTATCTTTCTTTAGCAAAGGAGATTATGTCGAAATGAAGCGCAAGGTACTCGGTAAGGGAATCGAAGCGATAATCACAAATAAACCGACTGAAGTGGCGGGAAAAGATATGTTTGAGGTGGATATTGATAATATCTACCCCAATCCGTTTCAGCCCCGCAAGAAATTTAATTCTGAAAAGATTAAAGAACTAGCTGCTTCGATAAATGAATCCGGTTTAATTCAACCAGTGGTGGCATATAGGCAAGACGGCAAGTATTATTTGATTGTCGGAGAAAGGAGATGGCGGGCTGCTCAATATCTTAAATGGAAGAAGGTTCAGGTTATTGTAAAAGATCTGGCCCCTGACGATGTTATGATCAGCGCTCTTGTCGAGAATATACAACGGGAAGACCTGAACGCTATTGAAGTGGCGGAAGGAATCGAGTTGATGATTCAGAAAACAGGGCTCAACCAGGAACAAGCTTCTGAAAAGATGGGTATGAATCGTGCCACTTTAACAAATTACCTTCGTTTGTTAAAACTCCCTGAAGCCATTAAACAAGGAATAATAGCCGGAGATATATCTCAAGGGCATGCTAGAGCTCTTCTCGGTTTAAGTGAAACTGTGGATATGCTTGATGTCTATTCAAAAATTCTCAAAGAAAAATTATCGGTCCGTCAGACGGAAAAGCTGGTAAAAAACTATTATAAAGATAGAGATAGGGATGTTTCAAGGCCCGACAAATATGTTGATCCGGATATAAAGAAAGCGGAAGAGAAAGTAACCAGATTTTTATCTACCAAAGTGAATTTAGAATATTCGAAGTCCGGGAAGGGCCGGATAGAGATATATTTTAATAAGTTGGAAGAATTCGAGCGTCTATATAATCTGTTCATTAAGGAGTAAATTATGGCCAGGGGCGAAATTGTATCAAAGGTAAGTGGGTTTATTGATAAAGACACAATTGTCGAGGGAGATATTTCATTTAAAGAATCATTCAGGATCGACGGCACATTTAAAGGTAGGATTCTCTCTGGAACAAACTTGATTATAGGGGAAACCGCAGATGTGGATGCTGAAATCGAAGTCAGTTATATTGCCATCAATGGAAAAATTAATGGCACTGTCAAGGCAACTGAGCGGGCGGAAATATTCGCTCAAGGATGGGTGACAGGTAAACTTGTCGCTCCTAAGTTGATCATTGAAGAGGGTGGCTTTTTTCAAGGGACGTGTCAGATGGAGTTAAAAGCCCTTGAGTCCGGTAGTGAAGAAGAAAAAGAAATTAGTTGAATTATCGGAATACAAACATTACTATAAATAAGATATGAATATCGCTGCTGTTATCCCCGCAAGGTATGAATCCACAAGATTCAGAGGGAAGCCTCTTGTGAAGCTTGCCGGAATTCCCATGATTGAGAGGGTTTACCGGAGAGTAGAAGAATCAGGAAGGTTTTCACATATTGTTGTCGCTACGGACGACGAAAGGATTGCCGGTGTTGTCCGCGGTTTTAACGGACACGCGGTTATGACGTCCAATCATCATCGCTCTGGAACCGACAGGATCTGGGAGGTTGTTCTCAACTCAAACTATGATGCTGTGGTGAATATCCAGGGAGATGAGCCTTTGATATCCGGGAAATTGATTCAAAGCGTTTATGACCGGCTGGCGAGCGGAGAGTGTGACGTTGTAACCGCCGCTTACTTTAATCGTTCTTTTGAGGATTTTCAATCGCCTCATGTTGTAAAAGTGGTGTTTGACCATACAATGGAAGCATTGTATTTTTCCCGGTCGCCGATGCCCTATTTTAACGGTTCAAAAGAGGATTTTCAAGGATTTCATCAGCATATTGGAATCTATGGGTATTTAAGAAGCGCTCTCGATAAATTTGTGAGCTTCAGCCCATCGTCTCTAGAGGCGGCTGAACGCCTGGAACAATTGAGATTCTTGCAGAATCACATCCAGATTTCTGTAGTTGAGAGTCAATATCGATCTTTTGGAGTTGACACTCCACAAGATATACAAGTGATTGAGCAATTTATAAAGGAAGGAATATGAGTAAAACGAAGTACATTTTTGTGACTGGCGGCGTTTTATCTTCATTAGGTAAAGGGGTTGCCGCCGCATCGATAGGAAATATCCTGGAATCCTACGGATATTCGATTTCTATTATCAAATTAGACCCTTATCTCAATGTGGACCCCGGCACTATGAGTCCATTTCAACATGGAGAAGTTTTTGTCACCGATGACGGAGCCGAGACCGATCTCGATCTCGGTCATTATGAACGGTTTACCCAGGCGTCAATGTCTCAAAAGAACAATATGACCGCGGGACAAATCTATCACAATGTCATTCAGAAAGAAAGGAGAGGAGATTACCTTGGTAAAACCGTTCAGGTTATTCCTCATGTAACGGACGAAATTAAATCGGCCATTATGGCGCTTGACGGAGAAGTGGATGTCGTTTTGGTTGAAATCGGCGGAACCGTCGGAGATATTGAAGGCCTTCCTTTTCTAGAGGCTATCAGGCAGGTTGGATTGGACATGGATGATGGCGATGTTTTGTACATTCATCTTACCCTCGTTCCCCACATCGCAACCGCCGGGGAATTAAAGACAAAACCCACCCAGCATAGCGTCAAAGCGCTGAGGGAGATCGGTATTCAACCGGATATCCTCTTGTGTAGGGCTGAGTATGCCATTCCACAATCCATCAAGAAAAAAATCGCTTTATTTACCAATCTTAGAGAGTCTGATATTGTGAGCGCCACCGATGCTGAATCTATCTATGAGATTCCATTGAGTTTCAAATCGGAAGGCCTCGGCAATACAATTCTCAAAAAATTGAAATTGGAAAAACTGAATGATGATTCCAAAGAGTGGCAGGCCTGGGTCAACCGCGCCAAAAATTGCGACAGCGAGGTGGTTATCAGCGTTGTCGGCAAGTATATCCGCCTGAAAGACTCCTATAAAAGTCTATTCGAGTCACTGTATCACGCGGGAGTGGCCAATGATGTCAATGTTGTCTTCGACCTGGTGGAATCCGATGATTTGCTCGATTGGAATCTCGAAGAGAAATTCAAGAATTCCCATGGGATTCTCGTTCCCGGCGGCTTTGGGTTGCGTGGAATCGAAGGAATGATAAAGTCTGTAGAATTTGCCAGGACCAGTAATGTTCCCTATTTCGGAATTTGCCTCGGTATGCAGACCGCCAGTATTGAATTTATTCGTAATGTGGCTGGAGTGAAGGATGCTCACTCCGATGAATTCAGTAAATCAACTCCCAATAAAGTTTTCGTGAAATTAAAGGAATTGGTAAACGTAGAAGAGATGGGTCATAATATGAGGTTGGGCGAGTTCTCCTGTATTTTGAAAAAAGATACCATGGTGTATGATATTTATAGACAAGAGAAGATTTTTGAGCGCCACCGCCACCGTTATGAGTTCAACCCTATGTTTGAGCAAACTCTCACAGACAATGGAATGATTATCAGCGGTAAGAATCCAGAACGGAACCTCGTTGAAACAATCGAACTTCCCACTCATCCCTGGTTCCTCGGTTGCCAATTCCATCCGGAATTCAAATCAAGACCCCTCACTCCCCATCCTCTTTTTGTATCCTTTATCGCGGCCGCAAAAAAATTCGAAAAATCTAAAAAATAGTTTTTTAACAAATAAAGGGCGATCCATACGATCGCCCTTACCCTCCACAATTTTTTTCCTGTAAATTATTTACCTTGTGTGCTACACTGTATCAAAAGGAAACGAAGAGGAGGAAGCGATGACTTCATCACTATTCCCGGTTGTTTTATCGTCATTTATTAACGACTTCCCCAAAAAATTCTGGAACGGCGACGGGTCGCTATCTTTCAGCGGCGGCGAATTGACGGATATTATCGAGAGCTCACCGGATATCACTCTGAAAGAGCTAAAGCGGCAGCGGCAGTCGAGCCGACAATCAATGCTTTTGGACTCCGGAATCTCCATTAATCTAGATCATCAAAACCTGTTGAGTGTCGGCGCTCCATCCGGGGCGGGGGAGGGGCAGATAGCCATGAACCTGACGTTATCCGGAGGTTTGGGTGTTCGGGCGATGGTTGTTCTCGATGAATCGCTGCTGGATTTGCTTCCTCAAGAACAATATCCAGGCTTGAAGGATTTGCTCGAGAATTACATTATCTCCAATCCGGACGAATCATTGGTGTTGCTATTGATTCCCGGCAAAGCCAATGCCGCCCTAAATGGGAGTCATATGTTCAGCCCCGCGGTTTCCGCCGGATTCCAATTGAAAGGCGGCGGAGACATTGAATATTATTATTGTTGCCCCATAAAAAATGATGAGGCTCTGCTGCCCTCTCTTAAAACGTTATTCGGAACCGCCCGGTTGCCGCAGACAGCCGGCCTCGCTGTTCCGCTTCAGAAGAATGAAATCCTCTACACCGCCTATAGCGGCTTCCTCCATCTAGGCGGGGATGTCAGCTTCGGGTATTCCTTCAACGGCTCGAAAGAGTATTCCCTCGGAGAGCTTAATCTAACAAGTAAACTACTTGTCCAGGCGGCAATCAAACTCCAGTTCCGCTGCCAACTGACCGGCGCTTTCAAGCTGATTGCGACCGCTGGTCGCAGTCAGGGATGGAGGCGGGTGGTGGTTGAAAAAGATCATAGCTCCACCTTCGATTTCGCGCTCGGCGTCACGGTGGATGCCAATCTGTCCACTGATGAGACGATGCAAGGAGGCCTCAGCCTGATTGAGGGGATAATCGGCGCCAGGCCGGCGCAAGTTTTGAATAGCATCCTCTTGTACGCGGAAAAAACCCCCGAAGAATGGAAGCGATATCTCGACGGCTGTCTCAAGGCTGTGGTTGCCGAATACACCGGCAAAGCGTTCGATTTAATCCCTCAAAAAGAGTTGGAAGAAGTTCTAGATGTCGCTAAAAAAATCCAGGAGCAAATCGATTCACTGGACGATGATATCATCGGAATTTACGAAAAATTTCTCAATAAAATCGATTTCAATGAACATCTCACTGAATTAAAGAATATCGTCGATGAGGTCGATCCGCAAAATCAGGAGGAAAAACTCCTGCAATATATCAAAACTCCGGAGTTGAGAGAGCTGGTGGAAAAATTGGCCGGGGTTACAGTGGGCAAATTGTTGACCCACCTGGAGTCCAGGGTTCAATTTTTGAAGGACCGGCTCAACCAACTGGATCAACTGGTCAACGGCCAAATGAAGGACGAAATCCGAAAATATGTCGATGCAGTCCTCGATAAGTTGAATCTCACAAAAATTTCCGCTGAATTGGCAAAATACGATACTCCGGAAAAACTCAAAGAGCAGGCGACTCTGGCTGCGCAAGGAGTGGTTGAGCGTCTCACCGGAAAAGCCTTCGATAAAATATTCTCCGACCCGACAGTCGATGAAATTATCGCCGGCGTCAATCGGTTTGCAACGCAATTCGAACAGACTCTCGCCAGGGTAGGGGATTTGATCAAAAATGCGACCAACCAAAAGGGGCGGGTCGATCTCAGTCTCGAATACCAAAAGGCCAAAAAGGGCGAGCGGTTGCTCGATGTGGAAATCCTGGTGGGAACCTCCCAGGAACCCGACGAGGAAGGAATCGATCTCTACCATCGAGCCACGTGCGGGAATTTCGCAGCAGTACTTCAAAATAAGGATATCGATCACATCCGCATCAACTCCGCTGTTTTTTCGGATTCAATCCTGGAAAAACGGTCCCTCGACATCCACATCTTCGGCTGGGATTACAGCGAAGTCTCGTCGGTCCTCACCCATATCGACCGCACCATCCAGGTGGGAGACACCGGTCTAATCACTGTATACAAAATGGGTGTGGAAGTGGACAAGAAAAAAAGCTCCCGCAAGCGTTCCACCCAGTTGAACTACATGCTCCAGGTGGCAGGCGCTCTCGATGGAGCGTTCGCTTCGGATAAAGCGTTTCGCAAGCACGCGGTAGCGGCGTCGGAAAGTATGAAAAATCTAGACAATAATTTTGATTTTGAGATCGACGACAATGTGACCTCTCTCGAAGAGATAGATACCTATCTGCAAATCGGCATCGACACGAGCCTCCTGTCGGCGGAAAAGAAGGAGAATCTCGAGCAATCTCTTCAGCAGGTGAAAATCGCCGGCGCAAACGGGGAAAATATCGGCAAGGTCAGCGTAAAGTATACCTTCTCGTTCGACGGCGACGCCCTGGCCAAAGCCCTAAAAACCGATTTCTCGAAGAAACTCGACATCCCATCCATCACTACCAATAAAGACGCCCTCCAGAACATCTACGTAGACCGCCTGAAAATGTGCTACCGCCCCAGCAAAGAAAAAAGCATAAACAGAAATTTCTCCGACCACAGGATCTATCAACTCTATGAGGCGGGAATTTACCGGGAATTCCGTGAATACACCAATTTTTACTATTTTCAATGGAGTGGAGACAAAGGTATTCCAATCAAGAGCTCCTCTGGAACCAAAAGAATTCCCGCCACCTATTTTGAAGTGAATTGGTGCCGGACGTTATACTTAAATAATGTTTACTTCTCAGAGTTTCTCGATTCCCTGAAAAAAGTGTTTGAAAAAGAAGAGTCTATAGAGATAAAAGATCTCGAGAAAGAGCTCAAAAAATTCGCAAACAAATTAAGCGAGCTTGGCGCCGGCGACAACCGGCTAGTCGCCCTTCCATTCATGATTCTCGACGAGATGGTCCGCCTCGCGGTAGGAGCCGACAGTCCCCAACGAAAAGCTCTTCTGGAGATCACCCTCTACGATCCCAAATCGAAAAAAGAACTCATCTACATCTCCATCTCATCCTGAGATTCTAAAAAGAACCGGGACTCGATGATTGCACTCCGGGATGCGGCGGTGTATACTATCCGGGTCGATTGTATGTATAATTACTACAATGTTTAACAGGAGCGAATCCAACAAATCCTGGAGCCGAATCTCGATTGGGTACTGGATTTTGAGAAATTCCACAGGGATATCACGACCATCCCGCACAAGGAGTCCTTCCTTCCGTACAGGGAGTCCCGCCTCCCGGACAAGGGGTCCTTCCTCCCGGACAGGGAGTCCCGCCTCCCGGACAAGGAGTCCCGCCTCCCGGACAAGGGGGCCCTCCTCCCGGACAAGGAGTCCCGCCTCCCGTACAGGGAGTCCCTCCTCCCGGACAGGGAGTCCCTCCTTCCGTACAGGGAGTCCTTCCTCCAGGAACCATTCAGTGAAGACAAGGATATTGGGGACCCGGTGGACCCGGTTTTACTCCTATATGATTCCATGATACACTTCTTTTAAGTCAAACGAAAATTTTGACATAAAAATGAATTAGAGGGGAAGATGTCAGTCGTTAGGCGCTTACAAAAAAGGAGGAATAACCAGATGAAAAAGATCTCTATTTTTGGCGCGGGACGTATGTCAAAACCGTTGGTTGATTATTTTATCGACACATGCGGCTATGAGGTGTTTATCTTGAACCGCACTGTATCCAAAGGGGAAGCCTTTATCGATGGTAGATCTCTGGGGCATGCGGTTCGCTGGGAAGTAGGAGAAGTACCGGGAATCGATCATTTCGGCACCCAACTCCTACTGGATGAAATCCGCCGGGAGGGCGCCCGAATCGAAGTGGACGGTTCCAAATTGTTCGAAAATTTCTGGCTGGAAGATATTCCGGGATTGGGGGTCTTTGAAACCTATCCCAATAAGGATTGTAAAAAATACCTGGAACCGTTCGGTCTGGACGAAAACGTCACCTTTTATCGCGGCCTGTTACGGTACAGCGGCTATTGCAATACCATGAAAAACATCAAGGAACTGGGATTCTTCAACTCCACGGAAACCAGGCAATATGCGGGCAAAACTTACCGCCAATTGATGGCTTCATTGATCGGCGCCGCTTCCACCGGCAACCTGGAAAAAAATGTGGCTGAATATCTAAATGTGTTTGAAAATGCCGATATTATCCATCGATTGAAATGGTTGGGTTTACTGGATGACCGGCTCGTCGATATCCAAGAGGGCAGCCTCCTGGACGTTCTCTTAGACAGGATGCTGAAAAAGATGAAATATAAAACCGGGGAAATGGATATGATCATCGTCCATATCGAAGCTACGGTCGAATTCCCCGATGGAAGGAAAGAAAAACGAACCGCCACGATGAAGGTCGAAGGCGACGCCCTGGAAAATTCCGCCATGTCCAGGGCTGTGGCGCTTCCGGCCGCCATTGCCGCCAAACTCATCCTCAATGGGAACATCACCGGCACAGGCTGCAAAATGCCGCCCACCCTGCCGCAACTCTACAAACCATTGCTTGATGAACTGGTAACCTTCGGCTACGCCTTTAAACGCGGGACAGTCAAACTCAACTGAAGAGGAAGATCTAAGGGAGAGGCAGCAATTCATCGCAGAAGAATTCGTCGTCGAGGAGAAGATGATGATAGTCTGCGCTGCGAAGGAACCATCGCTCTCTTCCCGCCCGAACGAAGCTCGCATCGAGATTGGAGAAGAGGGGGAATTGAAATTAAATAGAGTAATTATTTGACTATGGTTTCCGGGGTGTGGTATATAGAGACCTAAATGGAAGAGGATTATAATGCGAAAAAAGTATATTAAAATTACATTGATTTTGTTTGTTGTGTTTTTGTTAAATTTTTGTTCCAGCTCCCCGAAGGCTGTTCGTCAGGTTCCCAAAGCCCCTGTGGTTGCAGTTGATGCGGATACTCCCGTTGTGAGCGAGGACGTTGTCGAGAAAGAAGAGGTTGTCGAGGATCCGGCCAAGATTATGGAGGACGCCCTCGAAACTTATCAGGAAGCGTTGGTCGCCTGGGAGAAAGCGGATGCCGATCAAGCGCTGGTTTCTCTCGATGAAGCGTACAATACGATTTTGCAGCTCAAACTATCTCCCGATTCTCCGCTCAACCATGAGAAAAACAATCTGCGGCTTCTGATCGCCCAGAGAATTCAAGAGATATATGCCTCTCATTTTAATTCCACCGGCGAAAACCACAAGTTTATCCAGTTGGTGGAAAACCAATATGTGATGGCTGAGATTAAGAGCTTCCAGAACCGGGAGCGGAGGTATTTTGAAGAATCGTACCGCAGATCCGGCAAGTACCGGGAAATGATGAAACAGAAGCTTCGCAACGCCGGTTTGCCGGAAGAGTTGTCCTGGATTCCGCTGATCGAGAGCGGCTTCAAAATCCGGGCCTATTCCCATGCCCGGGCGTTGGGACTGTGGCAGTTTATTTCGTCCACCGGTTATCGGTTCGGTCTCAAGAAGGACCGCTGGATAGACGAACGGATGGATCCTGAGAAAGCCACCGGCGCCGCGGTTCAATATCTCAAAGAGTTGCATTCGTACTTCGGCGATTGGACCACAGCCCTGGCGTCGTACAATTGCGGAGAATTCAGAGTGCAGCGTCTCATCCGCGCCCAACGGGTAAATTACCTGGATAACTTCTGGGATCTTTATGTCATGTTGCCGCGCGAGACCCGCCGGTTCGTGCCCCGCTATATGGCCACCCTCCTGATTGTGAGCAATCCCGAAAAATATGGATTCAATCTGCCGCAGCCGGAGCAACCGCTTCAATACGAGAGCGTGTCTGTCGAGCGACCCATCAAGCTCTCGGTATTGTCCGGCAAAATCGGTCTGGATGAAAAAGAATTGGCGAACATGAATCCGGAATTGAGACATAAATCGACGCCTGATCGCGCGTATCAACTGAAGGTGCCGGTGGGAAAGAGCCGGCAAACCATGGCGTTGTTGACTGATCTGCCTCGCTGGATTCCTCCTGAGGCAACTTATGTGATCCATTATGTCCGCCGCGGCGAAACCGTCTCGGGGATTGCCAGACGGTATCGTACATCAGTGTCTTCCATCGCCAAGCTGAATCGCTTGAGGCGAAACTTCCTGATTCGTCCGGGACAGCGACTGAAGGTTCCCTCGCGGGGGAGCAGGATCTCCAGCTCCAGACCGGCGGTCGAGCGGAATGTGATTGTCGAACAACCGTCCGGGACTCAATCCTATACCGTTGTGTCCGGAGACACTCTGTATACAATCGCGCAAAAGTTCGGCATGAAGCTGCGTAAGCTCAGGAAGATCAACCGGATGGGATCCCGGTCACGCATCTATCCGGGGCAGACTATCTGGGTGTTGCCGAACAAATCAAGCTGATAGAAATAATTCATAGATAACCGACTGGGGATCGGGGAGTTACACCTCGATCCCAATCTTTTTCATCAACACCAGGGCGTTAAAACTATTGCAGGGGCCCTCTTTGAGTTTATAATCGAATATCAGTTGGTCTCCCTCCACTTCGCCGTCAAAATGGAAGTTCAGGATCTGTCGCGGGCGCTCTGTTTTTAATTCGGCAAGCGCCAGGTCGTGGGTGGCCAGGAGGCCGGTGGTGTTCTGCTTGATCAATTGCTTCACCAGAGCGACGGCTCCTTGCCGGCGGTCCATGGTGTTGGTGCCCTTGAGCATTTCGTCGATGATGAAAAACACCGGCAGCGATGAATCGCTGCCCACCGCGTCCAAAATCATCTTGATCCGCTGCAATTCGGCGTAAAAGAGCGAGAGTCCCTGGTCGAGAGAATCGCTGATTTTCATACTGGTGTAGATGCGGCAAGGGGCGAAGGAAAATGCGCCGGCGCAAACCGGAGCGCCCACTCCGGCCATCACCAGGTTCGCTCCGGCGGTGCGAAGGAATGTGCTTTTCCCCGCCATGTTGGGTCCGGTGACGATATTGACAGTGCCTGTCCCCTGGATGTGGAGGTCGTTGTTCACCCGTCCTTGTGGCGGGATGAGGGGATGCCCCATCTCTTTGGCGGCGATCCCGAACGGGGCTTCGACAATTGTGGGCATCGTCCATGAAGGATTGTTGCACATGACATTGGCGAAGCTGTTCAATGTCTCGAATTCGCCTGCCACGGCAAACCATTGGTTCACATGATTCCCGGCTTCAGCTTTCCATCTCTCGATTTTTTCCGCTAGATTCAAATCCCAGAAGACTGTGTTGTTGACGAAGAAGTGGATGGCGCTCAAACGGAGATTCAGCCACTCCACTAACGTGGACAACGACTTGATATAAATAGACGCGGGTTTGCCGTTGTGATGGAGGCGCGATTGCAGCTCGATTAAGTGGGGGGTCGAAAAATCCTGCCGGATGATTTCCTGGATAATGTCGGCGGTGGGTTTGAGAATTTTGGCGCTCCTTTCGGTGAAACGGTACAAAGTCGAGACCCGCTTGAAGGTGGCGATATTGACCAGGAATTGCAAGGCGAAAAGGCCGAGGGGGAGATACCAGGGGATATTGGCGCCGGGAAAGAACATGGCGATGATGACGGAGATGGTGATGATGGGGATTATTTTGATAAATAGTTTGAACCGGCGGCTCTGGCTCAGAAGGGGGGGCTGGTCCAACAATTCACGGATGATGTCCTGCTCTTTCGCTTTGAAGCGAATGCGGCTGCCGAAGGCCATGGTCCGTTGCCGGAAATCGAGCATATCCTTCAACTCGACGATGCCCTCCTGCCGCTCTAGAATGATCTCCGGCTTCCATAACCTCCGAAGCCAGCGTGCCAGGGTGCGGTTGCCCCAATTGGTATAGGTGCGGTTCACCAGGTGGAAAACAGAATGGGGGCCGAATATATCGAGGTCCGAGGTGTAGGGATGGGAGGGATCGATGAACGAGCTGCCGTCGTCCACTTTCAGAAACGGGTGTTCCAACGAACGGAGCTCGTTCTCGTTGATGGTCAGTAATTGATGAAGGAATTTTTTTCTGAACAGCACTTTTTCGTGCCCTATCGAAAGGGGAATCAGAAGTACCAGTAGCGCTGAGAAAATATAGAGATGGGGGTCTGCTTGTTTGGCGATGGTCTGGAACAAAAAGAAGAGGCCGCTGAGGACGGCGATCAATTTTGCGATGCCGAGTGGTATGTCGATTTTTCTGATGCCGGCGATCTGTCGAGCCAATTGTTCAATCCGTTCGCTGTATAATTGTTGCGGGTTGTTAGAGTTAGTGTTCATTGTAATAATCCATTTGTCATTTATTTAAAAAAATATTGTATATGGGCGGGATGAGACGGCCCGGTGGCCGGGCCGTCTCGATTATTTTAATCTAACGTTAGATTACGTCCTGATGTCCAGGGAGAGCGGGATGTCTCCATCTCGTTCTCCAACTGCGGAATATCTTGTTCTGTCAGTTTCTTCAAACGGGGGAGGAGATTCTTCATCTCTTCCTTGATTATCTTTACCGCGTCGATCTGGGTGGTGGAAGGGCTGGAGGTGGAGCTGGAGAATCCGCGGATGAGTTTGCTCAAGCGGCGGACCAGCGGTTTTTGATGGGGAGGCACCTCTTCGTAACTGGCTTTGACCATGTGTCCGCTGAGAGCGAATTTGATGCTTTGAATCTCAGCCGTGATTTTGTCGGCCATGGGCAGAAGTTTTTGATGGCTGCCGGGTGTTCTGAGTAGAGACTGCTTGATCTGAATCATCTTTCGCAGCAATTCATCGGTGCGGCTGGATGTTCCTCTGACCACGCGGGTCAACTCAGCCACGTCCTTCTGGAGCGCGTCCAACGCGGCACGGTCTTCCGCAGGCAAGGTCGTGTTGCGCAAGACCTTGACCTCGAATTCCACGGGGCCGGCCAATTGGGTGAACACTCCATCGACGACTTTGGATAGCGATACATTGTAAGCGCCGGGCATCACCATAAAGCCGCCGTTGTCTTTGGCCAGGGGATCGAATGTTTTATCTTTCGGGGTTTTTTCAGGATTTGTCGAGGGATATTTGAGGTTCCAGGTCACTCGCTGGATTCCTTTTTCCGGTTTTCTTCTCAATTCGCGAATGATGTTGCCCGAGGAGTCTTTGATGGTGAAGAGCAGGTAGGGAGGGTGCTCCATGTTCTCGAGTCGTAACTCTTCCCAGGTGGGATTGGGGATGGGTTTGCCGCTTTTAAAAAGTTCTTTCTCTTTTTTTTGCCGCGCCTGCTTTTTGGTGAGATATTTGTCTTTCAAGTAAAAATAGAAGGTGGCGCCATAGGCTGGATTCTTGGCTCTGTATTTGGTGGCGCCCTGTCCGTATTTCGAGGATTTCTGAACATACAACAAGGCGGGCTTTGGCGGGAAGAGATGAGCCTCTGCTTCCAGCGTCGCTTGATTGAAGCTTCTGAGGGGCGAGTAATCGTCGAGAATGTAGAAACCGCGGCCGAATGAAGCCAGCACCAGGTCGTTTTCCCGTTTTTGAATCACCAAATCCCTGATGGAGATGGTGGGGAGCCCGGCCTTCAATTGGATCCAGCTTTTCCCGTTTGTCCGGCTGAAAAAGAGGCCGAACTCTGTGCCGGCGAAGAGTAGGTTTTTGTCTTCGTGGTCCTGGGCGACGGTGTGAACCGTGCCGGAGGCAGGGAGGTTCGCGGCGATGGATTGCCAGGTGTTTCCTTTGTCGTTACTGACAAGGACATAGGGCTTGAAGTCGTCCCGCTTGCGGTTATCGAAGGTGATATAGACGACGTTTTCGTCATACAGCGAGGGAAGGATATCGCTCACGTATGTCTGAGGCGGGACTCCGGGGAAGGATGAGATCTTTCGCCATGTTTTCCCATTGTCTTCGGTGACCCGCAGGAGGCCATCGTCGGTGCCTACATAGAGCAGACCCTCTTTCAGCGGCGATTCGTCCATCGAGACGATGGTTCCGTATTGAGATGACGATACATCTTTGGCTACAGCGTCGGCGCTCCAGTATTTGCCCATCACCGGCCAACGGTTACGGTCGATTTGAGCTGTCAGGTCATCGCTGATCACTGTCCATGTGTCGCCGCGATCGTCGCTGCGGAATACTTTGTTGGCGGCGCAATACAAACGGGTGGGGGAGTGGGGGCTGATGATGAGGGGGGTATTCCAATTCCACCGGTAGGTTTTTTCCCCTTTGCGCGGTTGGGGCGTGATGAATTTGCTCTCGCCGCTTTTTCTATCGTAGCGAACAATGTTGCCGTATTGGGATTCGGAGTACACGATGTCGGGATTTGTGGGTTCGATTTGAGAGAAGAATCCGTCGCCCCCTTTGGTGACGAACCATTCGTCGCTGGTGACTCCGCCGCTCGATGTGTTCCTCGAGGGACCGCCCATACTGGCGTTGTCCTGGGTGCCGCCGTACACATAGTAAAAGGGGAGGGAATTGTCCACCGCCACCCGGTAAAATTGCGTGACCGGCAGGTTTGATTTATGGAGCCAATTCTCGCCGTGGTCATAGGTTTCATAGACTCCGCCGTCGCCGCCGATGATAAAATGCGCGGTGTCAGCCGGGTCGATCCAGAGTGCGTGGTCGTCCACATGGCGGTATTTACGGCCCAATTGCTTGAAGGTTTTTCCGCCGTCTTCGGTATAGTGGGTGAAGGTTTCGACGGAATAGACTTTATCCACATCTTTGGGATCGCAGAATATTTCGTTGTAATACTGTCCGGCGCTGGTGTGGGAGCTCATTTTTTCCCATGATTCGCCCCGGTCGGTGGAGCGGAAAAATCCGCCTTTCTGATTGGCCGCTTCAATAATCGCGTAAACGACATCCGGATTGACGGGGGATATTGCCAGACCAATGCCGCCCATTTGAGCTTCAGGTAGGCCGTTTTTCAATTTGTTCCAATGGTTGCCGCCGTCGGTGGTTTTGTAGATGGCTGTTTCCGGGCCGCCGCCGATCTTTGTGTGCACATGGCGTCGCCGTTGTTCGGACGAAGCGATGAGAACGTCGGGGTTGCGGGGATCCATCACAATCTCATTGATTCCGGTATTTTCACTGATTTTAAGAACGCGCTTCCATGTGCGTCCGCCGTCCATGGTTTTATAGAGGCCACGGTCGCCGCCGGGACCCCATAATGAACCTTCGGCCGCCACGTACACGATCTCCGGATTCCTGGGATTGATGACGATTTTGCCGATGTGACGGGAGTTTTTAAGTCCCATATTTTCCCAATTTTTGCCGCCGTCTACGGTTTTGTAAACGCCGTCGCCATAACCGATGGCCCGTTGATGGTTGTTCTCACCGGTTCCGGCCCAAATGACATTTGGGTTGGTGGGATCCATGGCCAGGCAACCGATGGCATAGGAGCCATATTTATCGAAGACCGGCTGCCAGGTGATTCCGGCATTGATTGTTTTCCAGATATTTCCGCTGGCCACTCCGACATAATATTCTTTGGGGTTGGCGGGATTGACCGCGAAATCGGCAATTCGCCCGGATGTGTACGCGGGTCCGATGGATCTAAATTTTAGGCCTTTGAATATTTTTGAATCAAATGTTTGGTGATCCTTTTTTGTGGAAGCTATGGATGTACTGGCCAGTAGCAAGACCAAGAGCCCCACACTCAATATTTTCTTCATATTTTTCCTCCAGAAAATTATAATAGCCTACACTTTCAAAAATCACAATAAAAGGGATAAAAAAAACTAAAATATTCCAATGATGCTTGAAAAATAATTATTTTAATCTATATTATTTTTAGAAAGAAAAAGGGAATTGATGGAATGCTATTTATCACGACATCCTTGAAGCAAGGGGTGATCTTTATAGTGCACGGTACCGGTGAGCCGTGAATCGGGTGATTCCCAGAATTATAAAAAAAAAGGGAGGTTATAAAAGATGAAAAAGGTTTTTATCATTTTCACTTTTCTCATCGGATTCTCGTTGATTTGGGCATCGGGCCTGAATGATCAAGCCATTCACAAGGCCGGCGATAAACCGGTATTGGTGGCCGACGAGGTGATTGTGGCGTTCTCCCCACAGACGGATGAGACGCTGAAAAAAAATGTCGAAAAGAAATTCGAATTGACATTGAAAAAACTCAGCAAAAAACCCGGAAAATTTTCGGTGTACAAGCACAAGAATCCTACAAGCATTTTAAAGAAATTGGCAAAAGAGGATGGAGTGTTGTATGCCGAACAAAACGCCTACGCATACGCCAGTTGGGTGCCGAATGATCCATACTACAGTCCATATCAGTGGCATATGACCAGGATCGGCATGGAGGATGCCTGGCCTCTGACCACCGGTACAGGTGTGATTGTCGCCATCAATGATACCGGCGTGAAGCAAAGTCTCGCGGACCTGGCGCAGACAAACTTCATGGCGGGGTATGATTTTATCAACAACGACAATGATCCCACTGACGACGAGGGGCATGGATCGCATGTTTGCGGCACTGTGGCGCAGTCAACGAACAACGCTGTCGGCACAACCGGCGTTGCGTATGGTTGCACCATCATGCCGGTAAAGGTTCTCAATGCCCAGGGCTCCGGAAGTTACGACCAGATCGCCGACGGCATCTATTACGCCACTGATAATGGAGCCCACATCATCAACATGAGTCTCTCGGGCACGGCCAACCTATCGGTGCTGAGCAACGCCATCAACTACGCCTGGAATAACGGTGTCTTGATTGTTTGCGCCGCCGGCAACGATTCGACCAGTAGTCCTCATTATCCCGCCGCGTACCCGAATAGTATGTCGGTAAGCGCCACCAATTATCTGGACCAGTTATCCGGATATTCCAATTACGGATCCACCATTGATATTTGCGCGCCTGGAGGCGACGGCAATGACAACAATGGCGACGGTTACATCGATGGAGTTCTGCAAAACACCTTCGACTCCTCCGGAGACGGGTACTTTTTCTATTACGGCACATCCATGGCTTCGCCACATGTGGCGGGAGTCGCGGCTTTGGTGAAAGCCGCGGACATGACCCTTACAAATTCGGGCATTCGCAACATTCTTGAAACCACAGCCGTGGATTTGGGAAGTCCCGGTTGGGACCAATATTTCGGCAATGGCCGGGTGGATGCTTATGCGGCTGTGAATGAAGCGTTGGGCGGAACTCCGCCGGATACCGATCCGCCGGTGATCTCCAATATCCAGGCAGTGGACATCACCCACAACAGCGCACGGGTCACCTGGACCACGGACGAACCCGCCGATAGCACGGTCTATTATGGAACCACCGCCGGTTACGGTAGCAGTGAGTCCAATAGCGCTTACGTTACATCCCATTCGGTTACTCTGAGTAATTTGACGGCCGATACCCTCTACCATTTCAAAGTGTCTTCAACCGATCCCTCCAGCAATAACGCCGAATCGGGGGATAACACATTCACCACCGATCCACAGCCCACCGAGGTATTTATCTTTGTCAACAATATCAATATGGAAGTGCGGACCTATTTCTGGTTCCTCAGATATTGCCGCTCCACCATCAACATCAAAGACACCGATGGGGCTGTCGTTCCGGGCGCGACCGTCTATGTCCAATGGAGCGGTTCTGTCGGCGGTACCGATAGCGGAGTGACCGATTCCTACGGCAATGCGATGTTCGATTCGGGAATCACATGGGGGGCAGGTACCTATACAATCACTGTCACCAATGTCACCCACCCCACCAAAACGTATGATCAGTCTCTCAATGTAGAGACTTCAGATACCATTTAAGTTCTCATAATGATTTTTGCACGCCCGCGGGGACTGCCCGCCCCGTGGGCTTTTTTTTGTCCCTTTTAAAAAAAATTTAACCTTTACAGCCTTCAGGCGGCGCTCGTAACATTGGATTGGATTTTGATGCTCTGTCTGTGTTAAAATCCAATCTGGTGAATCGAGTGTCATGGAACATATTAAAAAGAATATATTTATACTACTATTATTTATAGCGATTGCTTCACATTTTCTTCAGGCTGAAGATTTTACTCTCAAATCCTGGAAAACGCCGGATGGACTCCCTCAGGACTCCATCCTGGCGATTGCCCAGGGAAGCGACGGATACCTCTGGTTAGGGACAGGTAATGGATTGGCCCGTTTTGACGGCGTGAAGTTTAAGGTATTCAGTCGCTGGAATACGCCGGCGATGATGTCGGATAAGGTTACATCTCTGTTAGTGGACAAAAAGGGAGAGCTCTGGGCCGGTCTGGACGGCGGCGTGTTGCGGTTTTATAATGACAAGTGGTCAACCATCACCACTACCGACGGTTTGTCTCACTCTAGTGTGACTTCTCTTTATGAAGACCGGGATGGCAATCTGTGGATCGGAACCCTGGATGGAGTCAACCGGCTGCGCGACGGCCGCATCGAGAGCTTCACCTCCGAGAATGGACTCCCGGGAAATATTATCCAGGCCATCGGAGAATCACCCGATGGGTCTGTGCTGGTGGGAACTCTGGCCAATGGGCTGGCGGAATTTTCCGGCGGCGCATTCGGCATTCCGGGGTATCTGGAACTGTGTTCCCGCCATTCGATCGCCGCCATCCGCTTCGACGGCAGAAAGGCATCCTGGATCGGTAGCGACTATGGACTCTTTGTGCTAAAAAACAAGAGTGTCTTGCAGGTGAGAGAAGCTGGTACTCCGATTCCGGCGGTACGCTCATTGATGCTTTCGAGCGACGGCGCGCTCTGGGCCGGGACCGACGGCAACGGTGTGTTCAAAGTGGACGCCTCCGCCGAGGGGGGGATTCCGATTGTAGATGAATTGAAGGATCATTTCGTTTACGCGGCGGCGCAAGATCGCGACGGCGGCTTCTGGTTGGGGACATTCACCGACGGCCTCTTCCGCTTACGGGAGAAAAAAGTTGACAATTGGCTGGACCGTCACGCGGCGAAGGAGCGGCTGGTGAATACGGTATTGGTGGATCACGAAAATTTCTGCTGGGCCGGAACCCGGAAGGGCGGCCTCCTGAAGCTCCAGCGAGGGGAGGTTATCCGCAGATTCGCGAGTGAAGCTGGGCTCGAATGCAATGATGTAAGGGCTCTTTTTGAAGAGAGTCCGGGAATCATCTGGGCCGGAACGGCCTCGGGACGCGTGGTTGTACTAAAAGACGATCACGTCATCTCATCCTTCACTATTTCGCAGCATGGCATCGCCTGCTCGGTGAACGTGTTTTATAAAGATAGAGGCGGATCTCTCTGGATCGGCACCAGCCGGGGAATCGCCAAAATCCAGGACAACAAGCTCGACGATGAGCGCCTGCTACCGGAGCGTAACGTCAGTGTAATCGCCGAAGATACGAAGGGAGCGATCTGGGCCGGCGCCGACCGGGGGCTCTATTATTTAAAGGACCATCGTTTTTTCCCCTTCGAGAGTGATTCGGGACTTCTGCATGCCGGCATCCTGTCGTTCTATATCGATGAGAAGGATATTAAATGGATCGGCACAAATGGCGATGGGCTGCTGGCGATAAAAGAGAAAACAATCCGCCGGGTCACGAGAGCAGAGGGGCTTCGGGATGATTATATTCTCAGTATTCAGAAAGACTCGCTCGGCAGGTTGTGGATGTCTTCGCCGCAGGGAGTCTTCTTCGCCCCCCGGTCCGACCTCGAAGCATTGTTCGACGGCCAAAGGCGGATGGTTCGCTGCCGCAGTCTGGATGAAGCGGACGGCATGGCCAGTCGCCAATGCAACGGGGGATTTACCCCGTCGTCGTGGATGACTGCTTCGGGCCACCTATTGTATCCAACTGTGAAGGGGATTGCGGTGGTGGATCCGGGCCGTCTGTCCATCAACGCCATCGCCCCCAATGTGGTGCTGGAAGAGATGCTGGCGGACAACCGGAGCATCCGGGATCGCCAGTCCATTTACCTCCAGGAAGATACCAGCGTCGTCGAATTCTATTTCACCGCCACAAGTTTTTCCAATCCCCGGCAGATCCGCTTCGAATACAAACTCGAAGGCTTTGACGAGGATTGGAACGCGCTGTCGCCGCAACAGCCGCGGGCGGCTATGTACATCAACCTCGCGCCGGGTCAGTATCGTTTCCGGGTGAAGGCCGCCAATAGCGACGGCGTTTGGAATGATGAGGACGCCGGCGTTCGCTTCCGTATTGGAGCGGGATTTCCTGTGCTTGTGGTGGTGTTTGGATTATTGTCGCTGGCGGCAGCCGCAGTTTTTTTCGTTTACCGGCGATCCACCCCGGCGAAGTCCACAGTCAAAACCGCAAAAAAATACAGCACGTCGGCGTTGACCGAAGACAGGGCTCTCGACATTCAGAACCGGCTGATGGATTTGATGGAGAAGGAGAAAGTCTATCTGGATCCGGATCTGACATTGAAGAAACTATCGGAAAAACTACAGGTTCACCCCAATTACCTGTCCCAGATCATCAACGAAACATTGCAGCAACGTTCGAGCGATTTTATCAATCGTTACCGCATCGAGTACGTGAAAAAAAAATTGCTGGACGACGGGGAAAATCACAAAACAATTTTAGATATCGCCTTTGAATCGGGTTTCTACTCAAAGTCTGTGTTCAATACGGCTTTCAAGAAATTCACCGGCGCCACGCCGTCAAAATTCCGCAAAAAATAAACGTTCAAACGTTCTAGATTTCAATTTCGGACGATTTCCACCCAATACTCATAGTATCATGACTCCGTAAGCGAGAAAATTTCGAGGAGGTTCCGATGAAAAAGATCATCGTGTTGTGTTTGGTTTTATTATTTTTGGTGTTTTATGGATTCGCGCAGGAAACAGTTAGCAATGAGTATAAACTCTCAGGTGAGAAAATTTTGGAAATTGCCGTGAAAACCGGCGGGCGCCTGGAGGTGACAGGCTGGGATAAAAAAATGATCAAGACCATGGGGGACTGTGAGTGGAAGCTCGAATGGAATAAAGACGGCGAAACAGTCGAACTGGAAGCCAGATGTCATAAAAAGAGGGCCGAGGCTTCGAAGAATATCCCGGTATTGAAGGTGTTCATTCCTAAAAAGTTCGATCTGGAAATCAAGAATCAGGGCGGACCCATCCATTTAGATAATATCGAAGGCGCCATCAGCGGCAAAACTCTTGGGGGAGAACTGACGTTGAGTCGTTTGGCGGGAACTCTTCACATGAAAACCATGGGCGGAGCAATCACGTTGACAGACTCCAAATTGGACGGGACAGTATCCACTATGGGCGGCCGCGTGTTGTTTGAAAATGTAGCGGGGGATATCGAAGGCAACTCCAGGGGCGGAAGTGTTGTCTATAAAAATGTGAAAAAGAAAAGCGGCGAATCCAAAGGAAAACCCATTCGCTTGAAAACCATGGGCGGGGCCATGATGGTGAATCACGCCCCCAACGGAGCCATCCTACATACTATGGGGGGGGAAATATCTATAAAGTCCGCCAAAAAATTTGTAGACGCCAAAACAATGGGCGGCAATATTGTCGTCGCAGAATTGGATGGTTGGATAAAAGCCTCCACTATGGGCGGGAAGATTGACGTGACCGTGATAAACGATGCGGGCAAAGGCGAACGGGATGTCACCCTGGAGAGTAAAGGCGGCGATATTCATCTAACCATTCCCGCGGGCTTTTCGATGGATATTTATGCGGAAGTCATTGTGCCGAAAGGGCAAAATTTGGAGGAGAAGATCGTCAGCGATTTCCCCCTCGAGCACAACGTCCCCGAAACCCGGGAAACCAAAAAAGGAAAAGATATGAAGATCATCACCGCCACCGGAAAGATCGGCGGAGGTAAACATAAAATTATTTTGAAAACATGGTCTGGAAAAATATATATCAAAAAGAATAAATAATTTTCAAAGGAGATTCCGATGGGAGTATCAAAAAAATTTACCATCTTTTGTGTGTTTGTATTAAGCGTATTTCTGGTTGGAGCCTATGCAGGTGAGAAGCAAGAAATCAAAAAATCGTTCGGAGTCCACAAAACAGTCAAGCTGGCGTTAGTGAGCGGCGATTGTTCCATCGAGGCCGGCAATCGGAAAGAGATTACATTGTCGGTTATCCACACCTACAACCCTGAGAAATATGACGTGGCGGTGGAGAAAAAAGAGGGCGTCCTGGTATTGAAGGAAAAATTCAAAGGTTCGGTATCCGGCGATTCAGTGTGGACTCTCACTGTGCCGCGGGACACGGAGATCGTTTTTGCCTCCGCGTCCGGCGATGCCGACATCAAGGGCTTGACAAAAGCGCTGACCTTCAAGTCCGCGTCCGGAGACCTTGAATGCGGCGATATCAAAGGTGATATCACCGTCTCCACCGCGTCCGGCGATTTAGAGATCAAGGATGTCATCGGAAACATTGCAGTCAAGACTGCCAGCGGCGATATCGAAGGAGGAAATCTGAAGGGAACGATGACCGTAAAAAGCGCCTCCGGAGATATTGAGCTCAAAGGACTGACCGGTAGTATCGATGTCAAAACCGCCAGCGGCGAAATCGAACTGCAAGGGCTTACCGTAATGAGTGACAGTGTTATCAAAACCGCGTCCGGCGAAATTGACGTGAAATTGAAAGAGGGTGCGAAACACAATCTGACATTGATTTCAGCCTCCGGCGATGTCGTGTTGGACTATGACGGCAAATCCTTGAAAGGGTTATTTGAGTTTTCAGCCCGCAAATCCAGCGGAGAGATCATCTCGCCGGAAACGTTTCAGAAATCTGAAGAAACGGAGCGCCACGGGCAGAAGTATTTGGTAAAATCATTTAGCATCGGCGGCGACAGCCCCAAAATCATTTTGAAAACATCTTCCGGGACAATAGAATTGAAAAAATAGAAAACCAGCGGTTATGATTTTACAATTCTTGATCCGAGAGATCAGAAACTCGTAATGATATAGGAGGCGGTGATTCGCCGCTTCCTATATCTTTTTCCTCCCTTGATAGGCGCCTAACTCCATCATCCGGTTCCGAATTGCCTGGATTGTTTCCATCTTATCCAACGCCCATAGAGGAGCGGCGAAAATTTCCCGATCCCGTTCGCCGGTGAGCCGGTGAATCACGATCTCAGGAGATAGATGCTCCAGGATAGAGACGATGGCGTCGATGTACTCGCCTTTTTCCAATAGTGTGAATTCCTTTCGCGTGTACATATCAAAGAGGGGGGTGTCCTTCAACACATGAAATAGATGTAATTTCACGCCCGCCGGTTGTAAGCGGTTCATCTCTTCGACTGTTCCCAGCATATCTCGCTGTGTCTCTCCAGGAATTCCGACGATAAGATGAACCACCACGTCGATGCCTCGACCCTTCAATTTCTGGAAACAATCGAGAAATTGGTTGTATGTGTGGTTGCGGTTCAGGAAGGCGAGGCTCTTCCGGTGGGTCGATTGAAGACCCAGCTCCACCATCAAATAGGTTCGGCGATTGAGTTGTTCCAATAATGGATAGACATCTTCGGCGATAGAGTCCGGCCGGGTCCCGATGGATAGGCCGACAATATCTTCAAAGTCGAAGATTATCTCATATTTTTGCTTCAATATTTCCAATGCCGCGTGTGTATTGCAATGGGCCTGGTAATAGGCGAGGTATTTTATCCCTTTGTGCCCGCGCATAAATTGTTTGATTTGCTCTTCGATAGGCAGCGAGAAGGTTTTGATAGGACCCGAACCATAATAATCACAAAAGATGCAACCGGCGGTGGAGATGGCGCCGTCTTTGTTTGGGCAAGAAAATCCTGCGTTTATCGGGATTTTACGAACTTTTTGATTGTCGAACTTTTGTCGAAGAAATGTATTGAAGGTATAGTATAGATCAATCATTCAAGATGACATTCACCTTGCGCAACAGGTTCATGACATCCACCGGCTTTTCGAAAAATCCTTCCACAAAATAATTCTCGATGACGTCTCTCACCTCTTCCGCCCGGTAAATACCGGAGATGATGATGACAGGGATAAAGTACCTGTCTTTTACTTTTCGGACCAAATCGACGCCATGCTCTCCGGGGAGCAGTAGGTCGGTAATTACAAGGTCCGGAACTTTTTCTTTCAGTAGATCCAGGGCATCGGTTCCATTTCCCGCCTCGCGGACATCATAGTTGTTCTCTCTGAAAAAGGTCACCAAAAGTTCCCGCGTTTCCTCTTCATCTTCAACGATCAATATCTCCCTTTTAGCTTCCATCTTTTGCCCTCTCGTAAATTTTAAAATATTCGTAAAACGACCACAACAAAAAAGTAAAGGTGGTAACGGAAAAAAAGTGTTTAAAAACTATTAGATCAATAGATTGCTTGAGATCGACGATATAAATAAACAGCAGGAACGTCAGCATAAAAAAAGTCACTTTCCCGATAATGACAGAGGGTGGAACCAGGTGTCTCTCTTTGTATAAGATCATGCTGGCCATCAAAATTACAAGATCCCTGATAAAGACCGTCAGCGCCAACCAGAGCGGGAACTCCGCCTTGCAAATAAGCGCGATCACCATAAAAACAGTGAGAAGCTTATC
The DNA here is from genome assembly GCA_964491915.1 of uncultured Clostridia bacterium. GTDB lineage: Bacteria > Acidobacteriota > Aminicenantia > UBA2199 > UBA2199 > JAHELQ01. Next base: position 128,310 of record CAZBHS010000002.1, read on the forward strand.
TGCCACCGGGTCGAGTATTTTCCCTAGCTCTGTTTCCTGCGCCAATTTTCTGGCCAAATATCCATCGAAAAAATCCAATAGCACTGTGGTGACATAAAATATCAATAACACAGGATAAATCTCGTCTGAAATATTCCAAATCAACACAAAGACCACTGGGGCCATCAGGATGCGAAGCGAACTAAGAATATTTGGGAGATTTACTTGAAACTTCACATCCTCAAAATATAACATTTTCCAAAAAAAATCAAGCTCAAATCTCATGCTGTCCGATATGTTTTCCTGTTTTTTTCTTGAAATTGGCCTTTATTTCTGATAATGTAATTAAACGAAGATTCTGGAGGCAGTTATGAGGTTAAAAAAAGGAATAATAAGTCTTCTACCGTTGGTATTTCTGCTACTATTGGGAACATCCGCCGTGGAAGGTAATGATTTAGAATATAGGGAAGCCGTGTTCGCCCGGGTAACGGACGGAGGGCGGATGGTTCATGTTGACAACGCAGATTTTCGCAGAGGCGATAAAGTCAATCTCGTGTTGCTGAATGTCGGCCCCTTTACACTGGGTAACGACGGCAAGCATAAGTTCGATCTCGATCTCTTTGTCAAGGATTCGGCCGGTCAGGTGGTGTTGAATGAACCGGGATTGCTGGGAGACCAGGGGCATACATTTCTCGAAAATGGCATCGCTCCCTCATTGACCGGTATTTTTACCAGTCATGTGGGGTTGCGGGCCGGGAAATACCAGATGACAGTGGTCATTCGCGACCTGGTGGGAGACGGGATTTTGAAGGTAACGAGAGCCTTTACCCTCAATGCCCAATTATCCTTCTCCAAAGCGGTGTTCGCCCGTAAAAAAGATGGTGGGACTCTGGACATTATCGATAATCCGGTATTTATGCGAGGCGAGGTCGTCCATCTGATTTTATTCAATGTCGGTACGTTCGCTGCGGGCGAAAACGGCGAGAATTGGTTCGATATCCATATGCTGGTGACAAACCCCAGTGGGAAGACTGTGTTGGACCAGAAAAATCTCCTGGGTGAGAAGGGGCGCGGTGTGTTGGAAAAAAATATCGCGGAGAGTCCTTATGGAATGTTCTTTTCCGACCTTTCAATGGAGGCCGGCGAATATTTGATAAAATTGACAATCGAAGACCGCGTCGGCGGCCAGTCCGTGTCGGTGACGCGAACGTTTATTCTTAAATGAAACGATTTACCTGTTCCTGGATTTACAACATCCTGGTGGTGTTGAGCGACGGCAAGGTTGTCTGCGGATGCGCCGATCCATATGGCGAGAGGCCGCTTGGCAACCTTGAAGAAGAGGATATCCTCGAAATATGGAATTCCGACGCCGTAAAAAAAATCCGGGAAGATCTCAATCGCGGCTATAGTCCGTTTTGTGAGCGCTGCGGGCTGAAACGCATGCTCGACGATGATGAACCGGCGCCTCAACAGCCGGTTCACATGGAGGTTTTGCCGCGAATATTTTTCGAACCCACCGTGCTGTGCAACCTCTCTTGCTTCAAGGCGGTGTGCAATCATGATTCAGGTATCGTCAAGACCCGGGCGCGCGCGCAGTTCCCCATCGAGACATTCGAAGCCTTGATGCGGCAAATCGGACCTCAATTAATCCGGCTCGACTTTTTCAATTATGGCGACCCCTTTGTCCACCCACAGGCGGTGGAGATGATCGAACTCATCAAACGGGAATACCCGCACATCTTCCTCTACGTCAGTACGAACGGCTTGATGCTGGACCGGGAAAAAATTCGCCGCCTGGTGGCCTCCGGCCTTGACGAAATTACTTTTTCGGTGGACGGCACCGACCAGGAAACCTATGAGAAATACCGGGTGAACGGAGACCTCGAGAAAGTTCTCGATCTGATGTCGTTTTTTGTGGAAGAGAGGAACCGGTCCGGGCGCGAAGTGCCGTTCGTCAATTGGCGCTATATTTTGTTCAACTGGAATGATTCACGGCGGCAGATGAACAAAGCCCGGAAGCTGGCAAAAAAAATCGGCGTGGACCGCCTCACCTGGGAAATCACAGACCACCCGGAAGAGGCGAAATCTCATCGATACCAGATCGGCGCACCCCATTGGAAAAAAATCTACAATGAAATATGGGATTCCAGCCAAATCGGCAGCGCCCTCGAGAGCAATCGCTACGAAGCGCGAGTCAAGGTCTTGCAGCGGTCCATCGAAGCAACGGCTCATCAGCCGGTCTCGGTCCGGGTAAAGGTCAAGAACACCGGCGGCGCTTATTGGTGGAAGACCACCCACTCCGGCCGTCGCATTATCCGTCTTGGCGCACAGCTTTTCGACAAAGACAAGAATCTCATCGAACTCAACTATGCTCGAGCTTTCCTGAACAAACCGCTCGAAGGGGGGCAAGCAGACATCCTTACCATCGAGCTACCGCCATGGAACCAACCGGGCGAGTACCGGCTCAAGTTCGACATGGTGTCGGAAGGCATCGATTGGTTCGAATCCGGAGGTTCCCCAACCACCTGGATCCCCTTTACGGTTAAATCCTGACTGTATAAAATTGGAGCAGCCTTCGCTCTTTCGCTTCATTCCATTGACTTTTTCTGGGAAAGGGAGTAATTTAGTTTTGAGTGTGAAGGAGGAAACCATGACAAAAAAACTAAAATTAAACCAGCTAAAAGTACAGAGTTTTGTAACCGGGTTATCCAGAGAAGAGAGAGCTGGAATCAACGGCGGAGAGTATACGATTGATACTGTTTGCCCGATTTGTGATTCCCTTAAAAATTATACCCAGTGCGGAACTTGCTTGACCTGTAATTCTTACGATGTTAACTGCACGCTTTTTAATTGTACCGTGTGTTGTATGGATTAAATTCGCAGGCAAGGTTACATTTCTTTTCCCGGATTGGGGGGCTCCTCTCTATCTCTGAGGGATTCGCGGCGCCGGCGAATGTGATTTTTATATTTTGCCTTTATTTCACTTAATTGCTCGATTTGGGCTGGGGTCAACACCTCTCTGAGATCGAAGAGGTAGTTCAGGTAGGCGATGAAGAGATCGGTTTTGTATTTGCCGATATCCCGCAGCAATTTCTCTACAGATTTGCGGTCGGTTTTTTTCCCTTTGAGCTGCGAGGCGAGTCTCAGTTCCATGATTTTTATCTCGGCGTTCTTGGCGATCGATATTTCCTCGAAGGCCAATAAGAGCGATTCCGCTTTTTCCAATTGTTCGGCAGAGAGATTGATCTTATCGCTGAACCTCAAGATGATGCGGCCGTCGAAAAGATCTTGCCCGCCAAAATAGCGGAGAAGCCGCAGCTTGTCCATGTGATCCAGGAAATCGGAACCAAGGGATAGTAGTTGTTGGCTAAGCGTCGCCACCATCAAGACCATCACTAGTATGATTGAAATTTTTTTGGGTTTCATTGATTACTCTCTTCTTTTACATCTTTGATAAAAAACCATCTACGGCTCAATTTGAGCAAAAAATCGATTCGTTGCTTCGGATCCAGCACAGTGTTGACTTTCATGATTGTATTCACGAATGCCAGATTCAATTGGTTTTCCAATTCGTTGAGCTCGTCGGTTCGTGAGGTCAGGTTTTCGATGTCCAGGTCGGGGTCGCCCAACCCTTCGACAATTTCCATCCGTTTGGCGATGATATCCTGCTTGAATTGCAGCAGTTCGATACGGAAGTTGCGGATAATGTTTTCCAGATCCTTTCGTTGCCCCTCCTCGAGGGCGAGGCCGGCGGCGGGCAATTGATGACGTTTTGCGATGTGCTGTCTCCATTTTATTGTCCGGTAGACCGATGAGGCGACGAACGCCAGATTGAAGGCCAATGAGGCTGCCAGTAGGATCTTCCAGAGCCTGGGATGTTTCATCTTTGCCTTCCTTTTCCGGCCAGCAGGATTTCCAGCGAACTCTCCTGCACCTGGCTGAGACTGAGGGTTTGGCTCTGGTCCATCAATTGGGTGATGGAATTATTGGCTACCCGTAGACTGTTTGAGCTGTCGAAGGAAGCCTGCGTCGGGGAATTCAGCAAAATCCCGAGGCCGAAGCACAAAATCACCACCAATGAATACACCAACGACGGCATAAATTTGAATTGTCTTGTTTTTTCGCTTTCCCGGATCCGGCCCATCACCAGGGCGGTGAAGTTGGCGAGGGGTTCATCCTGGGGCAGGGAGCGAACCGTTGCTGTCACCGCGTCCAGAAGCTCGAGCTGGTGGGCGCACGCGGGGCACGCTTCTACATGGCGTTTTATGTTATCCATCAACGCCTCGCTCAATTCGTTGTCTTGAAAGGCGCTGAGCCGCAACTGGACCTCGGAACATTTCATTTTATGTCTCATTGTTTCCTCTTCTCTAATTGTAATACAATTCATTTCCCATTGTCTTGCATAAAAATAATTTTTTTTAATTGTGTTTTGGCCCTGGAGATCAAAGTCTCGATTTTGGGAATGGACCAACCGGTCACATCGGCGATTTGATTATAGGAAAACCCCACATACACTTTTAGAACCAGGGCCAGCCGTTGATTTTCCTTTAATTGCAGCAGGGCTTCGATCAGCATCCGGTCTTTGGCCCGATTATCGAACTCATCATCCTGTGGCGCGTTATAACTGTAATCCAGATGGCGGTCTTCGTCGTTTTTCGTAAAAATCCGGGAGAAAAGCACCGTGCGTTTACTTTTTTTGATGTAATTGAGGGTGAGGTTCTTGGAAATCGTGTATATAAAGGATTGAAAACTGCCTTCCATCTTGTAGCGGCCAAGGGTTTCGTAAATCTTGATGAACACGTCCTGCGCGATATTTTCGGCCTCTTCGTAATCGAAAATCATCTTGTTGATGAAGTTGATGATCCGGCTCTTGTAGCGATTGACCAGAATCTCGAAATTCCTGGTGTTTCCGTCTAAAACAGATTGGATGATCTGGTCGTCTGAAAATGTTTCCTGGGTGCTCATGACTGTTTAATAATCTGAAACATATCAACGCCGGTTTTCTTGCAAATTTTTTCAGCCTTTTTTTTCTAGAGCCTGAGCTCTCTGTTCCAGAAGCTGATGATAGAGATCTTCCTGGGCCTTGACCATGACGCGGGCATTCCATGGGGTGAAATCTTCAGGGAAATTCGCCAGCCGCTCCCGCTCTTTGGGATGATCTTTCAAAAAAACGATTTTTTCCGCATACCGGCTGTAATCTTGTACATCCACCAGGAAGCCGTTCTGATCGTCTTTGATGACCTCACGATTTCCGGGAATATTGGACGCCACCACCGGTTTTTTCTTCAACCGCAACTGCACCAGGCTTTGAGGCAATCCTTCCCAAAGGGCGGTTGAGATGCCGATGTCGAATAGTTCGATGGCTTGCTCGATGTCGAATAGAAATCCCGGCAACCGGAAGTTATCGAGAATCCCCTTCTCTTTGAGCCGCGCCTCGATATCCGCTCGCAAATCCCCATCCCCGGTGATGACGAAGATTACATCGGGATGCTTTTGCAGCACCAGCTCCGCTACTTCGATCAAATGAAAGAGTCCCTTTTGCGGTTTGAAGGGGGCGATGATTCCGCACACGAACGATGCTTCGGGGATGGAAAACCGTTTGTAGATCGATGTTTTATCGGGGATCGGCTCGATGAATTTATCGAAGGGGAACCCGCTGCGGATAAGGGAATAATTATTTTTGACGAGTCCCACCTCTTTGGCGGCCTCGATGTCGTCTCGGGAGACAAAGATAAAATGGCTGGTGAGGCGGGCCACTAGTTTTTCCGCCAATTTGAAAAAATTTCGTTTAAACGCCGGTTGAAATGGAGAGAATGAAAATCCATGGACCGAGTGAATCACCACGGGAATTCCCAGGAAGAAGCAAACCAGGCGTCCGATGATTCCCGCCTTCGACGAATGGGTGTGCACAATATGGGGACGGATTTTTTTGAACAATTGTCTCAATGCCAAAATGGCTTTGAAATCTTTGACAGGATCGATCGCTCTCACCAGATGTGGAATCACAAAGAAATGATCCCGGTCATCGACCCGTTCTGTCAGTATGCCTCCGGGGCCGCTCGCCAAATAGGCGTCGAATGCTTCCGGGTTGAGGTTTTCATAGGTATAGATTGTATTGACCTGGGCGCCGCCGAGCTCTAGCTTCGTGATCAAGTGAACCACTCTGATTTTAGAATTCATATTATTCTCTCTTGACGATTATAGATTGTTTATTTCAGCGGCGGTGTCCATCGCGGTTTTGATATCGTCGCTCATGGAGGAATAGGTCCAGGAGCCGAATCTTCCGATGGAATGGATATTATGCCGCCGGAGGGTGTTGAGGATTGGGGGGACGGTGGCTTGCCAGCGATGGTCGAAGATGATGTAGGAGATGGGGATGAGCTTGATGTCGGAGTGCGCGATGTCGGCTGCGGATTCGATGAGACCGAGCTCGCGAAGCGCGAAGACGATTTCGCCGTTCACTTGCTCCGGATCGTAGGATGCTCCCGGCTGAAGCGATTTCTCCAGGTAACAGACAGGCGCTGTTTGGGAGGGGTAGAATCCGGCCCGGTAAAACGCGAATTTCCGCTCCGGAAGGTAGAGCCAATGGAAACGCCGAAGCTTTTTCTTCAATACCACGTTGCAGATGAGGGTGGAGGTGTGGTTGAGTAGAGTGGGGGATGGGAATAGATGGCGCTGTTTGACGCACGAGAGCAGGCTCTTCAACGGCATTGTGGTGACCAACCGCTCGAAGGTATATTCGTTGCCCGGTGTTCGGAGCGATTTTTTCTCGAGATCTATCTCGATGACCGGTTGCTCGAAGACGATCGTATCTTCCAAATCCCTGGTGTAGTCGTCGAAAAATGTTCGCAAGCCTTTGCGCGGGTAATAAAACACCGGATTGTAGCCGGCGGTGGCGAACCTCTTACCGTCGAAGCCTTGCCGCACCGTCTCTTTGTCCGGGACAGGAATGCTCCCTTTGTCCATGCGCGCCGCCATGAGGCGAAGGTCGTAACCATAGTACTTGCTCATGAAAGGCTCGAAAAACAAGCGAAACATTGTCGTACCGAAGCTGTTTCGCAGGTGCTCGAATAGATTTGCCGCTTCTGTTTCTTTGCGGTTCAAGATCTCATCTAACATGGCTCGGGCAGTTTTTTTCGGGAAATGGGACAGATGGAATTGCACTGGAAATGGAATATAGCGGTTGAGCAGGAAGGCTTTGCTGTCGCGGTTGTATTCCCTAAAGCGGTGGAATGTCTCGAGATAATTCTTCACATGCTCTTTGTCTTTGAAGTGAAAATAATGGCCGCCGTAGTCGAAGTGGAATTCGCCGGATTGGTATTGGGTGGAAAGCCCGCCCGCCACATCGCTCTCTTCCAATACGATGCACTCTTGCCGGAGGTTTTTGGCCACAGTGACGCCGCTGATTCCGGCGCCGATGACGACGATCCGCTTGTGTGTCATGACTCCATGTCCACCCTGCCCAGCCAGATACCGAATGCCAGGAAGAAAACAAATAGCGCCGATGTCGAGATGACTGTCACCAGAGGATTTGTGTAGTAGTTCAAGATAACGGTTCCGCACAGGATGGTTTGGATAACAATAATAATCCGGACTGTACCGGCGGCATCCAAATTGAATTTCTTTTTGAGGCGGAGAGCGAAATGATCCGGGCTGCCGAAAAAAGGAGATTTGCCTTTTAGCAAGCGGATGACAATTACGTACACCATATCGAATATGGGGATGCCTAAGATGATGAAGCCGGAGATGAATGCCAGGTCGTTGTGTTGGGTATAATCACCCATGATGGCAAATGATCCGAACACCAGGCCCAAAAACATACTGCCGGAATCGCCGAGGTAGATGCGGGCCGGCTGCCAATTGAATTTCAGGAAGCCCAATAACGCGGCGGCAAGGCTGAGGGTAAGGATAGATATCAGGAAATTCTGGTTGAACATTGTGATAATGAATAGGGTGACGGCGGAGAGAAAGCCGACGGAAGCTGCGAATCCGTCCATAATGTCGATGATGTTGAAGGCGTTGATGATGGACAAGATCCAGAAGAATGACAGGACATAATCGAGCCAATTGGGCAGGATGGCCAGATCGATATGTATCCCGCTTTTGACGGCGATATAGGTACCGATAATCTGGAAGAGAAATTTATTGCCCGGGGTCATTGCTTTTAAATCGTCGAACAAGCCGACGATCAATAGAATGGAGCCGGCGAACAGAATTCCCAGGAGTTCTCTATCGAAGTCCCACATGAGGCTTACGGGCGAGATGAAGGCGAAATAGATCACCACGCCGCCCATATAAGGGACCGGCTCTTTGTGTTTTTTCAGGTTCCCATCGGGGAAATCCAGGATGTTGTACCGCTTTGCCACCTTTTGGGCCAGTGGCGTTCCATAGAGGGTCAGCAGTAGGGAAAGTAAAAACGAAAGGCTCAGGATTATTGTATTCATTGCATCTTCTCTTTTATCATTTGCCGTTTCCTATAGGCCTGGCCGGCGTAGCGCCCGGAAAATAACAATTTTATTATAATTTTCGGCGCGCTCAATGTCAAGGCGGAGACCCAGATAATGTCCTTGCAGAGGGCAAAGGGAATGGAACGCCAGTTTTTCTCGAAGCTGAAGTTTTTGATGAGAGTCAGATAACGATTTTTTACAAGATGGTATTTTACCAGGGGGCTGCGGCCTAACGCGAGGGAGAATCGCGAGATAAAGTTTCGTTTTAATGTGGCGCTTCGGAAATGGTACACAATGGCCTGCGGGTAAAAATAATTGAGTAGGCCCATATTTTGGGCCCGCCAGCCGATATCGAGGTCTTCCCAGAAGATGAAGAAATCCTCGTCATAATACTGTCCATCCATTTCCAGCCTATCGAGGGCCGACCGGGAAAATACCGTCGCGGCTCCGCAAACGGAAAAGACCGGTCCCTCCTTCAGCTCTAGCGATTCCAGTGGTTGTCCGTAGCCTACCTCCTGGGGATAGAGGGCGGCCGATAGCCGTTGGCCGGCGGAGTCCACGGTTTTTTTGTCGAAGCGCAGCAGCAGGGGGGAAAGTAGCGCGATCTCCCGGTTTGATTGGAACCTGTCTATGACCAGCCGATTGAAGTCGTCATCGAGAATGATGTCCGCGTTCGCCACCACCACCAGGCTTGAGGTCGAAGCCCGGATGCCGGTGTTGGCGCCGGCGGCGTACCCGGAGTTTCTATCGAGAGCGATCAAATGAATGTCGTTGTATTGCCTGAGTAGTTCGAGTGAATTGTCCTGGGAATTGTTATCGACAACGACAATCTCTTTGAACGGTACGGTTTGCCGGAGTAACGAGGCGATATTGTCTTTCAGGAAACCTGCGGAGTTGTAACTGATGATTACAATGGAAATATCCATAACGTCCCGGCCCACTTTATTTTTAAGTTCCTTATTTTTCCTTCAAATACCTGGTATACAGATATTTGAAGGAAAATCAACAATATATAGATCGTGTTAAATAATTCCGATTGCTTTGCCGCCTTCGTAAAAACCCTTGAGGATAAACTCGAGGTCTTCATCGGTATGTGTGGCGGTAAAGGAGGTACGAATCAACGAATCTTCCGGTGGAACCGCGGGGGCGATGACCGGATTTGTAAATATACCGTAATCCCTGAGAAAATGCCAGAGCATGAAGGTTTTATGTTCATCCCTGATGAAAACAGGTATGATGGGGGTTTGGGTGTTTCCGGTATGGTAGCCCATTTCCGTGAGCTTCTGATTCATGATCCGGGTAATCTCCCACAGGCGTTCTCTTCTCCAGGGTTCGGTGCGGATAATTTCGAGAGCTTTGTATGCGGCGCCGAGGGCGGCGGGAGTGATGGAGGCCGAGAAAATCAACGAGCGGGCCGCGTGCTTGATGTATTGGATGACCCTTCTTTCACCCACCACAAACCCCCCCAGTGACGCGAAGGCTTTTGAGAATGTGGTCATGATTAGGTCAACGTCTTCGTGCAATCCAAAATGTTCCGCGGTTCCACGGCCATGTTCCCCCATAATGCCTACGCTGTGCGCATCGTCCACCATGACGCGGGCGCCGTGCGCTTTGGCGACTTTAACGATTTCCGGGAGATTGGCCAGATCGCCTTCCATACTGAATACTCCATCGACAATCAGCAATTTCCCTTTATCTTCCGGCAACCGCTCCATTTTGGCTTTCAGATCGTCGATGTCATTGTGTTTATACTTCACCACATCGGCATACGATAGGCGTACCGCGTCCATGATGGAGGCGTGAACCATCCGGTCGATGATGATGATATCGTTCCTGCCTGCCAGCGCGCTGACAACGCCGAGGTTCGTCTGGAAACCAGTGGAAAATGTCAGCGCTTCGTCTTTTCCCATGAATTCCGCGATTTTTTCCTCTAATTCAACGTGGAGCGAATAGGTACCGTTTAAAAAGCGGGATCCGCAAGTAGAAGAACCATATTTCTTGACGACTTCGATGACAGCGTCTTTGATTATGTCGTTGTCAAAAAGACCGAGATAATTGTTCGAGCCAACCATCAAAATCTTCTTGCCGCCTACCCACACATAGTTCCCCTCTACTTTTTCTATTTCGGTAAAATATGGATACAGGCCGGTAGCTTTGGCCTCATCTGCTCTTGTAAATTCATAACACTTTTTAAAAACATCCATTATTAACTCCCCATTTAAAGATACCCTCGCCGAAAAATCTTCTAAAAGAAAAAAGGCAAATTATTGCAGTTTTTAGAATCACCTTCACTGACCAAAGGGCATTTAATTTCAAAATTTGGTAAAATTTATCGTTTTCTGTTAAATTTATATTACTAATCATTGAGAATTGTCAATTTCCAGGGGAGCCGGGACCATTATTTTTTTCTTGTCCCGCTATTCCGACTGGCACTGAAACCGGCTACGAATTTTTGATAGGTCTTCAGGGACCAATTGTCTTTAAAGACAGCCGTAAAAATTATTTCGCCGCTTATTGTGTGCTTTCCAATTAAAGAGGTTTCGTTGAGTTTAAATGGAATTTCCACCTCTTTTTTTAGCTCTAGATATACATTTTCCTGTTCTTGCTTGGTCTGGAAGTCCAACTCAGACGCTGTGAAGAATACTTTGGAAAAAGTCAAGGTACTGGTTTTATCGAGTTTTATGATGAACTCAGGGTGAGATGATATTCTGATGTGATCCTTCGGTGTAATCTTGATTTTTAGTATCCCCTCCTCACCTTGCCGAACACGTTTCGGTGTCACATTTGTAGTGATTTTTAAATAATCTTCCTGGGAAGATTGATTTGTATATATAAATAGATTTAATAGAACTATAATAAATATAACTACCCGTCTCATTTTGCCCAATATACTATATTTAGAATAAAATGTCAAGATGAAGCTATTGAGCCGGTTTATATTTACATTTGTGGTTAGTTTATATTTGGTTTAGGGAGATTGTTTTTGTATTTTATTCTGGATATAATAAATGTGGAAGAATTTTTCGGAGGCCATATGAGACATTTAAACAAATTATCTATAGTTTTCGCCATTATCGTTTTGATTGCCGGCCAACCGGCAGCAGCGGACGATAATGCCTCGGGGGAGATTACAATCGCGATGTGCAGGCCGCTGGTCAGCCAGATTGAGAATATTGAAACACTATACCAGATGGATTTGATCGATATAGATAAAATAAAGCTCCTCTGCGTTTATCACGAAAACGAGGTGACAGATTACGAACCTTCATTCGCATATGTGACAAAGAATAAATTGAATTGGGTGAAATTCAGGAAGGTGACCGGCGATGTCTCCATCCGGGAGCTATTCGCCGAAAATGTCTGGACCTCTCAATTCAAGCAAATTTTCAAGGAGACCGATGGTATAATCTTTACTGGTGGAATGGATATTCCACCGGCAATTTATGGGGAGGAAAGCCTTCTGTTAACGGAAGCCACAACTCCGGTGCGTTCGATGTACGAGAGTTCCTTCTTGTTTCATTTATTGGGGGGGAGTCAAAATACCGCCTTTACCCCTTTCCTTAATAAGCGCCCCAACTACCCGGTACTGGGAATCTGTCTGGGGGCCCAAACAATGAATGTTGCGACCGGCGGTACTTTATATCAGGATATTCCAACTGAAATTTATAAATTGAAGACTGTTGAGAGTGTTCTTGGGCAGAGCTCTGAAAAAATCCATAGTTCAATCTATTCAAGAAAGATGAATGAAGTGGAAGAGCATTTGATCCCGGCCTTTCATCGCATTCACTTGATGAAAAAAAGCGTGTTTGTGAAAAAATTCGGCATGAAGAGGTCGGATAATCCAATGGTACTGTCTTCTCATCATCAAGCGCTTGAAACGTTGGGCAAGGGATTGACGGTTACCGCCAAATCAATGGACGGAAAAGTGGTTGAGGCGGTTCAGCATGAAACATTTAAGAATGTCCTGGGTGTGCAATTCCACCCTGAGTATAAAGCTCTCTATACGAAAGGGCAATATTTCAAGAAAAAGCCCGGGGCTCCCAGGGATATTAATTTGAAGACGTTTCTGAGGGAGAATGGACCGTCGATGAGATTTCACAAGGCTTTGTGGAGTTGGTATTCCAACGGCCTCAGGAATTCGAAATAATTGTTTCTGTTCGCAAATGAGGTTTTTTTGCTTAAACAATAAATATTTGAGCATACATTTATGTGAATTGTGAAAATATAGGTCGAGCGCGGTTTTATTTGTAGAGGTTTTGGTTATTATTTGAGAAAAAAAGTGAAACTTTTTCCCCTGTGGGCATAGGTTTTGACAGAAGCGGCTGCATAACGGATTTGCATTTTTAATAAAAATCTCTTATAATAACGTGTTTTGAGAAGATGAGGATAATTAATGGCAGAAGAACTGTTGAAAAGCATCAAGCAGTTGAGCAAAGAGCGGGGAATATCTCCGGACATATTTTATTCTGCTATTAGAGAAGCATTACTCACGGTTTCCAGGAAGTACTTCAATTTCTCTCATGAAGCCGATGTTCAAGTGGAAATCAATAAAGATCGAGGGGATATCCAGGTTTATGTCACCAAACTCGTGGTAAAAGAAGTTCAGGACCCCTCGCAAGAAATATCCTGGAAGGATGCCCTTAAGCATGACACGAAAGTGAAAGAGGGTGATGAGATCAAGATATTCCTTCCTGGTGAGACACTTGGACGAGTCGCTGCCCAAACCGCCAAACACATCATCATGCATAAAGTGATGAAGGCGGAGCAGCAGAAGATCTATGACAAGTATTACCCTTTGATGGGAACGTTGATGGTCGGCGAGGTAAGGCGTGTTGAGAAGAACAATGTAATCGTGGGGCTCGATATAGGAGAAGCTATACTTCCACCAAAAGAGCTGTCGCCGAAGGACGTGTTTCGCCGGAATGACATTATCAAGTTCTATATTAAGCGTGTATTTCCTGAAGGTAAGGGACCCTTGATATTAGGGTCGCGGTATATGAATGATTTTGTACTCGAACTTATCAAAAAAGAGGTACCGGAAGTAGCAGAAGGTATTGTTAAGATTTATTCTATCTCAAGGGAACCCGGAATAAAGTCCAAGGTAGCTGTCTATTCGGTTGATAAGGCCGTTGATCCGGTGGGAGCCATTGTTGGAATGAATGGCAACCGGGTTCTTTCCATTACCAAAGAATTGAGAGGGGAACGAATTGATGTTATTGCATGGAATAGTTCTCCAGAGAGATTTATTGCCTCTGCCTTAACTCCTGCTGAAGTTTTAAAAGTTAAGATTGTTGACAAGGTCAATACTAAAGCTGAAGTTACTGTGTCTGATGAGTCACTGTCCTCCGCCATCGGTCGGAAAGGAATCAACATCAAATTAGCGTCAAAGCTCACGAAATGGAATATCCAGTTGACTAACAGGATGGAAAATCGGGCAGATGTGACTCAAAAAAAATTGTAGGGAGGGACGTGCATGCAGAGTATCAAACTCCATGAAGCGACGAAACAATTTAAAATTTCCAATAAACTCGCCATGTTTTTTCTGGAGAAACAAAATGTGCCTGTTAAGTCGCATTCATCGGTGATTTCTATGGAGCAGCTTGAAATGCTGCGGGAATTTTCGAAGAACCAGGGTAAATTTAAAAAAATAGTGGATGAGTTCGATGGAATTGAAAACGCGAAGAAAGAAAGCGCGAGAAAGTTGAAAGCCGAAAAGAAAGAGAAAGAAATCCAGGAAAAACTTGAAGAAGAACGGAAAGAAAAAGAGCGGCTTAAAAAAGCGAGATTAGAAAAAGAACTAAAGGAAAAAGAGAAGAAAGAAATTGAACTCAGAGCTCTGAAAGAGAAGCGGCAAAAAGAAGAGCGGGCCGCAAGGCCGAAAGCTCCGAAGCCTAAACCTAAACCCCCTGCTCCTCCTGAAAAAACCGCACCAGTCAAGCGTCATATTGAAGCGCGCCCCCCTAAAAAAGAAGTAAAAGCAAAACCTGTGGAATCTCCAAGGGCTCCAGCCGGACGTAGGGATGTAAGGCCTTCAGCCCCGACTACCCCCAAAAAAGTAGACGATAGAAGACCGCCGTCAAATTTGAATAAACCGAAAGGACCGGTAAAAGCTCGAACAGACGATCCGAAGAAAAAAACTCAAGAACAAGATCGGCGACAGAAGAAATGGAAAGATCGCCCCGGCGGTTTTAACCGCGGTTCGCGCAGATTTAATAAAGATGGAAGAGATCGGCATGGCGGTTATTCCAGACAAAGAACCCCGGTAAAAATAATTCCGAAAAAAGAGATTGTGTTTGATCTACCCAAGTCCATCAGGATCTCAGATTTTATCACTCCCCGGGAATTAAGCGATAAATTAAACGTTAAATTGAAAGAACTTGGAGATATTATGGAGGGAATACACCTTGTATGCGACTCCAGTCAAGTCATGGAAATGAATGAAGTAAAAGCTGTATGTAATAAATTGAATGTGGAGTTAGAGATGGTTCCTTATGAGGATCAAGAGTTCTTCAATTCAATTGAAAAGAGTAACGCGACCAGGGAAACACGTGCGCCGATTGTGACAGTTATGGGGCATGTTGATCATGGAAAAACGACTCTTTTAGACACATTGAGAAAAACCAGCGTTGCAGATCGCGAAGCTGGAGGAATTACTCAATCTATTGGCGCTTACAAGTTGAGCATCGGTGGGAATGATATCATATTCATTGACACCCCAGGTCACGAAGCCTTCACCAATCTCAGGGCGCGAGGCGCCAAAGTGACGGATATCGTCGTTTTGGTTGTAGCTGCCAATGATAGTGTGCAGCCGCAGACAATAGAAGCTATCAATCACGCTCGTGCCGCGAATGTTCCGATTATCGTCGCCATTAATAAAATTGATTTGCAAGGCGCGGATCCCACTCGGGTCAAACAGGCGTTGAGTCAGCACAATGTTCTTGTCGAGGCGTGGGGTGGAGATGTTGTGTCTGTCGAAATTTCCGCTAAACTTAACCAGAATTTAGATACGTTGCTGGAGATGATTGTCCTCGTATCCGAAATGCAGGAGCTGAAAACATATAAAAATGCTCTGGCCCGGGGTACGATCATCGAGTCCCGCCTGGATACCAAACTGGGACCAATCGCAACCGTATTGATTATGAACGGTGTCGCCAAACGGGGCGACTTCTTTATTTGCGGCAATTCCGTCGGCAAGATAAAAAAAGTGTTCGACGACAAGGGGAAACCGGTAAAAGAGGCTCAGGCTCCTATTCCAGTTGAAATTATGGGATTCGATGGGGTTCCTGAGGCTGGAGATCTGTTTCAAGTTGTTGAAGATATCGAAAAGGCAAAACGTGTGATCGATATCAGAAAGATTCGCGGGAAAGAAGCGAAAGAAGAAGAGGTCCAGGCAGGCAAGAAGTTGAGTCTCCAAAATCTGTTCAAGAAGATGGAACATACTAAGAGCAAGACATTCCCGATGATTATCAAGACGGATAATTTTGGATCCAACGAAGTCCTGGAAAAAGTTCTATTAAAGCAGTCTACCGAAAGTCTTCAAATTAGTATCGTGCATAAAGGCGTCGGCAATATCACCGAAGGGGATATTATGCTCGCTTCGGCTGCCAATGCCATTTTGATCGGCTTCAATGTCAGAGCCCCTCAAAAAATTCTCGCTCTTGCTAAACAAGAGAGAATAGAGATTAAGCTCTACAATGTCATCTATCACCTGATCGAGGATATCGAAAAGGCGCTCAAGGGTGAAATTGAGCCGGAATATGTGGAAACACAGATCGGGAAAGTCGAGATTCTTCAGAAATTCAAAATCTCCAGGATCGGAATTGTTGCCGGATGTATTGTCAGGGAAGGTAAGATCACCAGAAAAGCGAAAGTGAAAGTCATAAGAGGCAAAGATCTGGTTTTTGAAGGTGATCTCGAAACGTTGAGACGAGTCAAGGATGAAGTTTCTGAAGTTAAGGCCGGTATTGAGTGCGGCATTAAGATCAAGAATTTCAATGCTATTGAAATCGGAGATTTCCTTGAAGTCTACGATTTGAAATTAGTTGAATGATTATCGGCGTGATGGTGCTGGGTCTTTTTGCTGAGAGTTCGACGAGCCTCAAAGATAAACGGCATATTGTAGCTAGCGCAAAAGAAAAATTGCGTAATAGGTTTAATATATCAATTATTGAGAGTGACTACCAGGACCTCTGGCAAAGGATTCAGTTGACCATCGTGATGGTATCGAATTCAAAGAAACTGCTGGATCAGGCTTTTTCACAAATTGAGGATTTTATTCTCTCTTCATATCCAGTTCAATTGCTGGAAATTAATAAGGAATTTATGTCATAATGTCTCACCGGGTTGAACGTTTTGCCAGCACTTTGCAGCAATGTTTGGCCGATATCTTGTTGAATGATATCGATCATCCGAATTTGAAACTCATTTCTATCTCGAGGGTGGATGTGAGTCCTGATCTGAAAAAAGCGAATGTTTTTATAGCGGATCCTCTCGGAATGGTGGAGAATCCTGTGGAGAAGTTGAACCGAGCGAAAGGCTTTATCAAAAAACGACTGGCAAGGAGAATGGTTTTGAAATATGTGCCTGAGCTTATATTTGTAGAATTTGAATATAATGATTCAGTGAAGCCTGAATCAACAGATGATGAACGATGAATAATGACAATGTGAAGAAGAAAATTACGGAACTAGTTAATCACGCAAACAAAATCGCGATTAGTTCCCATGTCCGTCCGGATGCCGATTGTATTGGTAGCGGACTTGCCCTTTTTGAAATGTTACAGCAGTTGGGAAAAGACGTATACTATTGTAACACAGATCCGGCCCCGTACCCCTTGACCCAGTTACCTTATTATGATGAGATTAAGTTTCGTCAGGTTTTCCCCGAGGAGTTCGATCTATATTTCTTGATTGAAGGTGCGACTGAAATTCGCACCGGCCAGAAAAACCTTGAAAGGTATTACACCATCAATATTGACCATCACGCCACCAGTACAAATGACGCATCGCTCAACTGGGTGGAGCCAAAGGCCGCGGCTGTCGGCGAATTGATTTATGATTTGGGCGTTTGCCTTGGGATAGAATTTACCAGGGATATCGGATTTAATCTTTACGCGGCGATTGCTTCCGACACCGGTTCGTTTAAATATTCCAACACCACGGACAAATCTCTTAGGATCTGCGCTGAACTGGTTAAACGGAGCGGTTTCCCTCCCAGTGAAGTCAGCAATCTGTTGTTTAATTCCAATCATTATGAAAAGGTCCAGATGATACAAAAAGTTCTAGCCACCACTGAATTGCATTTGCAATCTCAGGTGTGTATCATTCGTTTCGAGCGAGCCTTCCTGGACACCCTGGATTTGAAAGACATCGAGACTGAAGATGTGATCTCCATTGCCCGTTCGATAATCGGTGTTGTGGTGACGTTGTTTTTCAAAGAAATTGGGGACTGCCACTTCCGTGTGAGCATCAGGTCGAAAGGTACGTTTAACTCTCAGAAAGTGGCATTGGAATTCGATGGCGGCGGGCATGACCACGCGGCCGGATTTTTTTATAAAGGTAGCTTTTCGGAAGCCAGAGAGAAAATATTAGAAGCTATCAATCGTCAACTCTCATGATTCATGGATTAATAATACTCAACAAACCACTAAATCTTAGTTCCCACGCAGTTGTAGAAAAGGTGCGAAGGTGGTTTCCCAAACAGAAAGTGGGCCACTTCGGTACATTGGATCCTCTTGCCGAAGGGGTATTGCTAGTGGGAATCGGCAAAGCCACGAAGTTTTCCGACTTTTATATGAAGAAGAAGAAAACCTACTCCGGCAAAATAAAGTTCGGTTTCGCCACCTCGACCTATGACCGGGAAGGCGAGGCAATCACTGAGACGAAAGAGATCGATCTCCGTTCGCTAGACATTGAAGCGTTACTGGAACATTTTCGCGGAGAACTTCTTCAAATTCCGCCGATTTATTCCGCTAAAAAATTCAAAGGGAAACCATTGTACAAATATGCCCGGCAAAATAAAGAGGTAGAGTTGAAACCCGCGAGGGTAACAGTATACTCGCTTACCGCGGAGGTAGAAGACAAGGATACCCTCAGGTTTACCGCCGAGACATCTTCGGGTACATACATACGCTCTCTCGCCCATGATATTGGGGCTAAAGCCGAATGTGGAGCCCACCTTGCGGAATTGCGCCGGGTCCGGGTGGGTGATTTCACTCTGGACCAAGCAGTCAAACCCGATGAGGTGGATCCGAAATTACCGTCCGAGGAACTTTTGAAGATGGTGATACCAATAGAATCCCTATTGCCTGAATTTCCCAAGCTGGTTATCAATCAAGCGGGACGCCGCGGAGTTCTCAACGGGATGGCTTTGGAGATTAAAGATATAGTCCGGCTATTTGAAGGCGGAGATACAACCCACTACCGGGTATTTGATGAAGAAGGTAGATTTCTCGCTCTTGCCCGCAAAGATGGGGTAAAGAGACAGTTTAAGCCATTTTTGGTGTTGCCCGCCTAAAAAAAACTACGCCGGAAGTCTCTCAATAATACACATTGATCGTGAACTGCCCGTCATTGTCGTTTAGGCTGTAGTCATTGACACCGATAAAGAGATTGCCCGATTTGCTCATGTGGAACGGCGCTTTGTCATCGCCCACGTAAAAAGGCGCTCCCCGTCTGCCGACTTTCGCGATCAAAGCTCCAAGCGGCTGGTTGGGCATCGGTTTTCTTTTGTCCCACTTCATGTCCATCTCACCAACTTGAAAAACTTTTGTATCTTTGTCGATAAAAATAGATCCGGAGACCGAAAAAAGGATATCCTGTCCGATCTTGACTGTTACGCCTGTATCAACCCAATTTTGGTTGCCCGGCAGATTAATCCGTTTGGACCGTTTGCCTCTCCGCAGCTCTTTGTACTTGTCTTCCATTTCGAAGGAAGATTGCAGATTGTCTTTTTTTGGCTCGCTGATTATGATCTTCCAGATAGTGTAGAGGGGAAAGCGTTTGCTGGAGTGAAATTTTCCGAATTTATAAATATTGAAAATGATATTTCCGTATTTGAATCCGACTAATTTGCCTTCATAGGCCTGCCCGTCAACAGTGTACAATACTTCGCCATTCAGTTGGAAGCCGAGCGCCAAAAGCAGCACGATTAAAATTATGGTCTTTGTTTTATTCATGGTCATTTTCTCAAATAGATACCTTTATAAACTATTTCCGTGTAATTTTCAACATAAATCTTGCTTGTTCCTGATAATTTTACAATTCCCATTGGCGTAGTGATCGAGAGTTGACTGGCGATCAATCCTTTCTTCTGTAATAGTGCAAAAACAGCGGCGCTTCCAGTTGATGAAGAACCGGTCGGTCCGACGCCCCGTTCATAGAAATAGGCCTTGCAGTGACCGTCGCCAATTTGGCTCACAAATTCGACATTCGTTCGTTGGGGAAATATATCGGCTCCTTCGAGCGCCTTACCAAGCTCGAGCAGTTCATGCCGGGGGATTTCTTCCTTTAACAATACAACAACATGAGGATTGCCGACAGATACAGGATAAAACGACAGATCTTCGAAGTGATAGTCCAATTTGTTTTCTTCCAGAAATGGGAAGAACGTTTGGTTTGAGAAATCCGGCGCCCCGATTTCCACATTCAGTTTAAAGCGGTTGTCGTTCATTTCAATTAGGGCGATTGTTCTCGTACCTACCTTTGTATTGAGTATCGCCGATTCTCTTTTTTCTTTTAAGTAGAACAAAACGGCAGCGCAGCCGGCCATCCCGTTTCCCGAGAGTTCAGCCTCGGTGCCGTCTTTATTGTAGATTGAAAAATCGATTGTTTCCTTTTTCGCTTCCCGGAAAATGATCCCGTCGGCGCCGGGGCCGGTCTTCGGATGGCATAATTCCAGAGCCAGCTCTTCCTTTTCCAGATGGCCCCGGAGGTTTTCCCCCCCCAGGTCCACCTGAATAAAATCATTTCCCGCGGAAACTGTTTTATAAAAAATCATTCCGGCAATGCAAATTTTGTATAGGCTTCATTTCCGAAGCGGTTGATGAGAATAAAAAATCTGGTTCCCGGTTCTTTTTTAGAAATGATGTCCCTGAAATCTTCCAGCGATTCAACCGGGGTCCGGTTTATAGCGAGAATCACATCTCCTTCACGGATACCGTTCCGGTCGGCGACTCCGCCCCGCTCCACTTGCTTGACAAATAAACCTTCGGATGTTTTTAATTCATATTGCCGCGCCAGCGAGGAATTGTTTTCAGTTAGAACCATTCCAAGGTTCAGCGCCCGGGAGTCGTCACCCTGGGTGACAAAGCGCTCAGAGTCAGGAGCCTCGGCAACCGTCACCTCGATTTTCTTTTTTGAATCTTCTCGATAGACTGTTAATTCGATTTTATCTCCGGGACTTGAGTTTGCGATTTTAGTTCGGAGATCAACGGCGGTTTTGACGCCCTCGCCATTGACTTCTGTAATCAGGTCATAACGTTTCAGGCCATATTTTTCCGCAGGGGAGTTTTCTTCGATTTTGGCGATCATGACTCCGGCAACCGGCAAATCAAATTCCTTTGCCTCTTGCTTGGACATTTCCTGAATATATACTCCTAACCAACCGCGAACCACCCTTCCTTTGGATTTCAAATCCTGGACAACTTTTTTCGCCATATCGGCGGGAATGGCGAAGCCGATTCCGACATTACCTCCGGAGGGGGCGAGTATCGCTGAATTGATGCCGATGACTTTGCCTAGAAGATTAATCAACGGACCGCCGGAATTACCTCTATTGATGGCGGCGTCAGTTTGCAAGAAGTCTTCGTACTCAGCAATACCCAACTGACGGCCTTTAGCGGAAATGATTCCCGAGGTGACTGTCAAATCCTGATTCAAGGGATTGCCGATGGCAAGAACCCATTCCCCCACTTCGACTTTACTTGAATCACCCAGCTCGATAAACGGCAACCCTTTGCCTTTGACTTTCAATAAGGCCAAATCTGTCTTAGGATCTGTTCCAATTTTTTTGGCGGTGAATTCCTTCCCGTCATCCGTTACTATTTTAATTTTTACCGCGTCCTTTACCACATGGTAATTGGTTAGCATGTAACCGTCGGCAGATATAAAGAAACCGGATCCAACTCCAGACACTCTCTGACGTCCTCTTTCTTGCGGGACATTGAAAAATCTTTCGAAAAAACCATCCCCGCCGAACATGGAGCCTCTGCGCTCGACAATTGATTCCGAGATTACTTTCACCACAGCGGGTTTTACTTTCTTGACAAGTGAGACAAAATCGAATCCTGGTCCGGCGTTTGACTCGGCATGGACCACTGAAGGACTCAATACTGTTTCATTGTCCACATTTTTATGGAAATAGCCAAATGTTAAGGCAAAGAAAAGTGTGCCTGCTAAAAAACTAACTCCTGCGATCAACCCAATTTTTTTCATTCGTTACCTCCGTTATTTAATTTCGTCTGTTCCTGGGGATGTTTGTGCGTTCATTCCAGGTATAGTGATTATATGACGAAGTATTCTTTCAAACGGTTTCATTATTTTTTATTCTTTCCCCAGACTTTTTATATATGCCATAACCCCTTCAAATAACCCCTGGGCGATTCGTTGCCTGTATTGCGGTGTTTTGAGCCGCTTTCCTTCGGCATAATTGCTTAAAAAAGAGACCTCGGCAAGCACCGACGGCATCTGAGCCCCCGCCAGAACATAAAACGGAGCCTTTTTTACCCCCAGGTCACAAATTTCATTGTATTTCATTTTCAGGCTCTTGACAAGGTTTTGTTGGATCATACCTGAAAGGGCTTTGGATTCGGAATTTTTTGCGTTTTTCAGGATTTGCTCGATAATCGATTTCATCTCGCCGATTGATTTTGTACTCATGGCGTTTTCCTGGGCGGCGACTTGTATGGCCCATGGATCGGCTGTCATACTCAGGAAGTAGGTTTCGATCCCCCGCGCTTTTTTTCTTGGGGCTGAATTGAGGTGCACCGAGACGAACAGGTCGCCTTTCTTGGAATTGGCGATGGCGGTCCGTTCTTCAAGTGAAATGTACACATCTGTGTACCGGGTCATCAGAACTTGATATTTATTGTTGTGTGTTTCAAACAGTGTTTTCAACCTTTTGCAGATGTCCAGCGCCAGGTTTTTTTCGTGCAATCCCAACTTTTTGTTACTGGCTCCGGGATCTTTTCCACCATGACCGGGATCGATGATGATACGGCGCACTCCCAGCCCCAGTTGCCGGGCAATGGAATATTTTCCGTCGATACTTTTCGGAGGGGTTGCAGGTGTTGTCGATGTTGCCGGAATCGCCAGTATTGTTTCGGCGCTTTTCTCATTGTTGGGATCCTGGAAGATGTCGAATACAATGCGAAAGGGAGAGGTGAGGTGAAATCTATGATATTTACCGATGTGGTCAAAATCAAACACGATCCGGTACGTCCCTCCCTGCCGTTTGCCGAGGCGGATCCGTTTCAAATTTCCGTCATCGACATCGATGCTGTGCTTTTTTTCCTCCGGGAAGGATTTGTCCAATTGGCAACGGTTCAAATCAAAATACATGCGCGACGTGTCCTTGCCCGGTAGTATTTTCTCCTGGACTTTGATCTCGCCGGTTAAATCCAATACAACCCGCGTATAATCTGTATAAGGATAATACCTTATGTTTTTAAGTTTAACGTTAACCCTGGGCATTGCCAGTGAGACCAAAGCAAAAACCAAAAAAGTAAGCAGGATCAATTTCTTCATTCTTTTTAGTTTACTGCAAATTAGTTAAATTTTCAACATGAAACCCCGAATGAGTTTCATAAAAAGTGTATCGAGTGATGATTATTTTGAAAGGATGAAAAAACGGGGTTGCCGAACGGCAACCCCCAAATAGAATGTTCGATAGATTTTTTACATAAAAGCCGCGGCGCGACCGAAAGCCAGGCGCATTACCAGGAAGCCGATGATAAAACCGATGATGATCTGAGCGATAATTACGGCAATGAAGTATCCTGTCGCTTTGTCCGCCGGTGGGCTTTTTACCTCTTTGATTCCAAGGTAGAGTAGGTAAAGGGCGTAGAGGCCTCCAACCAGCGCTAAAATACTCAGTGCCGGGATGAGATAAAATACGCCCGCGACCCAGGAGACGGTGTAAGAAAATACCGCGACTTTTAGAGACGCTTCCATATCTTTTACTGCACCGAAATTTGGAGCCAAAAAGTCAATGATTAGGGCCATTAGGTAGACTCCTGCCAGCGAAAAAAGGTACGATAGTATAGCCCAGGTAAAGGAATTACCGAACGGCATGCGATAGGTTCCGCCAAGAACCGATCTTCCGACCACCATGTTCCCGATGAGACCCGCGATGGCGGGAATCGCCGCTAGAATAATCGCGTATTTTGTATACATATCAACTACGGTCATCTTCTCGTTTTTGATGGCCTTCCATTCATCCACCGGTTTGGTGATGATGGCGATAACTCTTTTGATAATAGCGTTAAAATCCATTTTTCCTCCAAGACTCTTGTCAATTCACTTATATCAAAGATGGTAACGCCTGTCAATAAAAGCCATGCTACAGAATTTTTTTTGTTAAATACAATGTCGATAGTTGACTTTTAGGAATTGAAATGATATTTTTTTAACGAAAATTATTAAGGTTAAGGAGGAGTACAAATAATGGTAAAACAGAAGGAAGTCTACAAATGCGAAATTTGCGGAAACATCGTGGAAGTGTTGCACGGGGGCGCGGGAGCGCTGGTTTGTTGCGGAAAAAACATGGTGTTATTCGAAGAGAACACCACTGACGCGGCTACGGAGAAACATGTACCGGTTATCGAGAAGAAAGATAACGGCTATCTGGTAAAAGTGGGAGATGTGGCTCATCCTATGCTGGAAAAACATTACATCGAATGGATCGAATTGTTGGCGGACGGCAAAGTGTACCGTCAATTTTTGAATCCCGGCCGGCAGCCGGAGGCTTTCTTCGAAATAAATGCTGATCATGTGGTTGCCCGTGAATATTGCAATCTTCACGGCTTGTGGAAAGCCGAAGGTTAGGCGCTTTACATTCTCTCCCTTTTATTTTAACATGGTCCCATGAAGCAACTATTGATATTATTATTGGCGCTATCCGTCTTGTTTCCCTCTTGCAAATTAGGCAATGACGACGACCCGGAACCGGGCGGGCAAGATAATAGCCCGTCGTTCTTGGTCAGTTACGAGTTGGCGATTCCAGCGACCGTCAATGCCGGCGTACTGGATCAATTCCTCGACGCCATCGTCGGCTATGACTTTGGCGATCAAATTTTACAAAACCTGACCCACTTGTCTGTGAAGGTCTATAAAGTAACGTATAGTACAACATACAAAGGCGAAACGGTCGAGGCGTCCGGAATGGTGGTTGTCCCCGATACGGAAGACCCGCTGCCGGTTCTCAGTTATCAGCATGGAACCATCTTTCGCAAAAACGACGCCCCGTCTAAATTTAAAGGAATCGCCGGAGCCGGCGTCGAAGTGGGGCTGAATCTAGTGATGGCCTCCTGCGGTTATGTGTGCGCGGTTCCCGATTATCTGGGATTCGGGGCTTCCGAACAATTGTTCCATCCCTTTCATCATGCCGCGTCCACTGCCACGGCATGCGTCGATCTATTGCGGGCGGTGTCGGAATTGTGCGCGGAGCTGGATGTTCCCCTCGATAACCGTTATTTCTTGTTGGGCTATTCCGAAGGGGGATTCGCCACCATTTCCTTGCAGAAAGAGCTTCAGCAAAAATACGATGCTTC
Source organism: uncultured Clostridia bacterium (assembly GCA_964491915.1). Taxonomy (GTDB): domain Bacteria; phylum Acidobacteriota; class Aminicenantia; order UBA2199; family UBA2199; genus JAHELQ01. The sequence continues at coordinate 153,504 of CAZBHS010000002.1, forward strand.
ATTCGATATCGCCGCCTCTTCAGCCGGAGCAGGCGCCTATGATTTGGCGGGCACGGCGCGGGCGTTTATGGAGACAGAGGTTATGACCAACCCTTCGTACATCTGTTACGTGTTTCTCGCCTATAACGAAGTTTACGGCTGGCAAAGGGATTTGGGAGAGATTTTCCAATCTCCATACAAAGAGAGAATCGAGCAGGGGCTCTTGTCCGGAAATTTATCTAAAGACGAAATCGAGGCTCAACTCACCGCTCAAACAGCGGAGTTGTTCACTCCAGAGTTCCTCGCCGCTTACCGGGGCGATGGGGAGACTCAGTTGAAAAACGCACTGAAAGAGAATAATCTCACCAATGGATGGTATCCTGAAGCGCCGACCCGTTTGTACCATGGCACAGCGGACGATACCGTACCGCCGTTCAATTCGGTGCAAGCCGAGAATTCATTCGTTACCCAGGGCGCCGCTAACGTCGCCTATTTTCAGATGCCGGGTAAAACCCATGTTACCGGGATTATTCCCTGGATCAAGGGGTCGGTCTCCTGGTTCGCCACCTTGAAGTAAGGACCGGGGCAATTGGCTAAAAAAGCGAAGACGAGAGAAGGCAAGAGGCGAGTCTTTCTGTGGATTCTTGTCTTTTTTCTTTTGGGAATTTTTGGTTATACCGGCTTTTTTTTCCTGACATTGCCGGATGTCTCGTATTTAAAGACAAAAAATCCCGGAACCACTGCCATGATCGAGCAACGAATCAACCAGGCCAAAGCTTCGAATAAAAAATTAGTGGTCCGCCGCCATTGGGTGCCGTTTGACAAAATACCCGATTTTCTCAAGCAAGCGGTTCGTCTGTCGGAAGACGCCGCTTTCTACTCCCACGACGGCATCGATTACTTTGAATTGAAGGAAGCGATCAAAAAGAATTTAAAAGAGGGGAAAAAGGCCAGGGGAGGTAGCACCATCACGCAGCAATTGGCCAAAAACCTGTTTCTCTCGACAGAAAAATCCTATTTCCGTAAAATTCGGGAATTTTTTATCGCCAAACGGTTGGAGCGCCATCTCTCGAAGAACCGGATCTTCTCTTTGTATCTCAATGTCATCGAGTTCGGGCGGGGAATATTCGGTGTAGGGGCGGCCAGCGAGTTTTTTTTCAAAAAACCGTTGCAGCAATTGACCGAAGTCCAAATGCTCCGGCTGGCTGCCGTTATCCCCAAACCCTTGCGCGTCACGCCGTTATCCAATTCCCGCTACCTGAAATGGCGCGCGAATTTACTTCTGGATCGTATACGCCGGGCGGGCTATATCGATGATCAGGATTACCAGAGAATCAAGCGCTATTTTGGCAAATAGACCGCTGATTGCAGTTGACAAATCTGTGAATTCTTAATAAAATCACAGCATGCCGGTTGAAAAAGTAACCCTCAAAATACCCAGACCATTGTATGATCGCTTGAAGCTTGTCATCGACGGGAGCGGTTTCTCCAGCGTCAACGAATTTGTTGTCTATGTCCTTCGGGATCTGGTCTCCACAGGGTTCGATGAAAAGAGCGAACTGTCCAAAGAGGAAACCGAGGCCATCAAGAAGCGGCTGAAAAACCTGGGCTATTTCTAATTTAGTCATTCCCGCCGCCTGAGGCTTATACTCAATAGAAAGCGTGAACTCTACTCCTCTAAATCAAGAAAAATAAAATTTGCACTTGAAATTTACAAATCGAAGTATTATTATTGTAGTATGATTGTACTACAAACTAAGCAAAAATGTAGGGCCGGCTTTATGTTTCTCGCCCTGATGTTGTGCTTCGGAGCCCAAATAATACGGGGGGATGGTCAAGCCTGGGTTAGCAATTCCCTCGACCTCAAAATCTCACCCAGTTTTGTGGTAGGGTTCCAGCAGGAGCAAAGATTTGACGAAATGACCATCATGGATCCTTACCTATCCAATGTCGAGGCGAAAATCTCTGTCAACACTGGCAAACGAACTCAGCTTTCCATCGCTTATCGAAGGGAAGGAAAGAGTAGCGACGGTGATGTGTCGAGGGAGAACCGGATGTTCTTCGACGTCTCGCGGATTGTTTTCAAAAACGAAACCTCCTCTTTGGACGTGAGACTGCGGTGTGAATCCAGAAACTTTGAAGCCGGCGCTGGGACGGATCATTGGCGGTTCCGGCTGCGGTTGCGCTGGCGAACCAGGGTTGCCATTGGAGCGATCATGGTCAAGCCGTTCATGGCAATCGAGTCTTTCGGCGACACGAAAGCCGACGCGCTCGATCGTTACCGGTTCTATGCCGGGCTGGTGGTGCCTTTGGGCAAGCACGCGGGGTTGGTTCTCAGTTATATCCGCCAGGGAACGAGAGACAAAGAGTCGCTAGATATTCTCGGTACCGGTTTCAAATTATCTTTTTAGAATGCCGGATGACTTGGGAATGAATTGATGAATCAGGAGGAACAATGAAGAAAATTTTATGTTTATTGGTTGCGGCTATGGCGGTGGGCGCCGGATGCGGCGGCGGGGATAAGGCGAGTGTGGGTGAAAACGCGCAGGACACGTTGGTCCTGGGCGCCTATACAGTGCCCAAGGACGCCTATCAAAAAGAGATCATCCCGGCCTTCAAAAAAATGTGGAAACAGAAAACCGGACGCGATGTTGTATTCCAGGAGAGTTATATGGCCTCCGGAGCGCAATCGCGAACCATTGCCGCCGGTTTTGAAGCGGATATCGCGGCGCTATCGCTTGAGAAAGATATCCAGCGTTTGTCGGCCAAAGGCCTCATTACTCATGATTGGAAGAGTAGGCGATACAACGGTTTTGTTACCCGGTCCGTCGTGGTGATCGCTTTTCGCGAGGGAAATCCTAAGCAGATAAAAGATTGGCAAGATTTAACCCGGGATGATGTGGATGTGATCTATCCAAGTCCCAAAACTTCCGGAGGCGCCATGTGGTTCGTGAATGCCATTTACGGCTCGGCGTTAAAAATGACGGAGATCAAGGAAGGGAAGCAGGATCGTGATGCCGCTTACAATCGTCTCAAAGCTATTCAGCGGCGAGTCAAGGTGATGGACAAATCGGGGCGGGCGTCTGTGACTACATTTGAGAACGGAATCGGCGATGCGTTGCTGACTTATGAAAATGAGGCCATGCTCCGGCAAAAGCAGGGCAAGCAATTTCCCTTCATCGTGCCGCAGTGCACAATCTTGATCGAGAATCCCATCGCTGTGGTTGATCGAAATGCCGACAAACACGGCAGCCGCGAAGTGGCCGAAGCGTTCATCGAGTTTGTCCTGGAGCGCGAAGCCCAACGGAGTTTTGCCAGATTCGGCTTTAGGTCGGTGGATGAAGTTGTGCTAGAAGAATTCTCGCAAAAGTACATTGTTCCAGAATATTTATTCGACGTAAATTACCTGGGTGGTTGGGACCGCATTTACAAAGATCTTTACGATAGCAATGGCGTTTGGGCGCAAGTTGTTTTGGAGCTAGCGGATGAATTTTGATCTCTCCCAAAAGGCGAGGCCGGCCTCTCTATTGCTGAGGTCGGTTCCTATCGCATACATCGTTCTACTAATTTTATTACCGGTTGCCGCCTTAGCCTCCGAAGCGCTGCGGGGTGGTATCGGGAATATGCTGAAGCAAATAGTTATGCCTCAGGCCCTTCACGCGTTAACGTTGACCTTTGGGATCGCGTTTTTGATGGTCATTGTCAATATTGTGACCGGTACGGCGATGGCCTGGATTATGGTGCGCTACGATTTCCCATTCAAAAGCTTTGTGAATGCGATGATTGATGTTCCCTTCGCCATCCCCACTGTCGTCACCGGCATGATGTTGGTGGCGTTATATGGGCCCAACAGCACAATGGGGATGATTTTAGGGGACTATGGAATCGAGATCATCTTCGATAAGCCGGGCATCATCTTAGCATTGTTATTTGTGACATTCCCGTTTGTAGTAAGAGCTGTACAGCCTGTCTTGATGGAATTGGAAACAGACATGGAAGAGGCTGCCGGGACTCTGGGCGCGTCAAAAGCAACTACATTTTTAAAAGTGGTATTGCCTGTCTTAATACCCTCTATTCTAAGTGGGGCCGCACTCTCCTTTAGCCGCGCTTTAGGAGAGTTCGGCTCCATTGTTATCGTGGCGGGGAATATCCCCATGAAAACCCAGGTCGCTTCTGTGTATATATATGGCGAAATCGAAAGCTCCAACATTCAAGGGGCTCTGGGGGTGGCGGTGGTGTTGCTATTGAGTTCGCTGCTTATCTTAATGTTGTTGAACGCTTTGCAAAGGTGGAGTCATCGATATGGGCAATAATTTCAAACGTTGGATTTTATTCATTCTTGTCATGGGTTGGTTCGCTGTATTGGTGCTTTTGCCGCTGATGGGCATTGTCTGGGAAACATTGCGTTCCGGAACCGGCATTTTTCTTTCATCATTGCAAACACCGGAAGCGCTGCATTCTTTCCGGTTGACGTTGATTATCACTTTCATCGCTGTAACAATCAACACGGTTGTGGGAACGATTCTCGCCATTGTACTCTCCCGTCATGAATTCAAGGGGAAACTCTTACTCGAGAGCCTCATTGATCTTCCATTCGCCGTGTCGCCGGTGGTTGCGGGGGTGATGTTTATCATCCTATTCGGCCCCGAAGGTTGGATCGGAAGTTGGTTTGAAAGTATGAACATCAAAATCATCTATGCGTTACCTGGAATGATCATTGCGACGCTATTCGTCACCCTGCCGTTTGTGGTTCGGGAAGTGACGCCGGTGTTGAGGGAATTCGGTAGGGACCAAGAAGAGTGCGCCGCCATTTTAGGCGCCTCCGGCTGGCAAACCTTTTGGAGGGTGACCTTGCCCTCCATCAAGTGGGGGTTGGCCTACGGGATCACCCTCACCATCGCCCGTTCCATCGGCGAGTTCGGAGCGGTTCTGGTGGTGAGCGGCAGTATCATCAATAAAACCCAAACAGCCACGCTCTACATTCATGATCAATTCACCGATTTTAATTATGCCGGCGCCTTTGCCGCGGCATTGATATTGGCGGCGATATCGTTTGTGGTACTCAACGCCATACAGTTTGTCTACAAAAGAAGGAGATGTTTGTAATGAGCGGAATTCTAGTTGAACAATTATCCAAAAAATTCGGCGATTTCCTGGCGGTCAACGACGTGTCATTCAAAGTGAACGAAGGCGAATTAGTGGCTTTGCTCGGGCCTAGCGGCTCAGGGAAGAGCACGATATTGAGGCTAATCGCAGGATTGGAGGAAGCAGATAGAGGCAAAGTTTTTTTAACCGGACGAGATGTGACCGGCTCGAAAATACAGGAGCGTAACGTAGGGTTTGTATTTCAGCATTACGCCTTGTTCAAGCACATGACCGTCGAGAAAAATATCGCTTTCGGTCTCGAAATCCAAAAGCGGGACAAGCGTTTCATCCGGGCCCGGGTCGCTGAATTGCTGGAATTGGTAAAACTGAATGGATATGAGAAACATTATCCCAATCAATTGTCGGGCGGCCAGCGTCAGCGGGTGGCTTTGGCCCGCGCTCTGGCGCCGGAACCGTCGGTGCTGTTGCTGGATGAACCTTTCGGAGCATTGGATGCCAAGGTTCGAAAAAGTTTGGCCCAATGGATTCGCAATCTTCATGATCGCTTGAATGTTACCAGTGTGTTCGTCACCCATGATCAAAACGAGGCAATGGAAATCGCTGACAAAATCGTGGTTATCAACCGGGGGCAGGTCGAGCAGGTGGGCAGCGCCCGTCAAATCTATGAAACTCCACGCTCAAAGTTCGTTGCCAGCTTTGTAGGCAATGTGAATGTAATTGAAGGGACATCTAGTGGAGGAACGATTACTGTTAATGGAATAGACCGCGCCATTGTTGCGGAAGGCGAGGATCCAGTTCCCGAGGGGGATGTGGTGTTGCTTGTCCGCCCTGAAGATATTGAACTCAGCCGGCAGAACAGCCAGCAGAATCAACTGCCTGTGAAAATTTCCAGAATCCATTACCGGGGTAATTTGTACGAGATGGAATTGGAATTCGGCGACATTCAATTGATGACAATCACACCGAAAGAATCGTTCCTTGAATCCGGCTGGCAGCAGGGAGAAACCGTGTATGTGCGGCTTAAAAAGCACAAAATATTCGACGCCGGTCAAGGGCACCACCAGATTCGTCACATGCTCAGGCATCTGGGATATATTGAATAGTGGCGGTATTGTAAGATTTCCACAAGTAATAATTTTTTTTTGTTGACTTTTTCGTTTCTTTGTTCTATTATAGTAGTACAATGGTACAGAGAGAAGATAGATTATCTAAAATAGTTATCGAGGCAAGGTCGCCGGTTCCGGTTTATGAACAGATAAAACAGGGGATCAAACTGTTAATCATGTCCGGTCAATTGCAGCCGGGAGATAAACTGCTCCCTATCCGCGAATTGGCGGGGAAATTGAAAGTTAACGCCAATACAATCGTGAAGGTCTATTATCAATTGGATGTGGAGGGATTTATTTATTCGCAACCGGGGACCGGATATTTTGTAAGGGAAGAGCAAACCGACCGCCACCAGGAACGTCACACGTTATTCCAAAACATCACCGATGAATACCTTGCCAAAGCGACGCAATTGGGCTTCTCGATCCAACAGATGATCGAGGAACTCAACCGGCGTCTCGCGGGGGAATTAATATGAAAAAATTATTATGGTTATTACTCTTTTTATTTGTTTTGTTTTTCACGGTTTTTCCAATTACGGAACCTTGCCCTGAAGAGCAGGATCCGGGGAAGCGCGTTTATGGGATTGATTTTTCGAACCAATTTGTTTATAGTTTTAATGTATTTAATTCTGGAAAAGGAGTTCAGCCATGACATTTTCTGCTGAGATTATCTGGTTGTTGGCGGGCATCATATTAGTTTTTACCGAGATGTTCATCCCGGGCCTGGTTATCGCCTTCTTCGGCGGCGGCGCCCTCATCGCGGCGATGACCACCTGGATCGGATTGACCGAAACCCTGGCCCCGCAATTGTTTGTTTTTATCGTCACCTCGATTTTACTACTTGTGCTTCTGAGGACCTATTTTAAAAAAATATTCTTGGGAAAATTGCAAGGCGAGGGCGACATTCAAAATTTTAATGTTGAAATCGGCAAGATCGTACCGGTGGTGGAATACATCGAGCCCGGAGAGGTTGGAGGAAAAGTCCGCTATCAGGGCACCAACTGGGCCGCCGTCGCCAAAGAGAAAGTCGCCCCGGGTGAGAGTGTCAAAATTATCGGTTGTGACAACATCACGTTGATTGTGGAAAAAATAAACAAGGAGGAATAGATATGGAAGGCATATCATTAGTTTTTATAGTACTTGCATTTTTTATAATAGTCGTCATCTTCAAGACCGCTAAAATTGTTCCCAACCAATGGGTCTTTGTGGTGGAACGTCTTGGAAAATACAATCGCACGTTGAGCGCCGGTTTTCACATTCTGATGCCGTTTCTTGATAAAGTCGCCTACAAGCATACGTTGAAGGAATCCGCCATCGATGTCCCTCCCCAAACCTGTATCACCAAAGATAACATCGGCGTCGAGATTGACGGTGTGCTCTATTTGAGGGTCGTCGATCCCATCAAGGCCAGTTATGGAATCACCAATTACATCTTCGCCATCACCCAGTTGGCCCAGACCACCATGCGTTCCGAGATCGGTAAGATCGATCTGGATGTGACATTCGAATCCCGCGACAATATCAACGGCTCCATTGTCGCAGCGGTGGATGAAGCCTCCGATCCCTGGGGCATAAAAGTCACCCGTTATGAAATCAAAAACATCGAAACACCCCAGAGCATTCGCGACGCCATGGAGCGGCAGATGAGGGCTGAACGGAAAAAGAGAGAAGAGATTGCCCTCTCCGAAGGCGACAAGCAGGCGAAAATCAATCGGGCTGAAGGTAACAAACAAGAAGCGGTGAAAATGTCGGAAGGTGAACGGATCAAGCGGGAAAACGAAGCCAAAGGTCAGGCAACCGCGATTCTCGAAGTGGCCCGCGCCACTGCCGAAGGTATCCGGCAAATTGCCGTCGCCATCGAGCAACCGGGCGGCAAAGACGCGGTTAGTATGCAAATTGCCACCGATTGGATTCAGTCCTTCGGGAAATTGGCCAAAGACACCAACTCAATGATCGTCCCCACCAATGTGGCGGATCTGGCAAGTGTCACCGGTATCCTGAAAAACGCCTATGACTTTGCCAAACCAAAAGGCGAAAAATAAACGACATTTATGACTCTTCGGGCGGCCGTTCAGGTCGCCCGGCTCTTTATTCTTTATACCAAAAACACCTCCCAAAACTAAATCTCCCAGCGACACGTATAAATTTTCCAAGGAGTTCCAATGAAGATATCAAAGGTCCATTCACCTAAAAAACTATATTCCATAGCGTTCATAGTAGTGTTTGTTTTTGTTGTAGCCGCAAGTTTGGCCCCGGCTACGGAAAAAAGGCCGCTGACGTTCACGGATATGATGAAATTCAAAGCCATTCGTGATGTTCAAATTTCAGATAATGGAGAGGTTCTGGCATACACTCTCAAGCCGGACCGGGGAAATCCAGAGGTCCTGGTAAAAAAGATAGACGAACAGGCTAAACTTGAAATAACCGGCGGCGAAAAGCCCATCGTAACGGCCGACGGCCTATGGGTAGCCGCTTCCCGGCCCGCGGATTTCCTGGCTCTCGAAAAAGACAAGAAGAAAAAGCTCAAGCCCGGCATGGTTTTACTGGATGCGAAGACGGGTGCGCAAACAGAGTTTGAACGGATTAAGAGCTTCCAATTCTCGAAAAATTCTCGATGGTTGATCTATCAACACCATCCCGAAGAGAAAAAAAAGGAAGAGGACGATAAAAAGGAATCGGATGATAAAGATAAAAAAGAGGACAAATCAAAATCCAAAAAAGAGCGCGAGATTCATCGATTTGTTCTGCGCCGCTTACCTGACGGTAAAGAGTTTAGCCTCGACTCCACCGGTTCGTTTGCCCTGGATCCCGAAGGACGATTCGTTGCTGTGGAAATAATCACTCCCGGCGAAAGCAGCGAAGCTTCTCTGTTGATTTACAGACTCGACAAAGGCTCGAAAGCGGAGAAGACCATTCTGCAGACTCGAAGCGCCTTCGAGTTGTCGAAGCTTTCCTGGAGCAAAAAGAAAAGTCGCCTGGCATTTTTATGGAGTGAAGAATCCAATGATAAAACTCAAAAAATACCGGCTTACGAGTTGTGGGTATGGGACGGATTGAAGGGACGGCTCGCTGAAGTCACCGCTAAAGGGAGAGTGCCCGCCGGCTGGATGATTCCTCCGGAGTCCGCTCTTCAATGGGGAGACATCGTTTCGGAAGATCTGCTGTATGTGGGGCTCAAACCTGTGGACGATTATTTGTTCTATAAGGGCAAAGCCGCATCTTCCGAATCCGGGGATGATGAGGAAGGCGACGATGGCTTCAATCTTGAAAAAATTCTAGCCGACCGCGGCGTGGATGTCTGGCATTGGCAAGACCCCATCATCAAACCGCAAGAAAAAATAGAGTGGAAGAAAAATAAAAAGAAGACCTTCCGGGCTGTGTTTCATGTGCCCAGGCAAACGCTCGTCCCTCTGGCCGATAAAGCCATCACCGACATCCAGCCCTCACTCAACACCCGCGTAGCGTTGGCTTCGACCCGCGAACCGTATTTGGTTGAAAGCACCTGGACCCAACGGTTCAAGGATTATTATCTGGTGAGTCTAAAAAACGGGCAACGAAAAAAACTGCTGACCCGCCACCAGGGCAAAGCGCTACTCTCACCTTTGGGGAAATATTTTCTATACTTCAGCAAAGGCGATTGGACCCTGATGACAGTGGCCGACGGCAAGGCGAGGAACCTGACGGAAGCTCTCGATGCTCCCTTCGCAAATGAAGACCACGATTACCCTTCCCCCGCCCCCTCTTACGGAATCGCAGGATGGGTCGAGGACGATAGGGGAGTGTTGGTGTACGACAAATTCGATATCTGGTACTTCCATACCGGATCCGCGAAGGTTGAGTGCTTGACCGGCGGGAGCGGCAGGAAGAATCGAATCGGTTATCGCGTTGTCAAAACCGACCCCGAGCAAAAATTCTTCACCGCCGCTGAGACGTTGCTGCTTCGAGGCCAATCTCACAGCCGTAAAACCACCCATTTTTACAAATTGTCGCTTGCGAACCAAAAACTCGAGCAATTGGTGGCAGGGCCGAAAAAATATCGTTTCGTAAAGAAAGCGAAAGAGGCGAATGTATATCTTTACACGAGGGAGAGCTTCACCGAATTTCCAGATATCAGGGTGACCGATGAAACCTTCGGGGACTCCAAAAAATTAACCGGCGCCAATCCCCAGATGAAAGATTTCTTATGGGGGAGCGCGGAATTGGTGGAGTGGAATAGCGCCGATGGGATTCCTCTGCAAGGGGTGGTGATGAAGCCTGACAATTTTGATCCTAAAAAGCGGTATCCTGTTCTGGTTTACTATTACCGCCTCATCTCCCATCGTCTGTATGATTTCAATCGTCCCGTCGTCAACCACCGGCCGTGCTTCCCATTTTATACCGGTCATGATTATGTTGTCTTCCTGCCGGATATCCGCTTCAAAATAGGTTCCCCCGGATTTTCCGCCACCAAGTGTCTGGTGCCCGGTGTGCAGAAGCTCATCGATCTCGGCATCGCGGATCCGGATGCTGTGGCGCTTCACGGCCATTCATGGAGCGGTTACCAAACAGCTTTTGTCATAACCCAAACAGATCTCTTCGCAGCCGCCATCGCCGGAGCCCCGGTTTCCAATATGACCAGCGCTTACAGCGGTATCCGCTGGGGGAGCGGACTGGCCCGGCAGTTTCAGTATGAAGTCAGTCAAAGCCGGATTGGCGGAAGTCTCTGGGAATACCCGGAGAAATATATCGAGAACTCCCCGGTCTTTTTCGCCCACCGTATCAACACGCCGCTATTGATGATGCACGGAGACGTCGATGACGCGGTGCCCTGGTATCAGAGTATCGAAATGTATCTGGCGATGCGGCGTTTGCAGAAAGATTGCATTTTTCTACAGTACAACGACGAGCCGCACCACCCAAAAAAATATCCCAATAAACTTGACTATGCCATGAAGATGAAAGAATACCTGGATTATTACCTGAAGAAACGTACTCCGGTTCCCGAATGGATCGATAAAGGGAGTAAATACATAAAGCGTTAGTTGGAAGGGAAGGAGGGACTCTTGCCCCCGGTGCCCATTCCGGGGGCGAGCCCTAAAAAAAGGAAGCCTTTAATGAAAATTTTCAGTCATTCCCTCTGAGGGAAAACTGTTGCTATACTATAGCAAATTGATTGCCAACATCGTTGGATTTCTCAAAACCTTAATTGGAATGCGTTTCCCCGGTTGTTTTCGTTAGGTGAATATTTTATGAACGAAATTGTGTAAAAAAAGTTTACACTGGTTTTTTTACGAAATGGCATAATAGCTTTTAGTATCAGTGGTATTGGATGATTTGTCAAAAAGTGTAAAATATTTTTACAGTTTGACGTTTTTTATAAAATGCTTTCTTATTGGTGCTTTTGAAGTGCTTGGAGTGTAAATGATCTTTACACTGCCTGGATCGCAATACAAATTATTAGCGTTTCGCGATAGATTAATTGATTGCTTTTAATTTTTCTATCATCCGTTTCGCTCTAGGGGCAAAAGGGCTATACATCCGCGAAAGATTATCGAACTCTCGAAGAGCGTGTTCTATCTTATTTAACCGCACCAATGCGATTGCTTTGTAATAGATCGCTTCATCATAGTAAGACGGATTCATGGCATCGATGATAAGGTCGAACGCCGCGATGGCCTGTTCGTTCTTTTTTAGCAAAAGGTGGTTCATTCCGGTAAAAAACAAAACCTGCGGGTTATTTTTTTCTTCAATGTTTTTCAAGTAGTCGAGGGAGGCCCGGTATTTTTTGTGTGAGTAGGCTGTCATGGCCAGGGGAAAATTCGCCTCCGGTTGATTGCCGCGAATTTCGCTTTGCAGATATAGGGGGGGGGAGAAGCTTGAAATCTCTTCCAGTTTTTGATTGAGGCGATAGGAATTGAAGATAAAGATGAAGAGTGTGGCCGCAATAAAAAGCGAACCGAAGGTCAGCAAGGGGTTTCTCAACCAAAACCTGGATTTTGCTGTTGAAGCTTCCAGAAAGATTGGAACATTTTTGGTAACCAGCCGCTCGTGAGTTTGTAATTCCAGGAAGCATTCGTCGCATTCAAAATAGTGGGCTTCAAATTCTTCTACCGAGCTATCGTCGAGTGTATCAAGTAAATAATCATCAATATGCTTTTTGAATTCTTCGTGATTCATTTTCAATTGACCTCATTTGTTAAATAGCTGCCGGTTCTTTTGCATCTCACTTTTTATTTTTTTTAATGCTCTCTCTTTTCGAACGCTGACATAGTGTCTGGATTTTCCAACTTTTTCCGCCACATCGCCAATAGAGTTCTCTTTGATATAAAATTCTTTCAAAATAATCCTATCAATTTCAGGGAGCCGTGAAATCGCCGATTGGATAAGCTCTGTGAGGCCTTCGTTCTCCAATCGTTCGGATTCCTGAAAATCAACACTGGTGTCGAATGTTTCGTTCGCCCGCTGCTGAATGTTCGACGATCTTTTTTGCTGGTAAAAAAAATTGTAGACCACCCGCTTGGCGATACCGAAGAGGAAGGGGGCGATATAATCGTCGTTGATGATTTTGTCTTTTCCGACGCATCCAAAAAATGAGGCGAAGACCTCCTGCACCAAATCCCCGTGGCTGTCTTCTCCTTTGATACGCATCCTGAAATACAGAAACAGCCGGGAATTATATTTCCCGATCAGTTCCCGTTGGGCTTCAGGGTCGTCCGCCATGAGCTTGTTTAAAAAAGTTTTGTTATTTCCCATTGGGGCGAATGGTTTTCTCCAGGGTATTGTTGTTGTAATTGGTTTCCTCGATAATCCGTTGGGGATTGCATACGATTTTGATCCGCTGTTGGCCCTGGACTCTGAAGTTTGTTCTCAAAAGCACGCGCCCCTGGGGCTGAAAAAGACGGCGGTCAATGTATTTGACTTTGTATTCCGCTCTGCGAATGTTGTTGATGTCTATGGTAACGAATGTTTTTTCCAATAATTGCGGCGATAATGTAATGGCGCTTCCGGATCGGTTTGCCAGCTTGATATGAATGAATCCATTCTCCGGAATTTCAATGTTTTCAACCAAAAAATCCACCGGAGTAGCCGCGAACGCCTGGGAACATAGCATGGAAAATACAAGTAAAAGTGTCGATAAAATTTTCATCTAAAATATATATATTTATTTTATCCCAATATCTCAATTGAATCAACCAGATGTGAAAAATTGCAAAAAAAGAAAAACTATTCTAAAATGGAAAGTCATGAGACTTGTAGGGGTTTTAGTCCTGGTATTCTTTTTATTTGGCATTGGCACTGGCCTTGCCGGGGACAATAATAGTATCCAAATTTCAAAAAAACAATTTGAGACGCTTAAGCTATCTGTAGCCGCTGCCTTCCAATGCCTGGGCGGTTATTATGAAAAAAAGCAGGATTTGTTGCCGGCGTTGAACGCCTACCTCAAGTCATTGTCAATGTACAAGGCGGCAAACGCAGGGCAAATCGACCTCGGCTATGTCTACTTCCGCATTTCTTCAATTTTTAAATTGGTCAACAAAACCGGATTGGCGCGTAAGTATCTCCACAAGGCCATGGATACCGCGGTCAAGTACCGCGATTGCCAGTTGAAGCTCATGGTGTTTAACGAATATAGCAAACTTTATCAAGATGAAGGCGATGATAAGCGGGCGCTCCAATATATTGAGCGAAGCCTGAAGACAGCCCCCAAATGCGGTCCCACAATGTGGTTGATGGAAACGCATTATCAAGAGCATCTGGTCTTGAAGCGGTTGGGGAAAAAAAGGGACGCGCTGCGAGCGCTGGAACGAGCCGTCGAGGAAGGGATTACCCAAAAAAGTTACGACAACCTACTCCCGATTTTGGTTGAACTCGGCAACCTTCGGGCGGAAGAAGGAGATTTAGGTGGAGCGCGAGAGATTCTGGAGAAAATCGATGATATCTATGCTCCATTTTATCCACAATACTTTTTTTATTATTACCTCGAAGGCGTTGTCGCCCAAAAGCAAGGTAACATCCAGAGGGCCTTCGCCTATTTTGAAAAAACCCATCGAGGGTTGAGCGAGTATTTCTCGAGTTTCAACAGCATCGGCTATTACCGGTACAAGGAAAAAATCGGCCGCATGTACAGTCGAATGATCCGCTTCTATCTTTTTCTCTACCGCCGCAGCGGCAATCGGCGATACCTCCACAAAGCGCTGTATTTTAGCGAAATAAAAAACGGCGCCCATCTCGAACCCCTCGGCGCGGGGCGGAGATCGTTCTCGTACCTATCTCGCCAAAGCGAAATTTTGTCGCGAGAATTATCCTTTTATAATGAACGCTACAATGGATGCGGCGGGGCGTCCAATGATGGCGGGCTGCCGGTATTTTACAAAAACAAGATTGAGCAATTGCGGCGCCAAATTTCCGAACTGAATGAGATGATAGCCTCGGTGCCGTTGCGGTACAAATTTTATTCGCTGGAAGAATTTGATATTGGAAAAATCCGCAAAAAACTAAAACCAGGACAATTGGTGTTGAAGTATTGTGTGTTGGAAGATGAGGCTCTGGTCTTTTGGATCGACAAACAAAGCGCCGGCGTATTGAAATTATCGAAGTCATCATCGTGGATTCTGGAGCGTATAGGCTTGTTGACCGCCCCTCTCAACGATTTTGCCGGTGGACGGGTGGACTATCTGCGAGTTCATTTTGATTTGAATGTGGCCAAAGAATTGTATCAAGGCCTTCTAGAAGAGATTCTGTCGAGGCATCCCGACGCGGACCAGTTGTTGGTGATTCCCGGGCAGGAGTTTTACAATCTGCCGTTCGAGGCGTTGGTACTGGATGTCAATCCGGGGGAGCCGGCCGGCGACGCGATTTTTTCCGAATATAGAGCTGTGGATTATCTGATTCAAAAATACGCGGTCTCCTACTTTTTTTCCTTGTTTCATCTGCAAAAAACCTTCAGATGCCGCTTGCCGAAAAAAAATTCCGTTGCTATCTTCGCGGACCCCTTGATCCAGAACCACCTGTTCAAGCCATTGCCCTCTTCCATTTACGAAGCGAACAAAATTCGTGAAATTGTAGGGCCCGATCGATGTAGGGTGTTTATTGGAGAAGATTTTACCATCCCCAATTTTGAAGCGTTCGCTCCCGGCTCCGGTATTATTCACCTGGCCACCCATTTTATTAACAATACCCAATACCCCAACCATTCGGCATTGTTGTTTTCAGAAGAGGGGGGCCAACCCTCTTTTTATTATGCCCATAACCTCTTCCGATCCACCCTCGATGCCTCGCTGGTCATCCTCTCCGCATGCGAAACCGCGGAGAAATCCCTTCAGGGTTTGCAAGGACTGCGCGGGATGATCGCCGCGTTCAGAAAAGCCAATGTCAAATCCCTCATCGTCAGCCTCTGGCCGGTAGACGAGTTCAGTTCGCGGCTGCAACCGGAATTCTACCGCCACTATCTCGACGACCCCAATCTCTCCCGCAGCCTCCAAAAAGCCAAGCTCACCCTCATGAACCAGGAAGCCACCCTCGATAACGGCATCACCATCTCCTTCGCCCACCCCTTCATCTGGTCCAACTTCATCCTCCACCACAATTTTTTGTAAATAGCCATCGCTTTATTCAGATAATGTGAGATTTGTGGGGGGTGTATTCTATTCTAATTTATAGGTGGTGGAGAAGACTGCCTGTAGATAATGTTGTAAAGGAGAGTATATGATGAAGGGCTGCAAAGTGTTTGTCGTCATAGCGCTGTTGGGGATGGGATTGTCGGCTCAGGCTCCGAACCGGATCGTCCAGGTTCCGGCGGCGGGGCAGGTGATGGTGGGCGACGAGGTTCGGCTCAATTGGGAGCCGGTGTCGCAACCGGATAATTTTTCTTATCAGTGGCAATTGCTGCCGGGAAAACAATTGCCCGGCAATTTGGCCTCTATCCGCTATGCCGTCAAGGAGCCGGGGGTTTACCGGATTCGTTGCGACCGGTCCGATGGAAAATTCGCCGAGATTCAGGTGATGGTGCGGGACAATCGCAGTGTGGAAATATTTCCCCGCAAACCGTTCGAAGGGGAAGATGTGAATCTGGAAGCCTATAATTTCAATTCCGCCTCGATAAAATGGGATTGGGGGGACGGCGGCATTACATCCGGGACTCGGAAGATGTCTCATGTGTACCGGCAGCCGGGCTTCTACACAGTCAAAGCGTACGATTTCGCCGGCGATACCAAAACGCCGGTGGAGAAGCGTGTCGGAGTGGAGAGGGACAATCGCTCTATCGCGGCTTCTTACAATGTATTGTACACCGGGACGCAGGTTGGGCTCAAGGCGGTAAATTTCCAGGGCCAGATGGTAAAATGGATATTCGGCGATGGACAAACCGCAACGACAACCGCCAATACAACTCATGTGTTCAACCAAACCGGAACTCTCCGTATACAGGCCATCGACTACGCGGGCCGAAGCGAAAAAATCATCGAGAAAACCGTCCGGTTACAACCGGACAACCGCCGACTCCGGCTGACCCCGGAACCCATTTCCGGTGAAGCGGTGGATATACGGTTGGAAAATGTCCAGCCCGGGCAATTCAACTGGTCCTTTTCCGACGGTGTGCGCAGCAGCGGTTCGACTGTGACTGGGAAATTGTTGGGAGCTGCCGGTTCGTTGTCTGTGACTGTCGAGGATCCAACCGGGCATTATCCGCCCTTTAACGGGACGATCGCAATCAAGCCGGATCTTCGCGACATCGCGCTCTCCAATGATATTATTGTTCCGGGCGAGGAAGTCGCTCTCGAAGCGAAGAATTTCATTGGACCGGGGGTGAAGTGGATACTTGGCAACGGTTCTATTGAAGACAACGCTCCACCGCGGTTGAAGCACACATTTTCGAAAACCGGTGTATACCGGATCAAAGCTGTGGATTACAATGGCCGGAGCCGGAAAGAATTCACTAAAACCCTGCAAGTGAAGGAAATTACGCCGGGCTTTCAGATTCAGCGTCTCGAATTTTTGTTCCGCGACGGTACCTATTACTCCATTGTGAACCGCAAAGGAGCTTCGCCTTCCTATAGGCTCAAAATTTTGGCCCAGGGGCGGGGAATCTTGAAAGGTAAATGGCTATTGGACGAAGCCACCATCGGTCTATTCGAGGTACAGATATTCGAGAAGAAGCCGGTGATACTCAAAAACAAATTCCTCGCGCAATTACCGGTCGTCGATTCAGGGCTCCATCATTTTACCTTTCAATTCACCAATTATTCTTTCAACGGCCAAATCCCGAGGCTGCGCTATTTTGTGGCCGACACTCCGGCGCTGAACATTATCCACCCCTCTCCCGGAGCCAAACTGGGCAATGTCAACGAGGTGGCGCTCAAATGGTCGGGAACAAAAAAAGGAACATACGAGGTGGCCCTCTCAGAGATCCCGTTTCAGTTTTTGCCGGACAATAAAATCGAGTGGATCAGCGCCGGCCAGGCGACCGATTATCGATGGGATCTGGCGGGCATCTCCCGGAAGGGTTGGCTCTATTGGCATGTCCGTCAATTAGACGCCGCCGGAAAGGTGATCACCACCTCCGAAATTTCTTCGCTTAAAATTGACCGTTAGGAGAAGACTGAAATCAATGTGTTTTTTTATAAATTTGTTGATTTAACCAAATAAATTATGTACATTCAATACCAGAGGTGTGAAATGAGAAAAAAAACTCAGGCTATTTGCTTGTTATATTTTGTCATGAGCGCGTTGTTGTTGCACCCTCAGACGATTCAATACTCTAACTTGCTGCCCGAAGTGGCTGTAGAACCGGGACAGATTGTCATTTCCGCAAAGCCTGCGCAAACGGACAAAACATTTGCACTGTATTATAAAACCCCGGGCCTGGAACAATTCCAGGTACGAAAAATGAAGACAGGCAAGGACGGCAACATCTATTACCAATTATCCACAGAAAAACTCTATGGCGATCAACTGGAATATTACATCGTGGAATACCGGGATGGGAGCTCCCAGTCCGATGCCCTGACCCCGGTGTTTACCATCGAGAATTTCAGCGATAAAGAGTCGCCGGATATTTTCTTCCAGGACGCAAGCGCCACCGGCGACGCCACAACCCCACGGGAGCCCATTGTCAATGTCAATGGATCCCTGTCTGCCGCGGGCCGCATTCACGACAGCGCGGAATTTCCCGGAGAGAGTTTCAAATTCAATGGAAATCTCAGGATCTACAAAAATATCATCGATGACGACAACCAGTTCGACATCGATACCACATTCACCTATATGAACCATGTGACCGGGACCGAAAGCAAGTTCAACCCATCCAGTATGATGGTGCGTTTCAAAAAAGGAAACGGAAAAGTGGAGGCCGGCGACTTGACCATCTCCAATACCGAGTTCACCACCTCCTATCTCAATCGCCGCGGGTTCCAGTACGAATTGAACGGTCCGTTCCTCTACGTGAACTCTTTTTATGCCAATTCCCAACAAAAGACCGGTTTCGAAGGATTCGGAATCCCCCCCTCCTCCGGCAGCATCTTCGGCGCTGTCCTGGGATTTCACAAAGATTCCCTATTTAAAGTGAGGGGCATGTTTCTGGCGGGGAAAGACGCCCTGGACAGCAAAACCCTTTTCAGCGGCGACGACGCTTACCGGGAAGGCGACATGCTGTCGGTGTGGGGTGAATTGAATCTACTGAAGAGCAAGCTGACCCTCAAAGGGGAATACGCCCACAGTAATTTCGGCAAAGCCCCCGAATTCGACGCATTGGAAAAAGAGGGCGATAACGCCTGGATGGCGGGTTTTAATTTCAACTCCGGCGTCCTCAGCGCCAGCGCCGATTACAAAAAAATCGGCAGTAAATTCAATTCCATCGCCAACCTGTTCCTGCAAAACGACCGCGAAGGCTTGAACAGTTACGCGATGTTGAATATCAAGACCTTCTCGCTGACTGTCTCATATATCGACCAGAAGAGTTATCTCGACAGCCCCATCCAGCCGATGCTGCACTCCAAGAATTTGAGCGCCCGCTTCAATTGGCTCATTGCCAACCATCTACAATTGGGGGCTGAGTACGGCGTCGATAACCTGGACTACGATCAGTCCACCGGCTTGCAAACCGGCGGCACCGATATGGATACCGCCAAGTACGCAGGCACAGCCGGTTACATCTCCGGCTCCAACAGTATCACCGTGAGAGTGGGAAAAACAGAATCCAAGACTTTTACCTCCAATATCGACGGCTCCATCTCCATGAGTGTGCGCTTCGGCGAATTCATGACCCTGAGCCCCACCTTCTCTTACCAATCAACCGAAAACTTCTCGGACGACAGTACATCGAAAATCTACAATGTCTATTTGAGTTCCGAAATCTCCTTCATCCCTCAACTCTTCACCCTCTCTATCTCAGGCTCGTTCACCAAGAACGACAATACCTTCAGTGACTCGACCTCTCTCATGGTGAGCGGCAATCTGAATTTTTACATGTCGAAGTTTTTCAATTATAAGATCCAACCCTCCCTGTCCCTACGGACAAGTTATCAGGACAACAAATTTGGAGATCTCGAAACAGACAGCCTTGCCATATACTTGCAAGCGGATGTTTCGTTCTAGGGAGACCACCATGAAAAAAACAATACTAACTTTCGTTATATTATGCGCGTGGATGAGCGCCGGCAACGTGCTGGCCATCGACATCAATCCTATGTCGGGTCCCTATTATGTCGGCGACAACATCCTGTTCAAAGCCACCAATTCAACCTATGATTACTACTACGGCACCCTGTCGTTCGGCGACGGAACCACAGCTTCGGGTGTCACCAGCACCCAATGGATCGCCCATCGCTATAAAAGTCCCGGCCAGTATCTATTGACCCTTGTGGACACTTATGGATTCGCTTCTCCGGAATCCCGCTACATCACCATCGCCGAAGACCGCCGTATCGACGTCTCGCCGGCCCAGCCAATAGTGGGGCGGCAGGCGACCTTCAGGGCCGTCAACTTCAATACTCCCGACAATATCCTCTGGGACATGGGGGACGGAACCATCTATCGCTTGCAAGGCAATTCTTCAATAAAAGGCGGCAGTGTGGTGACCCACACCTTCGCCCGCGGCGGCACATTCACCGTGAGGGCATACGACTGGAAAGGCGATCAGGCAAGTGTTCCGGTGGCTATTTCTATCAATATCGGCAAGTTGAACCGCCGCATCGAGTACTTCCCTCTGACTCCGAGGGAGGACCAGACGGTCTACCTGGAAGCCCTCGATTTCGGCTCGCAAGTGATCGATTGGAACTTCGGCGACGGCAACACACAATTCGGCGGCCTCCGCACCGCGCAGCATCGCTTCATGGCCGCCGGCACATACAGCGTGTCGGCCAAAGCCCCCGCCGCCAAATACTCTCCCATCACCACGACAATCACTGTCTTGCCGGAAAACCGCTTCCTCACCGTCAGCGCCCCCGAGGTTAGAATCAATCAGCAGGTGACTGCCAGCGTTCAGAATTTCAGAGGCGACATGGTGTTGTGGAATTTTGGCGACGGCACCCAGAGAACCGGCTTCCATACTGAAACTCATGCCTACACCCAGCCGGGAAACTATAGAATTGTCGCCCGCGATGAAAATGGAGAGAGCCAACGGGAATTCAGCGCCAATGTCAGAGTGGTGGGGCTCAATGACCAGTTGACCGTGGAAATCGCCGAGATCCGCCTCGACAACGGGAAGTATTACAAGATCGTCCCCAAGCATTCCAGGGACCTGCGGAGTATATTGCGGTTGAAATTGAGAGGCACTGGAACCGTCACCGGATATTGGTTGGTGGACGGGCATCCGTTTGAATACTTCAACGAAGTGGCGGTGCAGGGTGAGCTCAAGGAGATTTTCACCCGCCGGGTCCCGGGCTTGCCGACAATCGAACCGGGCTTGCACACCGTCAGCCTGGTGTTGACCCGCCCCAGTCCCGAAGATTTGAATCTCACCTTCCCGGTCCTCAAATATTTTGTATTGCCTTACGAGAACAAAATCGATATCGTATCGCCGGCCGAAGGGTTCATC
Organism: uncultured Clostridia bacterium; assembly: GCA_964491915.1. GTDB lineage: Bacteria > Acidobacteriota > Aminicenantia > UBA2199 > UBA2199 > JAHELQ01. The sequence continues at coordinate 174,708 of CAZBHS010000002.1, forward strand.
GCCAAAGAAAGCGAAATCCCCGGGTTTTCCTGGAAGGCGCCGATGGGCGGCTCCAAATACCAGATCGCCTTCTCCAACGAATTGTATCCCATTCTTCAGAACAGCGCCACCCTGAAGTGGATCAATGTGGAGAACGCGCTCGAGTACAAACACGGCGCCGAAGTCTGGAAAACTATTGTCCGCAACCGCTGGACCTATTGGAAAGTGAGGGCTCTGGACAGCAATTACCAGCCGTTGGCCGAAAGTGATGTCATCGATATCAAAGTGGTGATCGCCACCGCCGATGTGTCGATCGACAACATCACCGACCTGGAGGGCAACGAAGTGAAAATCGCCGCCGCCAATGTGTACAGCGGGAAGGGCGACCTGTTGCTCCACGGCAGTATCACCTACAAAGGCGACTCGAAGTTCCTGGTTCTCCGGGTATTCGCCGGAAAAACCATGGTGGACCAGTTGCTCTTCCGGGATGTGAAGAAAGGGGATACCCGCACCTTCGAGACATCTATTCCCAATAAAGATAAGAGTACCCCCATCACCTTGCAAGTACTCAAAACATCGTCCCCTTCAGTGATTATCGGCATCAAGAATCTTGTACTCAAAAAACAGTAAATATATTCAGGGGACCGGGATTTCCCGGTTCCCTTTTTTCCTATTGATGGTAGCGTCGCTGATGATTCAGCTCATCCCCACCTCCTGCGCCGGCAAAAAATCGCCGCATATCTTCATCATCATGATCGATGCGGCGCGATACGATTTGCTCGAACAATCAATCGACCAAAATCCCTTGATGAAGTCGATCCACCAATTCGCGCAGACCTCCATCCATTACTCCTATTGCGTCGCAAGCGCTCCCTACACAGGCCCCAGCGTGGTCTCCATGTTGACAGGGCTCTATCCCGAAACCCACTCGGTGCGCAAGCCCGGTAGCCAGGCTTCAAAACAAACGCCGTTCATCCAGAAGAAACTGTCGGACAAAGGTTATCAGAGCACAATCATAACCGGCAACGCAGTCTTGCTTCGACATCGGCTGCTGCAGGGATTCAATCACACCGCGTTTATCCGCCCCTTGAACAGCGACAATCAGTTCGCCCAATCCACTTACCAGAATATAGAGCAGGCGCAAAGCGTTCTCCAAAACCTGGATTACCGGCATCCCCAATTCGTCTACATCCACTTGCTTCCTCCCCACGAGCCCTATCTGCCACCCAAGCCGTGGAGCGAGTCCGTGGTTGAAGGCAGCGATGATCGATACGAAGCCTATCTGCGCAACGCCGCATACGCCGATTACCTCATCGGCGAATTGCTGGCTCGAATCAAGAAGCTCGGGCTGTTCGACGACGCTGTCATCATCGTCGGCTCCGACCACGGCGAAGCCTTCGGAGAGCATGGCCATTACGGCCACATCACCACCGTCTACAACGAGATGATCCGCGTCCCCCTCTTCCTCAAGCTCCCGAACCAAACGGCCCCTAACATCATCGACACCCCCTGCGGCCTCATCGACATCTGCCCCACAATCCTAAAACATCTAAATATCCCCCCCGATCAAACCATCCAGGGCCGTCCCCTCCCCAGCAAAGAATCTTCCATCACTCAACCGAAGCCTCAACTCTACTGCCGCGCTATCGGCTCCATCGTCAACGCCTCACTGATCGAGTTCCCCCTCAAGTACATCCACACCAACGGCAAAGACGAACTCTACCATCTGCAAACCGACCCCGCCGAAACCCAAAATCTCGCAATCTCCCTTCCAGAAGAGACCGCTCGCCTCAAAAAAGCCCTCTTCGACCAATTGAAACAGAACCTCAAACTCCGAACCCAACTTCGCATCACCCCTTCCGAGCGACAACTAGAATTCCCGGAACTAATGAAAGAACTCGAGACCCTCGGCTATCTGTGAAACATGCAAAAAGTTTCACGTGAAATAACATTCCCAAATTGAAGTTAGATTAGGGTAGAATAGAGGACAGGTGCGAAAAAAAATTCTGATGAGATCGGCCTGGAACTTCCGATAAGTCCGGCGGTTTAGCCGCCACCCGGACTCGATTCCGATATTCGCTTCCTTTCAGATTTTCAGGCCAAAACACTATAGATTTTATTCGAGATTGAGCTCTGCCTAAAGTATGGGATTCTTGATTTGTCTACCGGGATGATATGCTGATGCTCAATCTCAAACTTCAAGTCGAAGTCGTCTGTTGTTCGATGGCAACGAGTGATTTCTCGTCTAGTTCGAAGAGACTTTGGGAGGTGTGTTGAACGCCGATTCCGTATTGCATGAGGAGAGCGGCGAGTTGTTCACCGTTCATTAGCGCGATAGGGGTGCGGTCGGGGAGATTGGCTTCTTCTTTGGCTCCGGCGCTGAAATTACTGGTGGTGATGATGAGCCCCTGGTCGTGGCTCCCCAGGCTTCCTCTTATTTCCCTGACAACGGGTGCTTGAACATTGTGTTGCCAGCGTTTGACCTGAACTTTCATTTTGATTCGAATCACGTCATCTATTTGAAGCATTCCTTCGACATCCAGGCCGTGGTCGCCGTTGTATTTTGTGACTTCAACTTCCTCAAATCCCATTTCCGCCAATAGTAGGCCGGCCAACTCCTCAACGGCTTTTGGAGGCATTTGCTTGATGTGATCGAGAAGCCTTTCCCGGACTTCCAGGTTTTGTTTGGAAATCTCGTGTGAGAGACCTGTCCCCATCCATGTGGTCAGACCGTAGAGGCCAGGGGAGAATCGCATAAACCTGCCTGTTTCCCCGTTGTCTTTGAAGCGATTGATATGGGTGACCAGTTGGGCGTTCATGGTTTGTTCCGGAGTTTTTCCATTACTTATTAACCAGCCTTGTTCGATTGCAAGCTGGGTGATGTCCCGGTAATGCATCGCTTTTTGCTCTGCAAATTGATCTAATACTTTCTCGGCCGCATCCAGGAATGAGAGGCTGTCGGAGTTGAGAGTGGGAGTCTCCTTTTGAATGTGAGCTTCAACTCTTAGTGCGTATGTATTTGGGGCGACTTTTCTGAAGATTGATGATTCGTCATCTTCATTGCTATGCCGTTGCATTTCCGTGCTAACTGACTGTGTGGGGTTTTCGCTCTTTGTTTCCCATAATCCCTCAGAGATTATTCTCTCGGTGATTTCATTTAAGTGCAACGGTTTTCCTGCTTGTTTTAAGACCGTGATTGCCGCTTCTTTCGCAGTCATCTACAACTCCTTCCTTTGTCCGGATTTTCCAGCTCGGGGCCGATGGTTTCCAGGGATTATTTTACCATAGTTTTTTTGGTTTTGGGAGTTGGCGAGGGAAAAGGGGTGGGGCGGCGGGGCCGCCCCGGGGTGGGATTTTATTTTGTGTAGTGATTGATAACTTTGATGATGTGGGCTTCGCAGACGTCGCAATAGGGTTTGCGGCCTTTGGTGAACATGATGCAGTCCGCCATGGGGCGGTAGAGGCCCTGGGAGGCGTAACCCGCTCCTTCGAACGCGCCCACTAAGCCTTTGAATTGTTTTTGCTCGAGGTGGGCCTGTTTTTCGGGGGAGTTGTGTTTGAGCTTGTCGTAGGTCTCTTTGTCCCAGGGAGTGGGGACGACGGTGCCGGGTTTGAGCAAGTGTTTCCATTTGAGGTTGGCGGGATCCAATAGGGCGGTGATGTTCGGTTCGGTGGGCTCGACCCCTTTGGGATAAAAATCGTTGTAAGCCACCTCTGAGGCGTAGTATTCATCGCCCAGGCCGGCGAACGAATGGCCGAACTCGTGAAGGAAGAGATAATCCTGCCAGGTCTCGTCCTGGGTGTACACGCAATAGAAGTTGTAAATTCCGCCGCCGCCATAACGCTTGCTGTTGACGACAATGATCACCGCGTCGTATGGGGCGTGGGCCGCGATATCGCGCAACGGCTTGTTGCCCTCGGTCAAGAGATAACGCTGGAGACCCAGGGCGTTGAATGAACTGTCCACCGGAGTGTTTCTGAACAAGCCTTTGCGCGGCTCATCCACACCTGAATCCTGGGATGCTTTGAAGAGGGAGTAGAGGTTGAAGCTCTTTTTGTAGGAGCGATAGGGCTCTTGCTTGAAGAATGCCTCGATAACCTTGTCGAGATCCTTGTGGAAGAGAGCCTCCTCTGCGGCGCTGTAACCCTCGGCAATGAACGCCAGATCCACGTTGTGATGGGGATCGCCGCTGAAGAATTTTTTCTCGACCTTTACGCCGGCCACAAGCGAGCCCTTGTCGATATCCACGGCTTCGGGATCGATCTCCTGGGAGAAAAACTGTTCCATGCTATTATCCCGCCGGCGGACCTCCATGGTGAAGAGGATCTTGTTCTTGGGGTAGGGGATGAGGGCGCTCTCGTGGTAAGCCCGCTTGATCCCTTTGGCTGCCGGAGTCGTGGTTTTGTATTCGCCGAAGTAGTTGTCGAACCCTCGTGAATAGATGAGTTTTTTTGTGGCGGAGTCATAGATGTTGACATAATAACGGCCATTGTTGAACGTGTCCAGCAAATTGACCACCGGACCGGCCCATGTCCCTTGCTTGTAGATCTTGTCGATGGCGACGAATTCTGTCCTGGAGTCGCCCACATGGTAATAATCGATGCGCATGGTTGCATCGACGAAATAGGCATCGAATACCGGTTGACCTTGAGCGGCCGCCGGAAGTATGAGAATACTTAGTAAAACAGCGGCTAACAGCGTGTTTTTCATGTTTTAACCTCCTTGGAGTTGTTACATTCCATTTTCATAATTAAGTATAAGAAGATTTATACGTAAATGCAACAGGTGTGTTACGGGGGAGGGCTGTGAAAAAGGAGGTTGAATTTGCCGGAGCTTGACATTATAATGTAATCATACTGTTTGGAAAAGAGCGGCAGATATAAAATCTTGACATGGAGGCGTTAGTGAATAGAAGTGTAGTGGACGAAGGGAAGAATCGCGGAACTCTTCGGAAAATGGATGGCAAAAGTTTTTACCGGGCGTTTTTAGCCGGAACCTCCAGGATTCTCGAAAACCAGCAATTTATGAACAAAATAAATGTATTTCCCGTACCGGACGGAGATACAGGAACCAATCTCGCGGCCACCATGCGCTATATTGTCGAGCGCACAATTCCCCATCATTCGTTGAAGTTGACGATGGACCGGGTGGCGGCGGCGGCTCTTGACGGAGCCAGGGGAAACTCTGGTATTATCTTTGCCCAGTTTCTCTATGGGCTTAGTAAGAAACTCCCGGATACTCCCCATGTCAACGTCAAAGAGTTTTCCAGAATGGTGAACACCGCGATGGAATATGCCGTCAAAGCCATCGAGAAACCGGTGGAAGGGACGGTGATTACGGTCATCCGCGATTGGGCGGAGCATGTGGACCGCATGAAGGAAAAAATCGACGATTTCATCCTGTTGATGAGGGAGACGCTTGTCACCGCCAGAACATCGCTGAAAAATACGCCCCAAAAATTGGAAGCCCTTAGAAAGCATAAAGTGGTAGATGCCGGCGCCCAGGGCTTTGTTTACTTTTTAGAAGGGGTGATGGATTTTATGAGCAAGCGGGATTTCAAAAAGATTCTGCGCCTCAACACCAAAACCATTGAGCCGGTGCAAGATGACATCGCCGACGAGGACATCGAATTCCGCTATTGCACCGAAGCGGTCATCGAAGGGAAAAACCTCGATCCGGATGACATCCGGGAGATCGCCAATCCGCTGGGAAACTCGTTGGTCATCGCCGGAGCGGATGAGAAATTGCGGATTCATGTCCACACCAACCAACCGGCGGACCTGTTTTTCAAACTTAAAGATATCGGCGACATTACCTATCAAAAAGCCGACGATATGCTGCGGCAATACGAAGCGAAAAATTTTCGCAAATACAAAATCGCCCTGGTGACCGATTCCTCTTGCGACTTACCCCAGGACGAACTGGACAGGTACCAGGTGAACATGATCCCCATCCATCTGCACGTGGGGCGCAACCATTACCTCGACAAAGTGACCATCACGCCGGATCAGTTTTATCGCTTGCTGCCGGACGCTCCGCAATTCCCCACTACCTCGCAGCCGGCCGCCAACGATTGCGTGAACTTATATTCGTTTTTATCCACCTATTACGACTCCATTATCAGCGTCCATTTGAGCAAACACTTGAGCGGCACCTGGAATACAAGCCGGCAAGCGGCTGAAAAAGTGAGCGCCGAGACCGGCAAAAAAATCACTGTCATCAACTCCCGGCAATTGTCCGGCGCATTGGGCCTCATGGTGTTGGCCGCGGCACAGGACATCGAGAAAGGGCTCGGGCATGACGAAATCGTCGAGAAGGTGGAGCGGATGATTCCCAAAGCATCCATATTGGTCAGCGTCAAAACCTTTGATAACATGGTCAAAGGCGGACGGGTCAGTCCCATGAAAGGGCGGGTGGCCAATGCCCTGAATCTCAAACCCATCGTCGCCATCAATGACGAGGGCAAATCGGAACTCTACGATAAGGCCTTCAGCCAAAAAGGAAACATTAAAAAAGTACTCAAAATAATCTCTAAAAGACTATTGGGCAACAAAGTATGGAAATACACCGTACTCCACGCTCACGATCCTGAAGCCGCTGCCTGGATGTCGGGTAAAGTGGCGGAGATCATGGGTAAACCTCCGGACTATATAGTGGACATTTCGCCGGTGGTGGGTTTGAACGCCGGGCCCGGAGCCGTCGCCATATCTTTTTTACTGGAATAGTCGGCAAAGACAATTAAATAAATAGATCGCTTTGGGGGTAGAAGATGCTGATACAGGCATTGGTGGAATCATTGGGCCTTCTTGTATTGATGATGGCCCTCTTTTTTTGGGCGGCGCACTTGTTGAAAGACAATTCCATTGTGGACATCGCCTGGGGATTGGGCTTTGTATTGGTGGCCCTTTATACTTTGATCCGCTTTGGGGGCGATGGAACCCGGCCGTTGGTCATGACAATCTTGATCGGACTATGGGGCTTGCGCCTGGCGATCTATATCCTTTCCCGCGGCCGGGGCAAAGGCGAGGATCCCCGCTATGCGAAATATAGAGAGAAATGGGGGGACAGGTTTGTCATCAATAGCTTCGTCTTCATTTTTATGATGCAAGGGATCTTTATTTTGGTAGTGGGATTGCCCATTGTCATCGTCAACTCCTCCGGAAGCGGAGACCTTGGTATCATTGAATTCCTGGGCATCGGGATTTTTCTCTTCGGCCTTCTGTTCGAAACCATCGCCGATTACCAACTAAACCGCTTCAAGAGAATTGCCTCCAATAAAGGTAAAATAATGGACCGGGGTTTGTGGCGATTGTCCCGCCACCCCAATTACTTCGGCGAAGTGGTGTTGTGGTGGGGGATTTTTGTCTTTTCGTTGCGGGTTCAGTATAGCCTCGCCGGCATTATCGGTCCCCTGGCCATCACCGGCTTGATTCTATTCTTCTCCGGAGTCCCAATTCTCGAGGAACGCTTCGCCAAACGGCCGGGTTATGAAGAATACAAGCAGAGGACATCGCGCTTCATCCCCTGGTTCCCGAAAAAATCCTGATCCCCTTCCGCTTGTATTTTAACTTGAAAGGACGGGAGTGAACATGGAAAAAGAAAAAAAGACGCTATCTTTCACTATAAATGGAATGACCTGCGCCTCGTGTGCGCGCAATGTGGAGCGGGCCCTAAACTCCATCGACGGGGCCGGTTATGTGTCGGTCAATCTGGCCACTGAAAAAGGGGTGGTGGTATCAGACGATCCGATCTCGATGGATACCGTCAAGCTGGCGGTCCAAAAGGCCGGATACGATGTGACGGATGAGCGGGCTCCGGTGGATGTGATGAAAGTCCGCTATGAGCGGTCCTTGCGGAACATGAAGGTTGCCTTGATAGTCACCTTGCCGTTGATGGTGTCGATGATACTGACGATGTCCGGAGTGCCTGTCCCCATGTATCATTGGCTGGAATTACTGGCCGGCGGCATTGTGCTGGGATGGGCCGGGAAGGATACCCTCAAAGGTGGCTGGATCGCCGTCAGCCACTTCCACACCAATATGGATACCCTGGTCTCATTGGGCGCCGTTACCGCCCTGGCCACAACCGTATTGACGTTGGCGGGGCTGAAAGTCCTGTCCTTCGGCGCCATTTCTCCGATGCTGCTGACGCTCCATTTGATCGGGCGGCATATCGAGTCGCGGATGCGGGACCGGGCGTCCCGCTCCATCAAATCGCTGTTGTCCATGAAAGTGGAGACCGCGATGGTGGTTGAAGGGGATGATGTGCTGGAAGTGCCGGTAGAAACCGTGAAACCGGGACATATGATTTTGATTCGCAGCGGCGATAAAGTCCCCCTTGACGGAGAGGTTGTGGAGGGAGCGGGATTTGTCGATGAATCAATGATCAGCGGCGAGCCGGATCCGGTGCGCAAAACACCGGGGGATACAGTCACCTCCGGGACAATCCTGGCCAACGGTTCGCTGAAAGTGGAGGTGAAGAGGGTGGGGCGGGACACCTTCTTGAACCGGATGATAAAGCTGGTGGAAGAGGCCCAGAGCTCAAAGATACCTATCCAGGCGATGGCCGACCGCATGACCAATTATTTTATACCGGTTGTTTTTTCGCTTGCCTCCCTGAGTGCTCTGGCCTGGTATTTCTTTTACGATTCGCTGCAGCCATTACTGGTGAAAGCGGCGACCGTAATCCCCTGGATTTATACGGACGCGGGCCCCCTGTCCACCGCGATATTTGTATTTGTCGCCTCCATCGTGATCGCCTGCCCGTGCGCGTTGGGCCTGGCCACTCCCATGGCGTTGGTGTCCGCCGGCGGCGTGGCCGCCAGGAAGGGATTGATCATCCGCAACGGCGAAGCGTTGTCGGTGTCCAAAAACCTGGATGTACTATTAATGGACAAAACCGGCACTATTACCGACGGCAAACCCGGCGTCGTGACGACCGATCTAAAGCCCGCGGACCTGCGAGCCGTGGCGGGCATCGAAATCCATTCGGCCCACCCAATCGGCAACGCCATTGTAAGTTATGTGGAGGCGTTGAATCTCAAAAAAGCCAATCCAGTGAGCGGCATCCGCGAAACCGCCGGCGAAGGAATATTCGGGCAGGTGAATGGGGACAGGTACTTTATCGGCAAGCCCGCCGACCCGGAGCCTTACCGGACCATGCTCCAAAGCGGTCACACCGTTGTCGAGATAACGAAGAACAATTCAACACTCGGCTTTATCGCGGTGGCGGATAAAATAAAGCCAGATTCCATCGGCGCCATCCGCCAATTGAAAGAGATGGGAATCGAGACGGTGATGGTGACCGGAGACCAGGCGCAAACGTCGGAGAAAATCGCGGCAATGGTGGGCATCGACACCGTGCTCAGCGACGTGAAACCTCACGAGAAGGCCGGGATAGTGAGAGAGTATCAGATGAAGGGGCACATCACCGGCATGGTGGGAGACGGCATCAACGACGCCGCCGCCATTAAAAACGCCGATCTGGGCATCGCTATCGGAACCGGCACGGATCTGGCCATCGAGAGCGGCGATATCGTCATCATCGGCGGTGAGTTGTCGCGGGTGAAAGATGCCGTTGTTATCTCAAAACTGACGCACCGCACCATCCTGCAAAATCTATTCTGGGCGTTTGTCTACAATGTGGTGGCCATTCCGATGGCAATGATGGGCCTGCTCCATCCGGTGATCGCCGAAATCGCCATGACCTTCAGCTCCATCAATGTCATCGTAAACTCCAACCGCATCCACAAAAAAGTCGATTCAGAAAAGGCTTAGGAGTCGCCGGTCAATTCTTTGATCTTTTTTTGGATGTTTCTTTTTTGGTAGGCGTTGTCTTTAGCGGTGAAGCGGATGAAATTCCGGTAATAAACCAACGCCTGTTCGATTTTTCCGGAAATCTCGTACACCTGGGCTTTGGAGAGGTGAATCAATGGATCTTGGGGATTGAGTTGCAGCACTTTGTCGAAATCCGCCAATGCCAGGTCATATTTTTTCATGATCCGGTAGGTGTTCCCCCGCGACGCCAATGTCTCGATGTCCGCCGGATCGATGGCCAATGCCGCCGAGTAGTCGGCGACGGCGCGGTCGTATTTGCCCTTGACCTGAAAAACATTGCCTCTGAAAGTCAGAGACAGATGATGGCGTGGATCGATCTCCACCGCTCGAGTGTAATCGTTAATCGCGGACATATCATCCCCGGCGAGCTGATAAGCGTTGCCCCGCCGGAAATGGAGATCCGCCGACCTGGGATCGATAGCCAGGGCCGAGGAAAAATCGCGAATGGCCTCCTCGTACCGATGGGTCTTACACCGCGCCAATCCCCGCGCCTGGAAGGCGACGATGTTGTTGGGATTGATTTCCAACACGTTCGTATAATCCGCCATCGCCGATTGGAAATCCCCTTTCTGTTGGAATGTGTTGCCGCGGGCGATATAGGCGTCCTCTTCATAGGGGCTGATCTCCAGAATCCTGGTATAATCTGCGATGGCTGAATCGAAAGCCTCCAATCCCTCAAACGAGCACCCTCTCAGATAATACGACGCGATGTCCTCCGGTTCTTTGGCAATGGAGGCGGTGTAGTCGGCGATGGCTTTTACGAAGTCCTCGTTCAAACGGTACGCGTTCCCCCGTGATTTCAGCGCGCGGACGCTTTGGGGGTTCATTTCGATGATACGGGTAAAGTCGTAAATGGCGGATTGGAAAGACTTTTTCTTCAAATAGGCGTGGCCGCGGTTATAGTAGGCCTCCTCCCAATGAGGATCGATACGGATGGCGTTGGAATAATCATCTACCGCCGCATCCACCGCTCCTTTCTGCATGTGGGCCGCCGCCCGGTTGAAGTACACCTTTCTCAACCGGGAATTCACCGCCAACGCCCGCGAATAATCGGCGATGGCCCGGTTGTACAATCCTTGCAAGAAATGGGCCGAACCTCTGTTTTTTAACGAACCGGCGTCGTCAGGATACATGTGAAGCGTTCTTGAGAAATCTTTTGCCGCCAGAGAATATTGCCGCTGGTTAAAATTAGCGACACCGCGGTTGAAAAGAGATCGGTAGCAATGAGGATCGACGGCCAGGGCCCTGTCCAATAGAGGGATCGCCAGAATGGGATTATTGCTCGCGATATAAATGGTTCCAAGGTTGTACAACGGTTCTTTATAGGCGGGCGACAGCTCCGAGGCGGCGGTTAAGCTGCCGACGGCGGATTCGATGTTCCCGTCTTTGTACAAGGCGATGCCGCGGTTGTTGAGGCAAGCGGGGAATTGTGGCCTTAACGCCAACGCTTGAGAGTAATTCGCCGCCGCTTCCGAAAAATTCTGCGCTTTCCCATTGGCCAGCCCCCGGAAGAAATGGATGTAGGTGGGTTTTAATTGGGCGTTCAATTGAGTTGCGCTTTCGAGAGCCGACGAAAAATAGACCGCGGCTCTCGGGTAATTTTTTCGGTCATAATCGATCATCCCTTTGCAAAAGTTGACTATATCGTCATTTGTTTTGGATTTGATTGTTTGTATCGTAAACGCTTCCGGTTCAGTATCGAGGAGTTCTCGCGGTTTGCCTACCGGAATCTCCGACGACGGTTCATAGGGGGGCGGCTCCTTGGTTCGTCGAATATGAATACCCAACAGCATATTCCCCTCTGTGGTTCCATACCATCCCCAGAGCACCAGAGACGCGTTAAACCGTTTCCCCTCTTTTTCAGCTCTCACGGAATTGTGGTCTTCTTTTATGCTTTCCCCCAGGCGGAGGATCTTGACATGTTCAATGTCCGCCAATCCAGATACCAGGTTGGCGGTTAACATTTCGGTCACTTTATAGGTGCCGGGATTCGGTCCGTCAACATCCGCCACCAGAATAATGTAATTTTTCGCCAGTAAATGCAGTTTGTATACATGAAAACCCATACCCTGGACAACGAGCATTAGTATCAAGGCCGTCAAAACCGGCGTGGCGCGGCGGCCCCTGGAAAATCGCCACATCCCTTTTTTAGGTTCGAAATAGTTCGCTTGCGGCGCCAAAATCAAGAAGACTATCAACATAGGGCCAAGCCCGACGGCGATTGCCTGGAACATTGACATCCAGATGTGCCGTTGCTCCGTAAGGTAACTATAAAATATCCAACCGCAAGAGAGGGTAACCAATAAGACGGCGATCCAGGTAAAAAGACTCTTGACACTCAATCTATTCACGAGCGCTCCTTCTTGAAAATTTAAAAATACCACAAATGAAAGTTTTTTTCATTTTGTTTGAGGAATACGGCAACTTTTTTTAACACCGGACGTTACATATTATCTAAGAGGCTCGGTCTCCGGGCTGCAAACAAGGAGCGGAAAGAATGAAATTGTTGTTGATACTTGTGCTAGCGCTTAATGTATGTGGATTTGCCCAGGAACTCGACGCATTCAAGACCGATACGCCGCCGGTCATCGACGGAAAGCTCGTGGAACCAATGTGGGAAAACGCGTTGAAAATGACCGGATTCAAATCTTTCAAACCCGATTATGGACTGGATCCCAGCGAAAAGACCGAGGCGATGATGGCCTATGACCAGGAGAATCTCTATTTTGGTATTCGCTGTTACGACCGGGATCCCTCAAAAATAAAAGCCTCCGTCACCCGGCGCGACAATATGTTCGAAGACGATTTTGCCGGAGTGGTGATCGACACCTTCCAAAGCCGGCAAGAGGGATATGGCTTTCTGGTCAATGGGTTCGGCATCCAGGGGGACGGTATCATGAACGTCCAGAACAACCTAAACAGCGACCATGATATGGTATGGTATAGTAAAGGCGTAATCGACGATAAAGGATACACCATCGAGTTGCGGATACCCTTCAAGAGCATCCGCTTTCCGTCCAAAAAAGAGTTTGTCGTCTCAGTGGGAATCTATCGCCAATTGGTAAGACAAACCGAGGATGTGGTGTTCCCCCCCATGGAAGTTGACGGCGGCAATATGTTGTCCCAAATGCAACCGGTCAAACTATCGGGCGTCAAATACAAGCGGGTGGTGGAAATTCTGCCGGCTTTCACCCACTCCCGCGTCAGCGAAGCACAGGGTGGTGAAATGGCGGTTGTCAACAAAGATAGCGAAGCCAGTCTGACGGCGAAAGTCGGTTTGACCTCCCAATTGACATTGGACGCCACTGTCAATCCGGATTTTAGCCAGGTGGAATCGGACGCCGGACAAATCGATGTAAACCTCCGTTACTCACTGTACTATTCTGAAAAGCGTCCCTTCTTTCTAGAAGGCAACGAGATCTTTGAATTTGCCGGCAATACCGAAGAGGCGCCGCTTTGGTCCATTGTCCACACACGGAACATTGTCGATCCCGTCTACGGCTTCAAGTTGACGGGAAAATTGGGACGGCGCGACACCATCGCCGGCATCTACGCCCAGGACAACGGATTCGGCGGCGACGGCTCCAATGAGGCCGGCGTCTCGATTTTCCGCTTCAAGCATGGATTGTCCAGAGATTCCTACATCGGCGGTTTCTACACCAACCGCCTGGCCGAAGGTTCAGACAATCATGTGTATGGCGCCGACGGCAGGTTCCGTTTATTCGACACCGGAGTGGCTGAATTTCATTACCTTGGGTCCAATTCTCTCGAAGGCGGAGCTCCCAATGAGACCGGCCATGCCGTGGCCGCCCGGTTGTGTTTAGATGATCGCCGCTATTCTGTCGATGTCGGCGTCCAGGATATCTCGGAAAACTTCAGAGTGGACAGCGGCTATCTCACCCGTCCGGGGGTCACCCGTGTGGGAGTGTTCGGCATATACCGGTTTTTCCCCAAGTCCGATATTTTATTGAAAGTGGAGCCCTTCTATTGGAGCTACCATTTGCAGGACAAAGAGAGCGGCCTCTGGGAGACATTCAATCTTTTTACACTACGGCTTCATCTGCCGTTGCGGACGCAGTTCCGCTTCGATATTGTGGCTGGAAACGAAGTGTACGGGGGTGAGAGCTACAATGTCGGCGGCATGGGATTCCAGGCCAATAGCCAGCTCAATAAACACTTTTCCTTTCATCTATTCTATAGAGGCACAAATTCTATATTCTACGATGCCGACAATTCCTATGGCGGTCGCAGCAACCGGGTGAGCGCCACAATTGATTGCCAACCCACCGATCAATTGAACACCAGCCTCAATTTTAGTTACCAGGATTTCTACATTCCCGAAACAATGGAAAAAATCTACGAGTACATGATCGTGCGTAGCCGGACCACCTTCCAGGTCAACAAGTACCTGTTCTTCCGCGGAATCATCGAGTACAATGATTACTATGACCGGCTGAACCTCGATCTACTGGCTTCATTCACCTATATTCCCGGCACAGTCATTCATCTGGGGTACGGCTCGCAATTCGAGAAATTGCAATGGGTGGAACCTGATTATATCGCCTCCGATCGTTTTTGGGAAACGCGGAGAGGCTTTTTCTTTAAAGTATCCTATCTCTGGCGTTTATAAGAAAACTTAGATTTTTGTTTGTGTGAAGTCCCCCGTGATTTTATCGACAATCATGCGCGGGGGATTTTGATCTTGTGTCAGACGCTGCCGGATCTCGCTGAAATCCTTGATCATGCGCTCCCGGACATCCTGCGAGTCAAGGATACGCAACGCTTCCTTCACGATGTTCTGCGTATTATAGTCTTGCTGGATCAATTCCGCGACCACTTCGCGACCCGCCAGGATGTTGACAATCGAGTACAGGCTAATTTTCAGAAAGTTTTTGCCCATTAAATAAGAGAGGGCGTTGACATGGTACACCGCGAAGAACGGAACTCCCAACATGGCGATTTCCAGGTTCGACGTGCCGCAGGTGGTGATAATGAGGTCTGACGCGTGAATCAAATTATAGCCGTGATCTTGTTGGAAAACCTGGACCGGCGTGGCGTGTTCGTCCAGGAAGGGCTGGAGGAGGGTGCGGTTTATGTTGTGGGCCTTGAGCAAGCAAACGCGGATGTCGCGGCGGAAAGCGAGTATTTCCGCCGCCGTTAACATATCGGGTAATAACGATGTGACCTCGGACTCGCGGCTACCGGGAAGAAGAGTGATCACAATCTCATCCTCCTTGAATCGGTGCGCGCGGCGAAATTCCTGTCGCCCTTCCGTCACCTGTATTCCAGGAATCATCGGATGGCCTGTATAGGTGAAGGGGATGTTTTCCTGTTTGTAAATATCTACTTCAAACGGAAAAATAATGAACATGTGGTCCACGGCGCGTTTGATTACCTTTACCCTGGAGTACCGCCAGGCCCAAACCGTGGGACTGATATAATAATAGACGGGAATTCCCGTTTTTTTGAATTTTTTTGCCAATCTCAGGTTGAAATCAGGATAATCCACCAGCAGCACTGCGTCCGCTTTGCGCCGGACCGCTTCCTTGAAGAGGAGATGCATGTATTTTTTCAGTTTGACAATACTGGAAAGGACTTCGACAATACCGACAATGGAAAACTCGCGATTGTGAAGAATGAGCTCCATCCCGGCGTCCCGCAGCTTGTCGCCGCCGACGCCGAAAATCGACATCTCCGGATGGCGCCGCTTGAACTCCTCCACCACCTGGACCGCGTAAGTTTCGGCGGAATTCTCCGCCGCCAACACAAATAGATTATTTACCGGAGCCACGGGGGGGGGTCTTCGCTGCGGTCGCGTCATCGCTGGCTTTACCGCCTTCGGCATCTTCATGTTCGCCGTATTTTTTCAAGGGAGGAAGCTCCTCTTCCTGGTTGTCGCCCACATAAAACGCCCAATCGCAGTATTTTTTCTTTTTGCGATATTCCTTGAAGCCTTCATCGCAGGAACTGGAACAAACGCCGACAATTTTCGCTGTGGGAATATTGATGGCGTTGATAATGTCCTCGCTCTTGGTAAGTTCAGGCGGGACGATGATCAGTGTCTTGTCGCCGGCGCGTCCGGAGCTGACCAGTACATTCCACTCGCCCGACTCGCTCATGGGATCCGTGAACTGCCGCCTCAAGAAGTTCTTCTCGTAAAGAATCTCCAGGTTGCGGGGCGGCAGTCCATTGTTCTTTTTTTGGAACAATTCGATGGCGGTGACATATTGGCGACCGCGAAAGATCAATTCGTCTTCCAGATCCCGCTTAACCTCCGTCTCCCATATGGAACGGGCGATCAGCAGGAGAATGGCGAAGATATGAATGGCGATAATGGCTACCAACAGCATGTAGCCATTGTGTTTACCAGTCTTCGTAGTTGGTGCCGTCAATAGCTTTTCCCTGCGTCTTGGACTTGACATCAATGATGGCTTCCATGATCTCCGGCTCGAAATCCTCCGGGTCTTCCGGTTCGAAATGAATCAATTCCCAGTCGTTTTCTTTGGCGATCGGGTCCATGGGGATTTCCCGGAGATATTTGTTGGTTACCAGGTCGTCAAGGGCTGTGGGATACTTCTTCTTGTCTATATAGAATTTGTTGATGGCATCCCGTATCAGGAACAGGTTTTCCTTGAGAACCGCCTCTCTAGCCCGGATGACCGAGCTACTATAATTGGGTATGATAATCGCTACCAGAATCCCGATCAAGGTCATTACGATCAGGATCTCTACAAGCGTAAATCCTCTTTTCATTATCTTATTATATCAAATCAGAAACTACCGTCAAGCGTTATACGCTTTAATCGCTTCCAGAAGAATATGGCCGGCTGTTTTCAATTTTTCGCAGTCCAGGACATAGGCGATTCTGACTTCCTGGTTGCCGCTGCCGGGGGTGGAATAAAATCCGGCTCCGGGGGCCACCATTACGGTCTCGTTGTTTATCTGGAATTCGCTCAATAACCATTTGGCGAATTTTTCCGCGTCGTCAATCGGCAATTTGGCCATAAAGTAGAACGCCCCTTTGGGTTTTTCCAATACGATGTCCGGGTTTTGGGTCAGGATCTTCACCAATGTGTCGCGGCGTTTCTGGTATTCGGAGATAATATCGTCAAAATAGTTCAGAGGTTGTTTGTAGGCGGCCATGGCGCCGACCTGTTCCAATGTGGGGGGGCAGAGTCTGGCCTGGGCGAACTTCATGATGGATTTTATGATGTCCTTGTTGCGGGAAATCACGGCCCCGATACGGGCGCCGCAAGCGGAATACCGTTTGGAGATGGAATCCATCACGATCACGCGGTCTTTATGTTCTTCCAACTCCAGGATGCTGAAGTGTTTTTCGCCGTCATAGGTAAACTCTTTATACACTTCGTCCGCCAATAAGAAGAGGTTGTGTTTCCTGGCGATCTCCGCGACGCCGCGAATCTCTTCCTCGGTGAGTACCGTACCTGTCGGATTATTGGGAGAACAAATCAAAATCGCCTTGGTTTTGTCGGTGATTTTCGCCTCGATTTCCGCCATGTCCGGCAAATGATAGCCGGCCTCCGGTTTGGTGGTTACCGGTACGATCTTGACATTGGATAGGGCCGCGTAGCCATTGTAGTTTGTGTAAAACGGCTCCGGGATGATGATTTCGTCGCCCGGATCCGCCGCCACATTGAACGCGAACGCGACTGCCTCGCTACCGCCGGTGGTGACAATCAGATCCTGTTTGTCGAGATCGATGCCGTATTTGGAGAAATAATCCACCATCGCCACCTTCAATTCATCGATGCCGTCGGACGGTCCATACGCCAACACTTTGTTGGAATAATTCTTGATATTTTCATAATAGACTTCCGGTGTGTGAATGTCCGGCTGTCCTATGTTGAGATGATAGACATGGGTCCCCCGTTTTTTTGTTTCGACGGCTATGGCCGCCAATTTACGAATCGGGGATTCCTGCATTGCTAACGCCCGTTTTGATATATTCATACGATGCCTCCGTTTGATTCGGGTAAATTTAAATACTTAAGACTAATTATAATCCCCCCCCCAGTCAAGGTCAAGGATAAAAAACCGGGAAACGATCCATGCTGGATAATCTCACTCTGCCGATGTAGCTCCTTCGCTAAAAAACGAAAAAGTTCGCAATTGGTATTTGACGGAACCGCGGAATTGATATAAAATTAATAATTAACAAAGGAAGGCTGATGCGAGAACTTATAGAGAAAATCAACGACTTGAAGAAAAAAAAGAACGCGGTTTTGTTGGTGCACAATTACCAGGTGGAAGATGTTCAACTCATCGCCGACCACCTGGGCGATTCGCTGGAACTCAGTAAATTGGCGGCCACTGTCAAAGAGGACGTCATTGTGTTCGCCGGCGTAAAATTCATGGCGGAGACAGCCAAGATCCTGTCGCCGGAAAAGACGGTCTTGCTGCCGAGGCTCGACGCCGGTTGCCCCATGGCGGATATGATCACCGTGGATGAACTCCTGGAACTCAAAAAAGAACATCCCAACGCCAAAGTGGTGACCTATGTCAACTCCAGCGTGGAGATCAAAGCGGAGAGCGATGTCTGTTGCACCTCCGCCAACGCCGTTTCGGTGGTGAAGAACCTCGACGCCGACGAGATCATCTTCGTGCCGGACCGCAATCTCGGCTCCTATATCCAGAGCCGGGTGCCGGACAAGAAGATGTTTCTCTTCGAAGGCTATTGTTATGTGCATAACCGTATCAAAACCGAAGAGATCCTGGAGACCAAAAAACTCTACCCCGAAGCCGAAGTGCTGGTCCACCCCGAAGCGCGCATGGAGGTATTGGAATTGGCGGATGTGGTGCTCTCCACCTCCGGCATGCTGCGGCACGCCGCCCAGTCGCCCAACGAACAATTCATCGTCGGCACCGAGCAAGGACTCCTGGAACGGATGAAACGGGAAAACCCCGGAAAGGAATTCTTACCGGCGTTCCGTCCCAAGATTTGCTCCAATATGAAGCGCACTTCGCTGCGGGATGTCTACGATGCGTTGGCCAAAGACCAGTACCGGATCGAAATTCCGGCGGAGATCGCCGCAAAGGCTGTCAACGCCCTCAACCGGATGCTGAAGTACGTCTGAGCCCCCGCGCTGAAATGTTGACAAAATCCGTTTTATCGTTTAAAATGAATTATTGATTGCTACCGGAACAGTTGCACATGTCAATGGCTTCCGGTTAATAAGGAGTGAAAGAACAATGGAACTTAAAGAGAAAGTATTAGCTGTGATAGAGAAGGTGAGACCCGCCCTCGAGGCCGATGGCGGCGGCATTGAATTTGTGGATATACTAATGGATGAGAAAGCCGTATTGGTGAAACTCACCGGCGCCTGCCACGGTTGCCCCATGTCCACCATGACCATCAAAGGTTATGTCGAACAGACCATGATCCAGGAAGTCCCAGAGATCAAAGAGGTCCGCCTGGCCTAATCGCCTCCCGACCCCCAAAGCTCCCTCCCGCAGGGAGCTTTACCCTCCAATCAAATCCTCCCATTGTTGACATAATTTACGATAGACTATATATTTAATTTATTGGAGATAAATAATGATTCTTAGAGTGATACTAGAACCAAGTGATGAAGGCGGTTTTACAGCATTTGTACCCTCGTTGCCCGGCTGTATCAGCGAAGGGGAAAATCGTGAGGAAGCAATGCGAAATATTCGAGAGGCAATCGATCTTTATCTCGAGCCGGTCGAAGATGACCTGGAGTATTCTCCTGGGGCGGAAATTTTGGAAGTCGCTATATGACGAAAGTTCCAAGCCTTAGTTATACCGCGGTATTAAAAGCTTTAAGGAGAGACGGGTGGATCGTGGTACGGCAAAGAGGCAGTCATATCAGGCTACAAAAACGCCTGGCCGATGAGACTCTGAAAATAATCCTTCCAGCTCATCGTCCTATAAAAAGATCCACTCTCTCGCATATATTAAAACAAGCTCGACTGCCGTTGCCTGATTTTTTAGAACTACTATAATTAATAAAGATAATAAAGAGGGAACCAAGGGGGACAGGTGCGTGGGATTTTCTAAAGCTATTGATATGCAACACCTTATTTGATACAATCGCTTTTTCATTAACGATAAAAAAGGAGAACCAAATGTTGAAAAAGATCTTTGCTGTTATGATTATTCTGTTTTCTCTCGTGGCCATTCCCGTACAAATGCCCGCGATGATTGCCGGTTTTTGCTATTGGAATTGCGCTGTTGATGCGGGGGCTTACACTGATGATGAAACCGTGTGGAGAATTCTTTATTCGACCTGTGTCGAAGCAGATTGTTAAATATGGACGTAAGGTATTAGAGAATTGAGGTTTGGGATGAAGAGAGTCTTCTTTGCGCTGTTGGTGGTTTTGGTCGCGCAGTCGGTGGGATTTGGATTTGAGAGGCATTTCCGGTTGGTGAAGACTATTGGGGATGACCGGGATAATTATATGTTTCAGCGACTCTCCGGGGCGGCGCTGACGGAGGAGAGGGAGATTGTTGTCTGCGATCAATTGGGAAATTTTGTGGCCAAATATGATTGGCAGGGCAACTTCATCCATAGTATCGGGCAGAAAGGGAAAGGACCCGGAGATTTCCTGATGCCCACCCATCTCCGTGCATTAGACAAAAAACTCTATCTGCTCGACCATTTTAACGCCCGTTTTGTAGAGATGGATTCCAATCTGGAAAACTTTCATTATTACAAACTTGACCGTTCGATCTTTCTTCGGCCATCGTTCGATGTGTTGAACCATGACACATTTTTGGCGACAGCTATGAATTGTGTTTCAAATCCTCAAATAGAGGGGATGGGAAAGGTGTTGCACTTTGAAAAAGGTAAAGGTGTGCAAAAAGCGTTCTTTGATATACATCCTACCAAAAAACGGGTGGATGCCGCTAAAGACAAATGGCTCTCTCATAAGATGGACTTGTTCGGCGAGGTGATCTGGGGATTGGACGACTCACGAGAGAGACTTCTTGTTTCCTATATCCATCCGGCTAATCCGCTGGCGTTTTACTTGTGTTCAACTTCAGGAAAACAATTGCTGGAGTTTGAATACGAGATCGATAAAAAGTACAGCTATCCCATGCGGCTTATTACCGCGAAGAAAATGTCGTTGGACTTATTGAAAGATATTCATCTCGCCAACATCGGAGGCATTGTTTATTTTGCTAATTCTTGGTATGTATTCATAGATGCTAAGTACTATCGGACTTACAAAGATTATGATAGGCGCTCCTTTTGTTTGAAGTTTTCGAGTACCGGGACGTTCGAAGAACGGTTCGATAGTAAAGATGGATTTGTGCCGTTTACATTTACCAAAGACGGTTACTTATTGGGTAAGCGACCGGACGCCGAGGTCGAGACGTTGTTTATTTACAAGATCGTCAAATAATTCGTTCGGAAAATTTTAATTGGTTCAGAAAGGGAAAGGGAGATTTCTCTGTTTTGGGATATAAAAAATGGTTGGCAAAAACCAATAGGAAACCAATAGGGGACAGGCAACATCTCATTTCTGATGACAATGAGGCGATCTGGGGGGAATTGTTGCTTGAGGAAACGATTCATATTATAATGAGGGCATGAAAAAGCTGCCGGTTGGGATGCAATCGTTTCGAAATATGATCGAAGAGGGGTATCTCTATATTGATAAAACGGAGCTTATTTATAAACTCATTTCAAAAGGCAATAAATTCTACTTCCTGTCCAGACCCAGGCGGTTTGGGAAATCGTTGTTGGTTTCGACGTTGAAGGCGTTGTTCGGGGGGAAGAGGGAACTTTTTGAGGGGTTGTGGATTTCGGGGCGGTTTGAATGGAACGTGGAGCCTGTCATTCATCTGGATTTTACCTCTATGGCTTATGATAGCGGGGATGCCCTCAGGGAGTCGCTTCACCGGGCGATGGAGCGTATTGGCGAGGAGTATGGGATCCGGTTGGAGTCGGGGCATTTCAAGACGCGGTTTTCTGAGTTGATCGAGAAGTTGTCGGCGTTTGGGCAGGTGGTGATTTTGGTGGATGAATACGACAAGCCGATTATCGATCACATCGAGGATCCCGGGAAAGTGGAGGTGAACCGGGGGATTTTGAGCGATTTTTATTCGGTGATCAAGGCTCAGGACACCAACCTTAAATTTGTGTTCATTACGGGAGTGAGCAAGTTTTCGAAGGTTTCGGTGTTTTCCGGTTTGAACAATCTAAACGATATTACCCTCGATGACGACTTCGCGACGCTGTTGGGGTATACGGAAGAGGAGTTGCTGCATTATTTCGAGTCTTACCTTGGGCAATTGGCGGAACGCATGGAATTGGAGCGGGACGTTTTGTTGAGGCGCATCAAGGAGATGTACGATGGCTATTCCTGGGATGGGAAGAGTTTTGTGTACAATCCATTTTCCATCTTGTTGTTGTTTGACAAGATGAAGTTCAACAATTATTGGTTCGCCACCGGCACGCCCACCTTCTTGATCAAGCTGCTCAACGAGGGCAAGCTCGATATCCGTGAGTTGGAGAATCTCGAAGCGGGGAATCTGTTTTTCGATTCCTTCGATATCGACAACATCGACCCTGTGGCCCTGTTGTTTCAGACCGGATATTTGACGGTCAAGAAAGAGGAGACAACCGGCATGTTCGTCGAGTATGAACTCTCCTATCCCAACCGCGAAGTGGAGAACGCGTTTCTCAAGTATTTTCTAGCCGATAAAGTAGGCAAGAGTCCGAACTCCACCGACATGATCATCCGGGATATCGCCCGGCGTTTGGTTGCCGGAGACATCGAGGGGTTCTTCGAAGCTGTGTCGTCGGTGTTCGCGTCGATTCCTTACGATCTTTTCATCGGCCACCTGGAGGCCTATTACCACACCGTTATCTACCTCGTCCTCAAACTGGTGGGGATTCACATCCTGCCGGAGGCGCACACCAACATCGGGCGCGCAGACGCCGTGATCGAGACGAAGAGCGATATCTACATCATGGAGTTCAAGATGGGCACAAGCGAGGAAGCGCTGGCTCAGATCAAGGAAAAGAAATACTTCGAGCCATACCTCAACTCCAATAAAAAAATCACCCTCTTGGCAGCCGGCTTCGATCCCGCCGACCGCAACATCACCAGCCACCAATCCGAAACCCTCTGATGCCTGTTTGCGGGGACAGGTTAGGATTACATCGCTTTGAACACCTGGATCCCTCCGGGATCTTCCTTATCAACAAAAGAGTTGAAAACATTGACTAAAAAAATCGAGTAAATGTATTACATGGCTAGCGTTGACAATAATTGTACGCTGTGTTATTTTTTAAAATACACTGCGTTTTGGAAGTATGGAGGTGAAATGATGAAGGTGATCCACTTGTTTGTGTTTAACTATAAAAATGAGGAGGTAGGAATATGTTAAAAAATAAAAAATTTTCATTTGAAGAAATTCCATTTAAGAAGCAAGAGGAGCTGCAGGGAGGAAATAACCCGCCAACGTGCGCCTGCCAAGATGCTTGCAGTTGCTATTCCGATGAAAAGACAAGCCATATTGCACTTGCAGTCGATACCGTTGTCGCCACTTAGAAAATGATTAATTTGGAGAGATACCTTTCAGAGAGCAAGAAAAAACACAAAGATTTTTGTTCTTGTTACGGAGAAGGAGAAAAGGTCAGCGCCGAGGCATGCGCCCTGAACTACACTGATGCTCAGATTTGAAATTAATTAATGATAAAGGGTCGAAGGCTATATCTTATATTCTTCGGCCTTTTATTCTTTGTATCGATTTTTTAGAGATGAAAAAAGGAATAGAAGGATGAAATTAATTGAAACAAAAAACTGTAATTATTTATATGATCCTAATTCAAATTCAATAGTAAAAATAGAAAACCTATCCTCTGAAGAAATAATAAAAAACCTCGAATCATTAAAAAAGGAACTCTTAGAAAACGATGTTTTTTTGGAAACAAGACGGACTATGTTCAATCAAATAGAATTAAGTGATCTGGAAGATAAGCTAGCCAATAATTTAGAACACCTCATCCTCAATGTAACGAATCAATGCAATTTAAGATGTCGTTACTGCGCATATTCTGGAAATTATAAAAACAGGAGAAACCATTCGTATGAGATAATGTCTCAAAAAACTGCATTTGCGGCATTAGATTTTTTTTTAAAAAGAACCTCTAGATCAGAAAACTTGTATATAGGTTTTTACGGAGGAGAACCATTAAAAGAACTTTCATTAATAAAAAATATAATTGACAGAGTAAATACTGTATACCAGCACCTTCATTCAAAAATTCAATACTCACTAACAACAAATGGAATTCTTCTAACGCCCAAAACAATAGAATATCTAACCAAAAATAACTTTAAAGTCTCGATAAGTTTAGATGGCCCTCAGGATATCCACGACAAGTATAGAAAAAAAATCAATGGCCAACCATCTTTTGATACGATTATCAGTAACTTAGAATTTTGGGAAAAATATTCCCCTGAATATTATAGAAAAAATGTAAGGTTTGAAGCCACAATTACTCCCCAATACCAATTGCTAAAAATAAACGAGTTTTTCAATACTTCACCCTTAACAAAAGAAAACTTTACCAGATTCAACTTTGTCAACCTCACGGATGATATTGAAGATGGTATATTTATCTGTAAAAACGAGGAAATGAAAAGGAATCTAGAAGAATGTAAGAATACTCTTGCAAGGAATATTGTAGAAGGAAATTTATCGCCAATTCTTCCGTTGTTTAGACTATGGGCGCCATATTTAAAAAGAATTCATAATAGGGAAAGAATCAATTCTTCATCATTGCTAAATCTAAATGGAATCTGTACTCCAGGTGTTCATCGCTTGTTCGTCAACTGCCAGGGAGAATTAAAACTATGTGAGAAGCTAGATCATTTTCTTTCTATAGGAGACATTGAAAATGGATTTAGTTACGAGACCATTGGATATCTCATCACAACATATACCAATGATATTAAAAGAAATTGTAGTGATTGCTGGGCCAAATATTTTTGCAATTTGTGTTTCACTTGTGTAGTCGGAAAAGAAGGCATTAATCTAGAAAAAAAATCTAAATTTTGCAGCTCGCTAAAAACAAGGTTGGAATTTGTTTTACAATTGTATTTAGAGGTCCTTGAGAGGAACAGTAAAGCTTTTGATAATATCTCAAGTATGAATGAATAAAAGAGGAGGATTTAGTCAATATGAATACCAGAAGACATACCACGTTATTTGTAGCGTTCGTTCTATTGATTTTTAATGGGCTTGCGGCTAGACAACTTAAATATGTTAAAGAAATCAGATTTCCTGAGACGATGCATATTATGAAAGTTATGGCGACGGATAAAGGTATTTTCGCAAAAGTTGAGGATGAATGGTCGATTATAAAATTCGATCGAGAGGGAAAAATTCTACAGAAATATGGCCGAATTGGCGAGGGACCGGGAGAATTGAAATTCTTGGCTGATTTCGCAGTTAGTGACACTCTGGTGGTCGGAGTAGGGAATCGGAAGCTTTGTCGATATAAATCCAACGGAATTCTCGATGGGGAGATGAAATCAAAGACGGTTATTTTTAATGTGTTTTTGAAAAATGAATCTTTTTACTACCTAACGATAAAGCCGGTCAAGCTAGAAAACAAACCAGTGGATTATTTTTATCAACTTTTTGACAGTAAAAATCAGTTATTGTTAGAAACCCCATACGAAGGGCAACAAAGGGCTATTCATCCATCTAGCGGGGTCAGACCTCCGTATCCATGGTTTCCCTCCCCCTTCTTTAACAGAGCGATAGTTTTGCCTGGGAAAAATGGAGACATCGCGGTGTTTATGACGCAGAAAAGGTCGTTTAGCTTGATAAAACCAGGCAGAAAAGTAGCGAAAGTGTCAATTGACGCCCCGGTTAAATCACTCCCCGTTACAGCCCGAGATAAAGATGACTTTTTTGCGGCGATCATGCCGAAACCCGAGAAAATAACCAAAAAATCGGTTGAATTTCCCAAGACCAAAGAGCTATTCTTAAGTGTCATTCGCTGGGAAGAGGGTTGGGCTTTGGTTCTAAAGGACTCTATGGTAATTCTTCGCTATGACGGCAAGTATAAAGAAAAAATATATTTTCCACCCAAAATAAAGGAAAACGAAATCTGGAAAGCAGGACGCCCAGAAAACTTTTTGTACAGAAAGCATGACAAGCTCTATATGATCAATCAAAATGAGGGGATATCAATCTTTAAATTGATATAGGCGAGATTCCAGGGGATTTCAGGGGACAGGCGCGGGAGCGCCGCCCTGCTTGACAATTTTCACTCTTAAACTTATCATTACTCCTTGATCGATCACATCAAAAAAGGAGACTCACGG
>CAZBHS010000003.1:0-176569 GCA_964491915.1 uncultured Clostridia bacterium
TGTCGGGCGACACTGTGCTGACGGATGTGGTTTGCAAACTCAACAGGCATGGAGCGGGCGGTTCGTCACCGATGACATAGATCTCCATGCTTTGGCCCGGCATCAACTCATACGATCGCGAAAACCAATCGCCACACCGGTTTCGGTTTCGAATCCCAGATCCCCCTTGAACACCAACGTGAAGTTCACATCCACAGCGTTCATGGGGATCGGTTGACTGGAAATATCAAATTTCAACTTGATCCATTCATCGGCAGGAATCCCGGCGACGGCTAGCCTCGTCTCAGGATCCGGCAACGGCTCCGCCACCTGAAAGTGCGGCCGGTCAACAAGCGGCGCCGGAGCATCCGGCATAAACGGATCCCCCGGACATACCCGGTAACGGATCAACAACTTCACCTCACCATTCGTCATCTCCTCGTCCGGCGTCACATTGCGGGCCATGAGCGTAATCTCCTCAAATCCCCGCCCAGGATCCAACGTAAAAGCATACACCCCGTCATCCTTCGCTTCCGCCCCCGGCTCCGCCGGATTCTCCGAAGAGGGCAACGCGATCTCGATCTTCCCCCGAAAAAAATAATCCACCAAAGCAGCCGCATACCCCACAGCGCGGGGAACCAATTTTTCGGCGTAGTCTTCATGACACATTTCGTCTCTGAAAAATGCATTGCCATAAATAAGCATGTCTGTCATACTATTTTGAATTTGGAAATCACGAATTTCAGATTCTAAATAAATGCAGGATAAAAAATGGTCGATTTGCTCTCCATCCGCAACTTTGGATACATATAGCAGTCGGTCGGTAAAACCATCCTCCGCAGTAATTTCCTGAGGCTGGAGAATGTCTTGCATGAGTTCATTTAGATTGGTGCTGGATACTTTGGGAAAAGGGAATTGATGACGGCTGGGAACTGAAAAATAATCTTCTGGAGCTGAAAAAATTGTATCTTCGGAAAAAAAATTTGAGTTGGTATATTCAGATAATCCCCAATTGGTGTTGGTAGTGGGAGTGACTCCATAAAGATATTGATCTGAATCCCAGAGTTTTGCGGTTTGAACATAGTCTTTGCTGAAGAATCGATCGTTTAAATCAATAGTTGGGAATATTGGATTCAAAGCGAAATTATCAATCATATCTCCATCTTTTCCTGCAAACTCCTCTGTCCATGCTTCAAATTGCAGAGAACCATATTTCTGGCCCGGAGGATGTGCGTCATTCCTGACATGTTCAGGCACAGCCATATCTTCTAGTAAGTGCATTTGATGACCTAATCCTGTGAAAGTGGAGATAAAATTAAATGTCCGCCACTCATTGGAACCATTGCTGTCCGAAGGTGTTGTGAGAGCGCTGTAATAATATCTTCGGACCTGTTGCCAGGAATTGTCTCCTCCCGGAAATTCTTCTTGATTATTTTCACCGAGGTTTTGAGACCACAGAATCGAAGAATCACCGGTCGCATGATATGGGATTACTTTCTTCACTAACACCCAATCATCTAGGCCGGCAGAAGAATAATCTCGCAGAGGAGTATGAAAATGGTTGTCAAAGCGACGGCCACTCACTGGAATTTCCCCACCCAATATCCAATTTGCGCTATCCTCTCGAACGGCTCCATACCTCATCCAGCTCAACACCA
Source organism: uncultured Clostridia bacterium (assembly GCA_964491915.1). Lineage (GTDB taxonomy): Bacteria > Acidobacteriota > Aminicenantia > UBA2199 > UBA2199 > JAHELQ01. The sequence goes on from CAZBHS010000003.1 coordinate 1,638, forward strand.
TTTGGTTATTTGTGATACTGAACCAGGATAGATAAGGTAATGCCAATGTCTCGTGATTCAGTCCTTTATCCAGATTTAGCCTTAACATCAGATCTCCCTTTTTCAATTGAGAATTCTCTGCAGCTCGGCGTGTGAGTCTCATATGTGTTTTATCCTGCCAGGCCATTGTCCTAACCGTGCTAAAAAAAAATATTATTGTAAAGAGAAGAAATATTTTTCGTTGTGCTGTCATGTTTCTAATCCTCCTTTCTTTGTTTCCTGGTTTCCTTGATCACAGTGTAGAGGCTGATTGTGATTGAAAAGATCATCTCCCAAACCGCAAACCCCACCAGCATCATTCCGTATAGTCCATGCGAGTGCCCCTCATAATGGTGCAAGGTAGGGTAGTTAGGAATTAAAATTACAACTAGAAGTAGATAGATGCTGAAACTCCAGATTCCCAAAAGTAGGGTAATAAAAAGGGATATCCATATAGATTTTTCTGATACAGTCGCCATCATTAGTCTCCGTGAGATGAGCAAGACTGCTAATGCCGCGATTAATAATGGCACAGCCGGGAATCCGTAGAAAAAATTCTTGTAAGAAAGGGCGAGAAGGCAGGATAGGATTGTCAGGGCTGTCAGCCACGTAGCTTTCGAGTTTAGAATTTTTCTAAAGTTTTCCTTGAATGAAGTGGTCAGGGTGCGAATTAGAACACCAATCCCGAATAGTAGCCCAAGTGAAGAGATTATAATTAATGTCCATTCTATCGGATGCATTTTTTTGTCCTTATTTTGTTCATTTTATTGTCCTCAAAAGCTGAGAATCTTCCGGCTCAACCGCTGACATGCCGCAAATAATAGGAACGGATATTCCCTTTGCTGGCCAAATAAAGGGGGATGTTCATGATGGTTATCGAATCGTCTATCACTATTTTTTGAAGCGGAGCCGCGGATACCACGACGCCGAATGTTTGTCCCGTTAGCTTCAAGTAGTGGAGTACGTTTTTATAGTGTTTGCTTTTTAAGGTGAGTGCGGCTTTGCATTCAATGGGGATCTTGGCGTTGTGTTCGGGAACATCCAGCACGACGTCCACCTCTATGTCCGAATTTTTCCCTTTTTTCCATGTTCCGATTTCATGTCGAACCGGTTCTCCGGCCATCAAGCCGATAATTAAAGAGTTTTCAAACAGCCCGCCCAATGGAATCCTCAACAACGGAACAATGGTTTCTAGAACTGAAACCGCCGGCAAAGCCAGAGTCCGCTTACGGTTGACAACCCCTATGTCGTGGAGATATCTTTTGGGCAAATACGAAGAATGCTGGGGGTCCAGCGAATGGGGAGTCACCTCCAGCACCAGGTGCCAACCGATTAAGGCGTCGATGATTTTTTTCGCTTTGTATTTTGTTGTGTCGAAGTGGGTCAATTTCGACGGGCTGCCGATATGATTGGCCACTCCCCGGATAACCTCCCGAAACAACCCGGGATTCTCCGACTCCTTTCTCTGGAAGTCCTCTTCGAGACTGGCCATGATTTCATCAATCACTTCATAGTACGGATATTTATTTTGATAAGCGATGACCGCCTCGGGATACCCTCCCACCAGCATATATTTATCCAATTTTTCCAACAAAAGCTGGTGACGCGAAGGAGCGACCTCTTCCGGCGCGGATCTGAGAAAATCCGCCAATTCTTCCCCATCTGTGTATTCGATAAATTCTGAAAAATTGAAACAAAACACAGTCAAACTACGGGTTCTACCGACTGGTATCCGAATCTCTTCAGAAAAAAAACGGTTCATCGACGAGCCGGTGAGAATGATCTTCACCTCCGGCCAATCTTCCTTGAAAGACTTGACATAGTGGCTCAACTGCCGGCTCTCCTGGGCTTCATCCAGAAACAGAATGGAGTTTTTTTTTACCCCATATTGATCGGTCATCAAGGTCTGAAAGTCTTTAAAGTCAACCGTCTTATCGATCTGACGCCGCAATTCACTGTTTTTCTCAAGATCATAGGCGACAAAGGGCCGATCCTGGCTCGTCAATACCCGGTTTAGCAAATACGATTTGCCCACCTGCCGGGCTCCTTCCACCATGATGACATTTTGGCTATTGGGATCCGCCAACATTGTTTTGAGTTTTCCCTCGATTTCCCTTTTCATAAAATCTATTTAACAAAAACTGCCCTTTTTGTCAAATGGATTTAACAAAAAAGGAGGTTTTTGTTAAATTTAGTCCGAGGGGGGGATGCGTTTGGTGATGTAGATCACTCGGATGAGTTCTACAATGATGAAGAGGGCGATGGCGGTCAACAGCATTTTGAGGTCGTAGATCACATTGAAGATGTAGAGGATGATGGTCAAGAAGATCGAGATGGACAGCCGAATCAAGATGCGGAACTTCTCGGCTTTGCTCAAGGCCAGTAAACCTTTGCCCGGAGTGTTTTTTTCAACGTCTTCCTGCAAAATTTGCTTCAATTCCTTTAACGATTCACTCTGGTCGATCTTGTGTTTTTTTCTCGGTGACATTGTATATTTACCTCTTTTCTACGCGTTTTGTTCAAAACGATCAATCCAAAATCTCACCATGACAATCTTAATTAATATCACAATTCCAACGGGAAATCAATCGGCAGACAGGCTTCAAACTGAACTCCAGGATAAAAATAAAAAACCAATTTGACAAAAAATATTACGGGATATATACTAGAGGTATATGCTTTTAGTATATCTGGAGGGTGTATGACAAAAGCGATATCTTTGAAGTTGAATGACGAGGTTTATGAGGAGATCGAGGAGATTTTAAAGACCATGCATGTCTCCAGGAACTCCTATATCAACGAAGCTCTGGCGCATTACAATAGAGAGAACAAGCGCAAGCTCCTCAAGCGGCAATTGGAGTTCGAGAGCAAGTTGGTGCGTGAGAATTCCATGTCGGTCCTTCGGGATTTCGAAAACATGGAGGAGCCGCCGGTCGAATGAACATCAAAAAATACAACGTCTACCTGGCGGACTTAAGCCCCCGCTTTGGCTCCGAGCCGGGAAAGACACGACCGGTCGTCGTCGTTCAAACCGATCTCCTAAACGAGGTCCACCCCTCCACCATCATCCTGCCCATCACTTCGAATGTCTTCCCCCGCAGCACAGTCCTCAGGATCCACCTCAAGGCCGGAGAAGCGAATCTCGACAAAGACTCGGACATCATGGTGGACCAAATCCGCGCCATCGACAACCGCCGTTTCCTCAAACACATCGGCCAACTGAACGACAAAACCCGCCGCCAACTAGACGAGAACCTAATCCTCCTCCTCTCGGAATAGCGTCTTCTTTAATGGTTGACATTGCACAAAGTAAAATAGGGTTTCTTTTTAGAGAGAGATGATAAAAAAAATTAATTTTCTTTTCTATGGGCTTGTTATTTATTTGTGGTTGTGGTAATTTTTTTTCGATCTTCCGAATCAAATTAATTTTAGATGGACTATAAAGGGTCCTTGTATAAATAATTCAATAATCTCTTTAGATGATTATTAGGAATGTGAAACTAGAATAACAAGGCATTTTTAGCTTGGTTAAAATGAATCTAAAGGAGGCTTATCAATGAAAACTACCGAAATACTAGAGCATTATACTGATTCTTCACTCGACAAAATATCGACAGATAAAATGGATGAGGCTGTCAACTTGAGATTACCACGCAGTGTTGTAATCCAGGAAGTCTCAGAAGCGTTAAATTCACTGACATATGTTGGGAAAGTCCTTGCTCCGGCCAAACCTCCAACGTATTCGTTTTTAAAACTTCTTCTTGAATCGCATGATTATACTCGCTCGATTGAGGGATTCCAGGAAAAAGTAATTGCTGATACAAATGAGATGATGACGAGGGCGGAGTCAGGCAAAGGGTTGCCGGATGAAAAAGATTATAAAATTTATTTAAAAGTTCTCAAGACTGCGTGGGAAGATGATGTCGTTGAACGAAGTGAAGCGTTGCTGTTACAATCTCTTCGGGAAGAACTTGGTATTTGGACTAGAGAGCATCTTCTGCTTGAGCATCACCCAGAAATCAATCCCAATGCCAATTTGCTAAGTGCTTATATTGATGCCCGTAATCACTTACTAGTAACAGGTTTGGTCCTAGTACATGAAGATAATTACCTGTTGTCTGATGAAGTTGCTTTACATCTCAAACAAGCATGGGGTATTGAATTAACGGATGATACTTACTTGCGGCTTCTCACTCATTTTCAAAAGCCGCAATTACAACATGTGTTAGAGAAAAGTAAATTACCCACAAGTGGAAATAAGGATGAATTGATTCAACGGATATTAAACGCATTGGTTCCTCCAGGAGTGGTACTTGAGCATTTGCATATTGACGAGTTGAGGGATTTGGCACGAGATACAAAAGCTCAAGTCAGTGGCCTAAAAGCTGAAGTGATCGGCAATTTAATTGATTTTTTTGATAAAAATAAAGATCTGGAAGATAGGGATGTCCAAAAGCCGGAAAAAACTGTGCCAGAAGAACCGGAAGAGAGAGAGCTCAAACCGGAAATTTTGCCACTATTTTTGCAGAAATTTTCGAATGATCATTTATATGATATCTTGTCGGCAAGTAATTTGAAAACGAGTGGTACAAAAGATATAAAAATTCTCCAACTGGTCAATAGTATTTATTCCGAACGCTCGATGCTCAATCGTTTGAGAAGAATTGAGCTTTATAATATATGCAAGAAGTTCGGAATCCAGGTTTCCGGAGTTAAAAAAGAGTTAGTTGACCGCCTTATTGAATGGGGACAAATGAATTTCATAGAAACACATACTCGAGCTGAGTTAGGAGAATTGAATAATATTCAGGATTCTGATCCTACAATGAGTGATATAAATGAAATTCCAAAACTTGAACAGTTGGATGTCCCAAATATTACGCCTGCACCAGTATCAGGTCTCGATGATATCAAAAGAAGTTATCCTGATCTCGATTTGGATGAGCAGGTAATTCTAGCTTTGATCAAAGAGACAAAGTCGCTTACTGAGCATGATATTGAACGGGCTTCCAGCCATCATGGTTTTGAGTGGTTTTTGACCAAGGCGCATATGGCTGAAATGGTTGCCAAATTAAAAAAAGCTGATTCTTTGCCTATCCGGGTGAGAAGTGTCAAGAGTATTAATATTTATGAATGGGTTGGGAACAGGAAAGATGCCCCTGGAGATTTAGATTTGCAGTCGGCCCGGGATGTGATAGATGCCCTACGGCATGGCGTAGTGCCCGAAAACAATCTCGACCGTTTGATGGTAGGGCAAGATATTGCTCGTGAACATTTGAAAGATTTATTAGTGGAAATCAGTCACTTAAAATCGGCATTCAAGTTCATTCGTGGTCCGTATGGCGCTGGAAAATCCTTCTTATGCTCATGGCTCCGTCAGTATGCGCTTGACAATGAATACGTTGTATCATTGATAAACATTAGCGCTGATCAACCTTTATCTGACTTACCTTTGTTCTATTCGGGAATAATAAATGGTATCCGCACTATTGAGAAACGGGATTCCAGTGCGTTGACAGATGTTCTAGAATCCTGGTTGTTGGCCAGTCATAAAAAAACCGCTAAAATTGAAGGATTGAATCCTTTCGATAAAGAATCTAAGCGAGATTTAATCCCTCTCGTAAAGGCAAAAATAGAATCTGAACTGGCTGATATAGGAAATTGTGAACCTTGTTACTCCGTAGCTATCAATGCCTTCTACGAGGCGCGAATGACCGGGGATCACGCAACAGCCTCAAATGTGGTTGCCTGGCTCAGCGGAAGTCGTTCAATCTCGACAAAAGTGTTAAATGATATTGGAATCCGGGGATACCTCGAGGCCAACCAGGTATTTCCAAGAATTCGAGCTCTACTGAAACTGATTAGCGAAAGCAGATTTAATGGATTTCTTTGTATGGTCGATGAATTGGAGCTGATTAGAAAGTTCCCCCATACCCGGCAAAGGGAACAAGCTCTTGAAACTCTGCGCTTGCTCATTGACGAGACCGGAAAAAATGATCTTCCCGGCTGCTTATTGATTTTTACTGGAACTGATACATTTTTTGATGATGAACGGGCGGGGCTCAGGAGTTATGAAGCTCTTCATAACCGGGTTGCGCAGCCAATCGCCCTGGGCGGAAAGGTAAGCGTCCGGCAGCCGGTCATCAGGCTTGAAGGGCTGAATCGCGAGAGACTCATGAGTGTAGTGAAGAAGGTTAGGGATATCCATGGGATGGCCTATGATTGGGATTCTCAAGAGAAGCTCTCCGATAGTTTTCTTGAAAAGTTGATTTTGGAGTGGACTTCATTTGAGGATGAAAGCGTCAGCCGGAGGCCTAGGCCGGTTTTGAGAGAATTCATTCATATCCTTGATTTGTGTGAAGAAAACCCAAGTGTGAGTCAGGACGATCTTCTGCGATCTACCTCTGAGACGTTCTAATTCGCAGTGCATCAATTTTGATGTACTTAAAGGAGCCTGAAATGATCGAAAAAAACTTTAGAGAAATCCTTGACCAGCGGATCGTCTCATATATCGAAGGTGAAACGAAATTCGAACGGTTAACTGAGATCCAGAGGATAGCGATACCATATATCTACAGTGGGCGCGATTGCATCATCGAAGCTCCTACAGCGGGCGGTAAAACAGAAGCGGTGCTTTTCCCCCTTTTGTCACGTATAGCCGAAAATAAAAAAGATAGCATCCAGATCTTGTACCTGGCTCCATTAAAAGCTCTTTTGAACAATGTTGCTCTAAGGGTAAAAAAATATTCCGAACTATGCGCGCTTCGTTATGTGAAATGGCATGGGGATGTGGGGCAAAAGGAAAAGGTCGAGAATATGAACTATCCGCCCCAGGTCATGTTGACCACGCCGGAGTCCCTGGAAGCGATATTGCTTAGAAAAGCAAAGTGGCAAGAGTTTTTTAAAGATCTAGAGGTGGTTATTATTGACGAGGCCCACAATTTCGCTTTCGGCGACCGTGGGTGCCATTTGCTATCGCTTCTGGAGCGGTTGGAGAATGGGATTAAAAATTCGTTCCAGAGAATCGCCATGACCGCAACGATCGGTAATCCCGATAGGATGTTGTCCTGGTTGGCGGGAAAACGGGAGATTGGGGAGCGGTTGTGTGCTGTTGCGAAGAATGAAAAGAAAAAAGATTATAAAATTCACCTTTTTTGGAAGTCGGTTCACAGAGATCTCGATGGCAATGTTATCGAAACTTCCGATCAAGATATTATCTCGACCTTAACAAAGTTATTGTTTGGAAAAAAGTCCATTGTGTTTGTGCCTTCACGCACGAAGACAGAACAAATCGCCACCAAAATAAATAATAAAATTGAACATTCTTTCGCCCTTTCGGAATTGAAGGTGCGGACCCATCATTCGTCTGTCAGCAAATTTTTTCGCGAAAAGGCTGAATCTCAGATTAAGTCGGATGATGCTCTCAATGCGATAATAACCACTTGCACTCTCGAATTGGGCATCGATATCGGGGAATTGGATAGGGTGATTCAGATTGGGATTCTCACTAGCTCATCGTCTTTTTTGCAACGGGTTGGACGAACCGGTCGTCGCAACAACACGATCCGGTATTTTAGGGGAATCTGTAACACGTCGAAGGAGCTATTGATACTCACCGCGGTCGTGAACCTTGGCTTGAGGGGAGAGTCCGAAGCTGTTTGTTTTCCGCGCAAAGCATTTCATATCCTGGCTCATCAAATTATCTGCCTGAGTCTTCAAAATCATGGCGTCACCAGAGATGAAATCTGGAACACGTTTTCCGGGGCCTACTGCTTTTCCGGGATTGGTGGGGATGAGTATGACTTATTGATCGATATGATGGTTGAAAAGAAATATCTTCGTTGGGTGGAGAAAGAGCTTGTTGTTGGCGAATCAACTGAAAAGGAATTTTTGGTGTCGAATTGGAGACGATTGTTCGCTGTGTTTGATAGCGCTCCAATGTATGAAGTGTTGGAAGGGAAGAATCAGGTTGGGACTTTAGACGAACGGTTCGTTGAGACATTGAGCGTTCCATTCGTGTTTGTGCTTGGAGGAATCGATTGGATCGCGGAAAAAGTGAATCATAAAACGCGCCAGGTCATTGCTAAAAGAACTCAAGCTGGAGGCGCTCCTAAATGGGACGTATTCGGGAGCCATGATGTGCCGAAAGAGACCGCCCTGGAAGTTGGACGGTTGCTGATTGATGACGACTACCCCGCTTTTTTGGACGAACGGGGCCGGGATGGTCTTGATGCCGAACGGAATCGCGTTCATGGTATTCCCTGGGATGAGAAGAAATGGGTCGTCGCCATTGATAGTTCTGGAAAAACAAAGATTTGGACGTTCCTGGGAGATATGCTGAACCGAACTCTCTCGATGCTGATCAAAGATGCGGATCTTGGTTTTCCCGTCTGTAATTACAGGCGCGTTAAAATCGATCCACCAGGCATGGGGAAGAAGGAGATGAAGAATCTGTTGGATGCGTTTTTCACCAGGCTGCAAGATACAAATCAAGGAAACATCCAGGAATTGGAAGAAAAACTAGCAGATCTTATCCCCAAGGGGATCTATCAGAAATTCTCAAAGTGTTTGCCTACGCAATTAAATCGCAAGGCCATTTTGGAACGCTCCGTCGATTTACCTGACTTGATTAACGAATTACAAGGCAGTACGATTTGTTTTGTCGATTCACCTGATTACTAATTGCACCTTATCGGTAATTTATAGTGTCCGGCGGCGTATAGTTTTACGAATTGATTGTGAGAGCGACTGGTATTAGGTAGTAAATAGTTTTTCATTCGATTTTTTTTGCGTGTAAGCAAAAAAACTCGCGATAATTTTTGCTTATAGGCAAAAAAAATTGAAAAGTTGGGGGGATGGGTTTATAATGAGTGTATGCTAAAGAGTCGATACTTAACGAAGCAAGTGGTGGAGGACCTGGCGGAGAAGATGGTCTTTGTGGGTGGTTGCCGTCAGGTGGGGAAGACGACGTTCGCTCGGAAATTGGTGGCCCGGGAATTCCGGTCGGCGGAGTATTTTAACTGGGATAACCGGCAGGATAGAGCGAGGATCATGAATTCCGATTGGCCGGGGGACGCGGAGTTATTGATATTGGATGAAATTCATAAATACAAGAGATGGAAGAATCTGGTCAAAGGCGAATACGACAAGCTGAAAGAGAGATACAGGTTTATGGTGACCGGCAGCGCGCGGCTGGATGTGTATCGCAGAGGGGGGGATTCGATGCAGGGGCGTTATCATTATTATCGCCTGCATCCCTTTACTCTGGCGGAAATGCTGAAACTGAACAATGATATCCAGGTGAATCAAGAACTGGTGTTCGGATCCAATGATTATGAAGATGAACTGGAAGCTCTGGATAAATTCGGAGGTTTTCCCGAGCCGTTGGTCAAAGCCGACGAGCGCTTCATCCGTCGCTGGCACAATGAGAAGTTGGAACGGCTGTTTCGTGAAGATATCACGGAATTGGAACAGATTCGCAGTCTCGGTAGCATGAAATTGTTGGCGGACATTTTGCCGGCGCGGGTGGGGGCGTTATTGTCCATCAACTCGTTGCGGCAAGACCTGGAAGTGAGCCACCGGGCGGTCTCCCATTGGATCGATATATTGGAAACCGTTTACTATCACTACCGCGTCTACCCCTACACCAAAAAAGTATTGCGCTCCATCAAAAAAGAGCCGAAGCTCTATTTGTGGGATTGGTCGGAGGTTGAAGACCCGGCGGCCCGTTTCGAGAACCTCATCGGCTCCCATCTTTTGAAGTTGGTCCATTATCTCTACGATTATGAGGGCTATAAGGCGGAGCTATATTTTTTGCGCAATGTCGAAAAAAAAGAGGTGGACTTTTTGGTGACTGTCGATCGCGAACCCTGGTTCGCGGTGGAGGTCAAAATGGGGGACAACACTATCTCGCCGAATCTCTATTATTTCAAGGAGCGGTTGCAAGTTCCCTATCTGTATCAGGTGGTGAAAAAGCCGGGTATCGACCGCTTCGTCAAAGGCATTCGTCTTATTTCCGCCGGCCGCTTTCTGTCCGGCTTGATGTAACGCTTGAAATGGGGGGGGAATTTCGTTACAATGCGGGTATGGAAACGAAAGGAACTAGAAATATAGGTGTAGGGGCATTGGGGCGGTTGGCTCTGGTGTTGGCGGTGTGGATCGCGGTGTCCGGGCTGTGGCTGGTTGGCCTAGAACAGGAAGTTAAGGTCGATCTGGGGGCGTTGGACTCGTATTTTGAGCAGGCGCGGATTGATTGGAAGATTCCGGGGATGGCGGTGGCCATTGTCAAGGATGGGAAGATCGTGTTGGCCAAAGGGTATGGCGTGAGGGAGTTTGGCAAAGAGGAAGCTGTGGATGATAAGACTCTGTTTGCCATCGCGTCTAATTCGAAAGCCTTTACCGCGGCGACGGTGGCGTTGCTGGTGGAAGAGGGGAAGATTTCCTGGGACGATAAGGTGCGCAAGCATTTGCCTTATTTCAAATTGTACGACCCGTATGTCACCGAAGAGATGACGGTGCGGGATTTGCTTTGTCATCGATCGGGATTGCGGACCTTTTCGGGGGATTTGCTGTGGTATGAGACCCATTACTCGACGGAGGAAGTGATCCGGCGGGCGCGGTTTTTGAAACCGGCATACGGGTTTCGGACTCGATTCGGGTATTCGAACATCATGTTCATGGCGGCGGGGGAAATTGTGGCGAAAGTGAGCGGCAAGTCCTGGGGCGACTTTTTGTCCGAACGGATCTTCGCGCCTCTGGGGATGAAAGACTCCACTATCGGGACCAAAGCTCTGGAAGGGATGGATAATGTGGCGACGCCGCATTCGGTATTGCCGGACGGACGGACCGTGACAGTCCCTTATACCAATTCTATCCAGATCGGCTCCGCCGGCGCCATCAATTCCTCGGTTCATGATATGGCCCAATGGCTGAACATGCAATTGGCCATGGGGGAGGTTGACGGCAAGCGGATATTGAGCGAGGATAATATCTGGGAAATGTGGTCCATGCATACTATATTGAAGGTGAGCCGTCGCTCCAAGAGGTTTTTCCCCGGCAAGAATTTCGGCGGCTATGGCCTGGGTTGGCAATTGTTCGACCATCACGGGCATAAGGTGGTGAACCACGGCGGCGGATTGGACGGCATGATATCCCATGTGGCCATGGCTCCGGGCATGAAGCTGGGGATGGTGATTCTCACCAATAGTATCAACGGTTTGCCCGGCGCATTGATGGTCAAGATCCTGGACGCGTACACTGTAGGCGACGGCGAGGATTGGAGCAAGCTGTACTTGGACCGCGCCAAGCAGGCGCAGCAGCGGCAAGCGGAAGCTGCAAAGAAAGTGGAGCCCAAAAAGAAAAAGCGGCGTAGAAAACCGCAGGTGAACCTGGAAGAGTTTGCCGGAACCTATACCTGCGAAATGTACGGCGGGGCGGTCGTCAAGATGGAGAAGGGGAAGCTGGTGCTTGATTTTGTGCCGTCGCCGGTGTTTACCTCGGATCTGGACTATTGGCAGCATGATACCTTCAATTTGACATTGCGCAGGATTTTTTCCTTCATTCCCGAAGGGACCGGTAAGGTACAGTTTACCCGTGACATGGAGGGGAATGTGACGGGCATGAAAGTGGATATTCCCAATCGCGATTTTTGGTTCTGGGAATTGGATTTCAAGAAAGATAAGACGAAGTGATGATAGTCACCGAACGGCCCAGAGGGCTGAATTTTTTGATGATGTGGCATTGCGTGACCGCGCTGCTGGCTCTTGCGGGCATGATCGGCGCCTTTTGGTTTGTGTTTCCCAAATTGGAGCCGCTGGAGGGTCTGGAGTATGGCCTCGGCTTGATGGTGTTTGTGATGGTGGTCTGGTGGTTGGTGTTGAAAGTGTTTTTGTCCACCATCAGCACCCTGGGTATTCTTTTGGCCAAAGAGTGGGGGCGGCAGATCGGTATCATCCACGCCGCCCTGACATTGTTGTTCGTGCCCATCGGTATTCTGGTGGGCACGGTGGTGATTGTTTACCTGGCGAGGCCTAAAATCCGGGAGTATTTCAAGCCGCAACCGGCGAGTTGAGGCTCAATATTCGGGAATGGGCATGCCGAATTGGCCCCATTCCTCTTTGGCGGGGCCATAGAGGCCCGGAACTTTCAGTCCCGCCTGGCGCATGAGGATGGTCATCTGCCCGCGGTGGTGGATGGCGTGATTCATGAGCACCATCATGGTTTTCCCCCGCTTCCATTGCTCTCCGTACATATCATCCTTTTCCTCCAGGGTTTGATCCGTCCAATTCTCGACGATTCTCTCGAGCAATGATTGCGCCGCTTTGAGGTGGATGGCGCGAATCTCGCTCGCTTGCTTCGGCATGGGGGCTGTATCCGCCGGCCCCTCCACTTCGAGACCGGTTCGGGCCGCCATCTCGGGTATTGTCTGGGTGATGTGCCAGGCTAGATGGCCGAGGGTCCAGTGTCCGGGCGCCACTTTTTGAGCCAGTGATTCATCGGTCAACGCGGCCATGAGTTTATCGGTGGCTTCCATCTCCGCCTGCCATTGGTTCTTGAAATGTTCAATATTCGCAAACATATGATCTCCTGTTTTTTTTTCCGCAATTCGCTCTATACCGGGATATTATACCAGAAAGTGGAGGGCCGGGCCGTTGGAAAAATAAAAAAAAATTTCTGTTTTAAAACTTTTTTGGGAAAGCCGGTGTCTTTAGGTTTAGATTTCGAAAAATACAACGAGAATTCAGGAGGACATACATGAGAGTCATGAAAGATTATTTGTTCGGTCGCGTGGCGGTCGCCTTATTGGCGACGGCAATGATAATCTTTGGCGCCGCCAATGTGGCAATGGCGGAGACGCATGATGGGAAAGGGCAGTTGGGCGTGATGGTTCAAGCGATACCCGACGGACTGGAAGAGGAACTGAACGCGGACTTCGGCGTTCTGGTCAGCGGCGTGACAGAGGATAGCCCGGCTCAAAAGGCGGGACTGGAGAAAGGCGATATCATTCAGTATTTTGAGGGTGAGAAGATCCGCCGCCCGTCGAATTTGGTGGACGCGGTACGGGAGACCAAACCCGGCACTAAGGCTGAAATCAAGATCGTCCGCAATGGAAAGAAAAAAGATATTACCGCTACGATTGGGGAATTGGACGTTAAGACGTTCGATTTTGATTGGAAAGAGGGCAAAGATTTTAAATTCGAATTCAAAAGCAGGCCGTATCTTGGAGTTCATCTGCAACCGTTGAATGACGACCTGGCAGGCTATTTCGATGTGAAGGCGGGCGAGGGCGCGCTGGTGATGACGGTGGAAGAGGATAGTCCGGCCCACAAGGCCGGGGTCAAATCAGGGGACGTGATCGTCACGTTGGGCGATATGGAGATCAAGGGGCCGGACGACGCCATCAAGATCATCGGAGATATGGAAAAGGGCGAGACTGTGGCCATCACACTCATCAGACACAAAAAGAAGAAGGTGTTGAAGGCTGAGCTCGACGAGATGAAAGGAATCCCGCAGATACCGGGAAAAGGCAATTGGCATATTAGAATGCCTCATGGCGAAAGGTTCTATTATCATTTTGACGACGAAAAGTTCAAGACGCATATGAAAGATGTGAAGGAAAAAGTCAAGAAGCAGATGAAGAAAGTCAAAAAAGAGGCTAAAGAGATCGCAGAAGATAGCTCGATATAAGCGTCGCGTTCGGCGCACAATGATCGTGAGATCAACCCATGGCCCCGGGACATTGTTCCGGGGCTTTTTTTTACTTGAAAAAAAATTGGTACGGGATTAAAATGTAGTTTAGAGGTGAAATATTTGGAGAGAAATCATGAGCCCGTTTGACGAGAAACATAATGATGACCAACAGCGGAAACAAGGGGCCCCGGATCGGAACGTCCCGGAAGAAAATCTGGAAATCAAGAACCCTTGCGGTTCCATGGCCTATAATTATTTGTACCGGGACGACTATGGCTATTTAGATGATTGATTTCTCCCGCGATTTCAATTAAAATTTCTTATGATTCAATTGTTTTTCCCGTTCCCAGTCGCCCTGCCGAATACCTGTTGCCTGGTGTCCAAAACGGCGACGGGCCGTGGAAATATCTTTATCAAGGAGCGCTATGAAGAAATTTACGTTATTACTCATTTTAATTTGTATGGTGGTTTTAATGAATTGTGGTAAGTGTGAAAACGATCAGAAACCGGAAGGAACGGAAACCGAAGAGTTTAAATTTTTAGTCGAGCAGTTTGCCGACATTAACATCGGCCGCTTCCAGATTCCCGGCTTCGACGAATTGACTGTTAAGCAGAAAGAGATGCTGTATTATCTCTACCAGGCCGCTTTGAGTGGAAGGGATATTATTTGGGATCAGAATTATAAGCACAACTTAAAGGTCCGCCGCACTCTTGAAGAAATTTACAAGCATTACAAAGGCGACCGCGCAACAGAAGATTTCGAGAAATTCACTGTTTACGCCAAGCGGGTGTGGTTCTCGAATGGGATTCACCATCACTATTCAACAAACAAATTCCTCCCGGAATTTTCAGCGGAGTATTTTGCCCAATTGGTGAAGAACTCCCCGGACGCTTCATTTCCGTTGGCCGAGGGTGAGAAACTGGAAGATTTCGCGGCAACCATCACTCCTATTATGTTCGATCCTGAAAAGGATGCCAAACGGGTATGCTCCGATCCCACCAAAGACCTGATCCTCTCCTCCGCCAATAACTATTATGACGGTGTGTCGGAAAAAGAGGTGGAAACCTTTTATAAGAATGTCATCAAAAAAGATGATCCCACGCCGGTGTCCTATGGCTTGAACTCCCGTTTGACCAAAGTGGACGGCAAGGTTGTCGAGAAAGTCTGGAAAGTGGGCGGATTGTATGGCGACGCCATCGAGAAGATTGTATTCTGGCTAAAGAAAGCCTCCGCCGTGGCGGAAAACGATAACCAGAAAAAGGCGATCGATCTGTTGGTCAAATACTATGAGACCGGCGACCTCGAGACATTCGACGAGTATAGCATCGCCTGGACCAATGACACAGACTCCCGCATCGATGTGGTGAACGGCTTTATCGAGACCTATGGAGATCCATTGAGCTTTAGGGCCAGCTTCGAATCAGTGGTTTCCTTCAGAGACGAAGAGGCCACCAAAAGAACCAAGACCGTCAGCGACAATGCCCAGTGGTTCGAGGAGAATTCTCCGATAGCCGATGAGCACAAACGCAAAGAGGTCAAGGGCGTAAGCGCCAAAGTAATCACTGTCGTGGCCCTCGGCGGCGACACCGCGCCCAATCCTCCTATCGGCATCAACCTACCCAATGCCAATTGGATCCGTAAGACCCACGGCTCCAAATCGGTCACCATGGGGAACATCACCCACGCCTATGAAAAGGTGTCCGAAGGTTCCGGCTTGCTGGAAGAATTCGCTTATTCGGAAGAAGAGGTGAAACTCAGCAAAAAATACGGCGCGGTTACCGGCGATTTGCATACAGACATGCATGAAATCATCGGTCATGGTTCCGGTCAGATCAATCCCGGTGTCGGCACACCAAAAGAGACATTGAAGAGCTACTCCTCAGTCATCGAAGAGGCGCGCGCCGACCTGGTGGCCCTTTATTATTTCATGGATCCCAAATTGATTGAGCTGGGACTCATTGATTCGCTCGATGCCGGCAAGGCTGAATATAGCCGGGCCATCCGTAATGGCATGATCGGCCAGTTGGTTCGCGTTAAATTGGGCGACAGCATCGAACAAACCCATATGCGCAACCGCCAGATGATCGCCAAATGGGCCATGGAATTGGGCAAAGAAAACAATGTGGTGGAAAAGAAACGCAAAGACGACAAAACCTACTTTGTGGTCAACGACTATCAGGCGTTGCGCGGGGTTTTCGGTAAAATGCTGAAAGAAATTCAGCGGATTAAATCCGAAGGCGATTACGACGCCGCTAAAAAATTGGTGGAAACCTATGCTGTGCAGATCGATTACGACCTTCACAAAGAGATTCTGGAGCGGTATAAAAAATTGAACGTGGCTCCCTATTCCGGCTTCATTATGCCCAAGTTGGTGGCTGTGGAAGAGAATGGAAAAATCACCGATGTAAAGGTGGAATATCCGATGGATTTTGCGCAGCAGATGCTCGATTTCGCCGAAAATTATTCGTTCTTACCGACTGTAAACAACTAAGACATTTAGTTTGTTCACATAAACATGGGCGCCGGTTCAGGCGCCCATGGTTTTCTTATCTTAATTTTGCCGGGATTGTTCTATTATTGATTTGCCAGACTGAGGGCCGCCAAATAGGTGAGGCGGGTGATTTTCACCATGAACTCGATGTTCGCTTTTTCGATGGTGTCGGACGGTTTGTGATAGTCGTCGTGCATGGATGCGAAGAAGCTGATCCACGGGATCTTCTTCATGGCAAAGGGCGCGTGATCGCTACCGCCGGACGAGGATTTTGTTTTTCTCAGGTAAAGATGAAGACCCACGAAAGGATTGTTCTCTTTTAACGCTGAGAACGCCGGATCCGAACCGTCGGCATAGGAGACGGAGATGAAGTTGTCGAGCTTGATCTTTTCCATCATCTCTTCCGGTATTTTCATGCCCCACATCCGCTTGGCCCGCTTGAAGGATTTTTCGGTCCAGGGGCGGCTCACCATATCGAGGTTGATATAGGCAATGGTTTTTTTCAATGGGATGAAGGGGTTGGACACATAATAACGGGAGCCCAGGAGGCCGGATTCTTCGCCGGTCCATAAGGCCAGTAAAATCGACCGTTTGTGTTTGAGTGCGCCGGTGGCTATAGCTTCAGCCACCTCCAGCACCGCCACAGAGCCGGATCCATTGTCGTCGGAGCCATTAAAAATATAATCGCCTTTTTTACCCAGGTGGTCTAAATGAGCTCCGATCATCACCACGTCGTCTTTCAGCGCCGGGTCGGAACCTTCAAAATAGGCCAACACATTGCTACTGCGCACCAATTGGGTTTTGGCCGTTGATTCTATTTTGAACCACACGCCGGCGAGGGCCTTTGACATGGGAGAAAGATCTTTATTGATCTTATCTTTGATTGTCTGGATGCTCATGGCGCCGGACATTTCCATAATCTGGTCCGCCATCTGGCGCGAGATATAGATAGAAGGAAGCGTTTCCCACGGCATGGGAGTTCCGGCTTCCAGGAGGGAGAGACGGCGGCGGCCTTCGGGGTAGATAGGACGTTCGTCGTTTATTTTTTTTGCGTCGATCACGAGGTTGGAGACATCGCCGTTTACTTCCGGTGAATTTTCCACCATGATCACCGCCGCCGCTCCTTTTTTCTTGGCCAACTCCACTTTGGGATTCGAGCTGCGGCGCATGCGGCGTTCGGGATAATATTTCTTTTTCAAATCACCTTTCTGAAACGGCGAGTTTTTTTCGCCTTTTCCCGGTGTTTCGCTCAGCATCATCACGATTTTCCCTTTGACATCGACCCCTTTGTATTCATCGAATTTCAGCTTTTTTTCCGAAATGCCGTAGCCGACGAATACCACCGGCGCTTCGAGTGTGTGGCTGTCCCGGGCGTAATATTTGTAATCCACATTGGGGGTAAAGGTCTTGGTCCTGGTAATGGCGCCGGATCTGTGGGTAACAACAATGTGACCGTCGCTTTCCAGCGTCTCTTTCATGGGAAAGTCCTGGAAAAAACTCCGGGTTTCCTTTTCTTTCTTTTTAGGGGATTGGGCGAAGTAGCTGTTTCTCTTTTTGCGAGGAAGATCGCCGGCGGGTTTTGCCCCGATTTTGGCGAACATGGCTGCGGCGAATTCAGCGGCGATGTCGTAACCGCGGCTGGCCACTTGACGACCCTCGAGATAATCGGAAGACAGGAATGTCAGCAGGGATTTGCAATCGTTCACTGTGATTGTTTCCAAACCGGTCTTCATCTGAGGCTCGGGGTCTTTGACCGTTTCCACGATGGAAAAATCTTCCGGCTTGAATTCCGGGTCTTTTTTATCCTGAGGACTACCCATTACCAAAAAGGTAGAAATTAAAAATAATATGATAAACGCTTTGTGCATAAACATACCTCCATGGTGTTAATTCAGTTAATACGAAACGGTTGGAAAGTAAGTTTATTTTTTATTGAAAAACAAAGGGGCTCTCGATTTCGAGCCCCTTCGCGTTATTTTTGGAATTTAAGTATATGCCAGTCAAGAGAGTATCAATCGTTGGTGGGCCAGGGTCAGCAATCCCTGGACCGGTACGCCGTAGGGGCAAGCGATTTCGCAAGCGCCGTCGCAATCGATGCAATGGTCCGCCTTGTTGGTCTCGAGGGCCGCGTATTTTTCCATGGCGTATTTTTCCTGGCCCTGGGCGTCGAAGTAATGATTGTAACGCATAATGGTGCTGACCGGAACGTTTTTCCCGCAACTGGATTCGCAGATTCCGCACGCGTGACGGCAATAGAGCTTGCCTGGACCCTCTTTGTAACCGTCCAGCTTTTTTGCTTGCATCGAGTCCAGCGTAGAGCCGGAAATCTTGACGAAATGCTCCACATCTTCGAATGTGGCGCAACGGGCCAACACTGCCGCCACTGCCGGATCGTTCAGGCCAAACCGGGTGGCCGCGGCGCGAATCTCGTTGCTATCCTTTAAATCGTATTTTTTTACAAACCCGTCGCCCTCTTCCGCAGTCTTTTTAAGACTGGCAAAAGAGTCGCGCATTCTCTGGGATACCTCTTTGCCCTTTTTTTCCTGGATTTCGATTCTTTCCTTCATATTGAGGTAACGACCCACCGGATTTGTTTTCATCAATGTGGCGCCGATATTTTTCGCTTTGCAGGCAGCCAATATCTTTTCACCCATTCCTTTCTGGATGAAATTGTAGACCAGCAGCATCACGTCGAAGCGACCGTCCGCCGCGGCGGCGAGCAACACGTCGTCCATTGTGTCGATCTTTTCGCCCGCCCCATGGGTGGTGCCGTGGTTTGAGATACCGATAAAACGCAGGCGCCCTTCGGTTTTCAATACTTTCATGGCTTCGTGGAACGGTTCGTATTTGATGCTTTTGACAGTGGGGGCGTTATGTATCATCATGCAATCCAGATAATCTGTGTCCAGCCGTTCCAGACATTGGCGCGCGCGCTTGAGAATGGATTCTTTCGTCTCCTTCTCATTGATGTGAAGCTTTGAAGTGATAAAGAGGGATTTACGGTCTCTGTTTTTGATCGCTTGTCCGGTCACCTTTTCCGATTCCCCGCGGGAGTATGATTCGGCTGTGTCGATATAGTTGACTCCGGCGTCGAGGAGCGCGTTCAATATGGCTACATTTGACGGACCGCCGCTGGAGATATCGGACGCTTTAAAGCCGGTGCGTCCCAATGGACGATACGCTTTTATTTTCAGAGGCTCAGGCGCCGCCTCTTTTTTTGCGCCGAATACCCGGCCTTGCGTCGCCACACCGGTTCCCACAATACCGAGTGCGGTGTTTCTTAAAAAATTTCTTCGGCTAAACCCTTTGTTGTTGCTCATAATTCCTCCTATTTCCGAGAAGCGGTTCTATGCCCAATACTATACCATACCAGTGATAAAATAAACATACAATTGGTTGTTTTTAGAAGTTTAATACAAGAATACTTTCAAGGATCCGCTTTTGCGCTTATCTTTTTTTTCCCATTCCATGTCCAGTACAACCCCTTTCTTTCGCAATTCCAACAGCCGCTGTTCCACAATCCCCGGGATGACGGGTTCGCCATCCGAATGGTGCCCCTTGCCCACGATAATCATCAGGGTTTTTAATCCTTTCTCTTTGGCTTGCTGGATAAATTCGTCGGTGGCGGATTGAGCTTGCAGTCCTGTATGACCGTGAAGATCCAGGATTTTTTGGACCGGCGGATATCCCCTGAGCCGCTCTTTTTTTGACAGAGGCGGCTCTTCCACCGGCACTTTGATTTTTTCTTTCAATAAATCTTGCTGTTTGGCATCGTTTAGCGACCGCTCGAACATGGCGGCAAAGTCCTCGCCTTTATTGAATTTTTTATCCGCGGACCACATCTTTTCCAGGTCGTCCCGGTCCGATAATACCGCAAAACCATGCTTAGTTTTTTTTTTCGTGGGTTTTTTTTTGCTCATCCTCAAACTCTGAAAACTCAAAACATGGTATTGTATATGAAAATTGAGCTTTGATCAAGTTAAACGTTACACCATGTACGTCAGTTGCCTCAACCAGGGGTTGGCGATCTTTTCGGTGCCGATAGTGGATGTGGGGCGGGGGCCGTAATGGTGGCCCGGCCAGACGACCGTCTCGTCCGGAAGGGTGAGCAATTTGTCTTTGAGGGATTGCATAAACAGGTTGTGATCCGATCCCGGCAGGTCGGTGCGGCCAACGCCGCCGACGAACAATGTGTCGCCGCTGAACAGATTCCCTTCGCAAAGCAGGCAAATCCCGCCGGGGCTGTGGCCCGGAGTGTGGATCACTTCGATGGCGATGGTTCCAATTGTTATTGTATCTCCATGTTTGACGGTCTTGTCCGCCGGAGGGGAGGCTTCCAGGCCCATTTTCTTGTACTTTTCGATGGCTTCGGGGGAGCGGAACAGAGTATCGTCCGCTTCGTGCATCACGATCTCGGCGCCGGAGAGCTCTTTGACGCGCCGGTTGCCGCTGGTGTGATCCCCATGCCCATGGGTGTTGACAATATATTTTAACGTCAGTCCCAACTGCTCGATCTTGTCCATCAATTGCTCTTCATTACCCGCCGGATCAATCAACAGGGCCTCTTTCGACTCTTCGCACCATACCAGATAGCAAAACACCGCCATATTACCCACCAGAATCTGTTCAATCTTCATCAAAACCTCCTGTATCTACCATCCCTGATTTTAATGAAATGGCCGCAGGTTTTCAAGAGTTTTCGCGAAAATTCCATCTGGAATTCCTCTTTGAAACGTGTTCGGCTCTATCTAATGGTTTACGATTAACAAATAATACCTAAAATACAACTTTTGATGTATTTACAATTTGTATTGGTTTAGTTATATTTGGGGGGAATAATTTTTGGAGGTAAAACCATATGAAACAATTTGTATTATGTCTAGTCGTAGTCTCGTTTATTTTCTGCGCCCCGTTGGCGGCGGAGAAATGGGTTGGAGATTCAGAATTGACCGATATCAAAACCCCGGCCCATCTTCCGAAAGTAGCGTCCGATACCCTGGTGTGGTCCCACACCATCGAAAAACCCGGCATGTCCTGGATCAAAGTCCACTTCGACAATTTCCGTCTCAACAAAGCGGACTACATCGAATTGGTAGATGTCAACGGCGTTGTGATCGACCGGATCAGCGGCGGCGATGTGGAAGATCTGGAAGAGACCCGTTACCATGTAACGGACAACGGCAACGGCAAGATCAGCTTTTGGGGTCCCGCGGTTGACGGCGAAGTCGTCACCATCAACCTCTACGCCGGATCTATCAAGAGCGCAGCCTATGGCTTCGAGATCGACGAGCTGGGCCTCGGCACATTCCCGATGTTTGAAGAACCGGTACTGGAATCAATTTGCGGCAGCGACGACAAAGTCTCCATCGCCTGTGTCGCCGCCAGCCCCTATCAGAACCTGGGAAAAGCGGTGGGCCGGATGCTGTATCAGAAATCCGGTTCCTGGTATGTGTGCACCGGCTTCCTGTGTTCCTGCAACAGCGGCCATTTCCTCACCAACCATCACTGCATCGATTCGCAGACCGTGACAAGCACCTTGCAGGTCCGCTTCAACTACAGACTCAGCACCTGCGGCGGCTCCAACGCCACCTATTACACCTATTACGGTAGTAATTTTGTGTTGGCCAATTCCACTTACGATTTCTGCCTGTTGACCCTCGGCGGCAATCCGCAGAACACCTACGGCTATCTGGGCCTCATCAACGGCAATCCCATCTCCGGCGAAAGTATCTACATCATCCAGCATCCGGGCGGGCGCCGTCAGGAAATCGGCTTCGGCACCGTGTACAGCACCAATGCCAACGGCGGCAAGGATTTGAGTTATTATGTGGACACCGAAGGCGGCAGCTCCGGCTCCCCCGTGTTCGCCGAAATCGAAGACGAGGTAATCGGTCTTCATCATTACGGCGGTTGCCCCAATAGCGCGGTGAAGATGAATTACATCTATGAATACATCACCGGCTATCTTGGCTGCAACTAAGCTGAAAGCAAAACCTTAAGCAAAATCACACTCTGAGATACCGGCCCGAAAGGCGCGAGCGCCTTTCGGGTTTTTTTTACCTTAGTCTCCCATCACGCCGGGTGCGTTGATATGATAAATATTGCCGTCATGGTCGATGTAAAAGACGATGTTGCCGTTGTACTTGACCCGCCACACCGGCCAAAATCTGGTTTGTGGGATATACCAGGGGGCGAATACCATTTTTAACTGAACCAGTTGCTTCTGCATCTGGCTGAGTCCCAACTCCGCCAGCGCGATATCCATCGCTTCGGTAGCCGAGAGAAAGCGCACTTTGTCGCCGAAAATTCCGATCTCCTCGAACGCTCCCGTGTGCCCGTTCACTAAAATGCACAACCGGTGGAACTGCAGACCTTGTGCCGGCAGTTCGTAATTGTAGCCATAAGGCACGATGTAATACTGAGGCTCTTCCAGCCCTTCCTCCGTATCCTCTTCCACCAAAATCGGATCCGTGTTGATAGTGTCCGGGTCCTGTAACATGGTATAGGGATCCATCTCATCCAACCCCAACGAGTTGATATACCCGTTGGCCAGGCTTTCGGCGTCCTGGGCGGAAATGAGATTGGCGTTCATTCTATCCTCGTCGGTATAGGTGGAGGTACCGCCGCCGCTCGGCGGATCGATCACCGCTACGTAATGATTGGCCCAGGTTCCCGGAGCGTTTACCGCGCCGTTCCAATAGGTTTTGTACCAGGTGTTGGCCGTGACCGTGTAGGTGGCGCCTTTGTTCACCGGCCAGGGATCGTGGATGGTGATGGTTTTCAAGATTGGATTCGTGTCCTGCAGCGGCTCGATGTCGCTTTCGAAACCAATGACATTGACCCAGTGTTTGCCTCTATTGATAAGGGTGGCGGACGGCATATCGAGTTTGTTCATATAATAGATGATTTGAAACATCAACGCACCGCGGTTGGTGTAGGAATTGACATACCAACTGCCGCCGGACGGCCGATTGAGAGCCATCAATGTGTCCTTCAGGCCCACCGGATCCGTGGCCCAATTGGCGGGCTCGCCCACTAGATTATTGGTCTGGATATTATTCCACACCGTTTGCTGCGAATAGAGAATCCGGTCCGCCGGATTGGGGTATCCGTTCATGAGCATCTTGCCGCAAGCGGCTCCGCACCAAACATTTGTTTCCTGCCCGTACAACGGCACGTTCCCCGACAGATCAACTTTGTGGTTGGCGCCGAGGAGAACGGCCGGAACAATGAGCAGCGCTCCAAGCCAGATGAGTAAAATTTTTTTAAACAATGTATTCCTCCTTTTATATTTTATATAGTATTCTCCCTGAATTAGACGAAACACAGTGATAGCAGAACAACTGGAAAACCAGGCGAGGGGAGGGACTATCGATGATAGTCGTGGCTCCTCTCTCCTGAAGTTTCAAATAACGGAAATAGTTCCGTTACTGGATGGCCAATTTGATCTTGCAGCGTTTGGTCGGTTCCGCGGTTTTTTCCCAGGGCCGTACCAATTTTAGATTGATGTGGGTGTCGCCGGATGCCAATGAATGGAACTGCAGATATTCAAAGCCTGAAGCCCCGAGCAGCGGCTGCTTGTCCGACAGCATCTCCTCGACATCCTCTTCATCCAACTTACCTTTGAATTTCAATTTGCCCTCATCCAGCTTGCCGTCGATCTCCCAGCTATAGCCGCTGGTGATGTTCGACTTGATCTTCAAGATGAAGTTCTCGCCGTTTTTGACCGCTATCTGCACCTCCGGTTTTTCCGGGATGGTGATGATGACAGGTTCCTGGTTGTCGTTTCCTTCGATGGTTGTCATAAAGCTCCCCAAAAACAACAGTGAGAAGATAATCGCTACTGAGGTTAGAAACTTGTTTACTTTCATTTTAGCGTCCCTCTTCTATGGATTTAATTTTGTTACCAAACCCAATATAGCAGAAACCCCGCCTCTTTTGAAGTGGGTTTCGCGTTTTTTCCAATAAAGCTAAATTTTTAAGTCGAATATCAATTTTACGGGCATCGTTACAAATCTACTTTACAGAAGCCCCAAACCGAAGTCAATGCAACTGAAGTTGTAAATTAGGGAGTATCCGGTTTTGGGGAGATACAACTATCGGCGTATCCCGGCTGGTGGAAAAGATGGGAGTGGAAACTGAAGGGAATTGGAACGGTATAAAAAAAAACCCCGCCTCGCGAAAGGCGGGGTTTAAATCACTTATAATTGCTGTGTAGTCAAGCGGGAAGAATTAGTAGGTCAAATAGTTGCCGCCGTAACCAATGTTACTGCAACCATATTCGATCCACATATAGCCACTTTCGCCCCAGCCGGTGCCCCAGGAGTTTTTCATTTTCCAGGCGCCGGAACCGGCGTTATCATCCCAACCAACCAGGATGACCGCGTGGTTCACGGCCGCGGTGCTGTTATAGTTGAACACGCCGCCGCTATAGGCCTGGAAGTAACTGGTAACTGTCACTGCGCAGGATACGGCGCCGTAATTCACGATGGCTGCTTTGATGGCGGATTCTCTTGTAGCGGAGCCTTCGCCGGTGGCGATGTAAACCGCGGGGCAATATACGCAAGGAAGGTCGGCCGCTTTGTAGCGGAAGCAAGATTCGAGGGTTGCGCCATAATCCAGATAATAATCATTGGCGAACCAACCGCCGTTGCAACCCCAACCATCGGTGTTGCAGGATACGAGCCACTGCTCCGACAGGTCTGTGGAGATGCCCTCTTTCAGCAGTACGTGTTCGAACATGCCGGCTGTGGAGAACGCCCAGCAAGAACCGCAGCTACCCTGGTTTTTGACACTGGTGCAGGCGGCTACATAATAGTCCGGCTGCGGAACCGGTTTTACCTGGACCTGGGAGATGGGCTGGTTGCCGATCGCTTTCGCCATATCGGGACGGAAGTTGCAAAGCTGGTCGATGGAATACTGCATGGCGGGGTTGTGGTCTACGCTGAAGGTATAGCCATTGGCTACGATATCACGGCGCATCTGGTCCATTTTAAAACCATTCTCGGCTCTTTTTTCAAATACATTGAGCTCATTGACTCTTTCCCTGGCGTTCAGGGAGGGGATAAATACCATCGATGCCACGACAACACCGACGAACAATACTAGTAAAGAAATTTTGGTAAATTTTTTCATGAAGGCCTCCTGATAAGGTTTAGTTTCTCGTTAAAAAAAAGATTTCCCTGATAATTATTTATCATTTTAACAATTTACACAACCACCACCGGAAAGTCAATGCGCCGAAAGTTGTATATTTGGTTGTATGCTTCGCACGGACGGACTTTCACGGACTGACACGGACTGGCACGGACGCTACGCGCGGGGTGTTTGGGGTGGGGTGTTGTTTTTTAGAGTGTAAACGTCTGGGGTTGGGGGTTAGATTGGTGGAGGAAGGGGGGATCGGGTAGTGATGGAGGCGGGGCTAACTGGAATTGGTCTGTTTCCAGGTGGAATGGGGCCGGCGCTATCTGGAAGTGGTCCAATGCCGACAGTCATTGGTCTATTTCCAGGTGGGCTTGAATCTTTTCCAGGTGGAGTCGGGGTTACTCTAGTTGGCATTGGGGTTATTCCAGGTGGCATTGGGGTTACTCCAGGTGGAAGCGATGGTATTACTGGTGGAAAAGGGGGTACTTCAGGTGGAATTGGGAGGGTTGCCTAAAAGGCGTTGAAGACGCAACAATCGTCTAATACTATATCACAAGGTTATGGTGGTTGTCAAGGGGGGGGACTTATTTTTAGAAGAGAGTTAACACGGACTTTCACGGACTTTCACGGACGGGCACGGACGCTACGCGTGGGGGGATTTTGGGGGGGCTTTCTTTTGGGGCTTGCGCTTTTTTTTGTGGGGGGGGGGTGTTTTGGGTGCTCGTGGGATTCGGGGGGGGTGTCCGTGTTGGTCCGTGTTGGTCCGTGTGTCCGTGTTGGTCTGTGTTTGTCCGTGTCAGTCCGTGTTTCTTTCGCTTTTCACCTTGACTTTGGGGTGGGGAGTTTTTAAAATAGTGGTGTGAATCAAGGAAAATTGGAGGAACGAGTGCGTCTTAAGAGCAGACTTTTAATAATCTTTTGTATTGTTTTTGGACTATTATGTGTGTCCGAAGGCCCGTTGGCGTGGGCTCAGGACGAAGCGGTTGTAGATGGAAGCGAGGCTGCGGTGGAGCCGTTTTTGACGGCGGATACGGTGAAGAAGCTGGAGCTTTATGTCGAGAGGCAGATGGCGGCCGCTAAAATTCCCGGATTGGCGGTGACGATTGTCAAAGGGGACAAGACCGAATATATCAAGGGCTTCGGATTGGCGGACCGTGAGAAGAAGGTGGCGGTAACTCCGAAGACATTGTTTGAGTTGGGGTCCACCAGTAAGGCGTTTACGGCGTTGGCAGTATTGAAACTGGCGAGCGAGGGGAAGCTGGATCTGAAAGATCCGGTGTCCAGGTACTTGCCCTGGTTCAAGGTCAGTTACAAAGGGGAGGCTGTGAACATCTCCATCGGGCAATTTTTGCACCAAACCAGCGGTATTCCGTTTGAGACCATCGGCGACATCCCGGTGGCGTCTGGAGCGGACGCTCTGGAAGAGACGGTCAAGACATTGGTGGGGGAGCGGCTGATGTTCCCGCCGGGCATGAAGTTTTTCTACGCCACCATCAATTACGACGTGTTGGGCCTGGTGATCCAGACCATCTCGGGCATGCCGTATGAGGACTACATGAAGCGGGAGATACTGGAGCCTCTGGGACTCGACCAGACCGTGATGTTCCGCTCCAAAGGGCGGGAGAAAGGAATGGCGTCGGGCTATAAAGTGGAATTCGACCAAATCGAATATTTTGACGCGCCGGAATACCGGGGCAACACCCCCGCCGGTTATGTGATCACCAATGCGGAGGATATGGCCCGCTGGTTGAAGATCCAGATGGGGACCATCGAGCTGGAATCGTTTGATGGGGAATTGGTCAAAAAATCCCATTCCCCCAATCCCGGCGGCTTTGACTCGCCGTATGCCAAAGGTTGGTTCCTGTACAAACGGATCGGCGCCATCGGCCATGGGGGTAACAATCCTAATTTTTCTTCGTTTATCCTGTTCAAACCGGAGCTGAACACCGGCGTGGCGGTGTTGGCGAATTTGAGTTCCAGTACGGTGACGCCTTTGGCCATGAATCTGATGCGGATTATCGAAGGGCAGGAGGCGCGGGTCTCGAATCGCGACCAGAACATGCAATTCGACCGCTTGTCCATCATGATCATCTACGGTGTGTTGGGAATCGCGGCGGTGTTTTTCCTGTTGTTTATCTTCTTTTTCGCGGGCTTTCGTAAAAAACGGCGGGCCTTCGACTTGAGGGGATTCAAGGGGATGATTCTGTTCGTATTCATCACCCTGGCGTTTTTAGCCGTCGAGTTCGCCCTCTTCAATTTGCCGGCTTTGATCTACGCGCCTCTGCCATGGGCCTTTATCCAGGTCTGGATGCCGGTGTCGTTTATCTACGCGGTGTTGGCCCTCGGCGGATTGATGGCTGTGATTTATATTTACACATTGTTGAAGATCTATTTCCCGCGGTCCCGCAAAGCGTAGGGATCGCGCGCCTGTCGCCCCGGAGTGTCCGGTCCGGGGCGGCGATGATAAAAATTGTTACTATTGGAGAGATGTCAGGATAAGGAACTGGTATTGTTATAATTAGAGGGGAGCATAACCTCGCGCGGTTTCAGTATCCGGCATGATTGAGCGAAATAACCTCATAACGTTGAAATGGCCCGTCCGGTAACCATTTTAGCCATTTACCTTGAATGGCTACTATGATAAAAAATATAGTGAACGGGAAGTATTCTCGCTGCCCATAAAATTGTGTTTTGATACCGGAATGTTTCCTGTTCCGGAAGTCCTGCTCCTGTTTTTAGTTCTTTTAGCCCTATAGAGCGCCCGGCCTATCATTAATCCGGATAGTGTTTTGGAATAATTTGCGAGGCAAAAAGCAATGATCATGCAAAAAATTGAGAAGAGGAATGTCCAGGGTATTCACTCCCTTACCCCATTACAAGAAGGCTTACTGTATCATTATCTGAAAAATCCAGGAGAGGGGTATGTGGAGCAATTGACGCTCTATGTCGAAGGCCCGGTGGAGATCGAGACCTTCTGGGAAGCGTGGGATGGTGTGGCGCGGGCCAACGAGGCGTTGCGCACGGTGTTTCGCTGGGAAGAGGTGGATCATCCGGTGCAGGTGGTTCTCAAAGACCATTGCCCGAGCCGGAAGTTCGAAGATCTTTCGTCGCTTAGAGAGGATGATGTGTTGCCGCGGCTCCAACAGGCCAAAGGGGAATTGCGGGACCCGGCGGCGTTGATGGCGGGCGTGCCGTTCAAGGTGGCATTGTTCAAGACCGGCGAAGGGGCGTTCGAGATTGTCATCACCCATCATCACATTCTCTACGACGGCTGGAGCAACGGCATCCTGTTGCGGCAATTTCTGGAGGCCTACGGTTTGCCGGCTAAGGGCGGGGCTGTGGAAGAGACGGCTAAACCGGGGTTTTCCTCGTTTGTCCAATGGTGTCTGGGACAGGACCGGGAGGCGCAGAAGAGATATTGGGATGGGTATTTGCAGGGATTGGAACGGGACCACCTGGAATTCCGGTTGGCCGGTTCAACCGGCGAACCGGGGGATAACGCCGGGAGCCGGCGGTTGACAATTCCGCTGGATGCCGCGCTTGTCCGGGATCTGCGGGACTATTCCCGGCGGCGGTCCGTGACGGCGGCGGCTTTGTTCTACACTGCCTGGGGCCTGGTATTGCAACAAATGAATAGCCGGCGGAGCGTTGTCTTCGGCACCACGGTGTCCGGCAGGCGCGGGGATCTGGAGGGAGTGGAAGAGATTGTCGGGTTGTGCATCAACACGATACCGTTACGCTTTGATTCAGGGCGGGATGTGCCGGTGGCGGAGGCGTTGGAGCGGGTGGCGCTGGACCTGCGGCAGCGGCAGCCGTTCGAGAATGCCGCGATGGAGGGCGAACTCTTCGATACCATCGTGGTGGTGGAGAATTATCCGTTGGACCTCGAGGCTCTGGGGGGCGACGGGGCTTCGCCGTTGAAGATCCGGCGCTACGAGTTTGTGGAGGCGACCCATTATGATCTGACGGTGTGTGTGCGCTTGCTTCAAGAGGGGACGCTCCTGGAATTACTCTACTCCGACGCGCGATTCGACGGCCGGTCGGTCTCCAAACTGGGGGCGCGGTTGACCACCGTGTTGCGGCGGATGATGGACGACCCGTCGCGGGCGTTGGGACGCTTGAATATCGCCGGCGATGATGAGCGGGATGTCGTGCTGCGGCGGCTCAACCGGGTGGACGATGCGGATCCGGGGGTAAAAAAAGATTTATTGACGCAATTTTACCAGGACGCGAAGCGTCATCCCTCCCGCATGGCGCTGGTGGGAGCCGAAATGGTCTGCGCGGATGTAGGGGTGACCTATGGAGAGTTGCGGCAGCGGGTATCGGCTATGGCGGCGGCGTTGAAACAGCGGGGCATCGGGCCGGGACACATTGCGGCGGTGAAGATGGAGCCGTCGGTGGAGTTGGTGATGGCGGTGTACGGAGTCCTCTCTGTTGGAGCGGCTTACTTGCCTTTGGCGCCCTCCCTTCCCGAAGCTCGCAGCGATTATATTCTGGCGGATTGCGGTGTCGAGCTGGTGGTGGACGACGTGACGGCGGCGGGGATTGTAGGGTGCGATGCCGGAGCGGCGGTGTTCGAGCCGGTGATGGAACCGGCGGCTCCGGCCTATGTCATCTACACCTCGGGATCGACGGGCACCCCCAAAGGGGTGCTGGTGGAGCGGCGGGCGGTGGCCAATACATTGGGGGCGTTGGCTGCGCGGTATCCGGTGGAAGCCGGCGATGTGGTGTGCTTCAAGACTTCGTTTATGTTCGATGTGTCGGTGACGGAGCTCTTCGGTTGGTGCTGGGGCTCCGGGATGTTGGCAATCGTGGGGACCGGCGTGGCCAAAGATCCGGCGGCGCTGGCCAGGGCGGTGAGACGGTGGGGTGTGACCCATTTGAATTTTGTCCCGTCGATGTTCAATCTGTTTTTGGATGCAATTGACGAGGGGAATCGCAATTGTCTGCGCAGTCTCAAGTATATCTTTTTAGCCGGCGAAGCGGTCCTGCCGGAGATGGTGATGACGTTCCGGCGGTTGAAGACGAAGATACAACTGGAAAATATTTATGGCCCCACCGAGGCGGCGGTCTATGCTTCATGGTATGGGTTGGAGCAATGGCGGCGGCCGCAGGGGCCTCCTATCGGCGGTCCGTTGCCGGGGGTGTCGCTGGTGGTGTTGGATCATTGGGGACGGGTGCAACCGGACGGCGTGGCGGGGGAGCTTCATATCGGCGGTCTGGGATTGGCGCGGGGCTATGTCAATCAACCGCTATTGACGGCGCGACGGTTTGCCCGTTATGAAGAGACGGGGGAGAGGCTGCTCTACAAAACCGGCGATCTGGCGCGGGTGAACCGCGACGGCGAGATCGAGTTTTTGGGGCGCGTCGATGACCAGGTGAAGATTCGCGGCTTCCGCGTCGAATTGGGGGAAATTCAGAACGGACTCTTGCGCCACCCGGCGGTCAAAGAGGCGGCGGTACGGGCTCTGGACGTTGGGGATGGGGAGCTGAAGTTGTGCGCCTATGTGGCGGCGGCTGAGGAAGAAGGGGTCGATGAAGGGGATGTGCGCGCATTTTTATCTGAAACATTGCCGGACTATATGATTCCGGCGAATTTTACCTTTCTGGAACGGCTGCCCCAAACCGCGGGCGGCAAGATCGATCTCGAGCGGTTGCCCCCGCCGGCGGCGGCTGCGGCGAATCCCGCCTCAAAGGGAGAGGAACCTCTCGATGATCTGGAAACCGAGGTGGCGGGGATGTGCGCCCGCTTGTTGGGATTGGAGGAGGTGGGGTTGCAGGACAACTTCTTTGATATGGGTGGCAATTCGTATACCTTGATCCGCCTGGCCTCGCGGCTCAAAAAACGGTTTGAGGTCGAGGTGCCGGTGGTGACATTGTTGCGGTATTCGACGGTGCGGCAATTGTCCCGGCATGTGAAGCGCTTGCTCTCCGGTGAAGGGGAGGAGGGGGCGAAGAAGGAATCAATCGCTCCGGCCGCCGCCTCTAGGCCCGCCGCCGCCGGAATCGCTGTCATCGGTATGGCGGGCAGGTTCCCCGGAGCGTCCGGTATCCGGCAATTCTGGGCTAACCTGGTTGGCGGTGTGGAAACGATTGTGCGCTTCTCCCGCGATGAATTACTGGATGAAGGGATCGAGGCGGATCTCCTTGACCGGCCCGGCTATGTGCCGGCCAAGGGAGTGCTTGACGAGGCCGATTGTTTTGACGCGGCGTTTTTTGATTACACGCCGGCCCAGGCGCGGTGGATGGATCCGCAGGTGCGGATTTTCCACCAATGTTGCGTTCACGCGTTGGAAGACGCGGGTGTGGATTCGTTTCGTTACGACGGGCGCATCGGACTATTCGCCGGCGCCACCACCAATGCCCGCTGGCTGTTGCAAAAAGCCGCGGAGGCGCGGGACGCGGCGGACCAGTATGAGCTGATCAATCTCAATAGCAATTCTTTCGTCACTCTGGCGGCCTATAAATTGGATCTCAAAGGGCCGGCCATGGCGATTCAGACGGCGTGCTCCACGTCATTGACGGCGGTGGACGCCGCGTGCCGGTCGCTTCTGACCGGAGCCTGCGATGTGGCTCTGGCGGGCGGGGTGTCCGTAACCTTGCCTGTGAAGAGCGGGTATCTTTTCCAGGAGGGGATGATTCAATCGCCGGACGGCCATTGCCGGGCCTTTGACGCCGAAGCCGGAGGAACCCTGGAGGGGAACGGCGCGGGCATGGTGGTCCTCAAACCGCTGGCCGCGGCATTGGCGGATGGCGACGAGATCGACGCTGTGGTGAAAGGAACCGCTGTCAACAACGATGGTTTGGTCAAGGCGGGGTATACGGCCCCCAGTAGCGAGGGACAGGCGCGGGTGATTCGCGACGCGCTGGCGGCGGCGGGAGTGGAGGCTCGCAGCATCGGCTATATCGAGGCCCATGGCACGGGCACGCCGTTGGGCGATCCGGTTGAGGTGGAGGGCTTGCGATTGGCCTTCGGCGCAGGGGACATCGGGTATTGCCGTCTTGGTTCGGTCAAGACCAATATCGGCCACCTGGACGCCGCAGCCGGGATCGCCGGCTTTATCAAGGCAGTACTTGTTTTGAAGCATCGGCTTATTCCAGCGACTCTTCATTTTAACAGCCCCAATCCCAAGATCGATTTCCAACAATCCCCCTTCCGGGTGAACGATCGTCTCTTCGCCTGGGATGAAGCGGCGACTCCCCGTCGCGCCGGCGTCAGTTCCTTCGGCATCGGCGGCACCAACGCCCATGTGGTGCTGGAAGAGGCGCCTTCGGTCAAAGAGAGCCAACCGTCTAAGCGGCGGTATCAATTGCTGGTCCAATCGGCCAAAAGTCCGGCGGCGTTGACGCACATGACGCGGCGGTTGGAGCATTGGCTGGAAGAAGGGGATGATGAACGGAGCGGGGGCTTTCTCGGAGATGTGGCGTTTACCCTGGCGACCGGCCGGCGGGAGTTTGCCCATCGCGGTGTTTGGTTGGACGGAGAGTCACGGCAAGCGGAGGCTGGAGAGCCGGATGTGGTGTTCATGTTTTCCGGGCAGGGATCGCAGTATGCCGGCATGGGACGGGATTTGTATCTCTACGAACCGGTCTTCCGGGAAGCGTTGGATGGTTGTTTTGCATTACTAAAGCCTTTGTTGGGGACAGACCCCGCCGAGGTGTTGTTCGGACCGGCGGATGATGGACGAATCGGCGAGACGGCGCTGGCGCAGCCGTTGATATTCGCGGTGGAGTACGCGTTGGCGCGGTTGTTGATCCATTGGGGCGTGCGGCCCGCCGCCATGATCGGCCATAGCATCGGCGAGTATGTGGCCGCCACATTGGCAGGCGTGTTCGACCTGGAAGAGGCGGTGCGCCTGGTGGTGTTGCGGGGACGCTCGATGCAACGGATGCCCGCCGGGTCTATGGCGGCGGTGGGGGCCGGGGAGGACGAAATCGAGGGGCTCCTCGATGAAGGCGTCGAATTGGCGGCTGTGAACGGCCCGCGCCACATTGTGAT
This sequence comes from uncultured Clostridia bacterium, assembly GCA_964491915.1. Classification (GTDB taxonomy): domain Bacteria; phylum Acidobacteriota; class Aminicenantia; order UBA2199; family UBA2199; genus JAHELQ01. The sequence continues at coordinate 34,980 of CAZBHS010000003.1, forward strand.
ATCCGGGGGGGAAGAACAGGTCGATGCCGCTGTTTTGAAGCTGGAGGCCGAAGGCTTCAAATGTTCGCGGCTGCATACGTCGCACGCGTTCCATTCCATGATGATGGAGCCGGTGTTGGCGGAATTCGAGCGGGCGGTCGGGACGGTCGCGTTGAAGCAGCCGTCGATACCCTTTATTTCCAATGTCGGCGGTACATGGATCTCGGCGGAGCAGGCCGTGTCGCCCGGTTATTGGGCGAATCATCTGCGGCGGACCGTTCGCTTCGGCGACGGCCTGGAAGAGATTCTGCGAAAAGAGGACCGGGTATTGGTGGAAATCGGGGCCGGGAGGTCGTTGTGTAGCTTTGCCCGCCATCACCCATCTAAAAAGAATGGCCATACTATCGTGCAGTTAATGCGCCACCCCAAGGACGAGACGCCGGACGACCGGTTTTTGCTGAATGGCGTTGGGCAATTGTGGTTGAGCGGCGTGGCTGTGGATTGGCGGGCGTTTTACGCCCATGAACACCCGCGCAAAGTCCATGTGCCGGGGTATTGGTTTGAGAAGACCCGCTTTCCGGTGAATGCCGGGGGCCCGGGAATCGAGTCTCCGGCGGAACCGGGTGATGGGATAGAGGATGCCGGGGATAACCGGCCCAATTTGAGCAGCCGTTATGTGGCGGCGGACAATGATATCGAGCGGCGGTTGATTGTCTTGTGGCAGAGATTCTTCGGTATCGCCCCCATCGGCACGGCGGACGATTTTTTCGAGTTGGGGGGCGATTCACTCAAAGTCTCGTCCATGGCGGCGCGATTGTTGGCTGAGTTTGAGGTCAAGGTTCCGCTTCAGGAATTCTTCCGCCGTTCCACTATCCGGCGGTTGGCGGAGTTTATATCCCGCGCTTCGGCGATGACGGCTTCGGCTCCGCCGTTGATTGAAAAAATGGATGTGTATCCTCTGTCGCCGGCCCAGCAAAGGGTGTATGTGGCCCAGCAATTGGAGCCGGAGAGTGTGCTCTACAATATGCCGGTGGCGATGGAATTGAAGGGGGCGGTCGATTTGGAGCGGATGCGCCGGTCGCTTGGCCTGTTGATGGAGCGGCACGAAAGTTTGCGCATCGCCTGTGTGGTGAAGGGGGACGCGTTGGCGCAGCGGGTGGAAAAGAGTGTGGAGGTTCCCCTCGAGGTTTGGTCGCTTCCTGGAGAGAGCGACGAGGCTATTATCCGGCGGTTCGTGCGGCCCTTTGATGTGTCGGCGCCGCCGCTGTTCCGGGTGGCGTTGGTGGAAGCCGGCGCTAATAGATATTTATTGCTCTTCGATATTCACCATATTGTCTCCGACGGCACATCCATGGGGATTTTGGTACGGGATTTTATGGCTCTATACCGGGATGAGGCGCTGCCTGACCTTTTGGCCGGGTATTGCGATTTCGCCGGGTGGAGTTTTGGCCGCAGGCCTCATTTGGAAGAGCAGATAGCCTTCTGGCGGGAACAATTAAAAGCTCCGTTGCCTATGAACCGCTTGCCTGTGGATTTTTCCCCGCAACGGGAGACAGTGGAAGGGGATTTGCTCGAGACGATGCTGGAGCCTGAATTGGCCGAAGGATTGAAACAAGTGGCCCGCCGGAGCGACGCCACGTTGTATATGGTCTTATTTTCGCTGTATTCGCTATTGACGGCCAATCTGTGCGGGCAGGAGGATGTGGTGCTGGGGACCGCGGTGCACGGCCGTTCGGCTTCATGGATGGAGCCGCTGGTGGGGATGTTTGTCAATACGCTGGCGGTGCGGGTGAAGCCGCGGTTCGACCGGAATTATTCGCAATTTTTACAGCAGTTGAAGTCTCATCTGCTGGAGTGTTTTTCCCGTCAGGATGTGGCGCTGGACGATGTGGTGGACGATCCCGGCGAATTGTTGGATACCATGTTTGTATTGCAGAACCAGGAGACGCCGGACCTGAGCCTGCCGGGGCTGGAGGTTGAAAACATACCGTATCATCATAAGGTGGCCCGGTTTCGTCTGACGTTGATGGCGCAGGAGGAGGGCGGCGGCATCCGTCTGGCCTGGGAGTACAAACGTTCGCTGTTTCGCCGCCGGACCATCGAAAGATTCGCCGGCTATTTTGAAGAGATGGCTCGAACCATTGTCGAAGATGCGGATGTGCCGGTGCGGGACATCAAGCTGTTGGGACAGGATGAGGAGACGCTGCTGTTAGAGGTTTTCGGCAAGCCGGGAGATTTTTGTGACAGCCCGCTGACATTTCAACGGATGTTGGCGCAGCAGGTGGAGCGCAATCCCGATGCCGTCGCTATCTCGGGATTCGGTCCTCTGGAGGGGGATGATTGGCGGCAGTTATCTTACGCTGAATTGGAGGGACGAAGTGATCATCTGGCCCGCAAGCTCCGTCGCAAGGGCGTCGCGCCGCGGGATATCGTGGCCATGACGATTCTCCGGTCGCCGTTGGCTGTGGCGGCGATGGCGGGGATATTGAAATGCGGAGCGGTGTATCTTCCTGTGGAGGAGAGTCTGCCTATGGAGCGCAAGCGGTTTATGCTGAAGGATAGCGATGCCGGCTTCGCGCTAATCATGGGCGGCGTTGATGAAGGTCTCGATGGTCCCATCACATGTTGCCTGGCCGATGAACCGGATGATGGCGATGACGAGTCGCCGCTGCGGGACATGGGGCATGCGGGGGACGCCGCCTACATTATTTATACCTCCGGCACCACCGGCACCCCCAAGGGTGTGGTGGTGGAGCACCGGGGGCTGGTTGGTTTGAGGCGGTATTTTACGGAGCATTTTCCTGTGGGGCCGGGGGCCGGAGTGCTTCAATTCTCGGCCTTTTCATTCGACGCCTCGGTGTGGGAGATGGTTATGGGGCTTCTGACCGGTTCGACGTTGACGATGGCGCCGAATCGTGTTCGCATGGACGGCGGGCTGTTGCGGGAATTTATGAAGCGGCACAAGGTCACTGTGGCCACATTACCGCCGGCTGTGGCGGGATATCTGGAGCCCGAAGGAATGAACCGGTTGTTATGCTTGATTACCGCCGGTTCCGAAGCGTCGGTGGCCGTGATGGAGGCCTGGCGCGGCAGGGCGTTGACCGTCAACGCCTATGGCCCCACCGAGACCACGGTCTGCGCATCGTGCTGGATTGTTCCATCCGCAGGTGAACTGCCGGATGTTTTGCCCATCGGCAAGCCCATTGCCGGTTCGAATGTGTCTATTGTGGACCGCTATGGGCGGTTGTGCCCCATCGGCGTCGCCGGAGAGATCGTGGTGGCCGGTCCGGGGGTGGCCCGCGGGTATCTGAACCGTCCGTCGTTGAGCGATGATTTGTTCGGTCAACCGGCGCAAGGGGACATCTGGAGACACTATCGCACCGGCGACCGGGGCCGGTGGACCGCCGAAGGCATGATCGAATTTTTAGGCCGTTTGGACGATCAGGTGAATATCCGGGGCTACCGGGTGGAGCCTGGTGAAGTGCAGGCGGTGGTGTCGCAGTATCCGGGCATTCGGGATTGTTGGATTCTGCCGGTTGAGGAAGAAGACGGCGATGTGTGTCTGGTTGGATATATCGCCGTAGGTGAAGAGAGGTGTTCGGATGATAGTCCGGCAAACGATCTTCGCGAGTATTTGCTGCAGCGGTTGCCCAATTATATGATTCCCGCCCGCCTGATACCGGTGGCGGAGATTCCTCTCACCGCCCACGGCAAACCGGATCGAAGCCGTTTGCCGGATCCGTTCGAGAGAGCGGCGGCGAGCGTCGAGCCTCTGCTGGGCGAGGGGGAGATGGCGTTGGCCCGGCTCTGGTCATGGGTATTGATGGCTCCGCTGGAGACCATCGGTAGAGATAGCCATTTTTTCACCATCGGCGGTCAATCGCTCAAAGCGGTGCGGCTGGCGGCCCGGATCCGGCAGAAAACCGGCAAAGCAATATCTGTGACTGAGATCTTCCGCTATCCCATTCTGCGGGATATGGCGCGAACCATCGAGTCTGTGGAAGTCCGTCATTCATATCCTCCGCTGCGGGCGACTGAAAAAAAGGATTATTACCCGGCGTCGTCGGTGCAACGGCGCTTGTTCATTGTGCAGGAGCGGGATCCAGGCTCTGTGGCCTACAATATGCCGGCGATATTGCGATTGGAAGGGCAACTGGATCGAGCGTTACTGGAGAGGGTATTCGGCAGGCTGGCGGCCCGGCATGAGAGTTTCAGGACGTCGTTTTGTTTGGTTGACGGACGCCTGGCGCAGCGGGTATCGCCGCCTGCCGGGGTGGCGATGGAAGATTACGATGAGCGAACATTCATCCGCCCCTTTGATGTGACGAAGGGTCCGTTGCTGCGGGTGGCGACGGCGAAGGTTTCCGGCGGCGCGCACATTCTGGCGGTGGATATGCATCACATCATCGCCGACGGCGCTTCGATGGAAATTCTGGTGGCGGAGTTTTTGGATTTGTATCGCCGACTGCCGCTGCCGGCCCTCGATAGTCAGTACCGGGATTATTCGCTGTGGTTGGAAGAGGCTGAAGTTCAGCGGATTCTGGCTGCGCAGCAGCGCTTCTGGGCGCGGCAGTTTAGCGGCGATGTGCCCCGGTTGAGGCTGCCCAATGATTACGCCCCCGGGTCGGGGCCGGAGTCCGGGGGAGGTAGGATCGAATGTTGTGTCGGACCTACTTGTACGTCGGGCCTCAAGAGGTTGGCTGAAAAAGAGCGCGCCACTCTATTTATGGTGGTGCTGGCGGCCTATTACGCCTGGTTGTCGTACTTGAGCGGGCAAGAGGATATTGTTATCGGGGTGGGCAACAACGGTCGCCTATTGGCGGAGACCAAAGGGATGATCGGGATGTTTGTCAACACTCTGGCGTTGCGTTTGCCGGTGGACAAGAGTCTTGGCTTCGACCGGTTTTTGCGGCAGGTGCGGGACTATACGTTGCAGGCTTTCGACAATCAGTTTTACCCTTTTGAAGATCTGGTGGAGGCTGTGGGAGCTGTGGCGTCGCCGGGCCGGAGCCCGTTGTTCGACGTGATGCTCAGGTTTGACGATCTGGAGATTCCGGTGTTCCAGCTTCCGGGCATGCGGGTGACGATTGAAGATCATGATAGTCTCGCCTCCAAATTCCACCTGACAATGGTGGCGACTGAACATGGAGACGGTCTGGATGTGGCTCTGGAGTACAATGGCGGCGTGTTTGCCCGCGGAACAGTCGAGGTGATGGTTCAACAATTGCGCCGGGTGTTGGAGGCGGCGGCCGGCGGCAGCGAGCGTTCCTTGCGGCAATTGACCGCTCCGTCTGAAAAAGAGAGGGAACACATCCTGGCTTGCTTCACTGCTAATATCGAGCGGAAGATCGATGGCTTCTCCGCTGCTTTGGTGATGCAGAGCCTGGTGCGGGAGAGTATGGACAAACACCGGGATGTGGTGGCGTTGGAGCGGGGGGATGTGCAGATTAGCTTCGGGGCCTTGAGGCGGAGAGTGGCGGCCATTGCCCATAATCTCGAGCGCCGGGGTGTGTGCGCCGGAACCATCGTGGGGATTCTGTTGCAGGAGAGGATGGCGGTCATCGAGACCATCCTGGCCATCCTCCAAGCCGGCGGCGTGTTTGTGCCGTTGGACCCGGAATTGCCGCGACAGCGGTTGCAAGCGATGATACGGTCGGCCAATTGCTCGGTGATCCTTTGCGATGACGAAGGAGAGGAAGAGGAGAATCTCGAACCGGCGGATGACTGTGGCGCCTATTCCCCCGAGGATCCTCTCTATATCTATTTTACTTCCGGCACCACCGGGCTTCCCAAGGGCTTTTTAGGTAAGAACACTAGTTTGGCGCATTTTATCCAATGGGAGCGGGACTATTTGCGTGCAGGCGTTGGGGACAGGTTCAGCCAGTTGACTATCCCCACCTTCGACGCCTTTTTGCGCGATGTGTTTGTGCCCCTTTTGTCCGGCGGTAGAATTTGTGTGTTGCCCTCCGCGGACGTCATGCTGGAAGCGGGGGCTCTGTGCCGCTATTTGGAAGAGGCGGATGTACAAATAATACACTGCGTTCCCAGTCTGTTTCGCTTGATCCTGTCCGGCCCGATAACCGCATCGTCGTTTCCCGGACTCCGGGCGGTGGTGATGTCCGGCGAACGGGTGGAGCCGGGCGATCTGGAACAATGGTTCGGGGTGTTTGGTAAAAGAACCGGCTTGTTCAATTTATACGGCACCAGCGAAACCACAATGGCCAAGTGTTGCCATCCGCTAGAGCCGGATGACGCGCTGCGGGAACGGGTGCCGGTGGGAACGGGGATCAATGGGGCGGCCATGGTGGTGTTGGACGCCGATGGGAATGTGTGCGGCCCGTTGGCGGTGGGGGAGATCTATATAGCGACCTCTTACACAACGTTTGGATATCTGGACGACCCGGAGCTCACACACAGCGCATTCAATGCCGGCCCATTGGCGGAGGACCGGCTGCCGCCTCTGTACCGCACCGGAGATTTAGGCAGGGTATTGCCCGATGGTTCCCTCGATTATTTGGGACGGGAGGACCGGCAGGTGAAGATTCGCGGTATCCGGGTGGAATTGGCTGAAATAGAGAGTGTTTTGCGCCGGTGCCCGGAGGTGGACGAGGGGGCTGTGGTGTTCAAGCAGGAGGGGGGAATGTCTCGACTCTACGCATTTGTCAGTCCGGTTGCCGGAGATGCGGCGAGTTTTTTGGAGAGCCGTTTGCCCTCTTATATGATTCCGTCGCGGATTGTCCCGTTGCGGCATTTGCCCCGCAAAGCCAATGGGAAAATAGATTATACGACGTTGGCAGGTATGGTCGATACATCCGCCGCTGCGGCGATTCCTCCGGCGAACCGGATGGAAGAGCGGCTGCTCGGCCTGTGGAGGGAATCCTTCAAGAATGAAGCGATAGGGGTTGAAACTCCGTTTTTCGAGGTGGGGGGGAACTCGTTGAACGTGATGAAGTTGCTGCTCAAAATCCAACGGGAATTTAACGCCCAAATCGCGCTGCAAGATTTGTTCCGGCTTCCCACCATCCGTAGTCAAGCTGAATTTCTGGCGCATTCCGCCATGCCGGAGAGAGAGCGTCTGGAGCAATCTGAAAAAATGGACTATTACCCTTTGTCCCCCCAACAAAACCGGCTCTATTTTTTACAACACCTGAATCCCGGAGGGGTCCACTATAATATGTCGTCCTGTTTTTTGCTGGAAGGGGAGATCGATGCCGAACGGTTGAAGGGGACGATACGCGAGCTTTCTCTCCGCCAACACGCGTTGCGCACATCGTTTCCGTTGCTTCAGGGGCATCCGGTCCAACGGATCGTCGATCCACGGGCATTCGATGTGGAATTGCGGTGTATTGACGGCAACGCCGGCGATGCAAACGATACAACCGGACTCATCCGCAGGTTCATCCGCCCCTTTGATTTAGCCGTTGCTCCGTTGTTCCGTCTGGGGCTCATAGGCCTGGGGAATCAACGAACGGTTCTGGTGTTGGACTTTCATCACATTATCGGCGACGGGATTTCGGGCGAGCTGTTCATCGAAGAGTGTTTGGCCATTTATCGCGGTCAAGCATTGGAGCCGCCGGCGTTTCAATATGTTGATTTCGCTGTGTGGCGGAACCGCCGTCAAACCATGGGGCGCGCCGGCGATGGTAGGGATTATTGGCTGAACCGTTTTACCGGAGAGATACCGGTTCTGGAATTGCCGTTGGATTTTGACCGTCCGTCCATTCAGGATACCGCCGGCGGGCGGATCGAGTTTACATTGCCGGAGCACACTGCCGGCCGCTTGCGCAAATTGGCTGAATTCCATGATGTCACGCTGTTCATGGTGTTGTTATCGGCCTTTTATGTGTTCTTGGCCCGGATGAGCGGACAATTGGATATTGTGGTGGGAACACCGGTGGCCGGCCGGACTCGAAAAGAGTCGCAGTCCATCATCGGAATGTTCGTCAATTCTCTGGCATTGCGGCATACGCTCGCGCCGGGAGACACATTCGAAGATCTGCTGCGGCGGGTGAAGCTCGATACGATGGCGGCCTTGTCAAACCAGGATTATCAATTCGAGGATCTGGTGGAGGCGTTGGCATTGCAGCGGGATATGGCGCGCAATCCCCTGTTCGACGTGATGTTTGTGCTGCAAAATTACGAGAAGAACGAGATGGCGCTTCCGGGGCTAAAGATTTCTCCTTACCGGTTTGAGCGGCGGATTTCGAAGCTTGACCTGACATTGTGGGTCTGGGAAATGGACGGCGGCCTGGATGTTTCCCTGGAATATTGCACCCGTCTGTTCAGGCCGTCTTCGGCCCAAAGGTTTGTGGATTATTTCAAGAGAATTGTCTCGGCTGTGCTTGCGGATCCGCGGCTGGAGATCCTGACCGTCGAACTAGTGTCGAAGGAGGAAAAATACGAATTATTGGAAACATTTAATGATTCCTCCATTCGCTATCCGCGCGAGAGTACGATTCAGCAGATGGTGGCGGCCAACGCTTCCCGCTGTCCAGGGAAAATCGCGGTGGAAATGGAATCGCAACTGCTGAGTTACGGTGAGCTTCAGGCGCGATCGAGCCTGCTGGCTGCTGATCTGCGGGGAAAAGGGCTTACCGCGGAAGAGATTGTCGGCGTCCCGGCCTACAATCGCCTTGAATTAGTGATCGCCGTCATGGGGATTCTTAATGCCGGCGGCGTTGTGATGCCCATCGACCCGGAACTGCCGGAGTCGCGGGTATCGTTTATGATGGGCGACGCCGGTTGCCGTCTGGTAGTGGATGGCGGCGATATTTTGCAGGATTCCCAGCGATCTTATCATCAGGAACAAGCGTTCGAGGCTTCCGGCAATGCTTCCAGCCCGGCGTACATCATCTACTCCTCCGGCACCACAGGCAAGCCCAAGGCCTCTCTATTGTCGCACCAAAACATCACGCGCTTGCTGGCAGGCCCCGGGATTGCCGGCTTTCAACCCAATGACAGGTATTTGCAATTGGTCAATTATATGTTCGATGTGTCGATTTTCGATATCTTCTCGCCGCTCTTGAATGGCGGAACTCTGTTGTTGGTGGACAAAACCCGGATGATGGAGCCGGGATTCTCGAGAGAGACGATTCTTCGCCTTTGCGCCACATTGACGTTCATTCCCACCTCTCTGTTCAATATGCTGGTGGAAAGCGACATCCAATGCCTCGCCCCTTTGAGAAAGATTGTGGTGGGAGGCGAGGCTCTGTCGCCGGCCCATACCAAAAAAGCTCTTGAATTTTTGGGACCCGGTAGAATCATCAATGGCTACGGTCCATCGGAAAATTCTATGTTCACCACTTTTTACGAGTTCCACCGCCTGGAGGGAAGCCGGGTCCCCATCGGGAAGCCGACTCCCAACAGCCGGGTGTATATTCTGGACCGTTTCGGCAATCTTCAGCCCGAAGGGATCATCGGCGAGTTGTGCATCGGCGGCGACGGTTTGGCTGGAGGTTACATGAACCGGCCGGAGCTGACGGCGGAGAAATTTATTTCACATCCGGCGCTTCCGGGCGAACGGATCTACCGCAGCGGTGATTTGGCCCGTTTTTTGCCGGATGGGAATCTCGAGTTTTTCGGCCGCGTCGATCATCAGGTGAAAATCAGGGGGTTTAGGGTTGAGTTGGGGGAGATCGAGTCGAGGCTTCAAGAGCACCCGGATGTGAAGGAAGCGGTGGTGCTTGCTTTAGACGACGATTTTCACACCGCCTATTTGTGCGCCTATGTGGCGGCGGTGGAGAACGAGGGGATTGTCGAGCGGTTGCGTGAGCATGTGGCGTCGAGTTTGCCCTCTTATATGGTTCCCGCTTCGTTTGTGATGATGGACGCCCTGCCGTTGACAGCCAACGGCAAAAAGGACCGCCGGGCATTGCCCCCGCCGGATGCAAAAACTGACGAAGCGGACGATGAAGAACCCAGGGATGAGTTGGAAGAGAAGATCGCTGAGATATGGGCGTCGGTGTTGGGCCGGCCGGCCCGGCAAATCGGCATCCGGCGAAAATTTTTCGATTGCGGCGGTCAATCGTTGAAGGCGATGATAGTGATGGCCCGTCTCTATAAGGAGTTTCAGGCGCGCATGCCGTTGGCGGATTTTTACCGCGATCCAACAATCGAGGGGATGGCCGACTGGATCCGGCAGTCCCGGCGACAAATCTTCGCCTCCATTCCGGCGGCCGAGGCCAGGGAGTATTATCCGTTATCATACGCTCAAAAAAGGCTCTACTTTTTGTCCCGCCTCGAACCGGACAGCACGGGCTACAACCTGACCTCCGTGTTATCCATTGCTGGGGATTTGGATCGCCGCAAAGTGGAAGAGACATTCAAAAAATTGATAGAGCGGCATGAGATCTTCAGAACCTCGTTTGAAGAGAGGGATGGGCAACCGGCGCAGGTGGTCCATCCGCAGGCTGAATTCGAGCTGGAATTCGAGGCCCGGCGGGATTGGAGCGTGTCCAAGAGTATCCGCCCCTTCGATCTAGCGACGCTTCCCCTGGTGAGAGTCACATTGGCGCGGATCGCGGACCGGAATCACATCATGGTGTTGGATATGCTCCATATCAGCAGCGACGGCACGTCGATGAACCTCCTGGTGCGTGAGTTTTCCAGGTTTTACTCACAGGGCGAATGTCCGCCTTTGCCGATCCAATATAAAGACTTTGCCGTCTGGCAACAGGGACGAGCGCACCAGGAGTCGCTGGAAAACCAGAAAGCATTCTGGTTGCGGCAACTGGACGGAGAATTGCCGGTGTTGAATCTTCCGCTTGATTTTTCACGGCCCCCGAACCGGAGCTTTGCCGGCAGTCGCTACGACGTCTCCTGCGCTGGGGATTTATTGGGGCGTTTGAAGGCTGTGGCCGGCGAGAACAATGTGACTTTATTCATGATGCTCCTGGCTCTGGTGGATATTTTCCTGGCCAAAATTTGCCGGCAAGAGGATGTCGTTGTCGGCGCTCCGATCGCCGGACGCACCCATCCGCAGGTGGAGCCCCTTGTGGGTATGTTTGTCAATACCCTGGCGTTGAGGAATTTTCCCAAAATGGACAAAACGTGCCGGGAATTTATCAAGGATGTGCAAACCCGGACGATTCCGGCGTTCGAGAACCAGGAATTTCCTTTTGAACGATTGGTGGACCTGCTGGCGACGAAGCGGGACATGAGCCGCAATCCATTGTTCGATGTGATGGTGGCGTTGCAAAATATGGATATGGATGACATCGATATACCGGGGGTGACGGTCCGGCCTTACAGATATGACAGTCAAAGCTCTAAGTTCGACCTATCGTTGACTGGGATCGAGAGCAGCGACACGCTGGATTTGACCTTTGAATACAGCGCCGATTTATTCAGGAAAGATACTATCGAACGGTTCGCCCGCCATTTTTTGACGATGACGCGGCAGGTGGCCGGCGATCCTCAATGCCTCCTGAGGGAGGTGGAATTATTATCGCCTCTGGAGAAGCGCGGGGTTTTGCGTGAATTCCAGGGGGACACCATGGAGATCCCGGATTTGACGGCGCACGGACTGTTCGAACGGCTGGTGGAGCCGGCGGGCGACTGTGTGGCGGTGGAGTTGGAGGATGGAGCTCTGTCTTACCGTGAATTGAACGAGCAGGCGAACCGGTTGGCCCTTCGTATTGTCGAAGCGACTGCCAATGGTGGGGATCCGGCGGCCATTTATCTGGATCGCTCGCTTGAAATGATCGTTGCAATTATGGGGGTTCTCAAGGCGGGGAGTCCTTATATTCCTATTGATCCGGCCTATCCGCCGGAGCGGTCGGAATATATTTTACGCGATAGCAATGCCGCTTGCGTCATTGTGGCCGGAGCCGGCCGGCCGTTACACACTCGACACATTGAATGTTTGGATATAATGGCGATCCAACGTTCTTGCAAAAGCGCGTCCGCTAACCTACCCCGGACGTGCTCCCATCTAGATCCCGCTTATATTATTTACACCTCCGGCACCACCGGCAGACCCAAAGGAGTTTTGGTGGAACATCGCTCTCTGGTCAATCTTATTGTATATATGGCTATCAGTTTTGGCATCGATGTGTCCGATCGTATCCTCCAATTCTCATCGTATTGTTTTGACGCCTCGATCGAACAAATCTTTCTGGCATTGGCACACGGCGCGCGGTTGGTGGCGGTATCCCGGGAGACAATCCTTCGTCTTGATTCATTTTATGATTATATCATCACGCGGAAAGTCACTCATGTGCACGCTGTCCCCTCATTCTTGAAAATGTTGGAATTTCCGGAACACACACATGTCAAACGTGTGATTTCCGGCGGAGACACCTGTCTTCCCGGTTTGGTGGAGAAATTCTCCGCCGGGTACCGGTTTTACAATGAGTATGGGCCGACCGAAACCACGGTCACCTCGCTTAAATTATCGGTCGATTCAATGGAAGCGGTTGTTTATGTGCCGATCGGCAGACCGCTGGCCAATACCACCGCGTACATCATGGATCCTCATGGCGGCCTGTTGCCGGACGGGATTCCCGGCGAACTCTATATCGGCGGCCGCGGTGTCGGGCGGGGATACCTGAACCGGCCGGAGCTGACGGCGGAGAAATTTATAGAGAATCCTCATAAAAGCGGCGAGCGTTTGTATAAGACCGGCGATCTTGTGAAGCGCGATGCCGTCGCCGGCGATATAGAGTTCCTGGGGCGGATCGACCATCAGGTCAAAATCCGGGGCTTCCGCATCGAGACCGCTGAAATCGAGAGTGTGCTCCTGGACTATCCGGGAATTGTGGAAGCTGTCGTTGCGGCGCGGTTATCTCAGGATGGGGATCATTATTTATGCGCGTATCTTTCCGGAGATACAGAGGGCGTTTCCGCGGCTCAATTGAAACGGTATCTAGGCGTTCGCTTGCCGGAATACATGATTCCCGCCGGTTTCGTTTTTATGGATGCAATCCCCCTGAACGCCAACGGTAAAGTGGACCGGAGTGCGCTTCCGGAGCCGGATATGGTTGACGATGAAGTGTTTGTCGCCGTCCGGGACAACCTCGAGCGCACATTGGCGGAATTATGGTCCGGTGTCCTCAATATAGACGCGGACGCCATTGGTATCGATCACAATTTCTTTCAATTGGGGGGCCATTCACTCAGAGCCACGACCCTGGCGTCTCGAATAAAAAAGGTGTTGACAGTCAACATTCCTTTGGCCGAGATCTTCCGCTCCCCCACAATCAGGGAAATGGCCGCTTATATTAAGAATGCCTCCAGCGCTGATGTTCATAGAATTCCGCCGGCCGAAGCGATGCGTTACTATCCCTTATCCCCGTCTCAGAGGATGATCTACATCGAGCAGCAGATGGAAGCCGGCAATCTCAACTACAATATCTCCGCCGCGGTGCGCTTGCGAGGCAAACTGGATCCCCGGCGGTTAGACGATGTGTTCCGGCAGTTGGTCATCCGGCACGAAGCCTTCAGGACCTCGTTCGTGATTGTGGAGGAAGAACCGGTGCAGACAGTCGCTCCGGCTGAAGCCATCGAGTTTGAGATCGTTTTCGATGATTTAGGCGGCAATGGCGGCGGCGAAGCGTTGATGAGGGACTTTGTCCGTCCCTTTGATCTGGCGAAGGCTCCATTGTTGCGCGTTGAATTGTTGAACGTGGGGGTCGATGAATTCGTCTTGCTGGTGGATATGCACCACATCATCGCCGACGGCACTTCCACCGGTATTTTGATGCGGGAGTTCATGGACTTGGTCGCCGGCCGAACGCTTCCTCGATTGGAGATTCAATACAAGGACTACGCCGTTTGGTTGAGAGAGGACGCCCAGGAGGAGATGCTCCGGCGGCAGGAAACCTTCTGGCTCCATGAGTTTGCCGGGCCGCTGCCGCGATTGCGGTTGCCCTTTGATTTCCCGAAGCTGAAGCAGACCAATTACGAGGGGCGGCGGTTGGACTTTCAATTGCCGGCGGATCTGTATCGGGAGATCGAAGCAATGGTTGCCGGGTATGGGATCACCCTGTTTATGGCGTTGTTGGGGGCGTTCACTATAATGATGGCCCGGCTTTGCGGAGAAGAGGACGTAGTGATCGGGACGCCGGTGGCCAACCGCAGGCACGGGGATCTCGAACCGGTCATCGGGATGTTCGTGAACACATTGGCGTTGCGGAGTTCTGTTCCGGGAGAGCAAACGGTTCGCGATTATTATCTGGCGATCAAAGAGCGCACCCTTCAGGCGTTCGAAAACCAGGAGTATCCGTTCGAATCATTGGCCAAACGACTGATGGAAGAGGAGGATGTCGAGAGGAGCGCTGTATTCGATGTGTTCTTCTCGATGGCGAACGAGGATATACCGGAGGTGGCTATCGAGGGTTTGACCATGACCTCCGCCGGCAATCGATACACCCGGGCGCCGTTCGATTTGGTCCTCATTTGCGCGGAAAAGGACTCCGCCCTTCAGGCCTCGTTCCTCTTTCCGGAGGCGCTATTTAAAGAGGAGACCATTCAGAGGTTTTTCAATTATTTTAAAGAGATACTATCAACCGCTGTCAAGGGCGATCATATACATGTAAAGGATATTTGTATTTCCCACCGCTTCGCCGATTCGGATCATTCGATTTTGGAAGAGGCGAGCGGTGATTTTGATTTTTGATAAGGAGACGAAACGATGGTGCAGAAGAGAAACAGGGATGAGTTAATTCTGGCTGCCGGCCGGAAACCGGAGGAGCAGGCGTATTGGTTGGAACAATTCGCCGGTATGGCGGCTGCGGCGGTTTTTCCTTACGACATGCCGGATACCGGCGTCATGGGAGATTATAGCGAATTTTCATTCCAAATGGATAACGCGGTTGCCGCGGGGATCAAAAAAATGGCCGGAGGTTCGGATGTGCGGCTTCATTTAGTGTTGACCTCCCTGGTTACGGTGTTGGCGGGACAGTATGGCAATACCGGCGATGTGACCATCGGCACTCCTATATTCAGCGGCGGCAAGGACGATGGGCTCATCAATACCATGTTGCCGTTGCGGGTGCGGACCGAGGCAAGGATGAGCTTCAAGGACCTGGTGTTGATGGTGAGGGACCGGACTGTCCGGGCGACGGAGCATCAGAACTTCCCGATGGAAATACTGAGCGAAACATTGGGTGTGCCGTGGCTGGACCGGCGCTTCCCGCTTTTTGATATCGCCGTCGTAGTGACCGGTATCCAGGAATTGGAGAACATTCTGCCCGCGGCTCCGGCCATTGTGTTCGAGTTTTCCAATGAAGCGGAGGAGCTGGGCGGGAGGCTGTTGTTCAATCCCCGCCTGTACCATCCCCAAACAATCGAGCGTGCCGCCTCTCATTTTCTCACGTTGGCGGGGCAATTGGCCGCCGCCCCTCAGACCTTGTTGGAAGACGCGGATATTCTTTCCAAAGAGGAACGCGCCACTATTATCGATGTCTTCAATGATACCAAAACCGAAAACCCGCCGAACGAGACCATCACGGAATTGTTCGAGCGACAGGTTCTGGAAGCCGCGGATAAGATCGCGGTCCGCTTCGATCATCTCCATCTCACCTACAATGAATTGAATCGGCGAGCCAACCGGTTGGCCCATTATTTAAGGAGCCGCGGTGTGAAGCCGGACGCGGTGGTGGGCTTGTTGATGGACCGCTCGCTGGAGTTGATTGTCTCCGTCGTTGCGATATTGAAGGCCGGGGGCGCCTATTTGCCGCTGGATCCCCATGTGCCGGAGCAACGGATTCACACCATCCTGGATGAGAACCGGGTGTCGATGGTGATCACCCAACAGGAGGCGGCCAAAACCCTATCGTTCTCTTCATTGCAGTCGCCCCCTTCATTGGAGGTGGATATTGTCAAGACGCCGGCCCGGCCTCCGGTTGCTTGTTTCGACGATTTAGCCAGGCCCAATCGCACATTGGTGGATTACAGCAAATACCATCGCAGCATCGGCATCGCGCCGGTGAAAAAAACAGTCACCTTGCAGATGTCCCGCGGTTGTCCCTACAATTGCCTCTATTGCCACAAAATCTGGCCCAAAACCCATGTGGCCCGCAGCGCGGAGCATGTGATGGAGGAGATCCGCTATTGCCGCGAGGCCGGAGTCCGCAAGTTCGTGTTTATCGACGACATCTTCAATCTGGATAAAAAGAACAGCAGTCGAATTCTCGAAACCATCATCAAAGAGAAACTCGACATCCAGCTCTTCTTCCCCAACGGCTTGCGAGCAGACATTCTGGACCGGGAATTTATCGACTTGATGGCGGCGGCCGGGACTGTGAACATCGATGTGGCGCTGGAATCCGGGTCCCCCAGGATCCAGACGTTGATACGCAAGAATTTGAATATCGATAAGTTCGTGGAGAATGTCCGTTATATAGCCGAAGCCCACCCCCATATCATTCTGGAGATGGAGATGTTGCAAGGGGTTCCCACTGAAACAAAGGAAGAGGCGCTCTTGACTTTGGATATTCTCCAGGAGATCAAATGGGTCCATTTCCCGAATCTCAATATCTTGAAAATCTTTCCCAATACGGATATGTACCGGTTGGCCCTCGATAATGGAGTGTCCAAAGACGCCATCATGCGCTCCACAAATTTCGCTTATCATGAATTGCCGACCACCCTTCCATACCCCGCCGCCTTCACCAAACAATGCCAGGCCATGTTGCTGGATGAGTATTTCCTCTGCAAAGAGCGGTTGCAGGCGGTGTTGCCGGTGCAGATGAACATCCTCTCGGAGGAGGAACTAATTCAAAAATACGACACCTACCTGCCGGCGCCGATTCGGAGCTTCGCAGATATTCTCGAGGTGTGCGATTTGACGTCGGAGGATTTGGGGGATGCCCGGCCTGTGCCGGAAGAGCGGGGGGGCATTGGTGATTTTAACGAGAAAATAAAGCCCTATTTTAAAGTTCAAGAAAAAGAGCCGAACGCGCTTCGTGTACTGCTGCTGGACTTATCGCAATTTTTTAGCGGCGACTCCGGCGACATGTTGTATGATGTGGTGGAAGAGCCTCTGGGGTTGATGTACCTGGCGACCCATTTGCAGGAAACCTTCGGCTCGAAAATCGACAGTAGAATCAGAAAGTCCCGCATCGATTTCGACAGTTACGCCGCTTTGAAGCAAACGCTGGAGGAGTTCAAACCCCATCTGATTGGGATCCGCACCCTGTCCCTGTTCAAGGATTTCTTTCATCAGGCGGCGGCCCGGATGCGGCAGTGGGGGATAGAAGTCCCAATCATCGCCGGCGGGCCTTATGCCACCAGCGATTATATGTTGATGTTGAAAGACGGCAATGTGGATTTGGCGGTATTGGGGGAGGGGGAGTTGACCTTCGCTGAATTGGCGGGCAAAATGCTGGCGAACGGCAATCAATGGCCGGACCGTTCGGTGTTGTCGTCCATCCGGGGATTGGCGTTTGTCGATGGTCGCTGCGAACCATCACAATCGCAATCATCCCGCGATATTATTATTTTAGATAACCAGGATGATTGGCTGCCGCAAAAAACCGCCGACCCCGAAGCGGTGAATCATGCGGACGATCTTCTGTACTTGATCTCCACCTCCGGTTCCACAGGGAAGCCGAAGGGTGTGATGATGCAGCATCGCAGCCTGTGCAATTTGCTTCGGTTTCAATACCAACACAGCGGCATCGATTTCTCGCGGGTATTGCAATTCGCTTCCATCTCCTTCGACGTGTCGTTCCAGGAGATCTTCTCCACCCTTTTGGCGGGGGGGGAATTGCTGATGATCGATGAAGAGATGCGCAGCCAGGTGTCGCTTCTGTGGCAAACGCTGGAGAAAAAATCGGTGTCAACTATGTTCGTTCCGCCGGCGTTCCTGCGCTTTGTATTTGAGGAAGACCATCTGGCCGCCTCCTTTCCCACATCCATCTCCCATGTGGTTACCGCCGGCGAGCAATTGGCGATCACCGCTCCTATGAAGCGGCGATTCAAAGAGAACCATGTGACCGTCCATAATCATTACGGGCCGTCGGAAACTCATGTGGTCACCACCTATACCGCGACACCGGAAGAGGAACTGCCGCCATTGCCGCCGATCGGCAAGCCGCTGTCCAATGTGAGGATTTACATTACAGACCTTTATCGCCGCCTTCAACCGCCGGGGGTTCCGGGGGAGATGTATATCGCCGGGACTATGGTGGGACGCGGTTATTTTTTACGGGAGGATTTGACCGCCGAACGTTATTTCGATGGTTTGTTCGCAGAGGGCGAGCGGGTGTTCCGCAGCGGCGATCTGGGCCGTTGGCTGGCGGACGGGACCATCCAATATCTGGGGCGCAATGATGAGCAGGTGCAGATCCGCGGCTTCCGGGTGGAGCTCTCGGAGATCGAGCGCCATCTGGCGGAGGTTCCCTGGGTGAAAAAGGCAGTGGTCATCGACCTCGAGAGCGAGTCGGGCGAGGTGTCGTTGGCGGCCTATATGGTGTGCGAAGGGGATGATGTTTTCGACGCCGACCAGTTGCGGGAGCGATTGGCAGCCGAACTTCCCGATTATATGGTTCCCTCTTATTTCATTCGTATCAAAGAGATCCCCCTCAGCGCCGGCGGCAAGGTGAACCGGCGGGCATTGCCCAGGCCCGGAAGCGACGAAGCGCACAGCGGCTTCACGCCTCCCGGCACCACGATCGAACGTCGATTGGCCGGCATTTGGGCCTCTGTGTTGGGGATTGAAACTGAACGCATGGGAATCGACGACAACTTCTTCCATTTAGGCGGCCATTCCCTCAAAGGGACGATTCTCATCTCCCGAATCCACCGGGACATGGGGGTGAAATTACAATTGGTGGACCTATTCGCCTCGCCCACCATCCGCAAAATGGCGCGGCTGACCGAAGAAGCGGTAGGGGAATCCTTCGTTCCAATCCCGAAGGCGCCGATGATGGATGATTACCCGCTGTCGCCGGCCCAAAAAAGGCTCTATATTTTGCAACGGATGAATCCGTCGAGTACCACCTACAATATCCCGGCCATCGTATTGTTGGAGGGAGAGACCAATCGAGAGAGAATCGAGGCGGTGTTCCGGGCATTGGCGGACCGTCACGAAGCCTTGCGCACCTCGTTTGTGGTGAAAGGGGGAACGCCGGTCCAACACATCGAGGAGGAGATAAAACTCGACGTCGGCTACACAGAAGCTGACGCTATCGATCCCCATGACGAAGAGGCCATCGACGGCTTCTCGCAGGCCTTCATCGAGCCCTTCGATCCGGCCGAGGCCCCCCTCATCCGGGTGGAGTTGGTGAAGCTGGCGGGGGGCAAACATCTGTTGATGGTGGATATGCACCATATCATCTCCGACGCCCTGTCGATGGAGATCATGATCCGGGAATTCCAGGCGTTGCACCGCGGCGACGAGCTCCCGCCGCTGGAGATCCAATACCGCGATTTCACCCTGTGGCAATTGGCGCAGATAAGGTCGGAGGCGTTTCGCAAGCAAGAGGAGTTCTGGCTAAAGCAGTTTCAAGGAGAGATCCCGGTTCTGGATCTTCCTCTCGATTTCCCCAGACCGCCGGTTAAAAGCGGCAAGGGGGATAGCGTGCATGTGGAGCTCGAGCCCGGATTGGCGGCTGCCGTCGAGGCATTGTGCCGCAAGACCGGCGCCACCAAATACCAATTGCTGTTGGCAATCTATATCGCGCTCTTGCAGCGTTATTCGGGGCAGCGCGACATCATCGTGGGCTCGCCTCTGAGCGGGCGGAGGCATCCGCAAATCGAGAACCTGTTGGGGGTGTTTGTCAATATGGTGGCTTTACGAGTCTTCCCCGCCGCAGGCACGAGCTTTGAAGATTTTCTCGGGCAGGTGAAAACCGTGGCTATCTCCGCCTTCGACAATCAAGATGTTCCATTTGAGCAATTAGTTACCACTCTGGAGCTGCAAGGGGAGGCGGGCCGGAATCCCCTCTTCGACGTGGGCTTCCTGCTGAACACTATCGAGGTGGATACCGCGACGAATGAATCACTCAAAATGACGCCGAAGGGATCCGCCAACAAGGTCTCCCGCTTCGACATGTTGCTGGCGGTGGGGGAGAGCTCCGGCCGGTTGGCGTTGAACCTCGAATTCTCCACCGACCTGTTCAAACTCTCGAGCGCCCGAAACATTCTGGATCATTATCTGGAAATTCTCCGGCAGGTCATCGACAATCCGCGACTCACCATCGATGAGATAGATATTTCATCCCGCCTGGAAACAGCCGCGGGCCTGGATGACGAAAACGACATCCAATTTGGATTTTAAAGGAGGGACACCATGAACCATGAAACAGATTTTTCCCGAAAGATCGCCGGCAAATCGGATCGTTACGCCGCGGAGAAGCTCTACTGGCAAGAAAAACTCTCCGGGGAGTCGGAACTCTCCAGTTTTCCTTTCAGCCGGGTAGCGAAGGATTCCAGCGCGAATGCCGGATCGACTGTGGACTTCACTATTGACGGAACACTCTTCGAGAGCTTGACGAAGGTGTGCGCCGGTAATGACAAGACCCTTCATATCGTCCTCTGCGCAGCCATCACCACCCTATTGTACAAATACTCCGGTAACGGGGATGTCCTCATCGGAACACCCATCTACCGCCAACCGGCGGCAGGGGATTTCGTCAATACGAAGCTGGTCCTCCGCACCGAAATCCACAGCCGGCAATCGTTCAAAGAGTTGCTGATGGACATGAAGCGGACAGTGGTGGAGGCAGTCAAGCATCAAAACTATCCGCTCGAACCGCGCTTCGATGTCTCCGTCGTACTGGAAAATATCCATGATCCGCACTATATAAAGGAACACCGGGGAAATGTCTCCTGGGTGTTCTGTAGAGAGGACGGGCTCCTGAAGGCCGCGTGCCGATACAACCATCTGCTGTATGACGAGGAAGCGATTCTGCAAATATTAGACCACTTCAAGAGGCTTCTGGCCTGGTGCCTGGAGAATTTAGATTCTCCGCTTCAAGCATTGAGTATCCTCTCCTTCGAAGAATGCAATCTCTGGAACGAGGCGATGATAAATAGGGAAGAAGGGGATGATTCTCTGATTCTCGAGCTCTTCGGTCGCCGGGTTGACCAAAAACCGGACCACCCGGCAGCCGTTGTCGCGACCCCCGGAAGCTCACACTCTTTGACCTACCGGCAGTTGGACCTCCATTCGGATCGTTTGGCCCGGCGATTGCGGGAGCGCGGCCTGGGACGGGGAGCCATCGTGGCGGTGATGATGGAACGGTCGCCGGCGCTGATGGTGGGGCTGCTGGGAATTTTGAAGGCCGGCGCCGCTTATATGCCGGTGTCTGAGGATGTGCCTCTCAACCGCAAAAAATATATGCTCCGCGACAGCAACGCGTCGCTTGTGTTGACACAACCTCCAATGGAAGAACGGATAGATAGCCTGGAGTATATGGTTCTCGGCGATGAAGAATTCGAAGAACTCTCTCTTGAATCGACAGAGGGCGAATCATTCCCCAGCGTTGGAATTGAAGCCGGCGATTGCGCTTACGTGATTTACACCTCCGGCACCACCGGCAATCCGAAGGGGGTGATGGCGACGCACCGGGGCCTGGCCAACTACGCCTCCTGGGCGGCGGAGCACTACATTGGCGCGGCAGCCGTTGATTTTCCTCTGTTTACATCGATCTCCTTCGATTTGACCGTCACCTCCATCTATGTCCCCCTGGTCGCGGGGCAGTCGGTCATCATCTACCCGGACCATGAGAAGACCATTCCCATCAGACGCATTGTTACTGAAAACCGCGTGCAGGCCATTAAGTGCACGCCGGCCCATTTGAAATTATTGTTGGATTTTTGGCAAACCAAACCGGAAGCATCGCCCAAAGCGGTGAAGAGTACAATCGAACGGTTTATCGTTGGCGGCGAGGCGTTGTCGGTCCCATTGGCCAAAGCGGCGCTCGAGTTTTTTTCCGGAGCCGTGGAGATCTACAATGAGTACGGCCCAACGGAGACGGTTGTAGGCAGCATGATTTACCGTTTCGATCCCGCCATCGACACCGGCCAATGGGTGCCCATCGGCGGGCCGGTGCGGCGCACAACCATCAGAATCTTCGATAGGGACAGGCAACCGGCGGCGCCGGGAGTGAGCGGCGAACTATACATCGGCGGAGCCGGCGTTGCAGCCGGCTACCTGAACCGGCCGGAGCTGACGGCGGAAAAATTCGTGACCGATCGCCGGGAGGCGGACAGCCGTCTCTACCGCAGCGGAGATCTGGCCAGGATCCGCCGGGACGGTATCGTGGAATTCCTGGGCCGCACAGACCGGCAGGTGAAGATTCGCGGCTTCCGGGTGGAGACCGGCGAGATCGAGGGGACACTCAAACAGTATCGCCGCGAACCGGCGGTGGCATCATTGCTGGGGCGGGAAAACTCCGGCCAAACCCAGGCGGCGGATAAATCCCGTTGCGCCCGTTGTCTGCTCTCGGTTGACTTTCCCGCCATAACCTTCGACAGCGACGGGGTGTGCCGCCATTGCCGGGAATTCGACGGCTTCCGGCCCCATATCGACCGCTATTTTAAACAGCCGGAGGATTTTGAGCGATTGGCGGGGCAATTGAAAGCCGGAGCTTCCGGCGATTACGATTGCCTGCTTCTGTACAGCGGCGGCAAGGACAGCACCTATGTGTTGCACCGTTTGCAGGATTTCGGCCTGCGGGTGCTGGCCTTCACCTTCGACAACGGCTATATTTCCGATGCCGCCTTCGAAAACATCAAAAAAACCACCGCCGCCCTGGGGGTGGATCATGTGACCGGCGACTCCGAATTCATGAACAAGGTCTTTGTGGAGAGCCTGCGCTCCAATTACAATGTATGCCACGGCTGTTGGAACGCCTTGAACACGGTGGGAACGCAAACGGCCCACCAACGGGGAATACCCGCGGTGATCTCCGGCCTGTCCAGGGGACAGATTATCGACATGCGGCTCTATGGCCTGTTAAAGGCGGGAATCGTGGAGCCCCGGGAAATGGAAGAGAAACTGCTCATGTTCCGGCAGGGCTTTCATTCGCTTGACAACCGCTACACCCGGATCATGCAGGCCCCAATCCCGCCGGAGGTGGTGGAAAAGACGCGGTTTATCGATTTCTTCCGTTACTTCCCGGAGCCGGTGAAGGAAATCAGGAATTATTTGCGGCAAAAAGGCTGGGTCCAACCATCCGACACGGGCTTCTGCTCCTCCAATTGCGTGATCAACGACGCCGGCATCGCGGTGCATCAACAGGGGACAGGCTACCACTTTTACGAGGAACCCCTCAGTTGGGATGTGCGGCTGGGAATTATTTCCAGAGAGCAGGGAATCGAGGAAATTTCGTTTCCCCCGGATCTGGAAAAGGCGCGGCAAATCCTCGATGAGATCGGTTACTTCGACGCGCCTGAGGTGCGGGATGCGGTGGCGCTGAGCACAGAGGACAAGAACGGCAACGCGGTGTTGACCGCCTTTATTGTGGCCGACACCCGGTTCACTGTAACGGAGTTGCGGACCTATTTGGCGGGTCAATTACCGGATTACATGATTCCCTCTTACTTTGTGCAGGTGGACCGGATCCCCTTGACAGCCAACGGCAAAGTGGATCGCGAGAAATTGCTGGAAGCGGCGAAAAAGACCCTGGAGGGGGGCGTCACCTTTGTCGCTCCCCGCAGTGAACAGGAAAACAAAGTGGCGGCCCTGTGCGGCGAGATCTTGAACATCGAAAAAATCGGCGTTCACGACAATCTCTTCGCTCTGGGCGCTACCTCATTCGATATCATCCAGGCGGCCAACCGGTTGGAGCAAGAGCTGGGGCTGCGCATACCGGTGATAACCCTGTTCGAGCATCCCACCATCGCCGGCTTCTTGGAGCACACGCGGTCGGAAAAGAGCGAAGAGACCGCCGCCGAAGAGAACGACTGGTTGTCCGACCGGAATAAAGGCAAGGACAAGCTGCTGAGACGCAGGCAAAAACAGATGATGGATGAATGATATGGCTGAAGCAAACGAACATTTAACCGGCCTGGAGATCGCGGTCACCGGCATTGGGCTTCGCTTCCCCGGCGCATCGACGATTCATGAATTCTGGGATAATCTGGAGAAAGGGATCGAATCCATCTCGTTTTTTTCGAAGGAAGAGATGAGAGCGGCGGGAGTGCCGGAGGAGACGCTTCAAGACCCCAATTATGTCGCCGCAAAAGGGATCGTGGACCATATCGAATGGTTCGATCCCGGCGTATTCGACTACACGCCGGCGGAAGCCACAGTGCTGGATCCTCAATTGAGGTTGTTCCACGAGTGTTGCTTCGAGGCGTTGGAAGACGCCGGAGTGAATTCCGCCGTATTCAAAGGGAAAATCGGACTGTTCGCCGGAGCCGCCAATAATTTTTTTTGGCAGGCGTTGGCCTATACCGCCGCCTCCGGTCATGTATTGGACGCCTTTTCCACCTATCAATTGGTGAACAAAGACGCGGTGGCGGCGTTGGTATCGTATAAGTTGAATCTCAGAGGCCCCGGTTATTCTCTCAATACCGCGTGCTCCACATCGTTGGTGACGGTTCATCTGGCGGTCCAGGCTTTGTTGGGCGGCGAGTGCCGGTTGGCGCTGGCGGGGGGAACAACTGTGATGCTGCCGCAAAAGCAGGGGTATCTCTACCGGGAGGGGATGGTTAGCTCGCCGGACGGCCATTGCCGGGCCTTTGATATCGACGCCCGCGGCACGGTCGGAGGCGACGGCGCCGGAGTCGTCTTGCTAAAGATGTATGAAGAGGCGCTGGAAGACCGGGATCATGTCTACGCCCTTCTCAAAGGGTCCGCCACCAACAATGACGGCAGCCGCAAATCCGGCTACACAGCCCCCAGTATCCAGGGACAGGCGGGGGTGATCCGGGCGGCCCAGGCGTTCGCGGAAGTGGCGGCGGATACCATCGGCTTGATCGAAGCCCACGGCACCGCAACCCCCATCGGCGACCCCATTGAGCTGGAAGCCTTGAAAAAAGTCTTCGCTTCCCAGCGGAAGAACGCCTGCGCCGTTGGTTCGGTCAAGACCAATGTGGGCCATTTGGACGCCGCCGCCGGAATCGCCGGCTTGATCAAGGCGATTTTATCGTTGTACCACAAAAAAATCCCTCCCAGCCTTCATTTTAACGAGCCCAATCCCAAATTGGAGATTCAAGACTCGCCCTTTTATATCAACGACTCTCTACGGCCGTTTCCCCGGAACAACCATCCGCGGCGGGCGGGGGTCAGTTCCTTTGGAGTGGGGGGCACCAACGCCCATGTGGTGCTGGAAGAGGCGCCGGTATTGCCGGCCAATACTAATTCTCCTTCGCGGCCTTATCAATTACTGCTATTATCCGCCAATTCCGAAGACTCGCTGCAGAGGAAAGTGGAGGAGCTGACTCTTCATTTGCAAGGCGATGCGGCCATCGATCTAGCGGATGCGGCATATACGCTTCAAACCGGACGCAAGGAGTTTCCCCTGCGGCGGATGGCGGTGTGCCGGTCTATAGATGACGCCATCGATCCGACGTCTTACTCCCGCACCAACCGCGCCCCCCGGCACCAACCGCCGGTGATTTTTCTGTTTACCGGCATCGGTTCGCAATACCGCACTATGGGACGCGATCTCTATCTGCGCGAAAGCTCATTCCGGCAAGACATGGACCAATGCTTCGCTATCTACAACCGTTTGGCGGGAATCGATCTCAAAGAGACGTTGTATCCGGAGGCAGAGGAGCATCGACATCTCGAGGCTGAACTCATCGACGCATTCCATCTGGCCCAACCGATTCTCTTTGCGGTGGAATACTCATTGGCCCGCTTGCTCATGGGTTGGGGCGTCAAACCTCACAGCATGATAGGCTATAGCTTCGGCGAATATGTGGCCGCTTGTCTTTCCGGGGTCGTCTCTGTGGAGGATGCCCTCCGTATGATATTTGTCCGGGGGGAAGCGGCGGCAAAAATCGCCGGCGGCATGCTCAGTGTTCCTTTGGCCGCCGATGCAATGCTGCCTTATCTCGAGAATGAACTCTATCTGGCAATCGACAACGGAGATTCGTGCGTTATTGCCGGAAAGATCGACCGATTGGATGCTTTGGAGGCGCGACTCAAGCGAGACAAACTGTTTTGCGTGAGAGTGCAGAATCCCTGCCCCTTGCATTCGCCGTTGATGAAACCGGCGGCGGACGAGCTCCGGCAGGCGATCGAAGCCATGAATCTCAATCCGCCGGAAATCCCCTATATTTCCAATGTCACCGGCACGTGGATGACGGTGGAGGACGCGATGGATCCCTCCTATTTTGCCCGCCATGCGGCCGAAACCGCGCGCTTCGCCGAAGGGATGAACCAGATATTCGACGATCCCGCCGCCATTTTGGTGGAGATCGGTCCGGGCCGCGATTTGTCGTCGATGTTGGGGCGGTTTATGGAGAGCAAAGGCTCGTCCCCCCGGCAAATCGTCAATGTGCTGCGACCCGCCCATCAAAACCAGCCGGACCTCGAGTATTTATTGCAAAAAACCGGGCATCTTTGGTTGAGGGGAGTCTCCATCGATTGGGACGGTTATTACGGCGAAAAAAAACGCCGGCGTATTCCTCTGCCCACCTATCCTTTCGACCGCAAGCGATACTGGATCGACGGCAATCCGTTCCAGGCGGCATCGAGCGGTTCTGCAACCGTCAGTGTCTTTATGGAAGAGGACAATCAAGAGGCGAGGGTAGCAGAGGATCATCCGCTGGAGTTCAACGGCCATTGTGTGGAAGCGGAGAATCATATCCAGCGGCAATTGGTGGAGATGTGGCGACGGTTTTTCGGCATCGACGCCATCGGCATTCGCGACGATTTTTTCGAATTGGGAGGCGATTCTCTCAAAGCCATGAATGTGGCAGCCCTGATCGAGAAAGAGATGGGGGTTGAGGTACCGGTGGGGGAGTTTTACAACCGCCATACCGTCGAGAATCTGTCGATGTTTATCGAGGCGGTTCGGTCCGGCAGAAGAGCATCCCGTCCGCAACCTATAGAAAAAAAGGACTACTACCCGCTATCGTCGGCCCAACGACGATTGTTCGCCTTGCAGCGAATGGCTGAGGATACCACCGGCTACAATGAACCCATCGCGGTGAGCATCACAGGCGAGCTGGACCTTCAAAAAGTGGAGCGGGCGTTTGCCGGCTTGATCGAGCGGCACGAGGTCCTCAGAACCAGGTTTGTCCTATTGGACGGCGAACCGGTGCAGCAGGTGTTGGAAGCCGGATCCATTGATTTTGCGATCCAACACCCGCGTCTAAATTCTTCCAATCATGAACCGGAGGAATTGATCAAAGAATTTATCCGCCCCTTCGATCTGGCGCAAGCCCCCATCCTCAGAGTCAAGGTTATCGAGGAAGACTGCAATCGCCATATCCTCATGGTGGACACCCATCATATCATTTCCGACGGCACCACCCAGACTATCCTGATGAAGGAGTTCGCGGCCCTGTATAGCGGCTCGACGCTAGCTTCATTGCCGGTGCAATACAAAGATTTCGCCCATTGGCAAGATCGGTTGCTCGCCGATGGAGAGCTGCGCACGCAGGAAGAGTACTGGCTCGAGGTGTTCGCGGATCAACCGCCGGCTCTGGAGCTTCCCTACGACCGTCCGCGACCGGCGCTTCTCAGCTTCAAGGGAACCACCGTCCAATTTTCTATAGATGACAGTGATACCCGGCGCTTGAAAAAACTTGCGGCGACTAACGAGTCTTCGCTCTTCATGGTGGTGTTGGCGGTGTTCAATGTATTGCTTTCCCGCTTGAGCGGTAATGAAGACATTGTGGTGGGATCGCCCATCGCCGGGCGGAGGTTTGTTGAGTTGCAGCCGTTGATGGGGATGTTTGTCAATACATTGGCCCTTCGCAATCGCCCGCCGGCACCGGCATCGTTTTTAACCTTTTTAAACGAAGTCCGGCGCAATGCCATCGCCGCCTTCGATCACCAGGATTATCAATTCGAAACACTGGTGCAGCGTGTGGCGGTGAAGCGTGACACCGGCCGCAATCCGTTGTTCGATGTGATGTTCGCCCTCCAGAACATCCAACTCCCGGAGATGGAGCTTCCCGGGTTGACTATCGAGCCTCTGCTCCCGGACACCGGCGCCACCAAGTTCGACCTCTCGCTGTTGGGATTCGAGCGGGAAGAGGGGATCGATTTTTCTCTAGAGTACAATACAGACCTTTTCGACCCAGCCACTATCCAGCGATTCATCGACTACTTCAAATCGATCATAAGCCAGGCGACCGCACGACCGGAGCTGCCGATCTCCGACATCGACATCATGTCGCCCGGTGAGAAGCTGCAACTCCTGGAAAGCCTATCCGGCGACGCGGTAGAATTGAAGAACGAATCGACCTTCATGGATGATTGGCGGCGACAGGCGGCTCACAACGGCGACCGGATCGCCCTCATCCAATCCAATCATCAGTTGAGCTACCGATGTTGCGATGCGCAAGCTCGACAACTGGCGCATGAATTAAGACAACAGGGAGCCGGACCGGGACGGATCGTGGCCATCATGGCGGAACCCTCTCTGGAAGTGATGATAGGGATTCTCGCCATCCTCTGCTGCGGCGGCGCGTTTCTCCCTATTGACCGCGACTATCCATCGGAACGGATCGAGTATATGCTTCGCGATAGCGAAAGCGTCCTGATTCTCGCCTCGGAAGCGGACGAAAAGCTCATCCCAAACGGGACGCCGGTCTATTTTTTTCCCCAGGATTCGCTGGATCTCGGCGATGACGACGAATGCGCCGATAGATGCAAGCCTGAAGACCCGGCTTATTGCATCTATACCTCCGGCTCCACCGGAAAACCGAAGGGGGTGATGATCTCCCACCGCAATCTGGCGAATTTCTATCGTTGGCACAACACCCGCTTTGGCTTGACCCACCATGACCGCGGCGCCAAGTACGCGGGCTTCAGTTTCGACGCTTCGATCCTGGAGATTTTTCCCTTCCTGGCGGCCGGAGCCTCGATTTACCTCTTCCAAAAAGAAGACCGCCTCGACCTCGAAGCGATCGATCGCATCTTTTTTCGCCATGCCGTCACTGTGGCCTATTTGCCCACCGCCTTGAGCCGTCCGTTCATGGAGCTGAAGAATCATTCGCTCCGGCTGCTCCATGTAGGGGGCGAGAAATTGGGGGCTTACATCCCGGGAGATTATCTGGTGGCGGACAATTACGGACCGTCGGAGTGCACTGTGGTGGCCACCTGCAATGTTTTGGACCGGGAGCGCACACGCCTCTCTATTGGAACGCCGGTTCATAATACAACGGTGTGCATCCTGGATCGATACGACCGGCTGCAACCGCCGGGAGTGCCGGGCGAGCTGTGCATCGCCGGAGAATGTGTGGGCATGGGCTATCTGAACCGGCCGGAACTCACCGGCCGGTCGTTTGTTCCCCATCCTCTGCTGCCGGGACAGCGCATGTATAAAACCGGCGATATTGTCCGCTATACGGCCGATGGGTTTCTGGAGTTTTTAGGAAGAAAAGACCAACAGGTGAAGATTCGCGGCTTCCGCATCGAGCTGGGAGAGATCGAGACTCTTCTCCTGCAGCATCCGTCGCTCGCCACCGGCGTGGTGGCGGCGCTGGACCACGACGACGGCTCGAAGTATTTGTGCGCCTATGTGGTTCCTTCCGCAACGATTGACGCCAACCAGTTGAAACGCCATCTGGGGGCCAAACTACCGGATTATATGATCCCCTCTTACTTTGTGGAACTGGATGCCCTGCCTCTGAATCAAAACGGCAAGATCGACCGCCCCCGATTGCCGCAACCGGAGCGGGAACTCCTGGATGGAGACGATTTTCAGGCGCCGTCGAACCAGGTGGAAGAGACACTGCTTCACGCGGCGCGCCATGTGTTGGGGCTGCCGGTCATCAGTATGGGGGACAACTTCTTCGATCTTGGCGGCGATTCCATCAAGGCCATTCAACTCTCCGCCATCCTTCGCAAACATCGCTTGAAACTGGAAGTGAAAGACCTGTTCCTGGATCCTGTTTTTTCCGCCGCCGCCGCCCACGTCAAACCTGTGGATAGAGTCATCTCCCAGGGGCCTGTGTCGGGGGAAGCGGTATCGACTCCGGCGCAGCGGGCTCTGTTCCAGCAAACCGGCTTCCTTCCCAACCTATTCAATCAAGGGATCATGCTCTTTCGCCGCCAGGGATTTGACGGGGCTTCGGTCCGGGAAGCGTTCGCTCGTTTGATGGATCATCATGACGCGCTCCGCATGGTATTTCCTTCGGAAGGGGATGCGCCGGCTCCCTACAATCGCCCGCCGGGCCCAGAGACGTTCGCGTTCGATGTGTTCGATTTCTCCGGTGATTCTTCGCCCCGCCGGAGTATCATGGACAAGGCGAATGAGATTCAAGGCTCTCTCGAGGTGGTATCCGGCCCTCTCGTTCGATCGGCGTTGTTCAAAACCGCCGAAGGCGACCACTTGCTTGTGGTGATCCACCACTTGGCGATAGACACTATCTCGTGGCACATTTTGTTGGAAGACTTATCGATAGCTCTCCGGCAGATTTCCTCAGGGAGGACTGTGAGTTTGCCTCCGAAGACCGATTCGTTTCTCGATTGGACTCACAGTCTGGCCAATTATGCCGAAAGGGGTGAATTGCTGGATGAGATCGGGTATTGGCGAGACATCCATTCCCTGGATTGCCGGCTTCTGGATGACGCCCGCAAAGCGAAGGGAGAGCTCAAAAAGAAGATTCACGCGGCATCGGTCTCAGACCATCCGCTCTCTCCCCATGAGACAGAGGAATTGCTGTCCGGCGCCAACCGGGCATATAACACCGAACTCGGGGATATCCTCCTGGCGGCCCTCGCTCTAGCGTTGCACCGTTGGTCGGGGCGGCGACAGCATGCTGTGTCCATCGAGGGGCATGGCCGGGGGGATTTAGGCGAACAAATCGATGTTTGCAGGACGGTGGGCCGGTTCGCCTCCCGGTATCCCATTATTCTTACGGCGCCCGAAGATCTGGATGTTGGGAGCGCCGTCAAACAGACGAAGGAGATGCTCCGGTCCGTTCCAAACAATGGGATCGGCTATGGGATGTTGAGATATTTAACTCCTGCCCCGGAGATGATCGATTTGAGCTTCCACCGGGAACCGGATATTTGTTTTAATTTTTCCGGGCTCTTCGAAAAACCGGCGGGTGGAGGCGACCAGGTTTTCGAATTTTCGCCTTTATCCGTGGGGGCTATGGTTGATCCGCGATTGCCCATGCGTTTCAGCCTGGATATCGACAGCGTGATCGTTGACCGTAAGCTATCGGTCACGTTTACCTACAACCGCAACGAATACTCGCCGGAGGAGATCCGTTCGCTTTTCGATCATTATGGAGCGGCGTTGCGAGAGATCCTCCACCATTGTATGGGCCGTGAAAATGCAGAGTGCACCGCCAGTGATTTCACCATATCCGATATGGACGAAGATGAGCTGGATTTGGTTTATGACGCGTTAGACGAGGTTTTGAATATATAAAAAGGAGTGTTGACCATGTTCAAGAAAAGCGATGTTAAAGATATTTACGGCCTGACCCCCATGCAAGAGGGGATGCTGTTGAATTATCAGATGGATCCCACCAGGACTTCCTACCTGGTACAAATGGTGATCTCTCTCGAAGGTGCGATCGATATCCGGCTCTTCCAAAAGGCGTTTCAATTGCTGGTCCAGAGGCATGACGTCTTGAGAACCGTGTTTTTGTACCGCAAGGTGAAACAGCCGGTGCAGGTTGTACTTAAAAAAAGGGCCGTAGAAATTGACTACTCGGATGTATCTTTCATGGATAAAGACCGGGCGGAAAGATACGTCGAAGATGTTCTCGCCGAGGATATAAGGAGGGGTTTCGATTTGGAGAGGGACTCGATGTTGCGGATGAGTCTGATTCAGGTGGCCCCCCGGTCGTGGAGGGCGGTCTTGACCAATCACCATCTGATTATGGACGGTTGGTGCCTGGGACTGTTGTTCGCTGATTTTATCGATCTCTATAGCGCTTTGGTTCGAAAGGGGGATGTAGTGTTGACACCCGGTATCCCGTTCGGCCGTTATGTCAAATGGCTGGAGGGCCGGAAGCCGGAAGAGGGATTGCGATTCTGGGAGCGTCAACTCTCCGGTTATGAGGAACAGGTGGATTTTCCCCGCAAGTATCTTCAAGCCGGCGGGCAAGACTATCAAACCGCGGAGTATGAATTCGAAATCGGCGAAGCCTTGACGGCTGCGTTGACTCAAATCGCCAGGACCTACAATGTCACACTTTCCATCATATTTCAATGCATCCTTGGCATCCTGCTGCGGCGATTCAACAACACCGAGGACGCGGTGTTCGGAAACGTGGTCTCCGGACGGCCGCCGGAAATCGAAGGGGTGGAGGATATTATCGGATTGTTCGTCAACACAGTGCCGGTTCGTATTTGCGCCGGTCCTGAAGAAACGTTCGCTCATTTGATTATAACAGTCCATCGGAAGAACGGCGAGGCAAAACCACATGAATATGTGCCCCTGGCGGAAATCCAATCCCGGTCATCGTTAAAGCATGGGCTCACCCGAATTGTTTTCGGATTTCAAAATCTTCCAATGGACCAACACATGCAAAACGCCATCAGGGGGAAAACCACTGGAATTTCCATCTCAGATACCCAGAGCTTCCAGCAAATCGGCAATGATTTCAATTTTATTGTCACTCCGGGAAAGAGTATCGGTATCCGCTTGAATTACAATGCCAATGTGTACCGGGAAGCCATGGTGAGGCAGATCGCACGGTCTATCAAAGCGGTGGCGGACCATGTGGCCGGAAATCCCCACAGCCCCATCCGGTCGATTCCCCACGTCTCGATAGAGGAAGCGCGGGAACTTGCCCTCAAATGGAACGACACCCACAGGGAGTACCACCTTCGGCGCCCCATCCACGCATTGATAGAAAAACACGTACAGACCGGTCCCCACCGCCTGGCGGTCGCAGGCCGGTCATTGCAAGATTTAGATGTTCAGGGGCGGCCGTTGTGTCAAATAACCTACGATTTCCTCTGGCGGCAGGCAGGAGTTTTGGCTGATTACCTACAAACCGAAACAACGCTCCAATTGGAGGAACCGGTGGCCATTCTATTGGAGCCGGTGGTAGAGAGAATTGTGGCGATGCTGGCGGTTCTCAGGGCCGGCGGCGCGTTTGTTCCCATTGATTCAACCCTTCCTTCCAACCGCGTCCGCTTTATGATCGACGATGCCGCCATCCGGGTGGTGATCTCGCAGAAAGGATTTATCGGCTTGCTGAACCGGCTGCAATGGGAATGCCCATCTTTTGAATCCTTTCTCTGCTTGGATTCGGACGATGTATACAATGATATTGAAACCAGCGGCAACCGGTTGATGGATAAAGAGCTCTGGGAATATGTGGGGGAAACCGCCGTGGACCACATCACCGGCGGCGGTTGGCAAAGCAGTTATACCGGCGAGTCCTTCTCGGAGGAAGAGATGGATGAGTACGGCGACAATATCCGAAAAAAACTCGAGCCGTCGCTTCAAAAAGAGATGCGGATTCTCGAAATCGGCTGCGCCTCCGGCATCACCATGTACAGATTGGCGCCCAAAGTGGCTTTATACTATGGCGTTGACCTGTCGCAGACAATCATCGACTGGAACCGGCAAGAGGCGGAGCGCCGGGGCTTTGACAATATCCGCCTCTCCTGCATGGCGGCCCATGAGATCCAGGGTTTGGATGAAGATGAGTTCGATCTCATCATCATCAACAGCGTGATTCAGTGCTTTCATGGTCATAATTATTTGCGG
Source organism: uncultured Clostridia bacterium (assembly GCA_964491915.1). Taxonomy (GTDB): domain Bacteria; phylum Acidobacteriota; class Aminicenantia; order UBA2199; family UBA2199; genus JAHELQ01. The sequence goes on from CAZBHS010000003.1 coordinate 68,723, forward strand.
CGGGTATTGGGAATGTGTCTCGATAAATTGAAAGACAGGGGACGCGTCTTTATCGGCGATGTGATGGATCAAGATTCCAAAGAGGCGTTGCTGGCGGATTTGCGCCGGTTTGCCCGGGAGAGGCCGGAGTACCGGGACAAGACCAAGACCGACTTCTCAAACGAACTATTTCTCTCACGGCGGTTCTTCGAAGATCTGCCGCTTCAATATCCCGCTATCCATTCCATCCAACACTCCGAAAAGATCTTCACCATCGAGAACGAGCTCACACGCTTCCGTTACGATACCATGCTCGTCATCGATCGAAGCCCGGAAGCGAACCGGGAAGCACCGGCTGTGCGCAAACGGCAACACGACATCCGCTTCCTCGAGCGGAATGGCGAACCATTTGTCGATCCGCCGGTGGCATCCGGCAATCTCGCCTATGTGATCTACACCTCCGGCTCCACCGGCCGGCCGAAGGGGGTGATGGTGGAGCACCGGTCATTGGTCAATTTATGCCGCTGGCATGAAGAGCGTTTCGACATAACACACCGGGACCACGCCGGCCAATACGCCGGCTTCGGATTTGACGCCGCCGTTTGGGAAGTGTTTCCCTATCTTGCGACCGGGGCGGCGTTATTTGTGATCCCCAATGACCTGAAGCTTGAACTCCTCAAATTGAACCGCTTTTTTGAACGGCATGATATCACGGTCTCTTTTTTGCCCACTCAATTTTGCGAACAATTTCAGGAGATGGAGAATCACAGCCTCAGGGCAATGCTGACGGGGGGCGATAAATTGAACCGCTTTATCCCAAAAAATTACATCCTCCACAACAACTACGGCCCAACGGAAAACACGGTGGTGACCACAACCTTTCCCGTGGACCGGCAATGGGAAAACATTCCGGTGGGGATACCCATGAGCAATGTGTCGGTGTTTGTGATGGCCCGCGATACGACGCAACCGCAACCGGACGGTGTTGTGGGGGAGATTTGCATCGGCGGCGAGGGACTGGCGCGGGGGTATTTGAACCGACCGCGATTGACGGTTGAGAAATTTGTCGAGGCTCGCCATCCAGGCGACAGGGCGAAAACCCTTCGTCTCTATCGCAGTGGGGATTTGGGCCGACGGCTGGATAGCGGGCCTATCGAGTTCCAGGGACGGATCGACCACCAGGTGAAAGTCCGGGGCTTGCGGATCGAATTGGGGGAGATCGAGAACCGTCTCCTCCGCTACGACGGTGTGGCGGCCGCTTGCGTGACCACTTATGAAATGGGGGACGATTGTGACACCTTCATCATCGCCTATCTTGTCCCTTGCGCCGACGAGGACATCGTGCCGGACCTGTTGCGGGAATTTTTATCGGCTGATTTGCCGTCCTATATGGTGCCGTCGGATTTTATTTTCCTGGAAGAACTGCCCCTCACTGCCAACGGCAAAGTGGACAGAAAAGCGTTACCGTCGCCTGACGCCACCCCGGCCGGCAGCCAATGCGCGCTCCCCGGGACTGAAACCGAAGCGAAGGTCCGGGCCATGTGGGCGGAGGTATTGGGCAAAGACGAACACTCTATCGGAGTGACCGACAGTTTTTTCGAGCATGGAGGCCATTCTCTCAAGGCCACAGCCCTGGTGTCGCGCTTCCGCATGCGCTTGAATGTCGAGTTTCCCCTCAAAGAGGTATTTGACAGCCCCAGTATCCGCCGGATGGCGGCGATTATCGATAAAGAGGCGAAGTCGATGTTTCAAGGAATTTTGCCCGCGGAAAAAAAGGAATACTATCCACAGTCGTCGGCTCAAAGACGGCTCTTTTTTCTGGAACAATTCGACACCACCGGAACCAGCTACAATATGCCGGATATCTACCGCCTGGAAGGGAGGCTGGACCAGGAGATGTTCCAACAGGCGTTTCACTTGCTGACCGCCAGGCACGACGCCTTGCGCACCTCGTTCGACTTGATGGATGATGAACCGGTGCAAATGGTCCATCCGGCAGTGAATCTAGAGATAGAGAATCTTGACCGGCGAGCGAGTGATGAATCCCTCGATGGATTTCTGAAAGGGTTTGTCCGCCCCTTCGACCTGTCGTCGGCGCCTCTGCTCAGGGTAACATTGATTCGAGAAGGAGATGATGAGTGGCTGCTGGCTCTGGACATGCACCATATCATCGGCGACGGTTCCACCATGGGGATTTTGATCGAGGACTTCATCCGCCTCTACAAAGGGGAGACACTTCCGGCTCTCAAGATTCAATATCGCGACTACGCGGTGTGGCAAGAGGAATTGCATCGGTCGGGGGTCGTTGACAATCAGATGGATTATTGGCTATCCCGCTTCAAGGACGACATTCCACGACTGGAATTGCCGCTGGATTTTCCGCGGCCGGCGGTATTCGATTTTACCGGCGACACATATAAATGGTCGCTGGAGCGAGGGGATTCACGGCAATTGCGGGAAATGTTGCGCATCGAAGGAACCACTCTGTATATGACGGTGTTGGCGGTATTCGCCGCCATCATGTATCGCTGGTCCGGGCAGGAGGATATTGTGGTGGGAAGCGGTGTGGCCAACCGCAGGCACACGGATTTGGAACGGATCGCCGGCATGATGGTGAACAGTCTTCCGTTGCGGGTCCAACCCTGTGGCCGGCTCTCGTTCCGGCAATTCCTCCAGCACGTGAAGACCATCTCGTTGGAGGCCTTCGAAAATCAAGATGTCCAATTCGAGGAATTGGTGGAGCGATTGGATCCAGTCCGGGATCCGGCGAGAAATCCTATCTTCGACGTCCTCTTTGTGGTGCAAAACTTCCAGCGGTCGCGCATGGTAATGCCAGGAGTATCGATTGAGCCGGTCGTACTGGAGAACACCACCTCCAAATTCGATCTGACCCTCTATTGTTTCGAAGGGGCCGATCACATCCATTTTGCGTTCGAGTATTGCGCCTCCCTGTTTACGATGTCCACCATCCGGTGTCTGGCCCGCCATGTGACTCAAGCCGTCCGGCAATTCTCCGCCAATCCGGGCCTGCGGTTGATGGATGTAGGTTCGCTCCTGGCCGGGGACCGACAGAAACAGCTCCCCGATCTCTTTAGAGAAAAAACGGACAGGCTTCATCAACATCAAGCGGTTCCATTCCAAAACCTACAAATTCCTCGAGAAGGGAACAGCGAGGGAGAGGACGATGATTTGCTCCGCCGATTGACGGTGTTGTTCGCCGCCGTTCTGGGGCGCCGGGTGGAAAATGTGGCTGCGGACGACAATTTCTTCAAGATCGGAGGCCACTCTCTCAAAGCCACGGCATTGGTGGCGCGGATTCATAAAGAGATGGGGATTCGAGTGCCCCTGTCTACAGTGTTCGCCACACCCACAGCGCGGGAACTGGCCCGGTTTATCCGCCGGCAAAGAGGCGATTCCGTCTCGCCGGTCCAGCCATTGGAGCAACAAGATTATTACCCGCTATCGTCGGCTCAAAAACGGATGTACATCCTGCAACGGATGATGGGCCAACGGGTGGTCTACAATATGCCGGCGGTATTTAGGTTGACGACAGATGAGCTCGATCTCGACTCGATCGAATCTGTCTTCGAGATGTTAATCCAACGGCACGAAAGCCTCAGAACCTCGTTTGAAGAGATCGATGACGAGCCGGTGCAGAGGATCTGGACAAAGGTGGAGTTCGAGATTCAGGTGATGGACCTTTCGACAGGGGATCGAGTGGAGGATGTGATTGACGCCTTCGTTCGTCCCTTCGACCTGACCTGTCCCCCCCTCATGCGGGTGGGAGTGGTGAGAGGTTCCGGCCATGAGAGCTATCTCTTGTTGGACATGCACCATATCATCGGCGACGGCGTGTCGCTTCAGGTGTTGCGCCGGGAATTTTTCCAATTGGCCGCCGGCGAACAATTGCCTCCATTGCGCATTCAATACAAGGATATCGCCGTCTGGCAGCATCGTGATGATTATCAACTGCAATTACAGACCCAGCGGCAGTATTGGTCGCGGCAATTATCGGGGCCTCTGCCGGTATTGAAGCTACCGCTCGATTTCCCGCGGCCGGCGGTGCAGGATTTCAGCGGTTCATCGCTGCGTTTTAAGCTTGGAAAAGATGAGCGAACCATGCTTCGGCGCCTGGAAGAGCGTCTGGACATGACGCTGTTCGCGGGCTTGAGCGCGTGCTTCCATCTGTTGCTCTGGATTTTGAGCGGACAGGATGATATTGTCACGGGATTTCCGGTGGCGGGGCGCAGGTACGCGGACATGCAGCACGTGGTGGGCATGTTTGTCAACACCCTGGCCCTCAGGAGCCGGCTGTCGAGTCATATCACCATCGAAGAGTTCCTGACTCAGATGAAAAAACAAACCATCGCCGCCTTCGACAATCAGGATGTCCCGTTCGAAGAGTTGGTGGAGCGATTGGAGATTCGCCGCGACGCGTCGCGCAATCCTGTGTTCGATGTGATGCTGGCGTTGCAGAACATGAGGGAAGAAGGGGATGATGTCGCCGCGCCGGACCGGCAAGAAGGGGGACAGGCGGGCTACCGCAACCGCGCATCCCGCTTCGACATGACCTGGAACGCCCTCGAGGCCGATGGTTGCGTCTATTTTGAAATTGAATACTGCACCCGGTTGTTCAAAGAGGAGACAATGCGGCAATTGGCGGATTATTATCTGGAGGTGGTGCGGGCGGCGAGCCGGGATTCGGGAATTCCATTGCTTGAACTGCGGGATATGGCGGTGAGCCGGCAGTGGAACATCCAGGAACCCCGCCTCGACGAACAAACCTCGCCGCCCTCTCAACCGCAGAGAGCCATCTGCGGCGACGTGGAACGCAAGTTGGCGGAGATCTGGGCCGCGGTGCTGGCAAAAGAGATCGAGACATTATCGGCCGGCGACGACTTCTTCTCGTTGGGCGGGCACTCGCTTCGGGCCGTCAAATTGACCAACGCCATCTATAAAACCTTTGGCGTGGAGGTGGGGATTCAGGACATCTTCCAGTCTCCCACCATCAGCGGGCAAGCAGCCCTTATCGCCGGAACGGAGCCTGCGGAATTCCAGGAGATCCCGGTTCTTCCGCCGAACGAAAATTATTCTCTCTCCTATTCGCAGAAGCGCATCTGGTTGCTCCAACACATGACGCCGGAGAGCACGGTCTTCAACATGCCCATAATGCTGAATTTCCCGGAAGGGCACGTGTGTTCGCCACTTGTTCGCCAAGCGCTGCAAGAGCTGGCCCTTCGCCATGACGCCCTGCGCACAGGCTTTGTCGAGAAAGGGGAGGAGGTTGTCCAGGTGATTGCCGAATCTGTGGATATCCTCCTGGAAGAGGTCGATCTATCGAGCCTTTCTGAAGAAGACCAACGGCTGGCGGCGGGACGGTTGCTGGAAAAAGAAAGCCGGACGCCATTCAACCTTCAAGAGCCGCCCCTCTTTCGAGCGGCTCTGATGGATTTTGGCGGCGGTAAGTCGGCGTTGCTGATCAATATGCACCATATCGTGTCCGATGGTTGGTCGATGCAGATTTTGCAGCAGGACCTCTTCCATATCTACAAACGATTGGAATCGGGGGATGGGGAAGCATTGGCTCCGTTGAGGATCCAGTACAAGGATTTTGCCGCCTGGCAGAACTCCATCCTGGCTGATTCCTCACATCTGAAGCCGGCCCTCGATTTTTGGCGACACTATCTCGATGGAGATTTGCCGGTATTGGATTTGCCCTATGATTTCCCCGAAAGCCGGCGGCGGACAACCGCCAGCGCCGGGTATCGAGTGGTGTTGGAAGGCGACACCCGCACAGCCCTCGAAGAGATTGCCCGCTTCCACGAGGCCAGCCTCTTTATGGTCTTGCTGGCGGGCTTCCAGATGACCCTTTCGTTCATCAGAGGAGGGGATGATGTTGTGCTGGGGATCCCCGGAGCCGCCCGTCAGCATGACGATCAGAAGCAGATAATCGGACTCTTCGTCAATACTCTGATTGTCAGGGGACAGGTGCAAGGCAATCTGCGGTTTGAAGATTTTCTGCCGACTCTGCGGGATGATGTGTTCCAGGTATTGGACCATCAAAGTATTCCACTGGAGTTGATCTTCGAAAAGCTGGGGCTTCAGTATCCGACATTGACGGTGTTTTTCAACATGGTGAACATCGGCGCCACCGAGCTCCTGTCGCTGGGCGATTCCATCGAGCCCTCCCATCAAGAGCGGGTGCAGGACGCCAAATTTCCCCTCACCCTCTACCTCGCCAATTGCAAGGAAGGTCTGGATATCACCTGCCATTACTTCAAGGAGCTATTTTTGCCCAAAACCGTCCAGTCCATCCTGGAGTTGTATCTTCACGTTCTGCGGGGCATCGCTAAAAATCCCCGAAACACGCTGAAAGAGTACCGCCGGCAACCGAAAAAACGGCTGGCGAAAAAACGTTCCAAACAAGGGTAGAATGCCATGATGATAAAATTGCTCGAAGAGACAGCTTTAAAGTACGCAACAGAGGTCGCCGTTCAATCGCCGGCCCAAACATTGACATACGATCAGCTCAACCGGTTTGCCAACCGCCTGGCCCGAACCCTTCTGGACGGTAACTTTCAAACGAGAGGCGAACAACTGAAGGCGGGAATCTTGCTGGACCACGGCGCATTGCAACCGGCGGCCCTGTTGGGGGCGCTCAAGGCCGGCGGATTGTATATTCCGCTGGATCCCTTCTATCCCAACCAGCGCCTGGAATACATGCTGAGAAATTCTGAAGCTTCGGTCGTCTTGACCGACAGCGCAAACCTCGCGAAAGCGCAAGAAATCATCAAGCAGTCGAAGCTGCCGGTCACTGCATTGAATATCGAGGCGCCTTCGGCGGCGAAGGAAGAGTCGAATCTCGAGCTGTCCCTTCCCGCAGACAGATTCGCCTACATTCTCTATACTTCCGGCTCCACCGGCAAACCCAAAGGGGTGGTGCAAACCCTCGACAATGTGCTCTATTTCATTCGACACTGGATCCAACGGTTCCAAATCACGAATCAGGATCGGTTGACACTCTTGTCCGCCTTTTGTCACGACGCGGCGGTTATGGATATCTTCGCCGCTATCCTATCGGGCGCGGCCCTCTATCCTCTGGATGTCAAGCAGACGGACCTCGAGGCAAACCTGGCCGGTTGGTTGCGCGACAATCATATCACTGTCTGGCACTCTGTTCCGACTTTGTTCCGGTATTTCGCGGAAAGCCTGGACGGCGGATTTCCGGATTTCGATAGCCTGCGCTATATTCTTCTTGGGGGCGAGTCATTGAGGGAGCGGGATCTAACTTTGGCAGCGACACGATTTCCACATTCCACATTGTCCAACATCTACGGCCAAACCGAGTCGTCTCTCAATTCCACCTTTGAAATCCGTCCCGGCGACGGGCCGGCGAAACCGGTGATCGGCGAACCGTTGAGCGACACGGAACTCCTGCTGGTGGATGATGAAGGCGATATAGTCGAAGGTATGGGAGTGGGGGAGATTGTGGTGGCATGCCCTCATCTGGCCCGCGGATATTGGCGGGACGAAGAGCTGACCGAAGAGAAATTCGACGAAGATGAAGATCTGGGGCGCATCTATTGGACCGGCGATTTGGGAGCCCGGCTGGGCACAGGCGAGATCGAGATGATGGGGCGCCGCGATTTTCAGGTGAAGATTCGCGGCTTCCGGGTGGAGACCGGCGATATCGAGACCGCGCTCCTGGAGCATCCGCTCATCAACGAGGCGGCGGTCAAGGCGATTGTTCCCGAATCCGGCGATACCGTGCTCTGCGCATACTATGTCGCCGGGGACCCGAAGGAAGCAATCGATACGGGGGACTTGCGACAGTTTCTGCTGGACCGCCTGCCGGATTATATGGTTCCGTCGCGATTTGTCCCTCTGCCGGAGATGCCTCTCACCGCCAACGGCAAAGTGGATCGCAACGCCTTGCCCGAACCGTCGGATGATGATTCCAATCTTCAATTTTTAGCTCCCCGCCACCACACCGACCGGGTGTTGATTGGCATTTGGGCGAAGGTATTGGGGATATCGCCGGATTCTATAGGCATAAACCACGATTTTTTCCAATTGGGAGGCCATTCTCTCAAAGCTGTGACCCTATCGCTGACCATCCATCAAAAACTGGATGTCAAAATCGAGTTGCCCGTCATCTTTTCCCATACCACCATCCGCCGGCAGGCAGACTTCATCGAGACAGCCTTCAAACAAGAGTTTCACCGCATTCCGGCGGCCCCAAAAATGGACAGCTACCCGGCCGCATCCCAGCAGCGACGGCTTCATTTCTTATATTCCATGAAGCCCGATAGCGTCGCCTACAACCTGCCTCAAGTCATTCAATTGCGGGGGACCATCGACGAACAAAGCATCGAGCGGGTCTTCCGGCAATTGGTCGAACGGCATGAGGCGTTGCGAACATCGTTCGCGTTGGAAGGGGGGCTGCTGCGGCAAATCATCCATGACGAGGCGGCGTTCGATCTCGAAGAGATCAATCCGGCGAGCGCAGCCTCCATCGAAGCGATGGCCGGCTCGTTTATCCGCCCCTTCGACCTGTCCTGCGCCCCGCTGTTGAGGGTGGGATTGGCAAGCCGGGGAAACGGCCGCGTACTATTGATGGTGGACCTCCATCACATTATCGCCGACGGCAGTTCGCTGGCGATTCTGGTTCGAGAATTTATCGCTTTGTACGGAGGCCAATCCCTCCCGGAGCCGGAGCTCCACTACAAAGACTATGCCTGCTGGATGCAGGAGCCGCGGCAAGCGGAAAGTTTGGACGCGCAGAAGCGCTTCTGGATGTCTGTCTATGAAGACGAGCCTCCGCTCCTGGATTTGCCCCTCGATTTCCCGCGACCGCCGGTTTTTAGCTTCGCTGGCAAGAGGATTATCTTCTCCTTCGAGAGCTGTCTCTCGCAGACGTTGGAAGCGGCGGCTTCCGCTTGCGGTTGCACGCTCTATGTGTTGCTATTATCGATCTATTCCGTGTTTTTGGCGAAAGTGAGCGGCCAGGAGGATGTGGTCGTCGGAACGCCGGTCTCCGGCCGCCATCACGCGGATCTTCATCAACTGCTGGGTATGTTTGTCAATACCCTGGCATTGCGGCTGCGGCCCGCAGGCGAGGCTAGCGTCGCTTCCTATGTGAACGCTGTGAAAAGCCATGTGCTGGAAGCCATGAACCACCAGCTCTACCCCTTTGAAGAATTGGTGGAGAACCTGAATCTCAAAAACGATGTCAGCCGTAATCCCCTGTTCGACACCATGTTCACGCTGCAAACCTTCATGGACCAGGAGTATGATATTCCCACCGTCACAACCGGGGATCTGGAGGCGAGCCCGGTCGATTTTCGCAGCCAACGATCCCTCTTCGACCTGTCGCTCCAGGGGGCGATAACACCAGAGGGCCTCTCGTTCACTCTGGAGTACAGCACCGCGTTGTTCACGCAAGCCACCATCCAGCGATTCATCGGATTCTTCAAGGAGATCGCTTCGCAAATAGCGGAAGATGTCGATGTGCCCATCCACGAGATCTCCATTCTCCCGGAACAGGACAGGCGATTGTTGACTCGATCCTTCAACGCCACAGAGCATCCGCTTCCTGATGACTCGACTGTGGTTCGACTCTTCCTGCGGCGAGCGGAAACATCGCCCCACCATCTGGCGCTGACCGATTCGGACCGGCATCTCACCTACGAAGCCTTGCTCGGCGAGGCTCGATCGGCGGCATCCCATCTTCAATCGGCAGGCGCCGGCAAGGAGGCAATCGTCGCCATCATGCTGGAGCAATCCCTCGAGGCGGCGACCGGGATTCTTGGCATCCTGCTCTGCGGCGCAGCCTATCTTCCCCTCAGTGGCGATGAACCGATGCCTCGTCTCCGATTCAAATTGAAGGACGCGGCGGCGCGATGGATGGTCGGCCGGCCATCGCTCCTGGAAGCGGAACTGCCCGGCGTCCAAATTCTGGATCTGGAAGCGACAAATCCTTCCGGCCGGGAGCCTATCCTGCCCTTCCAACCACCGGCGGCGGAAGATCTGGCGTATGTGATCTACACCTCCGGCTCCACCGGCCTGCCCAAAGGGGTGATGGTGGAGCACCGCAATCTCTTCAACGAGGTCTGCTGGTATCTGGACGACACCGGGCTGGCGAGTGAAGATCGTTTGCTGCTGATGACCAGCTTTACCTTCGATGCCAGTATCGATCAATTCTTCGGGGCGCTGTCCCGGGGAGCGACTCTGGATATTGTGACGAAGACAGCGATGGCGGACCGCGAGGCATTGCTCAATTTTATCCGTTCCCGTTGCGTCACGGTTCTCACCTTTGTGCCGGGCTTTTTGCGGCAGTTGTTGTCGGGGGATACGAAGGGGAGTTCGGTCGAAATGGTCATCTGCGGAGGCGAGCCTTTGACGAAAAGCGTCAGGGATTTCTTCATCGACCGTGGATTCAGGGTTCGCAACCATTACGGCCCCACCGAAACCACCATCACGGCTCTGGCGACAGAATGTGTCGATGGAGAGATCGCTCTCGGCAAACCGGTTTATAACGCCCGCTGTTATGTGATTGATCGCTACCATCGGCAGCTTCCCATCGGACTATTCGGCGAGATCGCCATCGGTGGCGCCGGCGTGTCCCGCGGTTACCTGAACCGGCCGGAACTGCAGGCGGAGAGGTTTGTCTCGTTGCCGGGCATCGAAGACGGACAGCTCTACAAAACCGGAGACCGCGGCCGCGTGACAGCGAATCTCGATGTGGAGTTCGGCGGCCGCGACGACCGGCAAATCAAATTCAGAGGCTACCGTCTGGAGTTGGCGGAGATCGAAGCAGCCATCGTCGCCTTCCCCGGAGTGGCGGATGTGGCGGTGTTGGTGGACCATGGCGATGGTGGCGATCCTCTGATTCGCTCGTTCCTGGTTCCGCTAAAAGAGGAGGGGCTCAATAACGGAGACGATCTGCTGGTCCAGCGATTGCGGGAATATTTGCCCGCCTGTTTGCCGGACTATATGGTGCCCGCCCAATTCGAGATTCTGGACACCTTGCCCAAAACCCCCGGCGGCAAAGTAGATCGAACCGCGCTTCAAAAACGGAAGCCGGCGCTCGATACATTCGTTCCACCGGCGACGCCTCTCGAACGGACCCTCGCACGATTGTTCGCTTCAGTGTTGGACAAGAACGAAGAGACGATACCCCGCGACCGTGGATTTTTCCAATTGGGCGGCAATTCCCTCTCGCTTCTCCGCTTGACGGCTGAGATTTCCAGAGAGTTGTCTCTCGATGTGCCGGTGCTGCAACTGTTTAAAACCCCCACTGTCCGGGGATTGGCATCGTTTATCGCACGGTCTGCGGCAGAAGGCGACACTCACGCGGCAGTGGCGCTTCTAAACCGGGACGGGCATCCTCCCATCTTTTGCTTCCCTCCGTTTACGGGATTGGGGTTGTCCTACCTGGAATTGGCGCGGCAAATCCAAAACCACTCCATCTACGCCTTCGATTATATTGAGCGAGAAGATAGAGTCGCCCGCTACGCGGATGCGATTCTGGGATTCCAAACAGAGGAGCCGCTAATGCTGATGGGCTACTCGGTGGGGGGAGTGCCGGCTCTTCAGGTGGCGGCGGAATTGGAACGGCGGGGACGCGGAGTCGCGGGTCTGGTATTGTTGGATTGTTTTCTGCCGGGCGACGCGGCCTTTGGAGAGGAGAGCGGCCTTGGAGAAGAGCGATTGCTCGAAGCGATGAAGACCTCGATGGAAGAGATGAATCTCGATCTCGAGCAGGATGAAGCCCTGGATAGGGCGCGGCATTATCTCGGATTTTTCCGTGAGGCGACGCTTCCGGCGCCGGTGAATGCCGATCTATATCTTCTGGCGTGCGGCCAAGAAGACAATCCCCGCGGCCACCGTGGTTGGAACGAACTGACCAACGGGAAGATCGAGATCATCGGGGCCAAAGGCGATCATTACCGGATGCTCTCCGGAGGTTTTGCAATAGAGAACGCCGCCCTCATCGACCGTCTGCTGAAGACGGGGAACGGGACGTGAAGATGCTTGATAAATTTGATATAAAAGCGGGGATATTGTTTAAAATCATATGGAATTATGGTAAGATATTTTTTTGCGGTATCCGGGGCGGGAGGTTGCCGGTCCCGGCGTTTGCACTATATCAGGAAACATTGAAGAACCAGGCGTATCAGCATAAAGTATCTTTTTTGATTCCATAAATATTTTGTTTTATAAGGAGCGTTGTCATGGAGATCAAAAAAATAGCCGTGGTTGGAGCCGGAGTTATGGGTACCGATGTATCTTTCGACCTGGCCTCCTATGGTTATGAAGTCATTTTGAAAGATATCGACCCGGAAATCCTCGATCGTGCGGAAGAAAAAATCAAGAAAGACTACAAATTCTACTGTATGATGAAACCGGATATCCGGAGTGTCAAATTGGAAGAGATTCTCGACAAGATCACCTTCTCGCTGGATTATACCGGCTTTGATGAAGTCGATCTGGTGATCGAGAACATCAACGAAGACTGGGAGCAGAAAAAGAGTCTTTACCTGGAAATGAAGGAACATTGCCGGGAAGAGACCTATTACGCGGTCAACACCAGTTGTATTTCCATCACCAAAGTCGCGGCCTTGATGCCCAGGCCAGAACGGGTCATCGGCGCCCATTTCATGAATCCGGTACCTATGAAACCAATGGTGGAGGCCATCCGTGGTCATCACACCGCTGAGGAAACCGAAAAAATGATGAAGGATTTCCTCAAGACCCTCAAAAAAACCGCTGTGGTGGTGAACGATTTTCCGGGCTTTGTGTCCAATCGCGTGTCGCACCTGTTCATGAACGAAGCGGCCTTCCTGGTGCAGGACGGCGTTGCCAGCGCAAAAGAGATCGATTTGATCTTCACCAAGGGATTCGGTCACAAAATGGGCCCCCTGGCCACCGCCGACCTTATCGGTCTGGATACGGTGATGAAGTCATTGGAGGTATTGTACGAAAGTTACCAGGATTCGAAGTTCCGCTGCTGCCCGTTGTTGAGAAAAATGGTGGACGCCGGTCTCCTGGGAAAAAAATCCGGACAGGGATTTTTTACCTACCGCTGAGCTGTTTTTAATAGGAAGTGAATATGAGCGAACTGAAAAAAGAGGTAAAATGTGTTGTCTGGGATCTGGATCATACGGTCTGGGACGGCGTGCTTCTGGAGTCGGAACAGGTGGCCCTGAAGCCCGGAATCAAAGAGATCATCCAAACCCTCGACGCCCGAGGCATCCTGCACTCCATCGCCAGTAAAAACAATCACGACGATGCCTGGAAAAAATTGGAAGAATTCGGCCTGGCCGACTATTTCATCTACCCCGAGATCAATTGGAACGCCAAGTCGTCGTCCATCACGAAAATTCGGGAGAACATCAACATCGGTATCGACACCCTGCTCTTTATCGACGATCAGCCCTTCGAGCGGGAAGAGGTGCAAAGCGTGCATCCGCAGGTGGAATGCGTCGATGCCGCCGATTATCAAACTCTCACCGGGCTAAAAAGATTGAACCCACGGTTTATCACCAGCGATTCAAAGCTGCGGCGCAAGATGTATCAAGACGACATCAAGCGCAGAGTGGAGGAAGAGGGCTTCGAAGGCCCCAGCGAATCGTTTCTCGCCTCTCTGAACATGAAATTCATCATTTCCGATTGCCGGGAAGACGATCTGAAGCGGGCCGAGGAGCTGACTGTCCGTACCCATCAATTGAACGCCACCGGCGTGACCTACGATTATGACGAATTGGACGCGTTTCGCACATCCGACAAGCATAAACTTCTGGTGTGCGAATTGGTGGACCGTTATGGTTCCTACGGCAAAATCGGATTGGCGCTGGTGGAAAAGAACGAGGATCACTGGCATCTGAAACTCTTGTTGATGTCGTGCCGCGTGATGTCCAGGGGAGTGGGCACCATCCTGATCTCCCACATCATGCAAGAGTGCAAAAAGGCCGGTAAGACCTTGATGGCGGATTTCAAAAAAACCGATCGCAACAAGATGATGTATGTCAGCTACCGGTTCGCCAATTTTAAAGAGGTCTCCGCGGACGACGATGGACACGTTGTGTTCATGAACGATCTTTCGATGATCCAGCAATTTCCCCCTTACATCGATATCCAGGTCCGCCGGAAAGAAACGATTGGAAACGAATGAATAATAGACATTGAGGAGAAATAAATGGAATTGAAGAAAAAAGTCAGGACATTTATCGAGGCCAACCTGGTGGTATTTGAAGATGAGGCCGATTTTACCGATGAAGATAATATCTTTCAGATGGGATTCGTGAATTCCCTATTCGCTATGAAAATGTTGAATTATGTGGAGAACGAATTTGGAGTCAGCGTCGATAACGACGATATGGAGATCTCCAATTTCAGTTCCGTCAACAATATCGTTGAATTCATCAATAAAAAACAGGCAAACTAATAAAAGGAGCTCAAGATGTCCGATCTTCAACGGCAAGATAAAATCTTGCAGGAGGTGAAAGAGTTCGCCGATACAGAGATCCGGCCTCACGCCTCCGAGTTCGATAAAAACGGAGTTCTGCCCCGCCCGGTGATCGACAAGATGGCGGAGCGGGGATACCTGGCCGCCAGTCTGCCGCCTGAATACGGCGGTCTGGATCTTGACCAGGTGTACTACGGTCACTTTAACGAAGCGATCGGCAAGGCCTGCAACAATACCAGAGGGCTTGTTACCGTTCACACATCATTGGTGGGGGAGACCCTGGTTCGTTGGGGCACCCAGGAGCAAAAAGATTACTGGCTGCCCCGCATGGCCAAAGGAGAGACCATCACCGCCTTCGGTCTCACCGAACCCGACATCGGCACCAATGCCCGCGGCGTGGAGACGTCGTACAAAAAAGAGGGGAGTACTTTCATCCTCAACGGCCGGAAGAAGTGGATATCCTTTGGCGATATCGCCGATATGTTTCTGGTGGTGGCGGCAAACGGCGGCGATATCACCACATTCCTGGTGGAACGGTCATTCCCCGGCGTCAAAACCTGGCCCATCAAAGGACTTCTCGGAGGCCGGGCGTCCCATATCGCGGAAATCGAATTTACAGATGTGGCGGTGCCGGAAGAAAATGTCCTGGGTAAAGAGGGGAGCGGTTTTACCTATGTGGTATCCACAGCTCTGGACAACGGTCGCTACAGTATCGCCTGGGCAGGCGTCGCATTGGCCCAGGCGGCGGTGGAGGCGATGGTCACCTATTCCCGTAAACGCAGTCAATTTGGGAAAAAAATCTACAATTTTCAATTGATTCAGGGCATCATCGGCGACTCGATAACCAAAGCCCACGCCGCCCGCTCATTGTGTGTCAAAGCCGGAGAGTTACGGCGGGATAACGACCCTAACGCGGTGATCGAGACCACCATCGCCAAGTATTTTACCTCGAAAGTAGCGATGGAGGTAGCAATCGATTGTGTGCAAGTGCACGGCGGCAATGGATGTTACAACGAATATCCGGCGGAGCGGTATTTTAGGGAGGCGAAAATCCTCGAGATTATCGAAGGTACTTCCCAGGTCCAGCAGGAGATGATTTCCCGCTACGGTCTCAGAGCATATTACAGACCATAATCAATGTATCGTCAACTGGTGCGGATGATCCTGAGATATTGGATGATCAGCACCACGATGACGAACAACGAATAGAACAGCAACCTGTATTCGCGGTTTTTCATGTACAGGGAGATATTGAAGCTGGCATCCACCTTCTTGATCTTGGGCAGAAAAACATTGGATTTTTTTGCCCATTCATTATATTTATCGCCGAATTGTTTCTTTAGCCTACGATGCTCGATGGCCATCAAAAACGGAAAGAATGTGAAATAATAGAAAAAGAAGAGAGCGTAGGTGTACACATTGTTTCCCGCCACCGCGATGCCCAGTCCCAAAATAAAATTGGCGAAATAGAGCGGGTTTCTGGTCAACATGTAGGGACCTTTGGTGGCAAGCTCGGTGTCTTTGTTCAAGTAACCGGCGGCCCATCCGCGGAATCCGGTGCCGACAACGATCAAGAAGAAACCGATGGTGATGGAACCAGCGCTCGGTTCAGCTAAGTAAAGTAACGCCAGCAAAAATACGATTCCGATAAACGACCGGTACTTAATAAAGAATTCAAGCATGTTTTTCATTAATTTTCCCCACTGATGTTGTAATTTGATCTAGATTGATGGATCGCAGACAATCCGCTCTGTCGCATTTTTTTTTGTAGCAATTGCTGCACGGCAACTGGTTCCAAACAGCGACGCTCTCTTCCAAAAGGGAACCGTTGCGGGCCGGTAGGGTGGGACCGAAATAACCCACGGACGGCGTGTTCACCATGTCGGCCACGTGAAGCGCCAGGGTGTCTGCGGTAATCAGAAGTGATGCCGACCGGATGAAGGCGATCAGCTCTGTAAAAGAAAGGAATGGAACCACCGGAACTTCAGTCTCTTTCGACACATCTTCGGCAATGAGCTTTTCCTTCTGGTTGCCCCAGAGGAGCGCCATCTTGTAGTGCCGCTGGAGACGATTTACAAGGTCGATGTACTGCTGGGTTGACAGAGTTTTCGATTCCCATCCTCCACCCACGTTCAATACCACGAACTCACCCTCGGCGAGATTGTGCCCCGCCATGAATGACCGCAACACAACTCCCAATTCCACCGGCTTTACCGGATAGACCAACCGGCCGTTGCCAACGTTCAGATCCGATAGTAGATGAAGATTTTTGTAAATCACATGACGGTTCTCGTCAAATATCCCCGCCTGCTTTTTATAAAACAACCGCGACAACGGTTCCCGCAAATTGTCTTTATGAAAACCCAGAGTGACCCCTCTCAGCAAAAAAGCGAGAACCGCCGATTTGATCAATCCCTGAAAGTCCACCACCAGGTCGAATGTTCCCCGGTACTTTCCCAAAAACCGGCGCAGATTTCCCAACCGCTCTTTCAGCGATCCATTCTTCAAGTCCAGGACAATAATCTCGTCGATCCCGGAAAAATTCTCCAGCAGCTTTGCCCCCAAAGGCTCCACTATCCAACTGATCCGGGCTTTGGGAAACTTTTTCCGCAATTGATGCAGAGCCGGCGCCGTATGAACGATATCACCAAGTGACGAGAGACGAATGATCGCTATATTTGAAGGATTTTCTACTTTTTTCATTATCCAAACAGCTTATTATACAGCACTGTCCCGGACTCTTCAAGCAAAACCCCCAAAAATGATAAAATTTTTAAATATCCCCCAGCTTTTTCTACATACGTGTAGAAAAAAATCCATCCAACAGGATTAAGACTTTCTCAGGGTTGACAAACATCTACAAACTCTATACATTATTACCGACAGCACTAATTAAAAAGTAAAAGCATGATTGCACATACGACAGAATATAGAGATATGAAATGCATGTAAACCTGGATAAACCACACCTCTGGAAAAAAGATATAGCGAAGTCCGTTGACATGTTCAATGAGTGGTTTATGAGCTTTGCGCCGAAAACATTCAGAGAGACCCGAGTCAAAACGTCTTTGCATGTGAAAATTGCATTGAAAATCACTGATAATTTTTCTCGAATCGATCCCTCTATATTGAGAAATCATCCGGATATATTGCCGGTCTTAAGGATGGGAACCTGCCCTCCACTGGCTGTTGACCGATTGATCGGTTTGTCTGGCGTCGCTAGAAATATCGTGACGAGGATGGAAAAGCAAAAGAAGCTCCCGGCGCGGCTGGATACAGGATTGATTGATGTGGAACTCGGAAGGCTCGGCAACGTGATCCGGCGAATGGCCGATCCTGATATTTTTACCTGGCTCAATAGGGCCGTATCGCCAACAGAAACTGAAGTTGACCGTGCTGCGACGATTATCTCAGACCGTTTGTGCGGCGCTGTGGCGAACCCAATCATTCGGAACGCCCAGGAAGAAAGGCAATTGTCTGCAATAAAAAATTGGCTGGAAATACGTAGATATAGAGAGATTCAATTAGAGGAAAGAAATAGTATCAGTTCCATGCCTCCCGGCACTAAAGTGATCTACCGGTATTAATTGAGGCAAAGTCGGCAGGGGATTTTGCCAATGTAAATAAAAGACGCAAAGAGGAAGCTATAAAAGTGGCTCAATTGCGTAATAACTATGGAACTCAGATACGGTTCTGTCTTTTTTTGGGTGGATATTTCGATAGTGGATATCTAGGGTATGAGGCTGCGGAGGGAATCGATTGGATTTGGGAACATCGAATCGACGACTTCTCGTTAATGGGATTGTGATGATATGAATCTAGAAAAAAAAGAACGGGCCCGGGTGGCGGTTCAAGTTCACCTGGACAAAAAAAGAACACAATTGGAGAGAAACCGGTTGGGTCAGTTCGCCACTCCGGTAGAATTAGCAAATGCAATCGCCCATTTTGGAACCGCCCTTTTAGCGGATTCGCAACAAATCAGTTTCCTGGATCCCGCTATTGGCACAGGTGCATTTTTTTCAGCGTTAGTAAGCAACCTGCCCGAAGAAGGGATTGCTAATGCTCAAGGATTTGAGATTGATAATCATTATGGAATGCCGGCTCAACGGTTGTGGCAAAAATCCCTTCTAAATCTTAGGCTGGAAGATTTTACCAAAGCTCGACCGCCTCTCGCTGAAGACGACCGCTTCAACTTTATCCTTTGCAATCCTCCGTATGTTCGTCATCATCATATGCCGAGTAAGGAAAAAGTCCGCCTCCAAAGGTTGGTCAACCAGGAAAACGGCCTCTCAATTTCAGGATTGGCCGGACTTTATTGCTACTTTCTAATACTTTCTCATTCCTGGATGCGAGCGGACGCTATTGCCGGTTGGTTGATTCCCGGAGAGTTTATGGATGTGAATTATGGCAAAGCCCTAAAAGATTATCTCCTGAATCAAGTCACCACTCTGCGCATCCATCGTTTTGATCCGGCCAAAGTCCAATTTAGTGATGCGACTGTATCTTCGGTCTTAGTTTGGATTCGGAACCGGATACCCCCAAAAGACCACAACGTAGAATTTACATTCGGGAATTCTTTGCATGAACCCCAGGTTTTTAAAAAAGTGCCGGCTTCTATACTTCAAAATGAGAAGAAATGGACAAAATTTCATGTTTCGCCGGCAAAAAGAAGTAAGAGAACACAGATGAAGATTTCGGATCTGTTTACTATCAAGCGGGGTATTGCCACCGGAGGAAATAAATTCTTTATTTTGCCCAAAGAGAGGATCCTCGAGCTTGGTCTTCCTACTGATTTTCTTCGTCCTGTTTTGCCTGGTCCACGGTATGTGACGGTGAACGAGATCCCATCGGCCGATGATGGAACTCCTTTGTTGGATAAGCAGTTATATTTGCTGGATTGCCACCTTCCAGAAGATGATATTAGAGTAAAATTCCCTAATTTGTATAAATATCTTGAATCCGGTAAACCTGAAATTGCAAACCGCTATCTATGCCGTTCAAGGAGAGTTTGGTATTTCCAGGAACAGCGGATGCCGGCGCCGGTTCTCTGTTCGTATTTAGGGCGGAGTAAACAGGATGGGCGGAAACCTTTCCGGTTTTTTCTCAATCATTCAAAAGCCATCGCTACAAATGTATATTTAATGATGTATCCCAAACCGGCGTTGGCAAAAGAAATAGACCATAATTCCGAGATTTTGGAAGATATCTGGAAACTTTTGAATGATTTCCCCGTCGATTCACTTCTCAGTGAAGGGCGCGTGTATGGAGGCGGCTTGTACAAACTGGAACCTAAGGAACTTGGGAATGTCGATGCTACTCCTCTACTAAATGTGTTTCCTGGTTTATTGAAAGAACAATCGCCCCGCCAACGTTCTCTCTTTAATTTGTAAAAAGAGGCTCCCTCGCGGGAGCCTCGTGTATCGTCGAAACCGTTTGATGATGCTTGCCGCACCCGGCGGCGCGCTTCTTTTTTCTAATTTATTGTGAACTCATTGTTTTTGGATAACTGCAATAGGGATTTTCGTACATCATGTCGCTGTTGAAATAACAGGCGCCCCGGCATCCTCCTCTGCAAACAGAGGCCTTGGGGCATCCGGCGCATTGCCCCGTCAATTGGGACGGATCGAAGTTACGGTTGTAGCTGAAGTTGCCCTCTTTGGTCCAGATCTCTTCCAATGTCTCGCTCCGCAGGTTCCCTTCGATGAAAAAGTCGTCATACAGAGACTCGCACCCCTTGACATTGCCGATACTATCGATGCCGACAGCGGTCAATCCCGCCTGGCAACCGGACCAGGCGCCGAGAACTCCCGGCGGTGTTCGCAAGTACATCTCGTTGCGGTCAAAATAGCCGATATCGTCCCCTGCGTAAACCGAGAGCTTCTGGGCCAACCGTTTTTTGCGGATGAATTCAGTAATCAACGGGACTTTCGCCGGATCCAGGAGGAAGTTTTTTTGCGCTTTCATATTGCCCATGGGGGTCGCGATTTGCAATTGCCACACATTGACGCCGTGCTCCACCAACAGATGGTACATCTCCTCTAAATCCGGGAAATTAAAGTCCACCAGGCTGGTGACCACCGCGATGGGGATATGCTCTTGTTTGAGCCTGGCAAATGCCCGCAACACTTTCTGGAATGATGTGTTCACATTCCTGATTTTGTTGTGATTTTTCTCCATACCGTCCAGCGAAATGCCGACGTTCACGAGTCCGGCCTCTTTGATTTGCTCCACTTGCCGGTCTCCGAATAAAAATGCGTTGGTGATAATGTTGACGGTTACGCCGTTATCCGCTAAGCGGCGGGATATTTTTTCCCAGCCGGGATAGAGAAAGACCTCGCCGCCGATAAACGTGGTTTTTTTATTGCCGAGGTCGATCAATTGCTCCGCCACATCGAGGCATTCGTCGATGGACAGCTCTTTTTGCCTGGCCTCCCCGGCTCGCGATCCACAATGGATGCAACGCATGTTGCATTTTAAAGTCAGTTCCCAGACACAACTTTCGGGAATGTATCCGGCTGGTCTCATTCGGTATTCTCCTTGGTCATATTTTCTAATTCAGCTTACCTTCAATCGAAGGGGAGGAGCGCCGTCCGGGCGCTCCCCTCCGTCTACGCTATCCGACTACTTAGTGGGTACTCCGTAATGGAAGACCTTGACATCTTTGGTCAGCTCAATGAATTCACAATGCATGCCGGCCAGGTCTCTCAGTTCCCGGATCTGCCATTCGGTCAAGTACATCCGTTTATGCTCGATGCGTTTTACCGGATCCGGCGCCATATACAACAACCGCGATGCGTTTTTGACCGGAATCTCGATCCCGTCGCAGTCAAGGTCCAAAAAGTCTTTCACCATCCGCATTTGCCAATCGGTGAGATACAGGTACAATACCTCCTGGCCGTCAACTTCCATGTCTTTGTTGATTTTCATCATCAATCTCCAGATATTTGCTTGTTGATAATATTATTTCTTGAAGCACTCCACCATCTTTACCGGAGCGTTTTTGACCTCGTGCCATTTGCCGTTATTGTCGGTAAAACTATAAACCGCTGTTCCGGTTTTCCAATCTTCAGTCACCACGATTCTGGCGTGAACATTGGGAAGTAAGACCGGTCCGACTCCACCGTGTGCGGGCCATTTGATCATAGGATAGCCGGTGAGGACTATCAAGATATGGGTGTTTTTCGGCATGACTGTCATATAGGTGTAATCGCCTTTTAAGTCACTTTTGAGATCCAGCGGGGGGCTGACGGTCCAGGTAACTTCGCCGTAGCCGGATACGGTTTTGGCCGGAGCATTCGCTAAAAGGTTCACTGTAAATAGGGGAGCTCCGGGCATATTGCCGCCAACCTCTAAACAAACCGGGAACAATCCAACTTCCTTCTCTCCAGCAGACAACCCCATTGTCAATACAACGATACAAAACAAACTAACTAATAATTTTTTCATACTATCTCCTAAATGATTTAGTCTTGAATTGTGTCAAGACCATTGCCGACATTATCCGCGATTCTGGAGAAGAGGTGGTAGCAATGAGCGATCAAATTGACTGAGAAAATTCATTCATTACCGGTGGAATCTATTACAAATCATTCAACTATAAAAAAATTCGGTCAAAGAGGAATTAAAGAGGGATTTTTGATTTTTTTATTTGCATACGAATGAACATTGTGATATACTTAAGAAATAGTAGCTAATTTAGAAAGAGTTTAAAATAATCCATTTTTACTCCAACAAAATCGTTTTATCATCACCCACCAACCAATTCTCCTTCATCGAAGCCATCCTTTCCTCTTGACACCTACAAACGCTACAAATAATACTGGATACGATCCAAATACGTATGGTAGTGATCCAAATAGTGATAGTCCTGATTCAAATCCGTGTAGTGGCGATTCAAATTGTGATAGTCCTGATTCAAATCCGTGTAGTAGTGATCCAAATTGTGATAGTCCTGATTCAAATCCGTGTAGTGGCGATTCAAATTGTAATGGTCATGATACAAATCCGTGTAGTAGCGATTCAAATTGTGATAGTCATGATACAAATCCGTGTAGTAGCGATTCAAAACGGTGACATTGCGATGCAAAAAGTGGCGCCAAAAAGATAAATCCTACACACCCCATAAAAAAAGGTAGTGTCAAATGCCTTCATCCAAAATCCAGTGCCGCGATGACACAGCTACCAATCCAGAATTTCCCTCGAAAATCCCTCGACGCTGAAAAATATAATCATTTTTTTGCAAATAATTTTGAAAAAACACAGAATCTGTTTATATTTATAGTAATGTTTCACACACATTTAGCATTTGGGGGAGTTTAAAAGGGGGATACAAATGCCGGGAACAATTGTCGATGCGGCCAAACAGAACCAGGAGATGACAATCTTCTGCGATTTGCAAGGCGGCATCAACAAGTGGCCCGGAGATGGCGCGCTTGTATACGCCGGTTCAATTACCCACAAGTTCAACCTCTGGATCCCAGACCGCGATTCCCAAACCTCCCAGGAAATAATCCGCCTCATCCAGACCCGCTACGCCAAAACAGGCCGCGGCTACGTCTACATCAAAGGCACTCTAAAAATGTACCCCAACAACGAAAACGGCAAACCCGAAATCGTCCTAACCAATCTAAACCAACTCTCCGACTTCCCGGTTTAAATGTGTGTGATTTGTATTTTCGTATTTTTTGACTTTGCTTGAATTGAATTAATAATAAGGAGAAAAACAATGATTTCATATTTACCTGTAGGGGATGTAGAGCATTTGATGAAAAGTGAAACAAAAGCTGTTGACATTTCACTATCTAAGGAACTTGCCTTCCAAATCATGGATTCCGCGGATAGATACCCACAAGACATCAGAGACTTGACTTCGGAAAACATCTTTACATCGCTTTTATCTATAGACGCGGCCGCTGAGTTAAAAATCCCTTTTGGGGAAGCTTCCGGGAAGTTTTCCAGACGGATTTTTATTATGGAGTACCTCAAATATGTGGACATCGAAGAGGCTGGAGAGCAAGTGAGATATGGAGTGGGGGTTCGCGCGGTTTCTAATTTTAAATTACTTAGCGGGAAAGCGAAAATTTCGTCTCTTCCTTTTATAGCGGCTTCTGCCGAGTTAGGATTCGTAGAGGCCACGTTAAGATTTGATGTGCTTGGATTACAATCGCCGAAAATAACTAATATAATTCCATCTCCATCCCGGCTGGGTGTTGAAACCTACACATTGATCGGCAAAGCTTTTACAGAAATCAAGAAATTGGTTTGGGATTCTGAGACAATTGTGAGTCCTAGAATTTTATCGGTTCTTGGGAATTCTTCTTGTGATGACAAAAGTATTTTTGGTGAATCCGTCGCGGTTTGTTGGGCGCTTACCAGAATAAAAAAAAGAGATAAACTCGGGGACGCCTTGAAGGAAATTCAGGGAGAATCTGAAGCATTCGTCGAAACAGTTAAAAGGGTTTACGATGCTATCGCTGGTAGTACAGGTAACGACGAAAAACCGGATTTGCAAGAAAGCAGGTACGCGGGGGAAGTTTTAATGGGGTATGACTTGAAATGAGTTAGGGATACAAACTGCGGATTTGGGTGATTATTTGGGAGGTGGAGCGGACTTTTTCGCCTCCCACTATGGCGATTTGGCCGCCGTAGGAGCGGACTGTATGGCGTTCGGGTACGGTGTCGGGGGTGTAGTCGGAGCCTTTGCAGTGGAAATCGGGTTTGAGGGTGAGGAGAACGTTGTCTACTGTTAGCTGGTCGAAGACGGTGATGTAATCGATGAACTCGAAGGAGGAGAGGATGGCGAGGCGGTTGTGTTGATCGAGGATGGCTCGATGCTCGCCTTTGAGTTTTTTGAGGGATGAGTCGGAATTGAGGGCTAAGATGAGGATGTCGGCGACTTTGGCGGCCTCGCGCAAGTAGCGGACGTGGCCGATGTGGATGAGGTCGAAGCCGCCGTTGGCTAAGGCGACGGTTTTGCCTTGTTGTTTTTCTTCCTGTATTTTTAGGGCCAGTTGGTCCAGGGGAAAGAACTTGTTAGAGTACATGATTCAATTCCTCGGAGGAGATGGGGTAGGCGCCCTCTTTCATGACGACGTAACCGGCGGCGATATTGGCCAGTTGGGCGCTGGAGTATAGGTCGGCGCCGGAGAGTAGGCCGAGGCCGAGAACTGAAATCACGGTGTCGCCGGCTCCGGTGACATCGACAATATCTGCCGAGCCGAAGATATCGATGGGGCGGGGAGAGGCGTCTCTCTCGAAGACCAGCATCCCTTTATGGCCGCGCTTGAGAATGATTCCTTTGGCGTCGAGTTTTTCCATCAATTCGTGGCCGGCGGCGTGAAAATCATCTTCCGAATAGAATAGCTTATCGGGAAAGATTTTTTTGATTTCCGGTTCGTTGGGGGTGGCGATGGAGACGTGCCCGAATTTGAGGAAATGTTTGCGTGAGTCAACGATATAGAGCTTGTTTGGGTACTTTGTCTTGATGTTCTGGAAAATCTCCGGCTTGACGGATTCGTAGAGGTAATCGGAGAGGATGAGTAGGTCGGTTGTTTCCAGCAAGCGGCAGATGTTGGATTCGAGTTTTTCATAGAGGGCGGCGTCCAGTTTGATTTTATTCAGGGTGTCGATGCGGAGCACCTGCTGCTTTTTGGTGTTGTCGCCGCCGGAGAGGATTCTGCTCTTTTTTGGGGTTTTGTAGCCGGTCTCTTTGACCAGATATTGGGTGGATATCCCTTTGGTTGTCAGAATCGCTTCGAGGGTGCGACCGTCGGCGTCGTTTCCCACCAGACCGACGGGTACGGGGTCGGCGCCCAATGCCTTGATGTTCATGATGACATTGCCGGCGCCGCCTAATTTATAATCGTTCGCTTCGAATTCCGTTACCAAAACCGGGGCTTCGCGGGAGATCCGGCTGGTTGAGGTATAAATGTATTCATCCAGTATGAGGTCTCCCCAGACCACCACTTTGCGGTTCTTGAAGTTTTCGAGGTGTCTCCGTAATTCCATATTCATCGCAAAATGGTAACAGATCCGGCCCGGGGAGTCAAGGTGTCAGTTGTCCTGAGGGATGCCCACTTCCAGTTCGAAGTAGGAGGGGATACTTTCGTCGCCCTCTTCGGTGACCGCGGTAATGGCGTAAGTGACACCAATGTTCTTTTTCACTTTGCGGTGATGGTAGGTGAAGGTGTCTTTGGTGAGTTCGCTCAACCGGCTGAGGTCGTTCAATGTTTCGCCCACTTCGTAGACACGGTAGCTGACCACTTTTCTGTCTTTGTTCAGGTCATTGGCCGTCCAGGTCAAGACATTGATGTATTCGGTCTGGAAATAGGAGTAGTTTTCCATCTGCTCGCCGGAGAAGTTCTCTGGCGGTGCGACCTTCAAGAGTTTTTGCAATGAAACGCCGACGTTCATCAAGGGTTTTTCAGCTCCGGTACCGCATTTGGTGGGGATATCTGTGGAAGAGTCCTGTAAAATAGTCAATATCGACTGCACATCGAGATTGCTGAATTGTTTGATAATGGCCCAGGCTCCGGCCACATGCGGCGTTGCCATGGATGTGCCGGATTTGCCGACATAGGCGCCGTTTCCTGACCCGCCGGCTGAATAGATAGAGGATCCGGGGGCGAAGATATCCAGCATATCCACCTGGAAGTTGGAATAATAGGCTTCGTTATTGTATTTGTCGGTGGCTCCAACCGCCACGGCGGGAGTCATACAGGCCGGCGAGCCGATACGGCCGCATTCACCGTCGTTGCCTGAGGCGACGACCGGGGCGATGCCGACGCTCCTGAGGTTTTGCAACGCTGCTTTGTACGGTGGGTTATCGCTATCGCATACTTCGGCATTCCCGT
Source organism: uncultured Clostridia bacterium (assembly GCA_964491915.1). Taxonomy (GTDB): domain Bacteria; phylum Acidobacteriota; class Aminicenantia; order UBA2199; family UBA2199; genus JAHELQ01. The sequence goes on from CAZBHS010000003.1 coordinate 95,024, forward strand.
AGTTCGAGCCGCCGAGACTCAAGTTCACGGAGGCGATTTTATACTGGTTCCGTTTGGAATATACGAATTCGAGACCTTTGATCTGGTCGGAGTCATAGCTGAGTACGCAACCGGAATCATAGCCGTAGTACTGGCATTCGGATTTTGGAAATCTGGTGAAGACCTGGACCGCGATGATGTTGGCGCCCTTGGCGACACCGGTGCGCGCAGCTTTGTTGTTTCCGGCGGCGATGCCGGCTACATGGGTTCCGTGTTCGTATCCGGCGTAATAGTCACTGTAGATGGCCGCTGAACCGGGGCCCGACATCTGGCGTTTGCCGTTGGGGCAAGTAAGGTCGGCGGAGTAGCACTGTTCGACGATGGTTTTTCCGGCGAACATCTCATGTGTGCGACGGATTCCACTATCCAGAACCGCCACATACCAACCGGCGCCTGTGAATCCGAGGTTCCAGGCCACATCGGCGCCGACTATCTTGGTCGAATCACTCAATTGCGGTTCGTCCAAATCCTTCTCGGTGATAACATCCTTGGGAAGCGGTAAGAGTCTGTCCTCCATAATGTAGGTCGCTTCGGTCGTTTTTTCCAACCGCTGCAGAGACTGCCGGGTCACGTTTAGTGCGATGAAAGGAACAGTGTTGAAGGTATGGCGGACTGAATATTCGGTGCCGTTCAACTGGTACAGGACACTCTGGGTCACGTTGCCGATGGCGGTTTCCAATTCCAGATCAGCGTCAACAGAGGCCTGGATAGAGGCGAGGTCTTCGCTGCCGGTTTTGAAGTTGTTGCACCTGGCGGTGAGTTTTTTTATTCCGGGTACATCTATTTTTACGATCACATTGAGAGAGCCTTCGGTTCTAATTTTTGAATAAAGATCCGATAAATAAGAGTCAAAGGCGGAATCTCCCTTTACAGCGGATGCTAGGGATCCGCTGAAAATGAACAGTACTGCCAACATAAATATTGTCACATGTTTCGTCCTGAACATTGTACCTCCAATACGTTTGAATTTGAAAAGTTATTATAACACATATCCAAACTGATAAACAAACCTATTGACTCGCAAATGAGTTTGGTTATAATTTATTATTCAGTCATTACTAGAGAGGTTACTACGATGAAAAGTATTTCAGTCGAACATCAAGAATTAAAATTGGTATTGGACCGTGTGGCGGAGGTTGCCGGTTACTTTTGGGAAAACCGTTGGGCGGAACGAAACGGCGGTAATATTTCTGTGAATGTGACGGATTTTATTCCGAAGAATATTGGTGATCTGGACGGATTTATCTTTCGTAGCCATAAAATAAAATACCCAGAATTGGCGGGCTTTTCGTTTTTTATCACCGGTACGGGAAAACGGATGAGGGACATGGCCCGGCAACCGGAAGGGAATGGTTGCATTATCCGCATTCATGAAGCATTGGATGGCTATCATGTGATTTGGGGGGGCGCCAAAGATCCTCATATCAGACCCACATCGGAATTCCCCAGCCATCTGGCTATTCACCATTTTTTGTTGGGCAATAAACCGGATCACAAGGTTATTTTGCATACGCATCCCACCCATATGGTGGCATTGACACATATTATCGAGCATCACCGCAAAGATGAGCTGAACAGGATTTTATGGTCGATGCATCCTGAGATGAAGGTGTTCATTCCCGACGGCGTGGCGGTGGTGCCTTACCGGCTGCCGGGCTCGGAGGATATTGCCCGAGCCACTGTCGAGTATCTAAAGCATCACCGGGTGGTGTTGTGGGAAAAGCATGGCATCCTTGCCACGGGGGAGGACATCCTCGATACCTTCGATGTGATCGATATGGCGAACAAAGCGGCGGAAATTTATCTACTCTGCAAAAACGCCGGGTTCGAGCCTTCCGGTCTTTCTACCGACCAATTGGACGAACTGGATGAAATGTCGCGAAAGTGGCATGCCGCGGAGGATCATTCTTAGTATTTTCATTTAGCAAATGTTTTGTACTTTATTTATAATACCGGCGCAATTGCCGGTATTATAAATTTGGTTACTTTTCTATCTGTGCATATTGTTTTTTTTCGTAAGGACGTAATTGTTTGTTATGAAATGAGGCGTTCGAGGCTGGAGGTTTTTATGAAACGCGATTTAATGATTCAAAAGAGAAAAAAGGCCCGGGAATTAAAGCGGAAAGGTTGGGGGGTTAACCGGATCGCCAGGTATTTGATGGCTGGAAAGGATAATGTCAGGCGTTGGTTGGAGTTGAGCGACGACGAGCTTGAAGCGGATAACCGGGGGTGGAAAAAAGGTCAATTGCGCAAGCATCGAGCAGAAGCGAAGGAACAGATTTGTTTGGTGCGCAAAAATTTGGAGCAAACGCCGGGGGCTCGGATCGGAGCCGACGCTATCCGCGAGGTTATGCGGGAAAAATATGGCCGGGATGTGTCCAGATGGTTCATTAGTCGTACTCTGAAAGAGGCGAAGGTTGTAAATGAACGGAGCGGGTCCCCGGCGGCGGTTGGAATGTTCAAGAGAGAGATCTCTCTGAGAGCCCTTAAACCGCACGGCGATGTGATTCTTTTAATCAATTTTATAAAGTTTTTGCAGGGGCAAAGCCAGGAAGCCCTATCTCATTTCATGTTTTGTCGATACCTACGCCCCCACAGGTCAGGGGCGGTGAAAATGATCCCCCAACGGAATTCCGCATCTGTGATTGAGGCTCTGAAGTCTTTGTGGAGAATAAACCCGATACCCGATATTTTAATGATGAGCGGATCGGATTGGTCTCTGGGCGGTCATTTGCCTCACCGGCTGCGTATAGGGAAATTAGCTTTTTTTCTTTTGAATCTCGGGATAAAACCGTTGTACCTGGGAGGCGAGATACTGAACTGCCAACATTCCATAAAAGACCTTCCCGATATCTTCTCCGGTAATTTCATTCAATTGATGACTGATGGGGAGAGTGAGATGAATCAGTGGGGTGTCGATGATTTTGTTCTGCAGTATCGAAAGGGGAGCGGATTCTCCTCGAAGCGGATTGAGATGAAAAACCGGGTGTTTAAAACCGCTTTGAAGTATCTTGACCTCGATAACCGAAAAATCGAGTTCTTTCTGGCGTTTGAGATCTTATTTTTACAGGTGGCGAAGGAGGGGGAGGGGATCTCTGTTCTAGGGGTACATGTGCCGGTGGGCGATACGCACATTGATAAATTATTGCTGGCGCGGTTGGATTTACGGTTTCAGAAGTTGTATGTGTATGACGAAGCGGTTGACGGTGAATGGGTGCAAATTTTTTCTGTGGAATTTTCCGTGCAAAATGTAATTTACTCATAGAATATTATTTGGGGGGTCTGGTTCTAAGCAGACTTATCTGTAAGGTATGCGGCTCACCCGGAAGTCGATCGATCGCTACGAATAAAATGTTCGCTATTTTCCCAATTGGCGAATATTTGTTACTTGTCGTAATATAGGTGTTTTACTTTGATGTTAAGGCTTGGCGAACTTTAGACCGGCAAGCCGACCGAGTAACCATTTTGGTTATTTCCCGAAATTTTAACTTTGTTATAGTGTTTACTTGGTTTCCAACAACAAAATGATACAAAATTTCACAATACCTGATGGGTTTTTTCCAACGGCGGGAGCCTGTCCGCCTCCATGCACCCGGTCGTAGAGCGAGGAGATTTTAGAATATGAACGCGCAACTGCAGACAATACCTTCCCAATTGGTGATAGGATTTTTGAATGATTCTTTTGTCCGTATCCTCAATATAGATGGATATAGACTGTCATTGGAACACGACAGACCGATGGCCGGCCCCCTGGATATTCTGTTGTTGGTTTTTAATTACAAAGAGTATTCTTTTGACCGGTTCGAATTTAAGCAAAGCACGATTCTGGATTCCCGCAATAATGAGTTTTCTTTTATTTATTCTATAGAGTTGAATTCCCAGAATTCACACGCGGCGCAATCTTTTTTTCACCGCATCGACGAAATCGCGTCGATGTTGGATTTTTCCCGAAATCGGACTCTCGAGGATCCGGAGGACATGCTTCTGCGGTTGGATTCTTTTGTAAATTATCTTCCGGTGTATCCGCGAAAATTGGAAACCCGCTTTCATGCGACCTATACTGAACAATTGGAAGAGTGGTACGATCTGCGGCTGGTCCCGGACGAGAATGACGCGTTCGCAGCTATTGCCGGGGGGCGGACCATGGCGTTGTCTCTGAGTCGTACGGCGTTGTATCGCCGGTTTTGCGGTTCTTCATCTTTAATGACTGTGATGGAGGAGGTGCTCGAAGAGCTCGGTCTCATTGGGCACGGCTTGTTCGCGCAACCTATATCGCGATTATATATCGGCAATGAATTCTGTAGCCACCTGTTTCCCAAACCGGAGCAACTGGAATGTTTATTGGGAAAGGCCCGGCAGGAAGGATTCGATGTTACCATTTGCACTTCATTTGTGGCGGAAGACCAGCTTCGGCAGCATACCGGGCTCCTGGATCGGCTTCATGATTGGAGTCGGGACAATGAACGGAATGTGGAGGTGGTGTGCAACGATTGGGGGCTCGCGCATTATATCTACCGGAATGAACTGCAATTGACTCCGGTACTGGGCCGTTTGTTGAATAAACGTAAAAAGGACCCGCGCCAGCAGTGGCAATTCGGTCGCGAGCGCTACTCCAAACGATTGGCTGAGAACAGTCTCAACCAACCGCACTTCAGAGCATTTTTAAAAAGTTTAGGCATTCAACGTTATGAATTCGAGGCCCATCTTTCGCCGAACCTCATTCCTTCGGGCAACCACAGTCTCCATTTCCCTTATTTCCAGATGAATACCTCTCATTATTGTCCGCTATTCGCCGAATGTTGTTATTACAATCGCGCCGCCCAAAGAAAAGTGACCCATTGTCCAAACTATTGTGAAGAGTTTGTCTTTTTGTATCCCACCCATCTGAATGTTATCGGTTGGGGAAATACCCTGTTCGGATTTAACCGACAAAGCCTGCGAAATCCCATGCATCTACGGGACGCTGTTTCGGAAGGCATTGACCGGTTGGTGTTTTCCCCTTGATCTAATCATAAACCCAAGCCTGAATCCAGGCAGAAACCAGGACTTTACCATGAGAATTGTTACACCCTTACCCAATCATGAATTTTACGAGCCTCTTGTGGAGGCTGGAGCCGGAGAATTCTATCACGGTTTTATCCCATTTGAATGGCTGCGACGGTATGTAAACGTAATGCCCGGCGACCGGCGGGAATTTTTATTGGTGACCGGAACGTCCACAGCTTTGAGTTCCATGAAGATTTTGTCGCGCAAGATCGAACGTTACGGGGTTCCGGTGAAGATTACGTTGAATGCCCATTTTTATACGCTTGAACAATATCCATTGTTACTGGATAATATGCGCCGCCTCATGGATTTAGGTATCGATACCTTCATCATCGCGGATGTGGCGTTTGTGTTGTATTTAAGAGAACACGATGTCGATTGCAACATTCATTTAAGCGGGGAAGCCGGCGCTCTCAACCATTCAGCCCACGCGTTCTTCCGTCAATTCGATATTTCCCGCTACATTTTTCCCAGGAAAACGGATGTGGCGGATATTACCGCCTGTATCCGGGAGAACGCCTATGACGGCATGGAGTATGAAGCGTTTGTTCTCAATTCCCTGTGCAGTTATTCAGGAGCTTATTGTAACACGATTCATTGCGAAGAGATGCTGCCGATGTGCTATGCCCCGTATCGCACCGTACGGGTCGATGAATCCTCCGAGACATTTCTCGAGACCGGCGAGACATTAAAAGTGATTCGGCAGTTGCGGGATGAAAACGCCAGGGGAACGATTCAATTAAAAGGTCGTCAACAGTCTTCCACAGGATTGGGGGCCAGCGGTTGCGGATTGTGCAAAATCAAGGAGTTGCTCGATGTGGGGGTGACCCATTTAAAAGTTGTGGGGCGAGATGTCAGGAATCTCGAACAATTGAAGAACGATCTGGAGAGCATCCAGCGGTTGGCCCGGTTGGCTCAGTCGGACATCGATTATGACGCGTTCGAAAAAACCGTCAAAGAGGATTATCTTCATCATAAATGTTCCAATTGTTATTATCCCGGCGATTGATAGGGCATGGTGTCGGAGGTGAATATGAAACACTGTTGTCTCGTTTTATTATTTTTTTGCTTTATATTGCCCATCACTGCCGCTGATATTCCGGTTCCTTCTTTGGATCGTTATATAGAGCGGGGGATGGGAGCGTTTGAAGCGCCGGGGCTGGCTATTTCCATTGTGAAGGATGGCAAGATTGTTTTGGCGAAGGGGTATGGTGTCCGGGACTTCGAGCAAGGGAAAGCCGTGGACGCCGATACAATGTTCGGTATCGCTTCTATTTCCAAATCTTTCACTACAACCGCGTTGGCTATGTTGGTGGAAGAGGGGAAACTCCAGTGGGATGCTCCGGTGCGGAAGTATATTCCCGACTTCAAAATGTATGATCCCTATGTCACCCGCTCCATTACCATTCGCGACCTATTGACCCACCGCTGCGGTCTGGCGGAGATTGCCGGCGGGACGTTCTGGTACGGGTCGGATTTGAGTTCGGCTGAGATCATGAGACGGATCCGGTTTGTGAAGCCGGTGATGGGCTTTAGAAGTTGGTTTGCCTATCAGAGTCTGACCTATTTGGTGGCCGGCCAATTGATCCCCGCTGTCACAGGTATGAGTTGGTTCGAGTTTATCGGGAAGCGGATTTTGAAGCCTTTGGACATGAATCGCAGTAGTACTTCGATTAAAGGAATTTTAGAGGACGGCAACGCCGCCGTTCCGCACGCCCGTTTGGGTGGAAAGGTTATACCTGTCGAATACCGCAATTACGACAATATGGCGCCGGCTGTGTCCATTAACAGCACTGTCAATGATATGGCCCATTATATGATGATGTTTTTGAACGGCGGAACTTATGCCGGCAAGCAGTTGTTGTCGCCGGGAATGGTGTATGAATTGACCAAATCTCAAATGTTGGTTCATGTGCCATATACTCCACCTCAACTCGAAGATACCAGACCGATGTTTTGCTCTTACGGTTTGGGGTGGTTTGTCCAGGATTATAAAAAGCATAAAATTGTCGCTCATGGCGGTCAGATCGACGGTCTTTTTTCGTTGGTGATCATGGTGCCGGAATTGAAGCTGGGGATGACGGTGATGATCAACCAGGAAGAAGATGGGCTGTTAGATTCCATTACCAACCGGATTATGGACTATTATATCGAGCCGGATGCTGAATTGAAGGATTGGATCCCGGTTTATCTGGAGCTGAAAAACATGATAGCGGAATGGCGGCAAAAAATGGAAGCGGCATTGTTTCAGCGTCCTGCCCAACCGTGTCCCGCCTCATTACCGGTCGAAAAATTGGCCGGAACCTATCATGACGATATAGCGGGGGATGTTTATGTCGGCCTGGATGGAGGAAACCTCGCCTTGAGATTTCCTCGCACGCCTTCATTTAGCGGCACGCTGGAACATTGGAACAAAAACAATTTTAAGATACATTGGTCCGATCCCTATATCCCCTCCGGGTTGTTGGAGTTTACCATGGGACCGGGCGACAACATCATCGGATTATTATTTAAAGTCCCCAAAATGGAAGATGTCGATTTTTCCGAATTGAAACTTGTGCGAAAATTAAGGAGCGAACATTGAAAACGTTGGACAAAAAAAATATACAGGATGTAATGCGTTGCACTCCTATGCAAGAGGGTATGTTGTTTCACACCCTGGAAGCGCCGGAAGGCCTTCAATATATCAGTCAGTTGTGTGTGGGGCTCGCGGGTCCGGTGGATCATGAATGTGTAGAGAGCGCATGGAATCGCGTGGCTGAAGCCAATGACGCGCTTCGCACGGTATTTCAATGGGAACGGGTGAGCCATCCGTTGCAGGTGGTGATGAAACAAGGTGTTGTCCAATTTTTTGTAGAGGATCTGTCGGATGTATCTGAAGACCAATCGCCCGATGCCTTGGAAGCTTTTAAACTAATGGATCGCCACAGGGGCTTCGATTTCCAATCGGTTCCGTTCCGGGTGACTCTGGTTGTTCTTGCAAAGGGACGGTTTCAGATGGTGGTGTGCCATCATCATATTCTCTATGACGGCTGGAGCAATGGTATTCTGCTAAAAGAGTTTTTCGCCGCATATCGCGATTTAGCCAAAGGAGGCGAACCGGTCATCCATGCCAAAATCCCTTTCAAGGACTATTTAAAATGGTTGGAGAACCGCGATAAAGACGCTGAGGAAGAGTATTGGCGCAATTATCTCGATGGTGTGACGGAACCCACCCTGGTTCACGATGGGCCGGATGCTTCGAGCGGCAAACTTGAACCGTTGAATATTACGCGGGACATCCCCGGAGATTTGATGGGGCGGATCGAAGCGTTGTGCGCCACCCAACGGCTGACTCCGGCGGCGTTGTTCTATCTTGCCTGGGGGATCCTTTTGCATCGCACCACCGGCCAGGACGATGTGCTCTTCGGCGCCGCCGTGTCCGGGCGGCCGGGCGATATCGAGGGAATCGAACAATTGGTGGGGATGTGTATCAACACATTGCCGTTGCGGGTGGCCATCCTCGACAGCCAACCTCAATTGGCGGCGGCATTGCGGGTGCAATTGGATTTGCAGGCGCGGCAGCCTGTGGAGCACACGCCTCTAGTCGAGATTTCTTCATTCACGCCGGCTACGGCGAGCGTTCTATTCGATACAGTTGTGATCGTCGAGAACTACCCATTGGACCATCGGGATTTTGCGGCGGGCGATATATCGGTGGATTCCTATTCGGTGTTCGAGATGACCAACTATGCGTTGGCGATCGGAATCACCCTCGGCGAACGGGCCAATTTGAATGTGGCGTTTCACGAAGGACAGTTCGACCGTCAGTCAGTGGGAGCCTTGTTGGATCGCTATATCACCATTCTCCAGTCCATCGCGGGGCAACCATACAAACAATTGGGCTCCATCCAATTGTTGTCTGAAGTGGAAAAGAAAGATCTATTATATACATTTAACGATACAACGCATGATATCCCCAAAGACCTGACGCTGGCGGACTTGATCGGCCGGCAAGCGGAGCTAACACCCGATTCTATCGCTTTGGTGGGGCGGTCCCTTGTCTCGAATAAAGAAGGGGACAATCATCATGTCACTTATAACGAGTATTGGCGGCGGGCGGAATGCGTCGCCTCCGCTCTAAAAGCGAAAGGCGCCGGTCCCGGTTGTATCGTCGGCATCATGATGCCCCGGTCGCTGGAATTGGCGGTGGCATTGGCGGCGGTTATGAGATGTGGGGCCGCGTATTTGCCGCTGGCGCCGGGCGCTCCGGTTGAGCGGACCGCCGCTATGATTGGGGATAGTGGTGTCGAGTTGGTTTTGGGTGTTGGGGACATTGTGGACTTGGAGCGGTCCTGGGTTGGGGGCGTGGAATGCCTGGATAAAGCTGCGCCTGAAGATTGGGCTTACGTGATTTATACGTCCGGCTCCACCGGAATTCCCAAGGGGGTGGCTATTCGCCACAATAATGTGGTGAACACCTTATTGTTCCGCAAAGAGACCTATGGGTTGAATGAAGAACATCGGGCGTTGCAATTGTTTCCCGTGATGTTCGACGGCTTTGTCACCAGCTTTTTTACTCCGTTGATTTCAGGCTCGCGCATTATAATGCCCGCTGAAGAAGATCTACTGGAGATGGAGGCGATCTCCGGCGCCATTGCCCGGCAACGGGTCAGTCATTTTATTTGCGCGCCGTCGCTGTTCCAGGTGATCATCGATTTTCTATCGCCCTCCGACGCCGCGTCGCTTCAAGCGGTCACATTGGCGGGAGAATCCTGCACTCCATACTTATTGGAGGCGGCGCGGCAAAAGAATCCCAATCTGGAAATCGTCAACGAATACGGCGTAACCGAGGCGTCTGTGCTGTCCACCATTTACCGGCATCAAGAACAGGACGGCGTGATCAAAACCGGCGAGCCCATCTGGAATACGTCTATATATATAGTGGACAAGCGTAACCGCTTGTTGCCCCGCGGCGTGTACGGAGAATTGTGTCTGGCGGGAACCGGTGTGGCGGATGGTTATCTGAACCGGCCGGAATTGACGGTTGAGAGGTTTGTCGAGAATCCCTTCGAGCCCGGGTCGTTGATCTACAAAACCGGGGATGTGGCTCGCCGTCTCCCGGATGGGACGTTGCAATTGGCGGGACGGATGGACCGGCAGGTGAAAGTGCGGGGTTTCCGCATCGAGCCGGCTGAGATCGAAGCTCTACTGCTCAGGCATGAAGCGGTCCGCGAAGCCGCAGTTACAGTGAAAGAGGGGGTGGGCGCCGGGCAGGTGTTGTGCGCCTATATCAAAGCTGATGAGCCTGTGCCTGAAGATTTACTGCGCAATTATATGGAAGATCGATTGCCATTCTATATGATCCCCAACCATTTTTTACAAATTAAGGAATTGCCGAAAACGGAGTCGGGAAAGATTCAATATGATGCGTTGCCGCATCCTGATTCTCTGAACAAAAAAAGCGGATTCGCGGCTCCTGTAAGGAGACTGGAATCTATTATCGCTTCTGTTTGGCAAGACGTTTTGAAAAGAGACAAGATCGGTATTCACGATAATTTCTTCGATTTAGGAGGAAATTCTCTGATTGCCATCCGGGTGGCAGGAAAAATGAAAGAAACATTGCATCGTGATATTCCTGTGCTCATGTTGTTCCGCTATCCTACGGTGGCGGCGATGGCAGGGGCTCTGGAAGGTGTGGATAGCGAGGATACCCGGTCGGTAGAGCGGCAGGGTTATGACATCGCCTGCATCGGCATGGCGGCTCGGCTTCCGGAAGCGTCGAATATCCGGGAATTCTGGGAGAATCTCGTCAATGGAGATGAATGTGTCCGCCGCTTTACCAAAGAGGAATTGCTGGCATCCGGCGTTCCCGGCGAGATGATCGACAACCCCTCGTATGTTCCCGTCAAAGGATATCTGGAGTGTGTCGATTATTTTGATCCTGAATTTTTTGGGTACACTCCCGCCCAGGCGGAATGGATGGATCCACAGGTGAGGCTTGTTCACGAATGCTCGTGGGAGGCGTTGGAAGACGCTGGATACGACCCCTATGAATATAAAGGCGCTATCGGTTTGTACGCCGGCGGGAATTTAAATTTCCCCTGGTTGATGCAGAAGAAGGATGCTGCGGCGAGTCCTTCGGAGGAATTCGAATTGGTCACTTTAAACAATAATTCCTTCGCGACGTTGGTTGCGTATCGCTTGAATCTCACCGGACCCGCGGTAACCGTTCAAACTGCTTGCTCCACTTCGTTGGTGGCTATCGACACCGCGTGTCAGGGGCTGTTGTCCCGCCGTTGCGATATGGCGCTGGCTGGAGGTGTGTCGATTATACTGCCGGCTAAAAGCGGGTATTTGTATCAAGAAGGGATGGTCAAGTCGCCGGACGGTCATTGCCGGGCGTTTGACGCCGCGGCTGGAGGCACATCTTCCGGCGACGGCGTGGGAATGGTGGTGCTTAAACCTCTTGCCCAGGCTCAAAAGGATAAGGATCAAATTTACGCAGTGATCAAAGGTTCCGCCGTCAATAACGATGGTAACCGTAGAGCCGGTTATTCGGCGCCCGGACCCGACGGGCAGGCGGAGGTGATTCGTACCGCTCTGGATTTCGCCGGGGTGGAAGCGAGCGCCATTGGCTATGTGGAGGCGCATGGTACTGGAACGCCTCTTGGGGATCCGATTGAAATACAAGGATTGACTCTGGCGTTTGATTCGGTTACGCCGGGTACATGCGGTATCGGTTCGGTGAAAACCAATATCGGCCATCTGGACGCGGCGGCCGGTGTGGCGAGTTTTATTAAAGTCTGCCTGGCGCTTCGTCATGGAATGATCCCCGCCAGCCTTCATTTTGAAACCGCAAATCCCGCTATAGATTTTGAAGGATCGCCGTTTTATGTTGTTTCCCAATTGCGGCGGTGGAATTCCGGCGTATTGCCACGACGGGCGGGTGTGAGCTCTTTTGGAATTGGCGGAACAAACGCCCACGCGGTTCTCGAAGAGGCCCCGGAACCTGAACGTCTGGAGTCGCATTCCCAATTGGGGGGCAATCGCCGCTATCATCTTTTTCCGTTGAGCGCACGATCCGAAGAAGAACTCGATGCGTTGACCACAAATTTGGCTGAGTTCTTGACGCAACAGAGCGATCTCGAAGCCGGGAATATCGCGTTCACCCTTCAAGCTGGTCGTCGCCATTTTAATCAGCGCGGTTTTGTCGTTTGTAAAGGTTCAGAGGATGCCGTCGAACTATTAAAAAATAAACCCGCCAAAAACGATTCCCGATCGGCGCCTCAAGCAGCGCCACCGGTGGTGTTCTTGTTTCCGGGACTGGGGGGACAATACCAAAACATGGGCCGGGAGCTCTATGAAACCGAGCCTGCGTTCCGCAGTTTAATAGATGATTGCGGCCGATTGAGCCAATCTATCATGGGACTTGATATTCGCTCCATTCTTTTCCCGACCGGCGAATCCTGCGCTTCCCAGGGAATATGCGCTTCTTTCCCGGCAGGTCAAGCATTGATATTTGTACTCGAGTACTCCCTGGCAAAACTTTTAATGGAGTGGGGTATCCGGCCCTCAGCCATGATCGGCTATAGTTTCGGCGAATATGTGGCCGCGTGTATCTCCGGTGTGATGTCGCTGGAAGACGCCATGCGCTTGACGGCGTCGCGGGGGCGCGTCATTGAAGAACTCCCTGGAGGCGCTATGACCAGCGTACCGCTTTCGAAAGAAGATGTGTCGCCCCTGCTCGACAATAGTCTCTCTCTGGCGATCGACAATGGTCCGTCCTGCATCGTGGCGGGTGGGACCGGCGCTGTGGAGGCCTTTGAGCAAACCCTCAAAGAGAAAAAAATCTTCTGTATGAGATTGCCCAACTCCCACCCATTGCATTCTCATATGATGGACGCTGTGATGGCGGAATTCGAAGAGGAGATGAGGAAGATCGAACTTCGGAAGCCCTCGATCCCATACGTGTCCAATGTTACCGGGACGTGGATCGATGAAAACGATGCCATCGACCCCGAATATTGGGTGCGGCACTTGCGGCAAACGGTGCGGTTTGCAGAAGGTCTGGACGCGATCACTCGCCAGGCTGACGCTGTATATATTGAAGTGGGACCCGGTCGTGATTTACGCTCTCTATTGATGCGCCGGCTCGATGATGAGCAGGCGTCGCGGGTTGTCAATTTGTTGCCCCCGGAGGGTTATGACCGGGGAGCCGATGATTATCTGCTTCACCGCCTGGGTTATTTATGGCAGGCGGGGCTTGCGGTTGATTGGCGGCAATTCAACCGCTATCATCAGGTTCAGAGAATATCCCTTCCTTCTTATCCATTCAACAAGCAGTATTATCCGGTGGATTCATCCAATATGCAGGCGGCTGTCAACCAGACGAAATCAACCCGCGGTTCTCAATTGGAAGATTGGTTTTATATTCCCCAATGGCGCCGCCAACCGTTGAAAGCCGCGGTCCAACGGAAAGAATCCGGTGATTCCGACGTTATCGTTTTCGCCTCATCCGGCGGGTATGAAGTTCTTCTCGCTTCCCAACTCAAAGAGAATTTTGGGGAAAAGGCAACGATTGTCGATCCCTTCGAGCCGGGGGCCATCGCTCTGTGCTTTTCCGATCTTGAACAGCGCGAGGCTTCCATCGGCAATATCGTCTATATTGTACCTGAGAACGCTGAATATCGAGACTATTTTTCCCATTTATTGGAAATCTCGAAGTCATTGCCGCCATTTGTCGTTAAATGTGATGTTTGTTTGTCTTTAATTACGTTCAATGTGTTCGATGTAACGGGGAAAGAGGCGATCCATCCGGATAACGCTCTGGCTATCGGCGCTGCAAAGGTTATTCCCCAGGAGGCGCCCGGTGTCCGTTGCCGCCATATCGATGTGGTTTCCCCTGTCTGTATCGAACATTTGGTAAAAGAATTCAGAAAATCGGATTCCGGCGAAACGATCGCTCTTCGCGACAGTCATCGCTGGCAATTACACTACGAGCAGGCGCGGTTAGAGGAGCCTGAGAACGCTCAATCGCTATTGAAGCGGGAGGGTGTGTATCTTGTAACCGGCGGGTTGGGGAATATCGGCTATGAAGTTTGCCGGTATCTACTTTCCCGCTACCATGCCCGCCTGGTAATCGTTGGGCGCGGCCAAATACGTGAAGGACAGGATGGAGAGGTAAACAAAAAAGTCGCGCGGCTCAGGGAATTGGAAGCATTGCCGGGGGCTGTGCAGTATTTTGCGGCGGATGTTGCCGACTATACCCGCTTGCAGGCGGTGGTGACCGTTGCCGAGGAACGATTCGGTTCGTTTGACGGTGTGTTTCATTTTGCCGGAATTGTCGATGGGGAGTCGATCGCCAGCGTCATGGATCTTTCGACCGAAATGTGCGACAAGCAATTCCAGGCCAAGAGGGATGGTTCCCTGGCGTTGGAAAAGATTTTTAAAAAGCGGAGTCTCGACTTTTGCTGGCTGACCTCTTCCATCGCGTCGGTTCTGGGAGGCATTCATTTCTTCTGCTATGCGGCGGCGAACGCCTGGGTGGATGCGTTTGGACGCTATATGAACCTTTTCAGTAAATACCCCTGGTATATTGTCAATTGGGACGCGTTGGAACCGGAGCAAGCGGTGAGCGCGATCGAACGTATCCTGGCCGGCGGTCTTAGCGAAGTGGTGATTTCTACCGGCGGGGGATTGGAAGAGCGCATCAAGCAATGGATTCGCTTGCGGCTTCTGGATGACGCGGATTCAGCGGAGACAAAACCGATATCTCCGGTAAAGAGACGGCCCGGCATTCTTGGGGATTACGTGGCGCCGAGACAAAAAACCGAACAGGCTATCGCCGGTGTGTGGTCGGAGGTATTCGGATATAGCGAGATAGGGGTCAACGACGATTTCTTCGAGTTGGGTGGCGATTCTCTCAAGGCCTTGACAGCCCTCTCGAAAATTCACCGCCTCCTGGGGAGAGAAATTCCAATCCATGAAATGTTCGCCCGTCCGACGGTCTCCAAACTGGCGGCGTTAATCGATTCCAATCCCAACAATAATTATCAAGCTATTCCCAAAGCCCCGGATATGGATCACTATCCTCTCTCCTCAGCCCAGAAACGTTTGTATGTCCTTCAACAGATGGAGCTTGACAGTGTGGCCTACAATGAGACTCTCTGTGTGGCTATTGAAGGAAAAGTAGATAAAGAGCGGATTGAAGCGACCTACCAGAAGTTGATCGAGCGGCATGAATCCTTGAGAACCTCGATAGTCCAGATTGAGGGAGAAGCGAGGCAGGTTGTCCATCCTGAAGGGACTGTCACATTCACATTGGATATCCTGGAAGGGAAAAAGACGGTCCATGACGAACATATTCTGGACTACATACGTCCCTTCGACCTGACAAAACCGCCTTTCTTCCGTTCGGCGATCGCTGAGACCGAGCGCTCAGGTCCCATTATGATCATCGATATGCATCATTCCATTACAGACGCGGTTTCACTCCAGATCTTTATCGATGAATTCACCCGTTTATACAATGGGGAAGAGCTTCCGTCCATCACGCACCAATACCGTGATTACGCCCTCTGGCAGCAGGCGAAAAGTAAGAGTCCGGCTATAAAAGCCCAGTTGGACTACTGGATGTCAATATATCAAGGGGATATTCCCGCGTTGACTCTTCCAACGGATTACGCCCGTCATTTTATGCATGATTATGAAGGGCGGGGGATTAAACGTAATGTCCCTCCTGAACAAGTCGCGTCAATGAAGAAACTATCGGCGGAAACCGGCGCTACCACATTTATGATTTTGCTAGCGGCTTATTACCTGTTTTTGGCCCGTATTAGCGGGCAGAACGACCTGGTGGTCGGTGTTCCGGTGGCCGGTCGCCCCCATGCGGAGTGCCAGGAGATGATCGGTATTTTTGTCAATACTCTGGCAATAAGACACATTGTTGACTTGAAAAATGGATTTAGCAAATTGCTGGGATCAATGAAGCGAAAATCAATCGAGGCCTTCGAAAATCAGGAATGCCAATTCGAGGAATTGGTGGAGCAATTGGATATCAAACGTGATCCTTCCCGAAATCCTCTGTTTGACAATTATTTTGTCTACGAAGTGATCGGACTTCTGAATATCGATGCCGGAGATTCTATCTTCAAGGCTCTGGAGCAAGAGTCACGGGTTTCAAAGTTTGATTTGGTTTTTAATGTTTTGGAGGAAGGCGAAGGCCTGGTCTTGAATCTTGAATATTCAGTGGCATTGTTCAAAGATGATACGGCCCGGCGTTTACTCAATCATTTCTTGATGCTATTGAAACAAGCGCTGGCGCGCCCGGAGGAAAAGCTGGCGAGCATTGATTTTTTGACCGACGAAGAAAAAGATATAATAGTGAACCGTTTTAATGATAATAAAGTTGATTTCCCCACAGAGCGAACGATCTGGGACTTGATTCGACAACAGGCTGAAACGAACCGGAACCGTCCGGCGATGATCTGCCAGGACCGGATGGTGACTTATGGCGAATTGGTACACGGAGCTCGCTCCATATCTTCCTGGTATGTCGAGAACGGTATGAGAAGCGGTCAATTGCTGGGAGTGTTGTTGGACCGTTCCGTCGAGATGGCGATGGCTATCCTGGCGGCCTGGGATATCGGCGTCGCTTACATCCCATTCGATTCCCGCCATCCATACCAGCGGATTATGGAAGTGACGGACGACGCCCACTGCCGCTTCCTGGTGTCGGTGGACAGTCTGGTTCCTGATGAATTAGCAAATGCTTACAATGGAACCCTCTTACGAATAACCGCTGAGGTATTGCAACGGGAAGTATCCAGCCAATCGCCGGCGGTGGATGTAAACTCGACGGCCTATGTGTTCTACACTTCCGGCTCCACCGGCAAACCCAAGGGCGCGATGGTAGAGCAAATTGGTATGACTAATCACATGTTTGCCAAGATCAACGATCTGGATATCGACGAACATTCCATCCTGGCCCAGAACGCGTCCCACACGTTTGATATCTCCATCTGGCAATTTTTTGCGGCCCTGGTCAAAGGCGGATGCACCGTCATTTATCTCAATCATCTGGTGTTGGATCCCGAAAGTTTGATGGAGCGAGTGGAGGATGACGGCATCACCATCCTCGAAGTGGTGCCGTCGTATCTGTCGGTGATGTTGGATACATTAGGGGACAGGCCCCGGCAATTTCCTCATTTGCAGTATTTGTTGGTAACGGGAGAAGTTGTCAAACCGAATCTTGTCCAGCGGTGGTTCGCCGGATATCCTCATATCAAAATGGTCAACGCGTATGGTCCCACCGAAGCGGCGGATGAAATCACCCATTATATAATGGACCGCCCAGTCGAAGGGGAGCGGGTTCCGGTGGGAAAACCGGTTCAGAATATGACGATTTATATCGTGGATCCCCGCGGCCGCTTGTGCCCCATCGGCATCAAGGGCGAGATCTGGGTGTCCGGGGTCGGCGTGGGTCGCGGTTATGTCAATGACCATGAAAAAACCGGGGAAGTGTTCGATGTGGATCCATTCTCGGACGTTTCTGGAGTACGTTTGTACAAAACCGGCGATCTGGGGCGGTGGTTGTCGGATGGCTCCATCGATTTCTTCGGTCGTAAAGACTATCAGGTAAAGATTCGCGGTTTCAGAATTGAGCTGGGTGAGATCGAGAACCGGCTCTTGACTCTGGGGTTGGCGCGTGAAGCCACTGTCATCGACCGAGAAGACGAGAACGGGGAGAAAATGCTCTGCGCCTATGTGGTGCCCAAAGATTCGCTGACTCCCTCAGAGATCCGCAATAGTCTCAAACAGGTATTGCCCGATTATATGGTGCCTGCCACGGTCACCATCATGGACCTCCTGCCCCTCAACGAGAATGGAAAAATCGACCGAAAAGCGTTGCCGGATCCCAAACACGACGATGGCGCCGAAATAATGCCTTTTGTGACAACCGCCCAATTGGAAGAGCTATCCCAGAATCCCGACGCTCGTATCGTGGAAACCGGCGACCGTACCGAAGAAATCATCGAAAAGAGCGTGATATCTCCCGATGAGAAAGAAAAAATATTGACTGTTTTTAATAACACCGGTCGGGCGTATCCTCTGGATAGAACCATTGTCCAACTTTTTCGGGAGCAAGTGAATAAAACTCCCGACAGGATCGCTTTTGTCTTTGAAGAGCGGCATCTCAGCTATCGTGAGTTGGATGTCCGCACCGATGGCGCGGCCGCCATGATTCGCGAGGCCGGCGTCGGCGTCGGCTCTTACGTAGGACTCCTGGCGGACCGTTCGTTGGAGTTGGCGATGGGTGTCTACGCCATTCTCAAGGCGGGGGCCGCTTATGTGCCGCTTTCTTCTCAATTTCCCGAAGAGAGGATGCGGCATATTATTGAAGCCTGCGATATTGGAGTGGTGTTGACCGATGATGTGGACGCTGTGGACTTTGTGGACCCGGTGGACATTGTGGACGCGGTTTCTCTCGGGGGCGAGGTAGAGCTTCCGGTTTTGTCTCCTGGGGATGCGGCTTATGTGATGTTTACTTCGGGTACTACGGGCGTGCCCAAGGGGGTGGTGGTGGAGCACCGGTCGTTGGTGAATTTCGCTTGCGCCATGATCGACAACCTGGGGTTTGAAGAGGATGATAGTGTTTTGTCGCTCTTCACCCTTACCTTTGATATGTCGGGGACGGAGATCTTCGCTCCGTTGATTAACGGGCAAAAGGTCGTTATCGGCAATTTTCAGCAACAATTGCATACGGATGCCACTGCCGGGATTTTGCGGTCCCGTTGTATCTCGATCTTCCAGGCGACTCCCTCTAATTTGCAGTTATTGATTGGAGATCAACGGCGGCGCGACTGTTTGAAAGGGGTCCGTCTTGTGCTTGCCGGAGCAGAACCGTTTTCGCAAGATTTATTCGAGCGTTTGCGCTCCGTAACCGGCGCCAAAATTTACAACCTCTATGGACCGACTGAAGCCACGACGTATGCCACATACAAAGAATTGACCGGGCAAGAGCCCATCACCATCGGCGTTCCGGTTAACAATGCCCGAGTCTATACCCTCGACAATTCAGGGGAGCTGCAATCTATCGGTGTTGCCGGCGAATTGTGTATCGGCGGCGAAGGGGTTGCCCGTGGATATATAAAGCAAGAACAATTGACAAAAGAACAGTTTGTACCGGATCCCTTTTGTGACGGGGGCCGTATTTATAAAACCGGCGACATCGCCCGCTTCCTTGCCGACGGCGATATCCAATTTCTGGGGCGAAAGGACTATCAGGTCCAAATTGATGGGTTCCGCGTGGAGTTGGGGGAGATCGAGCGCTGCCTCGCCGGCTATCCTCAGGTTCAGCAGGTTGTGGTGATGGCTGGAGTCGAGGAGAGACAAAAAAAATATCTGGCAGCTTATTTGGTGGCGGCAGAGCGTCTCTCAGAGGCAAAATTAAGATCGTTCATTTCTAAAAAGCTACCTCCATTCATGATTCCCGGATACTTCATCCAATTGGAGCGGATGCCGTTGAATCCAAACGGAAAAGTTGACCGGAGCAGGCTACCGGCGCCCGGAGCCCTGTCCCGCGACGACGTTGAATTTGTCGCTCCCTCCACAGAATTGGAAGAAACAGTCGCTTCGGTCTGGAAGCAGATACTCCAATTGGAACGGATCGGGGTGAACGAGAATTTTTTCGACCTTGGGGGTAATTCCCTGGCGGTCATTCAATTGAACCGGATCCTCAAGGAGCGGTTACAACGGGATATTCCAGTGGTGGCCATGTACGAGCACCTTACGATTAAATCCTTTGTCCGCTTTTTGAAGCAGTTGCAGGCAAAAGAAAAATCAGAAACCCGGCAGCCGGAAACCGACCGGAGCGACGCGTTGGCTCGAGCCCGCGACAGACGCTCACAACAAAAAAATAAGAGAAGACAACGATAAAATGACTGAACAATCAACCAACCAGGAACATCGAACCGGTCTCGAAATCGCCGTCATCGGCATGTCGGGGCGTTTCCCAGGCGCGAATTCTATCGACGAGTTCTGGAATCTACTACGCGACGGTATTGAAGGAATCTCCTTTTTTACCCCTGAACAATTGAAAGAGGCAGGGGTGCCCGATCATGTGATGAAGGATCCCAATTTTGTCAACGCGCTGTTTATGGTGGAAGGCAGCGATGACTTCGACCCCCGCTTCTTTGGTTATACTCCGAAAGAGGCTGAACTCATGGATCCCCAGGCACGCTTGTTTCACGAGTGCGTATGGGAGGCTTTGGAGCAAGGCGGTTACGATCCCTTTGCCTACGAAGGGCTCATCGGCCTTTATGCCGGAGCCTCGGGGAATCTATTCTGGGAGACATTGGTGATGCAATCGCCGCAGCGGCAGGCGTTGGGAGATTTTGCCGCGGCCCAATTATCCGATAAGGACTATTTATGCACCCGACTTTCGTTCAAATTCAACCTCCGGGGTCCCAGTTATACGATTCAGACGGCGTGCTCTACCTCTTTGGTGGCCATTCATGTGGCGTGCCAGGCTTTGTTGAACGGAGAATGCGATATGGCGCTGGCTGGCGGTTCAAAAATTTCCGCCTTTGGAAATACCGGGTATCTTTATCAGGAGGGGATGATTTTTTCCCCCGACGGACATTGCCGCCCCTTTGACGCCGACTCCAGAGGTACTGTAGGAGGCAACGGCGTGGCGGTGGTTCTCCTCAAACCCCTGGATGAGGCTCTGCAAGACCGCGATTATATCTACGCGATGGTTAAGGGAACTGCTGTCAACAACGATGGGTGCCATAAGGCCGGCTACACCGCTCCGGCGCCCGAAGGCCAGAGCTTGGCCATCAAGGTGGCCTGCCGGGTGGCAGAGGTCGAACCTGAGAGTATTTCCTATATCGAAACCCATGGCACCGGCACCGACCTTGGCGATCCGATCGAGGTCGAGGCTTTGATCAGAGCGTTTAACTCTGAGAAGCGGGGGATTTGCGGTATCGGTTCCGTTAAGAGTAACATCGGCCATCTGGATAGCGCCGCCGGAGTTACGGGGTTTATTAAAACCGCGCTATCGCTTCATCACCGGCTCATTCCTCCGACATTGCATTATAAGGCTCCAAATCCCCGCATCGATTTTGAGAACAGTCCCTTTTACGTGGTGGACAAACCCACACTCTGGAATGCGGCGGGCGGTCCCTTGCGCGCTGGAGTCAGTTCATTCGGCATCGGCGGCACCAACGCCCATGTGGTCATGGAAGAGGCCCCCGACAATAACCTCCGTAAATCAAGCCTATCACATCGTCATCTTTTTTTACTACCGGTATCTGCCCGCACCGCCAAAGCTCTGGATGCGGCCAGCGAGAATTTACATGCCTTCTTAAAGAATAATCCTTCCCTCTCCATTGCCGACACGGCATTCACGTTGCAGGTGGGACGCCGGCATTTTGAACACCGGCGGGCTGCCGTTTGCAGAGATATCGACGAGGGGCGCCGGATGTTGGGGGCCGTCGCTTCAGCCGGAGGGGATTATTTCAACGCCGGCGATACCGAGAGACCGGTGATTTTTCTATTTCCCGGAGCCGGCACTCAGTACCGGGATATGGGCCTTGGTCTCTACAAGACCGAGCCGGTTTTTCGCCGGCATTTGGACCATTGTCTCGAATTATTGAAATCTTATCTGGGGTATGATCTCAAAGAGTTACTCTACCCCGGAGAACGCGATGGAGCCGCCACTATTGATCCTTCGTTCCACATCGACGATACTGGAGCGGCTCAACCGCTGTTGTTCGCATTCGAGTATGCTCTCGCTCAATTATTGATGGCGTGGGGCGTCAAGCCTTACGCTATGATAGGGCATAGTCTCGGGGAATATGCCGCCGCCTGTATCTCCGGTGTGGTGACATTGGAAGAGGGACTGCGCATGGTAGCGCTACGGGCGCGTTTGATGCAGTCGATGCCCGAAGGGGCAATGCTCGGGGTGCCATTGACCGAGGAGCGGATTCTCTCCATTTTACCGGCGGATCTTGATCTATCATTGGTAAACGCACCGCAATCTTGTGTCGTTTCCGGTCCCAAAGAGGCGGTCGAACGCTTTGCCCGGATTTTAGAGGCCGGGGGAGTGGAGCCCAGGCATTTGCATAGCTCCCATGCCGCCCATAGCCGCATGATGGAACCGATGCTGGCAGACTACCGTGATGGGATGGCGACGATCAATTTCAAACGGCCTCACATACCGTATGTCTCGAATCTTACCGGTGGATGGATCACTGTTGGGGAGGCCTCCAATCCCGATTACTGGCTCACCCATTTGCGGCAACCGGTCCGCTTTTCCGACGGCCTCAAACCTTTATTGGATATCGACGACGCGATCTTCGTCGAGGTGGGGCCCGGACGGAGCCTCACATCGTTCGCCCGCCAACATCCCGGGATGGCGCAGGAGCGTCTGGCTACCGATTTGGTGCGTCATCCTAAAAAGGAGGCGGACGACGACCGCTTCTTTCTGGAGCGGATCGCCACTCTATGGACATGGGGTGTTCCTATCGATTGGAAGGCGTTTACCGGCGATCAAGAGTTTTGCCGGATTCCGCTTCCCACATATCCTTTCCAGAGGCAAACCTACACACTGGACACTACCGCGTTGAAAGAGGGAAAAATCAACGCTTCGGCTATGGATCCGGGGCGCGGTAGTCAAGATCCCGCCGATTGGTTCTATTTGCCCTCCTGGAAGCGGGTCAAGAATTCGCTGATGGAAATTGGAAATCTCGACGACAAAGGACCGTGGTTGGTGTTCGAGGATGGGTTCGGTATTGGAAAACGGATTGCCGGTCGCCTGGAAGAGCTGAATCTTCCGGTTTCGCTGGTTGGCTGTGGAGAGAGCTTCCAACTGGTTGAGGGCAATCTTCCGGCCAGCATTGTGTATTGCCGGGGTATCGGCAATGATACAGACGGTTCAATCGAAGGAACCATTGAACGTAACTTCCACAATCTGATTGATCTTGTTCGCGACATCGGCAATACCGGCGGGCAAAATCCCGTCAATATCTCTATCATCACAGACGCTAGCCATGAAGTGACCGGCGGCGATATAAAAAATCCCGGCCAGGCTTTGGTTGCCGGGGCGCTTCGGGTCGTTCCTCTGGAATACCCGCATATGAAGTGCCGCAATATTGATATCGAGGCTACTGAAGATCCCGTAGGACAGGCCCGTCTCGTTGATGTGGTCCTGGCGGAATTGGGACTGGATACGGATGAGCCGTTGGTAGCTTACCGGGCGGGACGACGCTGGATTCATACGTTCTTACCGACCCGCTTTGAAGCGTGCCGGGAAGAAATTCCGAAACACCTGAAGAAAAAAGGTGTCTATCTCTTGCCCGGAGGTATGGGGGGCGTCGGTCTGGAATTGGCCCGTTATCTGGCGGAAACTCTGCAAGCGACTCTGATTCTCACCCATAGGGGTAGGGGAGACAACGACCTTGACACCCGCGAAAAAGAATTGATTGAAGAACTTGATATCAAAGGCTTGGCCCGGTATCCGGGGCTTATCGAAAAGGCCCGGATGTATTGCGCCGCCTTGATTGATTCAACCCTCTCCCGGTCGGGGATATCATTGGCTTCCCCGGAGATTTTGGGAAAATACAAACGCCTCCTGGAGAATCTCGTTCGTTACCGGGATGAAATCATTCATAACGAGAATTCCAAAACCGAAGAAGACCCGGCCATGATGGAGGAACGGTTATCCGGCGAATATCCTACGTTCAAAGGGATGTTCCGGTTGTTGAAACATTGCGCGTCCAGGTACGAGGACGTGCTCACCGGGAAAACCGACGGATTGTCCGTGATCTATCCCGGCGGGGATTCTCGACTGATGGAAGAAGCCGGCTCCAGTATCGCCGGTCATTCGTTTACCCGTTTGCATGGAGAAATGTTGGGCGAGTTATTGAAACAGGCCGCCCAGACCATGGCGGGCGACCAAAAGCTGAGAATCCTGGAGGTGGGTGGCGGTCATGGACAATTGACCGGTATGCTGCTACCTCACCTGGAAAAAGAATTTGTGCACTATTATTTTAGCGATCTTGGCTCTACGTTTGTCCAGGAAGCGAAAGACCGGGCCGCTGGGGAAGGGCGCGATTTTATGGAATTTTCTGTTCTGGATATTTCAAAAGATCCGTCGATACAGGGATTCGAGCCTTCCAGCTTTGATGTTGTGGTGGGACTCAATGTTGTCCACGCCACCGCCGATGTGATCGGTACCCTTGGGAATCTAAAATCTCTATTGGTTCCCGGCGGGATGTTGGCGATCATTGAAAACACCGATCCTCAACCCTGGGACGATATGATATGGGGGTTGACCGATGGCTGGTGGTATTTTACCGATACGAATTTACGGCCTCATTCCCCCTTGATGAGTGTGGAAACCTGGAAGAGGGCGATTTTGGATGCCGGATTCCAGAAGGTTGAATCCAGGCCCGGCGAAGCGTTGGCTCATGAAGCCGCGGACAGCGCGTTAATGTTGGCCCGGACCGCTACGCCGTGTTGCGCGGCGTCGCCTCGTACATTGACGGAAAAAGAGCTGAAACTGGAGGCGATTCGCCGGCAAGCGAAGGATGTGATGGTCAGAAAATTGGATATTGCCGACCAAACAGAGGTGGCGCAATTGGTGGACCTGGCGATTGAGACATATGGAAGGATCGACGGCATTCTCCATTTGGCGGGTGTTCCTGACGGAGCGGTGATCCATCGCCGCACCCGCCGCATGAGCGAAGATGTACTGGCTCCAAAAGTGAACGGCACTCTGGTGTTTGACCGGGTGTTGGCGGAGCGGGGAATCGAACCGGATGTGACGGTCTACTTTTCATCCCTGGCTTCCCACTTGCCGGGATTCGGTCAGGCGGCCCATTGTTCCGCCAACGCTTTTCTGGATGCTTTCGCTCTATATAAACAAAACCGGAGCAACGGCTTTCATATGGCGATCGATTGGAATTCGTGGCGGGAAGTGGGGCAAGCGGCCGAGGCGGCCAAAAAAGTCGCGGGGCGGGTGAATGTGGCTCTGGAGAATGGTGTTTCCATTGAAGAGGGGATCGATATCTTCCGCCGCGCCCTGTCGGAAAACGAATCGCACATCGCCATCTCTTCCATCGATATCGATGTGATGGAAGCGCGTCTACGCAATGCCGCCGACGAGGAATCCGGTATCATGCAGACATTGCGGGAAGACGCGGCGGAACCGACTGGATATGACAGGCCGGAACTATCCCGGGATTACTCGGAGCCGCAAACGCAAATGCAGCGGACATTGGCGGATACCTGGCGCCACTATTTCGGATTTGAAAAAATAGGCATCAACGATGACTTCTTCGAATTGGGCGGCGATTCATTGCGGGCCATCAATTTTCTGTCGCGCCTTCACAAGGAATTTCAGGTGAAAATACCATTGGCGGCGTTTTTCAACCATCCGACTATTCTGGAATTGGCGGATTATATTCAGGATTCGATGAAAGAGGCCTACGATACCATCACTCCGGTGGACGACCGGGACGCGTACCCCCTATCTTCGGCTCAACGCCGGCTCTATTTCCTGCAACGGTTGGAGCCCTCCGCTATCGGTTACAATGAAACCCAATTGGTGCTCATGGAAGGCCCGCTCGATAGGGAACGTTTACAGTCGGCTTTCCATGGACTCATAAAGCGGCATGAGAGTTTGCGCACTTCGATGGTGATGCGGGGGGATGAACCGGTGCAACGGATCCATGACCCCGGCGATGTGAATTTTGAGATAGAGTTTGTCGAGGGAAGCGAAGCCGCAATCGAGGCTGAGATGGAGACGTTTGTCCGGCCGTTTGAATTGGAGGTCCCAGTCTATATTAGAGCCCGGTTGATAAAAATTAATGATCGTCGTCATATTCTGATGACGGATATGCATCATCTGGTAACCGACGATTTATCTGATAAAGTGTTTGTGGAAGAATTTTTGCAATTGTACAGAGGGGACACTCAAGAACCCCTGGCGCTTCAATACCGCGACTTCGCCTGCTGGCAGCAGCGGCGAATCGATTCGGAAGCCATGGAGAAGCAGCGGCAATATTGGCGGGACGTATTAAACGCCCCATTGCCGGCGTTGGATTTCCCCACAGATTTTCCCCGACCGGAACAACGGGACTACAGGGGAGCTTCCATTCCCTTCGACCTGGATGAACACACGACTCTGGCCCTGAAGCGATTGTCGGCGAAAACCGGTGCCACCCTATTTATGACTCTGTTAGCCGCTTACAATGTGTTGCTGGAAAAATACACCGGAGCAGGAGATATCCTGGTGGGCACACCGGTGGCCGGTCGTCCGCAAGCGGAGCTCAACCGCATCATCGGTATGTTTGTCAATACTCTGGTGATTCGCTCGTTCCCTCGCGGCGATAAATCCTTTGTCAAGTTCCTGGCGGAGGTCAGGGAGTCAACGTTGGCGGCGTTTCAGAATCAGGATGTTCAGTTCGAGGAAATCGTGGCGGATCTTGGGGGCGAACGCAATCAGAATGGCAATCTTGTCTTCGATACAATGTTCAACATGTTGGATCGCAAAACCGATGCCTTGGCAGTGGGGGATTTGCAGCTCAAATCCTTTGAACTTCCCTGGGTCAATGCCAAGTATGATTTTAAGCTGGAGGCTTATGAATTGGATAAGGGGCTTCATCTGCGCTTGAACTATTGCCGCGCGCTCTTCGCCCCTGAAACCATGGAGCGGATGGCGAAAAGCATGCGGCAAATTCTGGAGATTGTGGGGAGCGAGCCTTCGATTCTTATCTCCGCCGTCGATTTGTCCTTAGGCGTGTCCCGGCAAATGATGAACGACTTTAACGATGATCTGGAAGAAATGGAATGAAACAATTGAGACTTTTACACCACCGACTGGCTGATGCGTTTGCCGCTTTCCCGGAGCGTGTCGCTATAGATGCCGGCGCACATAGGTTGACCTATAGGGATCTGGACCTCATGGCCTCCGCTGTGGCCGGGAGATTGGAACGTGACAGTGTGTCGCGCGGAACTGTCTGTGCCATATTCGTCGATGACAGGGTGGAATTGATTGCTGCTTTACTGGGAATTATGCGATATGGGTGTGTGTTTATGCCGCTGGATTCCACATACCCGGACAAGCGGATCGCCGCCATGCTGCGGATTGTCGGTTCGTGCACCCTGTTTGTCGATGGGAAGAATCGCCGGCGGTTGGTAGGGATGAATCTGCCGGCCGGCAATCAGATTCGCTTCATTGAAACGGAGGCAGGCCTGTTTGAAGGATCTAGCGGTGTCGGAAACCAACTATTACCGGATATCCAGAAAAACGATCCCCTCTATATTTATTTTACTTCCGGCACCACTGGAAATCCCAAAGGGATCGTCGGCAAACATAGTAGTCTGGCCCATTTTATAGATTGGGAGATTCGTAGTTTCGGAGTGGAAGATGACTGGTCGGTAGCCCACCTCACCTCGCCGGCGTTTGACGCGTCGTTGCGGGATTTTTTCGTTCCTCTGAGTCGCGGCGGCGCCATTTGTATTCCGCCTGATCGAGATACAATTCTCAACGGCAAGCGTTTGCGCGCCTGGGTGGAAGAGCGGGAGATTCAGCTCATTCATTGCACTCCCAGTTTGTTCAAAGTTCTGAATGACGAATTGATGAATCATCAGTCTTATCCCGCCCTTCACACTGTTTTATTGGCGGGCGAGGAATTGCGCCCTCACGATTTGAGGCATTGGTTCGATCGCATCGGAGACCGGGTTCGGCTGGTGAACATGTATGGCCCTTCCGAGACTACGTTATTAAAAACATTCTATTTTATCAAGCCGGAAGACTCAAAACGGGAGAGGCTTCCCATTGGGGCGCCCATCAGTAATACACGCATTATTATTTTGGATGGCGACGACCGTATTTGCGCCGCCGGCGCCAAAGGCGAGATTTATATTCGCACTCCGTACCGGACTCTCGGTTATCTCAACAATCCTGAAGCCACGGCTGAATCTTACATTCCCAATCCCTTCGGCAACAATCCAGATGACATTGTGTATAAAACCGGCGATTTCGGCAGGTGGCTGGATGACGGGGCTATTGAATTTCTGGGACGCGGCGACCGGCAGGTGAAGATTCGCGGCAACCGGGTGGAGATGAAAGAGATTGAATTGGAACTCCTCCGCCATCCCGACATCGAACAATGCCTTGTCTTGGCCCGGAACCGAAAGGGCGACGGCGAACTCTTTCTGGTGGCGTATATCGTTCTTTCAACTGAAGTTGACGAACGGCAATTGCGGGACTTTTTGAAGACATCGTGCCCAGACTATTTTGTCCCCGCCTATATCGTCCCCATCGAGCGTATCCCGCTGACTGCAAACAACAAAGTGGACACCCGCGCGTTACCGGATCCGCTCCATACCCCGGACGAATCGTTCACTCCCCCTCAAACTCCAACGGAGGAGAGGCTGGCTGGCATTTGGCGCGATTTATTTCACCTGGACTGTGTGGGAGTGAATCAGGATTTCTTCAGTCTTGGCGGTCACTCTCTTACGGCGGTCACTCTGTGCGCCCGTTTGTTAAAGGCATTTTGTGTGGAGGTGCCTTTGAGGGATGTGTTCGACCGGCCGACAGTGCGTTTGCTAGCGGCGTTGATCGATGAACTGGATGAGGGTGTGTTCGCGGCTGTGGAGCCGGTGGAAGAGCGGGAGTACTACCCTCTATCCAAAGCTCAGGAACGGATGTTTGTGGCGGCGCAATTGCGGGCGGATGTCACTGATTACAATATGACCACCATCCGCGTCATCGAAGGGAGACTCGATATCAATCGCTTGCAGGAAGCCTTCGATGTATTGATCAAGCGGCACGACACTCTGCGCACCACCTTCACTGTTATCGATGGGCAACCGGTTCAGCGGGTATGGCGTAACGTAAACTTCGCGGTGGAGTGTGTCGATATTCAGGAGACATGTTCTTTAATAGGCGAGGATCAAGCGATGGATGGGGTTCTGGAAAATTTTATCCGCACCTTTCAATTGGATGCAGCCCCCCTCTTGAGAGTGCGGCTGGCGCGATTGGGTCCCGAACGTTATGCTCTGTTTTACGACCTGCACCATATCATTGCCGACGCGGTGTCGATGATGGTGTTGTCAAAGGAGTTTCTGGATGCGTACCACCGCAGGCCGTTGCCTCCGTTGGAGCTCCAATACCGGGATTTTTCCCTCTGGCAAGTCGGACTTCAATCCGATTACTGGTTCGATTTGTATGCGGGAAATATCCCGCGGCAGCGCATGCCGGTGGATTTCCCCCAGGCCAAACGATTCGGCATGAAAGAGGAGACCCTCAGCTTTGAATTAAATGAAGAAATCACCGGTATGATTCGCAGCTTCACAAAGGAATACGGGATTACGTCCTTCATGTTGTTGGCGGGGGTGTACGCGGTGTTGTTGGCCCGGTATTCGGGGCAGAGGGATATCGTCATCGGCGTTCCGGTGGCGGGGCGGAATCATGCGGACCTGGAACAGATAATCGGGATGTTCGTCAATATTTTACCATTGCGTCTCGATGTGGCGCCGGAATACACATTTACCGAATTTGTTCAAGATGTGAAGATTCGCTGCATCGCGGCTTTCGACAATCAAGACTATCCGTTCGACGAACTGGTGCGGCGGCTGGGATTGTCGCGGCAAACCGATACCAACCCTCTGTTCGATGTGGTATTCCAAACCCATGAAGCGTTGGGAGAGGGAGATAGGCAAGATGATGACAATGGGGATTTTTGTATTCTCCCTTATGAAAACCGGCGCAGTACCTCAAAATTCAGTCTGATTCTTGAATCCTATGATATGGGGGAGATTTTTACGATGACCCAGCAATTCTCCACAGCTCTATACAAACGGTCATCCGTCCTTGAGATGATGCGGCTTTATACGGATATTCTCAGGCAAGTGTTGGAAAATCATGATCTCCGGTTGCAGGATATACAGACTGGAGAAGAATCCCAGGCGCAGGTTTCTAATATCTTACCCGACGACCTGGACAATTTTGACTTTTAGACTTTAGAAGAGGAAACGATGAATCGAAGCGATCAAAAAATACTGTTGTTGTTGTGTCCTTTTTGGATGCCCCTGATCCCGCCTGTGGGGTTGGCCTGCCTGAAAGCCTATTTGCGAGAGAATGGGTATCCGGTCGAGGCTCTGGACCTGAACACCGATGAATCACTGCGCCTTCATTACGACAATTACATGAAGGTTTTGTTGGAGGGTGTTCCAAAAGGCAAGCAAGGTAACTTCCACAGTATTGCCCAGGATGTGCTGCGCAATCATTTGATGGCTCATCTTAACGCCGTTGATCCGGAGTTGTACCGTCGGCTGGTAAAAGATTTGGTTTTTAAGACATTTTATACAGAATTTGATTTAAATCAAATCGACCGGTTATCAGGATTTGCTACGCAATTCTTCATGCAATTGGAGGAAGTGGTCAAGAGGGTTATCGAGAGGGAAAAACCCACGATTTTAGGTTTATCGATGTATAGCGGGACTCTGCCCGCATCGCTGTTTACCGGGAAGTTGGCAAAAGAGATCGATCCCAATTTAAAAATAGTTGTCGGCGGGGGAGTGTTCGCCGATCAATTGGCAATCGATACTCCCAATTACCATAGCTTTTTGAACTATAGCGATGAATGGCTTGACGCCGTGATCATCGGCGAGGGAGAGCAATTGTTCCTGCGGTTTTGCGACGGAGAATTGCCCGCTGACCGGAACGTCTTTACAATCGCTGATTTGGGTGAACGGAGCCTCGATTTGAAGGATGCTCCGCTACCGGACTTTTCCGGTTTCGCTTGCGATCGATATTCCACCATGTCATCTTATACATCGCGTAGTTGCCCCTTTCAATGCAGCTTTTGCAGTGAAACCATACAATGGGGAAAGTACAGGAAAAAAAGCGGTCGCCACATTGTCGGGGAATTGCGGCAATTGTCCAGACGGCAACGCTTCCAATTGTTTTATATGTGCGATTCGTTACTCAACCCGGTGATGGACGAAGTGGCGACCGCCATGATGGAGGAAGAAATCCCAATCTATTGGGATGGCTGCTTGCGGGCGGACCGGCATGTGTGTGATCGCGAGAATACAATGCGTTGGCGCAGGGGCGGTTATTACAGAGCGCGGTTGGGAATGGAGAGCGGTTCGCAGCGGGTTCTGGATATCATGGGAAAGAGAATCACTGTCCAGCAAATCAAGGATGCGTTGGTGAGCCTGGCTTCGGCCGGAATCAAGACTTCCACTTTATGGCTTATTGGGCATCCGGGGGAAACCGAGGAAGATTTTTTGCAAACACTGGATGTGATCGAGGAGTGCAAAGATTTTATTTATGATGCTGAAGGGACCCCGTTCTGGTATTTTTTGTCTCAACAACCAGGATCAGCCGAATGGAACAAAAACAACCCCCACAGATTGCTCTACCCCGAATGGGCCTCGGACATGCTGGTGGTGCAGACCTGGTACCTCGATACTCAACCACAGCGGGAGATCATTTATCAGAGGCTCAACCGTTTTGTCCAGCATCTGGAAAAATTGGGAATCCCCAACCCGTATTCCCTAAAAGATGTGTTCCGGGCGGATGAACGCTGGCAGGGGCTCCACAAAAATGCGGTTCCCCCATTGATGGAATTTTCAAAAAAAGGGCAACCCATCATTGAATGCCGGGCCGTCCAAGATCTGGCTGTGATGGCTCCATTGCCTGATGAAGATGGTGATTTCGAATTCTAAAGTAAGGCCAAAAAGGAGAGCGATAAATGGTTTTGTGTTCTAAATGTGTATTGCCTGAGTCATACCCGGGAATTGGATTTGATAAAGAGGGCGTGTGTAATTTATGCAGGGAGCGCTTGCAAGAAAAAGCCTCCTCAAACGGATGTTTTTCCGATGAAGAAGATCTAATAACAGTTCTCTCACGCTGGAAGGACCGGTCGAGAAAATACGATGTGTTGGTTCCCGCCAGTGGAGGAGTGGACAGCAGTTATGCCCTCATTAAATTGGTCGAGACGTATGGCCTGAGACCTCTTGTCTATCACAATGATCATGGTTATGAAAACGCCGCTGCCACTGAAAATGTCAGGAAACTATGCCGGCAATTGAATGTGGACCTCATTTTTTGGCAATATGATATGCCATTTATGAAAAAACTCTGGAAGTATTTGAATGCCAATTATCTGGAAGACACCAGCGCTTGCTATATCTGCGGTAATATGTTGTATCTCAATGCCATTGAATTGGCGTGCCGGTTTGACATTCCTCTGGTGGTCAACGGATATTCCAAAGGGCAAGCGGACTTGATCGGCGACAAAGAAACCGGACGTCGGCGATTTGAGAATATGATGGCGGTGATGTCCAGGGATCGGGATTTTTTCAATGAATTGACACGCAAGTACGACTACCTTGGGAAGCAAAAAATTTTTGAGAGTCGAAACGATCTGGAACATCCGCGGCAGGATGACCGGATTTTGGTGCTACCTTTTTTTGTGTTTCAATTTTACAAAACAGATAAGCATCTATTGAGGGAAGAATGCCGGCGCCGCTTTGACTGGCAACCTCAGGAATCCAATTATCCCAGGCGTACCACCAACTGCCGGATGATCTGGCTCAACACTTATATGGATTTGAAAAAAATGGGGTATTCTGTTTATCACACTGAGTACTCACGATTGATTCGCGAGGGGGAAATCACCAGAGAGCAGGCTTTGAAGGATCTGGAATTCAATCCTCCGGGAACGATTGTTCAGGAGTTGGCGCAGGAGATCGGAGTGGATATTCATGTGACACCGGCGCCTATTCGGAAAGTCGATGTATCGACGCCGGCGCTGGGGGGCGAAGAGGATTTCGCTTTTTAGACAAAATGAACCAGGAATACTAGAAAACCGAGGAGGACAACATTCAACAGAATATACATGTAACCAGTGATGTGGCCCTGAAGGCCAGCCATTATAATAAAGAACGGGATTATTGGCTGCAAACGTTGTCCGGCGATCCGGCGAAGACTGTGATTCCCTATGATTACGAAGATGGCGCTAAGCATAGCGAAGGGAATCCCGGCAATGTTGAATTAAAACTTGACGGACGATTGCAGGACCGTTTGATCGGTATGAGTAACGGGTCTGATTTGCGCCTCTTCATTATTCTAACCGCTTGTTGGATGGGGCTACTTCATAAATTTACCGGCGAGGGTACAATCATCACAGGGACTACCGCCCTTAAACAGGAAAACGAAGCGGAGTTCGTCAATACAGTCACGATGCTCAAAGGTGATGTCAATGGCGGGCTCTCGGTGAAGGAA
Organism: uncultured Clostridia bacterium; assembly: GCA_964491915.1. Lineage (GTDB taxonomy): Bacteria > Acidobacteriota > Aminicenantia > UBA2199 > UBA2199 > JAHELQ01. The sequence goes on from CAZBHS010000003.1 coordinate 128,400, forward strand.
TTGATCCTGAGGGCAAGGAAAGCTGTGTCCGAAGCCATCGAAAACATAAATTATCCCATCGAAATGTTGCTCTATCAATTGAATCTACCTATGGATGAGCAGGATTTCCCTCTCTTTGACAGCGCCATATTGTTGGAAGATATCCAAAAACCTTCATATTTGAAGGGCATTGAGCCGAAAATCCTTCTGGTCATGCGGCAGGAAGGGGGCGGGTTAAAAGGAGAACTGCGTTTTCGCCGGCGATTTTATAAAGAAGAGACCATGCGTCGGGTAGGCGCTTGTTTGTACAATTTTATGAATGAAGCGGTGTTCGATGTCGAGCTGAAGCTTCGGGATGTGGCCATTGTATCTCCGCAAGAGAGAGAGCTCTTACTTCATAAATGGAATGATACAGCCAGGGATTTTTCCATCCGCGGCACACTGGTTTCAACGTTCGATCGCACTGCGAAAAACCACCCCCAGCGGATAGCGGCCGCCGATTTTTCCAATCAATTGACCTTCGCGGAATTGTCCCGGCGGGCTTTACATATCGCGGCCGAACTTCAACGTAGAGGAATCGGCCCCGGAACAGTCGCCGCCGTAATGGTGGAGCGGTCGGTGGAGATGATCGCCGCCATCCTTGGAGTCGTGATGGCTGGAGCGGCATATTTGCCGGTGGATCCGACCTATCCCCGGGAACGGATCCAGTATGTCTTGAGCGATAGCGGGGCTGGGGCGCTTCTAGTCAGACAGGGTATGGCTTCGTGGAAGGATACAATCGAAACGATCATTATCGAAGAATCATGGAATTCATCTCGGCAGGCAGTTCTAGATAGAGATAAATGCCCCATTTGCGATGATCCGGCCTATGTGATTTACACTTCAGGTTCAACGGGAAAACCCAAAGGGGCGATTGTCGCTCATGCCAATGCCTTGAACCTGGTGCACGGTTTGCGAGACATCATCTATAGCAACTATCCTTCACATCTAAATGTGGCTCTACTGGCGCCCTATTTTTTCGACGCTTCGGTGCAGCAAATCTTCGCGTCGTTGTTATTGGGCCACACATTGCGCATTGTGCCGGAAGACTGGCGGGGGGACGGCGAAAAGATTTTGCAGTTCTACAACACGTATTGTATTCAAATATCCGACGGCACCCCCATCCACATCCGTTTGCTGGTGGAGGCAATGGGGGAGGAGGCAATCGATTGCCCGGTCCGTCATTTGTTGATCGGCGGCGAACCGTTGCATCAAAAAGCCACGGCCCGGTTCCTCCATTCATTCGTTCCCCCGGCTCCTGTGATCACCAATGTTTATGGTTTGACCGAATGCGCGGTGGACAACATCGCTTTTGATGTGACGGTGGAGAATGTCGATGACTTTGATAAGATTCCTATTGGCACTCCTATTCCCAATCAAACCGCTTATGTTTTGGGGGTTGACAATACCCTGATGCCGGCGGGCGCAGCCGGTGAATTATGTGTCGGCGGTCCCAGTGTGGGGCGCGGTTATCTGAACCGTCCGGACTTGACCCACGAAAAATTCTTCACCGATCCGTTTCGCGAAGGTCATCGGCTCTACCGCACCGGCGACATGGCCCGGTATCGCGACGACGGCGTGATCGAGCTCATCGGCCGTCGCGATTTTCAGGTGAAAATCCGCGGTTTCCGGGTGGAATTGGGTGAAATCGAGGCGCAACTCCTCAAGCACCCGGAAGTGACGGAAGCTGTGGTGTTGGCCCGCATGGACGAGACAGTCCAGCAATTGTATTTGTGCGCCTATTGCGTGACCAAAACGACATGCACCAATGCAGATATGAAAGAATTTCTTTCGGGCCACCTACCGGAGGCGGTGATTCCTTCAAGGTATGTGTGGTTGGAGAAAATGCCTGTGACGGCAAACGGAAAAGTGGATCGCAAGGCTCTTCCCCAATATGAATGCGAACTTGAGACCGGCGATTATGAAGCGCCCCGGAATCAGATTGAGAAAACTCTTGTGGATATTTGGGCGTCGGTGTTGGGCATGGACGTTGAGCAGATCGGCATTGATGACGATTTTTTCGATTTGGGCGGACATTCGTTGAAGGCGGCGATTCTCACCTCCCGTATCCATCAGGAATTGGAGGTGAAAGTGGCGTTGGCCGAAATTTTCCGCCTCCCCACCATCCGTCGATTGGCGGAATCCTTCGCTGATGAATCCGGTCCCCGTTACAACGCGGTGGAAGCCGCTGAGTTGAGGGATTATTACCCGTTGACGGCATCCCAGGTGGAGATCTATCTCCAGCAAGTGATGGAGCCGGACAGCACCGCCTACAACCTTCCCATGATCGGGTTGTTGGAAGGACCCCTGGATTTGGAAAAGATGCAGAGGGTTTTCCAGAGGATTGTTAAGCGGCATGAAGGATTCAGGACGTCGTTCCACTTATTGGATGAAACGCCGGTGCAGAGAGTGCATTCGCATGCGGACTTCGCTGTGCGGACATTTGATGCGGACGACGCGTCAGCCAGGCAGGTGATCGAGTCTTTTCTAACAGCGTTCGCCCTGGACCGACCGCCGCTGTTGCGGGTAGGGATCATTGCGTTGGGAAGCGAACGCCATATTCTGGTGCTGGATATCCATCACATCGTGTTCGACGGTATCTCCATGGCGCTCTTGGTGGATGAATTCCTGTATCTGTACGACGGCAACCAGGCCGCTTCGCCGCAGATCCAATTCAAGGATTACGCGGTCTGGCTCAACGAACCGGAGCAAACAGAGAGGCTCCTGAAACAACGGGATTTTTGGTTGAAATGTCTCGATCCCCAACCGGAACCCATGCCGCTGCCGTATGATTTTCCCCCTTCGCAAACCCCCACATTCGCCGGTAACAATATTCAATTCGCTGTGGACGTTTCGTTGACGACTGCCGTCAAAACTTGCGCCAAAGACCATGGGGCCACGTTATTTATGATCCTTCTGGCGGCGTACAATGTGTTGCTGTCCAAATTGTGCAGCACAGAGGATGTGATGGTGGGGATCCCGATTCACGGTCGGGGGCAGGTGGAATTGAAGAATGTGATGGGCATGTTCGTCAACATGCTGCCGCTTCGAAATATGCCCAAAGCTGAAGAAACCTTCGCCGAGTTTTTAGCCATATTGAAGGGGAGGACCATCGAAGCCTTCGATAACCAGGAGTATGGATTCGAAGATTTCCCTCCGCATCTCTTCGACACCGCCTTCGCATTCGATAATGTGGAGGTGCTGTACGGCAAAATTTCCGAAGAGATGATTCCCGGCCTCACCCTCAAACCCTATGATTATTTCAATCCCACCGCAAAGTTCCATCTGGTGCTCTTCGGAATCGAGGCGGAGGGAACGTTGCGATTCACCTTCCAGTATTGCACCGAACTATTCAAAGAGGAGACAGTCCGCCGTTATAGCCAATACTACGAAGAGATTCTGGCGGCAGTGACCGCGGATCCAGCTCTACCGCTGGGAGAGATCGCTCTCTCACACGACCTGTTGAGCGCCGCAGCCGATGATGTGACGGATTATGATTTCGGATTTTGATCTGAAAAACTGAGAATACCATGATATATATAGAAGACAGAGATAAACTTTTGGCCGCAGCCGGCCGCAATGTTACAGAAGAGCGCTATTGGCTCGATCAATTGAAAAATTTGCCTCAACAGACGCAATTTCCTTCGGCGACTGATTCTGCCGGACCCGCGGCCATGGACAATGCGCCTCTCGATATCAGCGGCTCTTTGGCCGAAGGGCTCTGGAAATTGAGAAACGGCAAGGATCCGGTGCTCCACATGGTCCTGATTGCGGGAGTGGCGGCTGTTCTTTGGCGCTATAGCGGGCAGGAGGATGTGGTTGTGGGCATGCCCATTTACCGGCAACAAGAGCGGGGAACCTTCATCAATACAGCGCTTCCTATAAGACTTCAACTGAATGGGCAGACCACCTTCAAGCAATTACTTCTGGAAGTGCGGCGGGTGGTGGGGGATGCCATACGGCATCAAAACTACCCCCACCAAATTATGATAGAAAAGTTCGGCCCTCTATTCGATGTAATGGTCTTGCTGGAACCGTTGCACGATCCCGCGTACATCGAAGGCGTCGATACCCGCGTCAATGTCATGTTCAGCCTGAAGCGAGAAAAGCTCGAAGGCGAGATAGCCATCGATTCGAGCCGCTACCCCCATCCCTATGGAGAGCGGTTGGGTGGCCATCTGTGCAACATCCTCGAAAGCGCGTTGTTGTTCATCGATTCTCCTATAGCCGGATTGGAGATGCTGCTGCCGGAAGAGAAGGAACTAATCCGTGAGAGTTTACAACAGCCAACCGTTCCCAACGCACCGGAGTTCCCGGTTCATCGATGGATCGAGGAGCGGGTGAGCGAAAGACCCGACGCCACGGCATTGGTGTGCGGCGAGGCTATGCTCACCTATGGTGAAATGAACCGAAACGCCAATCGATTGGCCCTCGAATTACAGCTTCAAGGAGTCGCAGCCGGGGATATCGTGGCCATCATGATGGAGCCGTCGCCGGCCGCCATCGAAGGTATCCTGGGCATCCTCAAAGCCGGCGCCGCCTATGTGCCGGTGGATCCGAACTATCCCATGAACCGCATTACTAAAATGTTGGACGACACTGCGTCGAAAGTATTGGTGACAGGAGGGGGAGCCGTCAACCGGCAATCCTTCGCCCGCCTCAAAGCCTTGAAGCCCGCGTCGCCGGGAATAGTCAAAACCGCCGCCCGTCCTCCGATTTGTGATCTGGACAACCTGGGGATACCGGACCGGTCATTGGTACATTATGATCGCTACCTGCCCCATATCGGCCAGGCCATGGTGCGAGACAGTATCGCCCTTCAGGCCACCCGCGGCTGCCCATACAATTGCGCCTATTGCCACAAAATCTGGCCCAAAGGGCATGAAGTCCGCTCCGCCGCACAATTGTTCGACGAGCTGAACATCTATTACCGCATGGGGATTCGCCGCTTCGTCATTTTGGACGATATCTTCAATCTCAATATTAAAAACAGCTCCGCTTTTTTTCAATTGATTATCGACCATGGGCTCGATGTACAGTTGTTCTTCCCCAACGGCTTGCGGGGAGATATCCTGACCCGCGACTACATTGATTTGATGGTGCGGGCCGGGACCGTCAACGTGGCCATCGCCCTCGAGACCGCGTCGCCCCGCTTGCAAGAATTGGTGCAGAAAAAGCTGAATCTAGAAAAATTGAAGGAGACCCTCGATTATTTCTGCAACCACTACCCGCACGTCATCATCGAGGTCTTCACCATGCATGGCTTTCCTTCGGAGACAGAAGAAGAGGCTCGCATGACCCTGGATTTCCTCAAAGATCTCCATTGGATCCACTTTCCCTATTTCCATATCCTGAAAATCTACCCCAACACCGGAATGGAACGGTTGGCTCTGGAGTGCGGCGTCGATGGCGAGGCCATTGCCCAGTCGGCGGATTTGGCCTATCATGAACTTCCTGAGACATTGCCCTTTCATCAAAGCTTTACCCGCAATTTGCAAGCGGAATTCCTGAACGATTATTTTCTCTCGAAAGAACGGCTTCTGGCATTGTTACCCCTGCAATTAAAGGTTCTCGACCGTCAGGAGGTCGTCGAAAAATACGATAGCTACTTGCCGGCCGCCATTCGCTCCATCGAGGATGTGCTCCGTCTGGCGGATATCCCCCAAGAGGAATGGCCCGAAGGCATCCTCGAAGAACAGTCGCCTCGCCAGCCGGTTTACCTCGATCAAAAAATCAAGCAGCAGTTCCCCGCCCACACTCCCGGCCATGACGCGTTCCGGGTACTGCTTCTGGACCTGTCTCAATTTTTCAGCGCCTCGGCCGACAGCATGCTCTACGATGTGGTGGAACCGCCTCTGGGGCTCATGTATTTGCAAACCTATGTGAACCGGCGGTTTGGCAGCCGCATCTCCGGCAAGATCGCCAAATCGAGGGTCGATTTCGATGACTTCGCAGAGTTAAAGCGCTTGCTTTTGGAATTCAAACCGCAAGTGATCGGCATTCGTTCGTTGACTTTCTACCGAGATTTTTTCCACGAAGCGACGGCTCGTATCCGCGCCTGGTTGCCGGATGTTCCCATCGTTGCCGGCGGCCCTTACGCCACCAGCGATTATCGCTCCATTCTGCAGGACGAAAATGTGGATCTCGCTGTATTGGGAGAAGGCGAGGAGACCTTCGGCCAATTGGTGGAGACCATGATGGACCATGATGGAGAACTGCCTTCAAATGAGACGCTTTCCACTATCGCGGGCATCGCGTTTCCCGGGAAATCAGATACAAGACATAGCCGCCGTGTGGTTCTCTGGGACGACCCTGTCTCGGAGGAAGGTGGCGATGGTGACGCTCAACCGCCCGCGGTTGCACGTGACGCGGACGATCTGGCTTATATCATCTACACCTCCGGCTCCACCGTAACACCCAAAGGCGCCATGGTGGAACACTCCAATCTCGTGCATCTACTCAGCGGCGCTCTGCGAATGTTCGATTTCGGAGCCTCCGATGTCTGGACTCTGTTTCATTCCTATTGTTTTGACTTTTCCGTCTGGGAGATTTTCGGCTCGTTGGTATCCGGCGGGCGACTGGTGATCGTGCCCCGGTCTTTGGCCCGCGACAGCAAGGGAGTGCTCGACGAGCTCAAGAAAAAATCGGTGACGGTTCTGAACCAGGTGCCCTCGGCTTTTTACAATCTGGCGCGGGCAGAGGCGGCTCTGGATACGAACGAGTTGGCCATTCGCACTGTTATATTCGGCGTTGAAGCGTTGCTGCCGGCAAAACTCGCGTCCTGGCGTGAAAAATACCCCTCCATCCAATTGGCAAACATGTTCGGCATTACCGAAACCACCATCCATGTCACCTTCCAGGAGATCGGCGATGCGGAAATCGTGAATGGCAAAAGCGATATCGGCAAACCGTTGCCCGGCTACCCGTCGTTTGTGATGACACCTCAACAGACCGTCGCTCCGCTTGGAATTCCAGGCGAACTCTGGGTCGGCGGCAATGGCGTGTGCCGGGGTTATCTGAACAATGCGACGCTGTCGGCGGATAAATTCGTCTCCGCCACAATGGAAGGGGAGAATCATCGCCTCTACCGCTCCGGCGATCTGGCGCGCTTGCTCGATAATGGGCGGTTGGAATATTTGGGCCGCATCGACCATCAGGTGAAAATCCGCGGCTACCGGATCGAGTTAGGGGAGATCGAAGCCCAGGTCGGCCGCTATCCGGGGATTCGCGAAGCCGTGGTGCTGGCTGTGTCGAGGCGGGACAACGACCCGGTGTTGTGTGCCTACCTGGTGTTGAAAGAGGAAGGCCGGGCTCACGAAGATCGTGATTTGCGGGAGTTTTTGGCCCGGCGGTTGCCTTCGTATATGATTCCCACCTTCTTTGTGCCTATCGACGCCATCCCATTGACCGCCAACGGTAAAATCGACAAAGCCTCGCTTCCTGATCCGGTTGCAACCGGTTCCCGGAACAAGCAGGCGGCGCAGAATCCCTTCCAGGAGACATTGGTTCGAATCTGGTCCTCTGTGTTGGCCATACCCGAAGAAGCCATCGATATCGACGACAACTTCTTCGAGATCGGCGGCCACTCATTGAAGGCCACATTGTTGGTGGCTAAAATTAGAAAAGAACTGAACGCCGATTTTCCGGTGCGGGAGATTTTTAACCATCCCACCATCCGGGGTTTTGAATCCTATGCCAAACAGCATGTGGCCGAAGATTGGATTCCTCCCATCAAACCGCAAGATGTACGCGATTTTTATCCGCAATCTTCAGCTCAAAAACGACTGTTCTTTTTAGGTCAATTCGACAATATCGGCACCAGTTACAATATACCGGCGGCCTTTAAAATAGAAGGGCGGCTGGACATCAAACGCTTCCGTGAAGCCCTGGATGGATTGGTTCGCCGGCACGAGACATTGCGAACATCTTTTAGATTGTTGGATTCGGAACCGGTTCAGACTGTACATGAAGCAATCGCTATCGAGCCCGAGACTATCTCGATTCGGGATCGCGCTATCGAGCTTGTGATGGAAGAGTTCGTGCGGCCCTTCGACCTGGGAGTCGCGCCTCTGCTGCGGGTTTGTTTGGCGGACGGCGGGGACAATGTGCAATATCTATTGTTCGATATACATCACATCATCAGCGACGGCGTGTCGATGTCGGTGTTGATACGGGATTTTATCGCTCTGTATGCAGGCAAGACCCTCGAACCGCTGGATATCCAATACCGGGATTTCGCCGTGTGGCAGCAGGAGCTTGTCAACAGCGGCGTGATTGCCCGGCAGGAGTCTTACTGGATGGAGGTGTTCGCCGACAAAGACTCGATTCCGCGACTCCGTTTGCCGTATGATTTTCCAATACCGGAACATATGGATTTTGCCGGCGGCCTCTATGAATTTCAGCTCGATCCGGGCACAACCCAATCGTTTCAGGCAATGGAGCGGTCGCTGGATGTGACGTTGTTCATGAATTTGTTGGCGGCGTTCAATGTGTTGCTGCATCATTATTCGGGGCAGGAGGACATCATTGTCGGCACAGCGGTGGCTGGGCGGCGCAATGCGGATTTGCAGGATATCATCGGATTCTTCGTCAATTCGTTGGCCATGCGCAACGCTCTGTCGCCACAAAAAAGTTATACGGATTTTGTAATGGAGGTCAAGGAGACCACGCTTCTGGCTTTTGACAATCAGGATGTACAATTCGAAGACCTGGTGTTCAAATTGAATCCCAGCCGCGACGCCGGCCGCAATCCATTGTTCGATGTGGCCTTCGGTTTGCAGAATTTTAACGATCCCGAGGCGGACCGGGTTGGACTCGACGGATTGAATATCTCGATGATGGATATGCGGCGCGATTACACCACCTTCAATCTGGTTCTTTACGCCAGTGTGAAGGATGAATGCCTGCATTTCAAATTCAATTACGCCACCGCGTTGTTCAAGCGATCCACCATCGAAGCGTTGGCCGGACACTTGCTTGAAGTGATCGGCCAGGCCGCTTCGGAACCAAATAAAGCGATCCACGATTTTTCCCTGTCCCATGATTTTGACGATGCGGCGATGCAGTCGGAGATTGGAGACCTGGATGATTTCAAAATTTAATTAAAATGGGGAAGATACCATGCCAAAAAAAATAGTGTTAGCGTTATTACCTTACTGGAATCCCTTTTTTCCACCTCTGGGGATTTCATGCATCAAAGGACAATTACAGACCCACGGTTACGAGGTGAAGACCATCGACGCCAATGTACTTGAGGATTTTCGAAAAATTTACGACCAATACTTCCAGGTGTTCCGGGATTTGATCCCCCAATACAACCAGGGCAATCTCTACAACATTGGACACGACGTAATGCAGAACCATATGATGGCCTATCTCAATTACAAAGACCCCAGGGTTTACCGGCAGGTGCTGGAAGCCCTGGTGCGGAAGACCTTCTATTGCCGATTCCCCGGCGAACTGATCGACCGATTGGAGCCTCCAATCGTTGAATTCTACCAAAAACTGGAGGTTTTTGTGCAAGAGTTTTTGGAGCGGGAAGCCCCTGATGTGTTAGGACTTTCGGTTTTTAGCGGCGCGTTGCCGGCATCGGTATTTGCCTTTAAACATTGTCGATCTCATTTCCCTCATATCAAGACCATCATGGGAGGCGGAATCTTCGCTGAACACCTGGCTCCCGGTTCCCCCAACCACCACCACTTTTTGGAAGAGACTGCGGAATACATCGATAAACTCTTTGTAGGTGAAGGCGAGGTTTTGCTTTTGAAATACCTGAGAGGGGAGTTGCCTGATGAAAAACGGGTCTATACCCTGCAGGACATCGACCAGGAAACCATGGAAATCACCACCGCCCAGGTGCCGGACTTCTCGGACTATGACTTCCGTTACTATCCGCAACTGGCTTTCTATACCTCCCGTTCTTGCCCCTTCAAGTGCGCCTTTTGCTCCGAGACCATCCAATGGGGCAAATTCCGCAAAAAAGAGGGCGGCCAGGCGGCGCGAGAATTGATTGGTTTGCACCGCAAACACAAGCACCAACTATTTTTGATGGGGGACTCGTTGATGAACCCCACTATCGCCAGCTTCTCCGAAGAATTGTTGACATTCGAGGAGGCGGTCTATTGGGATGGTTACCTGCGCATCGATAAAAATGTGTGCCGGATGGAAAACACCTTCTTGTGGCGCAGAGCCGGCCTGTTCCGCGCCCGGTTGGGGATCGAGAGCGTGTCGCCGCGGGTATTGGACCTGATGGGCAAACACCTCAGTGTGGATGATATCCGCAAAGCGGTTTCAGCTCTGGCCGGCGCCGGTATCAAGACCTCGACCATGTGGCTCATCGGATTTCCCGGCGAAACCGAGGAAGATTTCCAGGCCATGTTGGATTTCCTGGAAGAGATGAAAGACGATATTTACCAGGTGGATTGCAACACCTTTCGCTATTTCCTCAAAGGCCAGGCGGGTTCTGATCATTGGGGTTACAAGAATGAACCTCTCTATCCGGAAGACACGGAGAGAATGTTGATGGTGGAGCATTGGAAACTGGACTGCCAACCCTCCAGGGAGGAGACCTACGACCGCCATTGCCGATTGATGGAGTTTTGCCGGAAGCTGGGTATCCCCAACCCATATTTCATGTTGGACGCCTACAAAGCGGATGAACGATGGCAAGCGTTGCACGAGAACGCGGCGCCATCGATTATCGAATTCAAGGGGGATGCGTATGTGGATGAATGCAAACGGATTGAACCCTACCGGTTGGCTGAGCAGACCGTCGAAGACGACGGTGATTTTTGCCTGTAATGTAGATTATAAAAAAAAAGGAAGGAAGCGCTATGGAACGTAAAAAAATGACCCAGGGTATGGCGGTGGCCGCCAGCCGGAAAAACAAGGAACGGGATTATTGGCTCGATACATTGTCGGGGGGGCTGGAAAAAGCTGTGTTTCCACCGGACTTGACCGCTGAAGGGCCAACTCCGATAGGAGGTCTTCAATCGCTAACCATTACCTTCTCAACGCCTGTGGTTGAGCGGATGCTTCAAATCGCCAACAAGTCGGATTTCAGGCTCTTCGTGATCCTGGCGGTGGGTTTGAATGTCTTGCTCCACAAGTACACCGGCCTCGAAACCATTGTCACCGGTTCGCCCATCACCCGGCAAGAAACAGAAGGAAAACTTATCAACACGGTCCTGCCGTTGAAAAACACCCTGACCGGCGCCTCCACCTTCCGCAGTGTTTTGGGAGCGGTACGCCAAACAGTGATGGATGCCTCGGAGCATCAAAATTACCCGCTCCAGGTATTGATGAACAAGCTCGAGCTTCCCTGGACCCAGAACCAGTTCGGTCTCTTTGATGTGGCCTTGTTGCTCGCCAATATTCATGAGGAATCCTATATTACTCATTTGCCTCTAAATATGGTGTTTTCCTTTTTCCTGGAGAGTGATTCATTGACGGGGCATGTCTCCTATTGTCCTGAATCTTATAGCGAAGAAATGATGAAGCGGATCGTCGCACATTACGACAACCTGTTGGGTTGGTTGTTCGCCCATGCGGACGAACCTATCCGGGACGCTCGCTATTTAACTGACGAAGAACTCCACTATTATAAAGGTAAAGCCCTCGATGCCGATCTTAGTTACCGACCGGTAATTCAAACCATCATGGACGTGGCGGAAAAGATGCCGGAAGAACCGGCTCTCGAATGCAATGGTGAACCGATAAATTACAGCGCCCTGGAACGGGAGAGTAACCGGTTGGCCAATTATTTGATATCAGAGAAACATATCGGCGCAGGTCATCTGGTGGGAATTTATTTAGACAATTCCAACGAGGCGGTAATAGCGATTCTCGCCATCCAGAAAACCGGAGCTGCTTATGTTCCTATCGATCCCTCCTTTCCCGAAGCCCGCGCCGCCACTATCATCGATGACGCCAAAATAGGTGTGCTCATTTCGGGAAAACGCTATATCCGCACCCTGAACCGTTTGCAATGGGAGTGCCGTTCGTTGCGCTCATTCATCTGTCTGGACAGCGACGATGTGTACGGCGAAAGCGAACAAGAACAGAATGCGTTGATGGATTTGAAGCTCTGGGAATATGTGGCTCACACCGCAAACGACGACATCACCGGCGGCGGTTGGCTCACCAGTTTCACCTCCGAGCCTTTCTCGCGGAAAGAAATGGACGAATACGGCGAGAATGTGATGCAAAAACTCAAACCTCTGCTGAACCCGGAACTCAGGGTTCTGGAGATCGGATGCGCCTCAGGTATCACCATGTACCGCGTAGCTCCGTTGGTGGGGTATTATCACGGCACAGACCTGTCCCCAACCATGATCGAAAAAAACAGGGAACGGGTGAAATCGGAACAGCGGTCGAATATCGGCCTGGAGGCTTTACCGGCTCACCGCATCGGCGAAGTGAAAGAGAAAGATTTTGGGCTCGTGATCATCAATAGCGTCGTGCAGGCGTTTCACGGGCATAATTACCTGCGCCGGGTGATCGCCGACGTGATTGATTTGATGGGTGAGAACGGGTATTTGTATGTGGGAGATGTCATGGATCAGGATTTGAAGCAGGATCTCATCGATGAGACCATGGAATATCATCGACAAAGCGATGATAACTCTCAGCGCACCAAAACCGATTGGGACTCCGAGCTTTTTGTGTCCCGGGCGTTTTTCCAGGATCTGGCCCAGGAGTTTTCCCAGATCGAATCGGTGGATAGTTCACGGAAAATTCACACCATCGAAAACGAGCTGACTAAATACCGCTATGATGTGCTCATTAAAATTGATAAAAGCAAAACTACCGCTAAAACCGGCGGCAAGAAGCGAAAATACCAGGAAGACCGGCGTGTGTTGGAGAACGTTTCCATCAATACACCGGCTGTCGCTATTGAACCTGAAGATGCGGCCTACGTGATCTACACTTCGGGTACCACCGGAAAGCCCAAAGGGGTGGTGGTGAAGCACCGGAATCTGTCCAGCTACGTGCACTGGGCCGCCGGCGCGTACGGTGTGGAGGCCGGCGTGCGCTTTCCGCTCTACACCTCGTTGTCCTTTGATCTGACCGTCACCTCTATTTTTGTCCCCCTGGCCCATGGCGGCACAGTTGTGGTTTATCAGTCGGACCATAAAGAGGCCTCCATTCTAGAGATCATCCGCCATAACCGTGTGCATAAAATCAAATTGACCCCCTCCCATTTGAAACTGATCAGGGACATGGAGCTGCCGCCGTTGGAAGACCGGTTGCTGGATACCATGATTATCGGGGGGGAAAATCTCGATACCTCCATCGCCGCCGATATTTATGACGCCTTCTCCCGGCGGATAGCTATCTTTAATGAATACGGGCCTACCGAAGCGACTGTCGGTTGTATGATTCATCGCTTCGATCCCGGCTCGGACCGGGGGCTTTCGGTTCCTATCGGTACCACCATCGACAATACGGCCGTCTATTTATTGGACAGAGACCTGCAGCCTGTGCCCACCGGCGTGGCTGGAGAGATATATGTCTCCGGGCCCGGCGTTACCGGCGAATACCTTGGGGAACCGGAAATGACGGCTGAGAAATTCATCGAGGATCCCTTCAAGGAAGGACTTCGTATGTATCGAACCGGTGATTTGGGACGACGGATGACGAATGGTTCTCTAGAGTTTTTAGGACGGGCGGACCAACAACTTAAAATTAAAGGCTATCGCATCGAGCCGGCGGAAATCGAGCAAAAAATCCGCGATTATCGCGAAACCGGCTCCGCGGATCTCAACCGCGAGGCCCGTCTCTTTTCCGGTGATAATGAGGATATTACCGTCTGCTCCCGCTGCATGTTAACGTCCCGCTATCCCGGCATTCAATTCGATGACGACGGCGTTTGCAATGTGTGTCGCGAGTACGAATCCTATAAAGACAAGAGCGATCAATATTTTAAAACCAATGAAGATTTTTGGGAAATGGTGAAGGAAAACTCCGCCCGCACCCACAGCGAATACGATTGTCTACTTCTGTTCTCCGGCGGCAAGGACAGCTCGTATGTTCTCTACCGGATGAAGGAGATGGGGCTTCGGGTGTTGACATTCACGTTTGATAACGGCTATCTTTCCGATGTGGCGCTGGAAAATATCAAGCGCATCACCGAGGCTTTGGGGGTGGATCGTGTCGTAAAAAAATCGGATTCCATCGACCGGGTCTTCACCGAAAGCCTGCGTACCGATTGTGACGTGTGCAACGGCTGTTTCAAGGCGGTCAATACGTTAGGGACACAGACAGCTCGCGAACATGGCATCAATGTAGTGGTGAGCGGTATGTCCAGGGGCCAGATTTTCGACATCAAACTCCATGGCCTGTTCCGGTTGGGGATTTATTCTGAAGATGAAATCGAAGAGAAGCAGCTTCTTTTCCGCAAAAACTACCACTCCGCCCGCGACAAAATCACCCGCTTGTTGGGGGTGGATCTCGACGACAAGACAATCGAGACCATCCGTTTTGTAGACTTTTTCCGCTACGATCATACACCGGTGGCGGATATTCGCGCCTATTTGGAGGAGAAGAATCGCGCCTGGAACCGTCCGGACGATACCGGCACCTGTTCCACCAATTGTTTGATTAACGATGTCGGCATTTATGTCCATCTAAAAGAAAAAGGCTTTCATAACTACTCCGGCCAATTGAGCTGGGATTGCCGTCTGGGCTTGGTTAGCCGGGAACAGGGACTCGATGAGTTGGATTTTTGTCCCGATGTTCTCTCGATCCAGCGAAAACTTTCCACAATCGGTTATTATACCGCTGCTTCCATTAAAGATGTAGTGGTGGTGGATGTGACGGGCGAGGACGGCGAACGCTGCCTTTGTGGCTATTTCACCTCCGATTCCCCTATCAACACCATGCCTTTGAAGGAGTCGCTTTCGCGACAATTACCGGAATACATGGTGCCGGATTATTTTATGCAAGTGGAAACCATCCCCCTGACCGCCAATGGAAAACTGGACCGTGAAGCGTTACCGGCTCCCTCCCGCCAGGCGGCTGGGGATTATGACGCGCCCACCACCTCTGTGGAAAAGCGATTGGTGACCATCTGGTCGGGCGTTTTGGGGATTGCATCGGAAATGATCGGTGCCAACACTAATTTTTTCGATCTAGGGGGGCATTCTTTGAAGGCCACAATTCTGGTTTCGAATATCCACCAGGCGCTGGATGTGAAGATTCCATTGGCGGAAGTGTTCAAGCATCCCACAATCCGCCGGATGGCTGAATACATTCAATCGCTACCGACCCAATCATTCGCTTCAATTCCAATTGCGCGACCGAAAGACTATTACCGGGTGACACCTTCCCAGCGCCGGCTCTTCATTCTCCAGGAAATGGACCCCCAGAGTACCAATTACAATATGCCTCAATTGATGGAATTGAGCGACGAACCGGATGAAAAAAAGCTGGAGGCCGCTCTCGAAGGCCTTATCCGCAGACACGAGACCTTGAGAACCAGCTTCCAGGTGATTGACAGGCAACCGGTCCAGAAAATTCACGATTCAGTGGGATTTGTGATGCAACGAATCGATCTTCGTGGATCCGGTGACGGAACGACCCCGGAAGAGGCGGAACGGAAATTGGTGAGAGAATTCATCCGGCCCTTCGATCTCAGTGTCGCTCCGTTGATGCGGGCCGCGCTAGTGACCGCAGCCGGAGGCCGGTTCATATTGTTGATCGATTTGCATCACATCATCTTTGACGGGGTTTCCCACAGTATTCTCGAACGGGAGTTTCTGGAGTTGTACGAGGGCAACCAATTGGAAGATCTGAATCTGCAATACAAAGATTACTCGGAATGGTTGACGGATGAGCAATCGCCCCCATACGAACTGGTGCGGCAGCAAGGGGACTTCTGGCGCCGTCAATTTGCAGGAGGCATTCCTGTGCTGAATCTCCCCTCCGATCTTCCGAGGCCGCAGAGGCGGACAAGCGAAGGCGCCGCAGTCAGCGTGTTGTTGAAACCGGAGCTTGCCGATGCTATGGAACGGCTCGCCGCCTCGGAAGGAGTCACGCTATTTATGCTGTTTATGGCTCTTTATTTTGTGTTATTGGCAAAGTTGAGCGGGCAGGACGACATCGTTGTGGGAACCGCGGTGGCCGGCCGTCGTCACGCGGACTTGCAGGGGATTATCGGCATCTTGCTCAATATGCTTTCTATCCGTTCGAGGCCCGCGTCGAAGAAGACCTTCGGCTCTTTCTTAAGCGAGGTGAAAGAACAAGCTCTCTCCGCTTTTGAAAATCAGGATTTCCCCTTCGACCGGTTGGTGGAGGAGTTGGTTCAAAAGCGTGATATGAGCCGCACTCCGTTTTTCGACGCCGCTTTCCAATTTCAGAATATCGATTCGAAAGTCTCGATTGATGAAGCGTTCGCCCTCAAAGCCAGGCCCTATACCTTTGAGTACACCACCTCCAAATTCGACCTCTTATTGGATATTTGCAGGGAAGACACTACGTTCAAACTGAAAATCGAATACTGGACGGCTCTGTTCAGCGAGGCGTCCATCCATCGCTTCCTGGAGTATTTCACCCGCATTGCCGAAAAAATCTCGGTTGACAGTGGGATTTTGATTCAGGACATCGAACTCATCGGCCTTCGCGAGAAACAAGACGCTCTGGCGGATATCGCGGCGGACCAGGAAGATGAACTCGATATCGACCTCAATGTATAACCGATGGAATTGGAAAAAGAACAATGATAGATAGCGGAATACTAGGATTAGCCAAATTTGAAGAGGCCAAAGATTATTGGCTGGAGCAATTGAGCGGGGAGCTCTGCGAAACATTACTTCCATCTGTTCATTCGAGTGAAGATTCCAAAAAAGTTCAGGATGCTCATGTGCGAATTCCCGCCGTCCTTTCGCGGCAGTTGCGGAACATGGCAAACAATCAAGACATCGGGATCTTCGTCATCATGCTCTCGGTCTTCAAAATTTGGCTGCACGCATTGAGCGGCACGCGAGATTCCATCGTGATCTCGCCGGTACTTGCCAAAAGCAAACAGCAATACAACCAATGGTTGGTATTGCGGGACGCCATCGAGCCCACGCTTCCGTTCAAAGAATTTTTAGGGAGAGTGAAGCAGACAATCAGCGCCGCTGTCCGCTATCAATATTACCCAATTGAGAAACTGCTGGAATTGCTTCATATAGTGAACGAGCCCTCGCTATTTAGGGTATTGTTCACCATGAACGGCCTGCACCGGGAGCGGGGGACAGAAGATCTTCCGGATGATCAAACAAACGATCTGACCATAACTCTATCCAGTGATGGCGACACTCTCGCTTGTAATTTCTCATTCAACGCCCTCGCCGTCGAAGAGGGAATCTGGGAGTATTGGCAGGCGTCCTTCCTGGATATTCTTGAACAAACCCTCAATAATGTCGGCGTAAAAATCGAGGATATCCTCTGGGTAAAACATGACGAACGTGTAAACGTATTGAGGCGATTCGGAGAAGCGGACGTTGGAGCTAAGCCTTCTGGAGAATCGAATCTGCTGCATCAATTGCTGGAAGAACAAGCTGAGGCCCACCCCCGGAGAATCGCCTTGCAATATATTCCGCAGAGCGGCGACTCAAAGGATATCTCCTATGGCCGCTTGAATTATATGGCCGCTAATCTGGCGGCGGCTCTCATGAATAAAGGCGTAGCTCCGGGAGAGGTCGTCGCCATCCTACTGGCGGATCCCATCGCGGTGATTGTGTCCATCTTCGCCGTTCTCAAGGCGGGGGGCGCCTATTTGCCAATTGAGCCGAATTATCCGGCCTCCAGGATCGCGTTTATGGTGGAAGACGCCAATGCCCGCCTGGTATTGATTGACAAGGAGTTTTCGCTTCCCCGCATCCGATCCGAATTTTTATTCTATGAAGATGTCGCGGGTGAGTCTCCGGATGGAACCACTCGGATTTCGAACGTCGCATCGACAGACCCTGCATACGTTATCTACACCTCCGGCACCACCGGTGTCCCCAAGGGGGTGATGGTGGAGCATCAAAGTATCGTTCCGAAATTAATGGCCCGCAAAGAGGAGTATCAATTAGACGAAAACTCCACGGCATTGCAATTGTTTTCCCATGCCTTCGACGGCTTTATCACCAGCTTTTTTACACCGATTGCCGCAGGAAGCCGGTGTATCTTGTTACCGCAAGGGAAAACCACTGATATCAAATTTGTGCGGGAGACGATCGACAGTTGGAAGGTAACTCATTTAATTTGTGTTCCCCCGTTATTCGCTATGATTCTGGAAGGCGGAGCTCCCAAAGCGTTGTCCTCCTTGCAAACTGTGACTTTGGCGGGCGACCGGCTCTCCAGGGAGTTGGCACAGACGGTGGCGTCTCTGTTACCCAACCTGGAACTCGCACATGAATACGGCGTCACCGAGGCGTCTGTGGTATCCACATTGCTGCGCCACCAGGAGACGAAACCGCGAATCACCATCGGCCGGCCGTTTGGCGACACGAAGCTCCTGATCGTTGATTCCGGCAACCGTTCTAAAATTGTTCCTATTGGTGTCGCAGGCGAGATCGTCATAGGCGGAGGAGGTTTAGCCAGCGGCTATTTGAATCGTCCGCGATTGACCCACGAACGCTTCATCGCCCATCCGGTGAATCACGGGGGCCGTGTTTATTTAACCGGCGACCTGGGACGGTTTTTAGCCGATGGCGCCATAGAATTTCTGGGGCGAACCGACCATCAAGTTAAAATTCGCGGCAACCGCGTCGAAACAGGGGAGGTGGAGAGCAGGCTTCGCAACCATGAATCCATTGATGACGCGATTGTAGAAGCGGTTGATAGCGGCGAGGGCCAGCTTGAATTATGCGCTTACATCGTTTCCTCTGAAAACCTTGATATTGCATTATTAAAAAAATACCTATCGAACTATCTCCCGGACGTCATGATCCCCTCTGTGTTTGTCCCCATCGATACAATTCCTCTCACCGCTACCGGCAAAATCGATCGCGTTTCGCTGCCCAAACCCAAACGGACCCGTGCCGGTATCGCCACCCCCTTCGCGCCTCCGGCCAACGACACCGAAGCGGCTGTCGCAAACGTGTGGGCTCGGGTGTTGGGGATCGACGCCATCGGAGTCACCGATAATATCATCGATCTAGGCGGCAATTCCATCAATATTGTCAAGATTACCCATTCGCTGAACGATGAACTCAATCTTTCGCTTCCAGTGGCTATCCTGTTTCAATATCCCACGGTTCGAGCCTTGAGTCGCTTTATCCTTTCTTCGGCTGTCGAGAAAGAAGCGGAACCCGTCGATATGATTGTCAGCGATTCGAGAATCGCTGTCATCGGCATGGCGGGCCGTTTTCCCGGTGCCGGCGATATCGCTTCCTTTTGGGATAACATCAAAAACGGTGTGGAGAGCATTGTCTTCGCCACAGACGACGAACTTATCGAAGCTGGACTCGATGAAGAGGTGGTGAACCATCCGGACTTCGTCGCTTGCCGCGGCGGTTTGTTGGAGGATAAAGAATACTTTGACGCGTTGTTTTTCGGTTACACCCCCCGCGAAGCTGAAATTATGGATCCCCAGGTGCGCTTGCTCCACGAAGTGGCATGGCATGCTTTGGAAGACGCCGGATACGATTCTTTCTCGTATTCAGGAGCTATCGGCATATTCGCAGGCGCTTCATCCAACTTCCATTGGCACGCCGTGAGTCTGATGTCGGGCAAGAGTCGCGAAATCGGGCATTTTACCGCTTCCCAATTAACCGACAAAGACTTTTTATGCACCCGTTTGGCTTTCAAATTGAATCTCGGGGGACCGGCGGTCACGGTTCAGACTTCATGCTCCACCTCATTGGTGGCCACCCACATGGCCTGCCGGTCTATTTTATCGGGGGACTGCTCGATGGCCCTTGCCGGCGGTGTGAGTGTTTCTTCCGAAGAGCATTTGGGCTACCGATACCAGGACGGTATGATTCTGTCGAAAGACGGCCATTGCCGCGCCTTTGACGTGGATGCCAGCGGTGTTGTGGGCGGGGAAGGCGCGGGCGTGATTGTGCTCAAATCATTATCCGCAGCTCAGGATGAGGGCGATCATATTCACGCTGTGATTCTCGGCTCCGCCGTCAATAATGACGGAAGTGATAAAGCCGGATTTACCGCCCCCGGAGTCCAGGGGCAGGTGAGGGTGATCAAGAATGCCCTGAGAGCGGCCGCTGTAGAGCCGGAAAGTATCGGTTACATCGAGGCGCACGGCACCGGAACCCCTATTGGGGATCCCATCGAGGTGGAGTCGTTGATACAAGCCTTCTCTGTAGAAAAGACCGGGTATTGCGCCATTGGTACGGTCAAAACCAATATCGGCCATTTGGACACCGCAGCCGGCGTCGCCGGTCTCATCAAGACAATCATGGCCCTCAAACATCGTCAACTTCCTCCCAGTCTTCATTATCAAACCGCGAATCCAGGCATTGATTTCAAATGTAGTCCTTTTTATGTGAACCGGCAACTACAGGCATGGGGAGAAGCCAATGATGTCTTGAGGGCGGGTATCAGTTCCTTCGGCATCGGCGGCACCAACGCCCACATCATTTTAGAACAAGCTCCTGCGCGGCCATTGGCTGCGCGGGCCAATGCCGAGCCATTGGCCTGTGTGTTGCCGATATCCGCCCAATCCCCGGAAGCTCTGGATTTTGCCACACAGGAGCTGGCAATCCATATCGCCCGGAACCCAAACATGAGGTTGGAAGATATCGCTTTTACTTTGCAAGTGGGCAGAGGGGCGAAACCCCATCGGCGGATGGTTTGCTGCCGCACCCGGGAAGAAGCTGTGCATGCAATGACCGGCAAAGAGGGGAGCCGGCCTGCGACATTTCATCCTTTGATCGAAGATCGACCGCTGTTCTTTTTGTTTCCAGGATTGGGTTCTCAATATCGCGGCATGGGGCGCGCGCTTGCCCTTCGCGAACCCATCTTCCGAACGGAACTCGAACGCTGCTGCCGAGAATGCGAGGCGCTTGGGATCCATATCGCCCCGGAATTTTTTGATAAGGCTAATACTGAAGAACTCGATGTTCACGATTTTGAAATCGCGCAGGCCATGATGTTCGCGGTTCAATATTCACTGGCGGTTTTATTGATGGAGTGGGGGATACAGCCGCAAGGAATGATCGGCTACAGCTTCGGCGAATACACGGCCGCGGCAGTCGCCGGAGTCATGACCCCGGGGGAGGCGATCCAGTTGATCGCGGCCCGGGGCAAACTGGTAAAACAATGCCCGGAAGGAGCGATGGCGAGTGTGCCGCTTCCGGTTGAACAAGCCCGTAATTATTTGACATCCTCTACCGCCATTGCTATAGACAACGGCTCGTCCTGCGTGATCTCCGGCCCTGCGTCAGAGATCGACAGCATCGAGAAAAAGCTCAAAAGCGAACGTTTGTTCGCCACCACCATCCAGACCGCTAGAGCCATCCATTCCCCTATGATGGAACCCATCCTCGATGAATTTTTAGCGCAATGCAAAAACGTATCGTTCAAATCCCCCCGCATTCCTTATATTTCAAATGTCACCGGTAAATGGATAGAAGGTGGAACGGTTCTGGACCCCGGTTATTGGGCGGACCATCTGCGGCAAACGGTTCAATTCTCGATCGGTATGGACAACGTGCTGGAGAAGGGCGACGCCCTCTTCCTCGAGGTGGGACCAGGTACCGACATCACCGCGTTATTGAGACGTCGCCTTCCGGGCGACGCAAAGCGTTTCGCAATGAACATGATGAGACCTGAAACCAATAATCTGGACGACGAGACTTATCTATTGAATAAAATCGGCCAACTCTGGCTCTATGGGCAAACCATCGATTGGAGATCGATCTTCGCCGGACGCAGGAGAAATCGGGTTTCAATTCCAGGTTATCCGTTCCAGGGTCAGCGATTCTGGATCGAAAGCTCCGTCCTGGACGAGGCGAATCATCCCGCTGCCCGGCAGACGGACATCGCTAAAAATGAGAATATAGACGAGTGGTTCTATTGGCCCCAATGGCAACGAACGGCAACGTTGCCGAAAATCAATGCCAATACAGTCAGAAAGAATCGTTGGCTGGTGTTCGCCGAAGGGGACTCGGTAGGCTTGGAGACGGTTCTTCATTTAAGAGACCTTGGAGCCGTCGTTGTGATGGTTACTTGCGGGGATAGTTACGCCGCGGTTGGCGAACATGATTTCACTATAGATCCCACAAACAAACAACAGTATATATCTCTCTTCAAAGAGCTAAGCGCGAGATCATTGCTGCCGGATAAGATTATTCACAGTTTCTCGGCTTTAAGAGCGGAGTGCGGACTCGACCTGGGCTTCTATTCGGTGTTGTATTTGGCAAAGGCTCTGGCAAGAGAGGAGGGAGTCAACGAGGCCACGCTCTTCCTGGTGACCTCCGGCGCCTTCGATATGGATGGCGGCGATGAGATCAATCCCACGAACGCAGCGTTGCTGGGACCCGCGAAAGTGATTCCCCAGGAGTATCCTCATTTGAGAACCCGGGTCGTGGATATTGAAACATCCGATCCAGGCTCGTTGATTCAAGAGTGTTCGTACGATTGTACCGATATGGCTGTATTATACCGCAATCATCGTCGCTGGCGGCAAGTGATCGAACCAGTGTGTTTCCCCCAGGCGATGAATGTGAATTCTTTATTGAGAAAGAGGGGCGTCTATCTGGTAACCGGCGGTTTGGGAACGATCGGGTTTATTCTCTCCCATCATCTGGCAAAAGAATGGCAAGCGGATCTCATTCTAATTTCCCGCACTCTATCGCCTGCCCGTTTAGAAAAAGTCCGGGAACTAGAGGGTATGGGGGTCCGGGTCTTCGCAACCACAGCGGATGTGGCGGATGTCCAAGCGCTGGAGGAGGTGGTTTCTCAAGCGGAACAGGAATTGGGACCGATTAGCGGCATTATCCACGCCGCCGGTTTTGTGGGCGAAGGTTCTATCAGGACTATCGATCAAATCGATGTTTCCGATTGCCAACAACATTTTGCGCCGAAAATTGACGGAACCATGTCGATTCGGCGGTTGGCGGACTCGCGGGATCTGGATTTTTGTCTTCTGACGTCATCTCTGTCTCCGGTTCTGGGAGGAGTTGGATTCGCCGCCTACGCGGCGTCGAACGCGGTGATGGATCTGATGGCCCATGTGTATGGCAGGGAGTCTCGATGCCATTGGCTGAGTGTGAACTGGGCCGACTGGCGATTCGATACTTCGCAAGGCGGGGAGGCGAGCTCCTCCATCGGAGGCGAAGGCCTCAAATTGGCGATGGTTCCTGATGAAGGAATCGAAACATTCAAACGTATTCTCTCCCATTGTACCGAGCACCAGGTGATTGTATCCGCCGGCGACCTCGAAGCCCGTATCGCCCGGTGGGTGCGCCTGGAGTCTCTGCAACAGGAAGATGATGGGGATTCTCGAGATACCAGGCAATACTATGAACGTCCGCCTCTCGCCACTCCATACCGTGCCGCTGATAATGACACGGAGGCATCCCTCGCTTCTATCTGGCGATATTTTTTCGGATTTCGCGATGTGGGAGCGGACGATAATTTTTTCGAATTGGGTGGCGATTCTCTCAGCGCTATTAATATGATTGCCCGCATCCATAAAGAGATGAACGCTGTGGTGCCGCTGCAAGAATTTTTCAGGCATCCCACGGTCGCCGGTTTGGCGAGTCAATTGACACAGGGCCGGTCTAAGAGGCACACTGGGATTTCTCCCTCCGAAAAGAAGGAATACTACTCTCTCAGTTCGGCCCAATTGCGGTTGAACATCTTACAGCAATTGGATCCCAGCGGCACAGGGTACAATCAGCACCAGGCGGTAAAAGTGGCGGGCGCGTTGGATTTGCCCCGGTTGCGACACGCGTTTTCGGCTCTTATCGAGCGGCATGAGAGTTTGCGAACCTCCATTCGCCAATTGGGGGATACGCCGGTTCAGTTCATTCATTCGGTTGTTGATTTTGAAATCGACTTCATAGAGGCCGCAAAGCAGGATGCCGAAGAACTCATCAAAGAATTTATCCAGCCCTTCGATTTTGAGAGACCGCCGTTTTTCCGGGTGAGGTTGATCCGTTTTACGCCGGATGAGCATGCGTTGGTTCTCGATATGCACCACATCATCACCGACGGTATCTCTATCGGCCTCTTCATGAAGGAATTGATGGCTCTCTACCAGGGGGAGGCATTGACGAAGCCCAGAATCCAATACCGGGATTATTCCGAGTGGCAGCAGAGCGAGGCCAGGAAGCTTGAGATGGAGGCGCAGAAAACCTTCTGGGTGGAGAGCTTTTCAGGCGAACTTCCGGTTTTGCAATTACCCACGGATTTTCCCAGACCTGTGATGCAGTCATTCGCTGGGCGGGTGATACAATTCCAGCTCAGTGAGAAGCAGAGTAGAGATATTAAAGAGCTTGCCCAACAAGAGGGTGTGACCTTGTATATGGCAGTTCTCGCGCTGGTGAACATCTGGCTCTCGATATTGAGCGGACAGGAAGATATTGTAGTGGGAACCCCGGTTGCGGGCCGCAATCACTCGGACCTCGAACTTGTCATCGGTATGCTTGTCAACACCCTGGCGATGCGCAATTTCCCAAATCGGGATGCGCATGCGCGTCAATTTATCCGAGATGTGGGGCAGAAGGCGCTTCAGGCATTTGATAACCAGGATCACCAATTTGAAGATCTCATCGAGAGCATTGATTTGCCCCGCGACACATCTCGCAATCCTCTATTCGATGTGAAGCTGGTTATCCAAAATGTCGAGCGGGTGAATCTTGAAGTCCCCGGTCTGATGATGACACCTTATGGTAATGAGATCACGTCGTCGAAATTCGATCTGGGCCTGGATGTAGAAGATCTGGACGGATCTTTGCGTTTCACTGTAGAATATTGCACCAGCTTGTTTCGCGATTCTTCCATCGAACGATTCATCGATTATTTTAAAGAGATTGTCGCGAGCGTTCTTCGCGATCCTGATTCCAGGATCGGCGATCTCACATATTTAAGTGAAAATCACAAGCAGAGCATTCTTCATGAATTAAACGATACCGGCCGTGCGTTCGTCGGGGATATCCCCATTCATCATTGGCTGGAGCAGAGCGCCCGGCGCATTCCTAACCGGGTGGCGGTTGTGTTCGAAGACCACTCCCTCTCTTATGGTTTTATGACGAAGCAGGCTCGCTTCCTGGCAGCATATCTTCATAATGTGGAGCGAATAAAAGCGGAGCAGCCCATCGCGCTACTCATGCAGCGCAACA
This sequence comes from uncultured Clostridia bacterium, assembly GCA_964491915.1. Lineage (GTDB taxonomy): Bacteria > Acidobacteriota > Aminicenantia > UBA2199 > UBA2199 > JAHELQ01. The sequence continues at coordinate 153,698 of CAZBHS010000003.1, forward strand.
TCCGCCTTTTGCCGGCGATATTTGGAGTGTTGATGGCGGGCGGTGTGTATCTCCCGCTGGATCCCAGCCTCCCGGAGGAACGCAACCGCTTGTTGCTCAGTGACGCCGCAGTGGAGATCTTATTGGCGCAGGAACCCTTCATGCGAATGGCGCATCGATTGCGGGAGAAGCTCCAGATGGTTCAAAACGTTCTGCCGATTGAAGCAAACGGTGTGATGCCCTGCGAAGATAACGGGAATCCTGTATCGGAGCCTATTGCCTCAGTTGACGCCGGCAATCTCGCCTATATTATTTATACATCCGGTTCAACCGGAACACCCAAAGGGGTGATGATCGAACACCGCCCGGTGATTAACCGCGTCTCCTGGATGCAGCGATTTGCCCCTCTGGATGAGGATGATGTTATCTTGCAGAAGACACCGTTGGTGTTTGACGTGTCCATATGGGAATTGTTCTGGTGGTCCATGGCCGGCTCGCGGGTTTGTTTGCTTTCCCCGGGCAAAGAAAAGGATCCGGCGGCAATGATCGATACCATCTGCAAAGCGGGTGTCACCACCATGCATTTTGTACCGTCTATGATGCAGGCCTTTATGGAATATTGCGAATCCTGTGACGCATTCTCCCGATTGAGCTCTCTTCGACGGGTATTCGCCAGCGGGGAAGCGTTGAAACCGGTGCATTGCGATAAGTTCCGGCGCTTGTTTACCCATCGTCGCAACACACAATTAATCAATTTATATGGTCCCACCGAAGCGACTGTGGACGTATCGTTCTTCGATTGTACAGAACCGCATCCCAAAGGGATTGTCCCCATCGGAGCCCCTATCGACAATATCAAACTTCTAGTCATGAATTCCGAGTTGCAATTGCAAGGGGTGGGCATACCGGGTGAGCTTTGTATAGCCGGAACCGGCCTTGCAAGAGGATACCTGAACCGCGTGGGGCAAACCAATGATTCCTTCCCGGCACATCCTCTTCTTCGGGGAAATCGTATGTACCGTACCGGTGATCTGGCTCGCTTTCTCAGTGATGGAAACATTGAATTCCTGGGCCGTATCGACCACCAGGTGAAAATCCGGGGTTTCAGAATCGAATTGGGGGAAATCGAACGATGCCTCTCACGATTGGGAGGATTTGAGGAAGCGGTTGTGCTTCTCAACCAGGATAGCGCCGGAGATCCATTCCTGGCGGCATTTGCCAAAGGGGATCCTATGAAAGATATCTCCGGGATTTTGGATGCTATGAAGCTCGAGCTTCCATCGTACATGGTGCCGGCTTCCATTGCCCTGTTGGAGGAGATACCTCTCACTGCCAACGGCAAAATTGATCGCAAGGCGCTTCTGGCAGGCGCAACCGTCGATGAAGTTGCTCTCAGTGTCGGACCTTTGAACGCGTTGGAACGCGCCCTGGTGGATGTGTGGGCGTCTGTATTGGGCAAAGACCCATCCCAATTCAGTGTTACCGATAATTTTTTCGCCGCCGGAGGTCATTCTTTAAAAGCCATCACCATGCTTTCCAGGATCCATCGGGAGTTCGATGTAGACATCCCCCTCTCGATGTTTTTTAAAATCCCCTACATCCAGGGACTTGCATCCTATATCCAGGGAGCGCAAAAGGAACAGTTCACCGCTATTCAGCCGGTTGAAAAAATGGATTATTACCACATGTCCTCCGCCCAGAAACGAATCTATTTTCTCCAGCAGGTGGCTCCGGATTCCACCGCATATAACATGCCCGAGACTATCGTGCTTGAACAGGAACCTGATTGGGGGCGCCTGCGGTCCGCTTTTTTGGGTTTGATCCGGCGGCATGAAACATTGCGGACATCTTTTCCGGTCATTGCCGGTGATCCTGTGCAACGAATACACGACGCTATCGGGTTTGAATTGGAGATCCATGACGTGGGAACTCGGCTTCAAGACATGATTCGCCCCTTCGATCTATCAAAAGCTCCGCTATTGAGGGTGGCGGCCATCAGGATGAAGGCCGGTGGTTTTGTTTTATTGGTGGATCTTCACCATATTGTCTCCGATGGCGTGTCGCATGAAATATTCGAACGGGATTTCCACACTTTCTACCGGGGCGAATCTCTTCAACCCCTCACGATTCAATACAAGGACTATTGCCAATGGCAACGCGGTAACGCGGAGCTGGAATCCATCAAACAGCAAGGGGAGTATTGGCTTCGTCGGTTTGCCGGAAGCATTCCTGCGCTAAGGATTCCTACGGATTTCCCGCGGCCGCCGATCCTGGATTTCGCAGGCGATAGTGTGCTGTTCGAACTTGATTCGTCGCTAACCGCCTCGCTGAGGCATTTGAATTCAGTCGAGGGCTGCACCATGTTTATGACTCTCATTGCGGCGTTCTCAATCGTGCTTGCGAAAATCGGTAGTCAGGAAGATCTGGTGATTGGAACTCCGGTCGCCGGTCGCCAACATAGCGATCTCGAAAATGTGATGGGCATGTTTGTCAACACATTGGCGATGCGTATCGAGCCTACCGGGGATAAAACACTTCAGAACTTTGTCAGGGATGTGAAGCAGTGCACGATCGACGCTTTTGAAAATCAGGATTTTCCTTTCGAAGATTTGGTGGAGCAGGCGAATGTCAAGCGGGATACCAGCCGGAATCCCATCTTTGATGTCATGTTCGCATTCCATAACACAAAAGAGTTCCAGCAGGAATTCGCCAATTGGACTCAAGATGGGGAAGAGGATTCGGAACATCATTTCCGCAATGAAACATCTAAATTCGATATGACTCTTACCGGTCTTGAAGCCGGTGACTGTCTTTATTTTCGCCTGCAATACAACAACCGCTTGTTTGACAAGCAAACAATCGTTCGCTTCAGTAACTACTACAGGAAAGTCCTGGAGGGATTGGCAACGTCTTCAGCGACAACTGTCGGCGAGATTGAACTCATCGACCTGGATACACGGGACCGTCTGCTGACCGAACTCTCAAAAAATACGAGGGGAGATAAAAGTTCGCGTAAAGGTAGCCGTAATGCCCAGAACCAAACAATGACAGCGGAGTTCGATTTTTAGTTCCGCTCTACGAAGGAGTAGCGTATGAATACTTACAATCATGAAATACTACTTCATTCCAGTTTTGTCCGCCAAAAGGATTACTGGTGTGAAAAAATAGCCCCTGACACCATGTTGACCACATTTCGGAATGTGGACTTTGCAGACGATCGGGATGAGGAGGGGCGTCCTGAGACGTTGGACATTATATTGAGTGAATCGGTGAACGAACGGTTGAGCGGTTTTTCCAGGGGCTCGGACCTATCGTTGTATATTTGTCTGGTCACTGTGTTGAAGGTTTTGATTCACTGCTACACCGGCCAACGGGATATTACGGTGATGTCGCCGATTTCGCTTCTCAGTGTTTCGGAAACGACTCTCAACGACAACGTTTGGATCAGAGACCAGTGGGAAGGGGACATTTCATTTCGCCAATTACTCATGCAGGTAAAGGACTCGGTGATCGAAGCCTACCAAAACCAGGACTACCCGTCGGGGCAGTTGTTGTGGCATATCTTCAAGAAAGAAGGAGATATCGCGCAGCCAACCTTCACCGATATTTGCTGTCTCCTCGATAGTATCCACAATGGATGCGAGTCCTTGAATGCCAATGAGGGTATCGTTTTTTGTTTCCATAAAGAAAACGACGCTGTGTCGGGGCATATTTTGTTCGACGCCACCCGCTTGAATCAGGGATGCGTCCAACGGTTGGCCCGCCATTTTTCCGCGCTGCTGGAATATTTTCTTGAAAACAAAACTGCCTCGGTTGGAGATGCGGGATTCCTTTCGCAAGAGGAGCATCACCAATTGATCAAGGAATTTAACGAGACGGCAAGGTCTCTGACCGACTCCGCTACCGTGCTCGACATGTTCCATAGACACGTGGTTGAGAAGCCGGAGGCCCTGGCAGTGTCATCCCCGGCGTTGTCCTATGAAGAATTGGATCGCCGCTCCATATCTTTTGCCAATACTCTTTCCAGAAAAGGAGTAGGCGTAGGGGATATCGTAGCAGTGATGATGCCCCGCTCGCTGGAATTTTTAGTGGCGGTATTAGGGATTATGAAGCGCGGAGCCGCGTTTCTGCCTATTGATATCTCATACCCGGTTGAACGGCGGAAATTCATGATTGTCGATAGTGGGACCCGAATTGTCGTGATACAGGGCGGTCAAACCGGCGAGGGCCAGAAATGGTTGGATCAAACAACAGCTATGATCGTCGAGATGAACCCGGAAGAACAGGCGGATGGCGAAGACATTGTTCACGAAGGCCCGGCTCCCGGTGATGCCGCCTATGTGATTTTTACCTCCGGCTCCAGCGGGAGGCCGAAAGGAGCGGTGGTTGAACACCGGAATCTTGTCAATTATATAGCCTGGGCGGCAACGACCTATGTGAGGGATGAGCAGGTACGCTTCCCCCTCTATACATCCATTTCCTTCGACTTGACCGTCACGTCTATTTTCACACCGTTGGCCACCGGCAACACGATTGTGCTGTACGGTGAAGGTGAACCGGGATTGCTGATTGATTGCATCTTTTCCTCCGATGAGGTGGATATAGTAAAATGCACACCATCCCATCTGAAATTGATCAGGGAAAAAGCCGGCTCTATGCCCAACAATGGGAAAATACGCCGTCTGATTGTCGGCGGAGAGCCTCTCAAGGCAAGTCTCGCTTCGGCTATCTCATCCCAGTTCGGAGATAAGATTGAAATCTATAACGAGTACGGGCCCACAGAGACCACTGTAGGTTGCGTATTGCATCGCTTTCTTCAAGGGACGGATGCCGGCGAATCCGTACCTATCGGAAAACCTGCCGCCAACGTGCAGGTCTATGTGCTGAATGAGAAACTAAAACCTACGCCTATCGGCGGTATCGGTGAAATATATATATCGGGCGGCGGTGTGGCCCGCGGCTATTTGAACCGGCCTGAATTGACTGCCGACTGTTTCCTTCCGGATCCTTTTGTTTCTGGAAATGTCATGTACAAATCCGGGGATATGGGACGGTGGTTGCCGAACGGCACTCTAGAGTTTCTGGGGCGCGGGGACCGCCAATTGAAGATGCGCGGCGTCAGGGTCGAGCTAGGGGAGATCGAGACATTGCTGCGCCGGTCTCCAGGCGTGAAAGATGCGGTGGTTATTGGTAGCGAGAGTGATCGCGGAGTGACTCTGGCGGCCTATCTGGTGCCGTTGTCTCCGGAAAATGCCCTCGGGGCCCAGGAGATAAAAAATTTCCTGGGTGAACGGTTGCCGGCCTATATCGTTCCCTCCCATTATTATATAGTGGACGGAATCCCCCTCACCGCAAACGGAAAAACCGACGGAAACGCCCTCCGGGAATCCGGCACCCTGCTTAACCCTGGAGCTCTTTATGTCGCTCCCCGCAATGAAATGGAGCAAGCTCTGGCGGGAATCTGGAAAGAGGTGTTGGGGCTCGAACAAGTGGGTATCAAAGACAATTTTTTTGAAATCGGCGGGACATCCCTTGATCTTTTAAAAGTGAACCGGTTGTTTAATGAACGCTTCAAGCGGGATATTCAGGTGGTGACTCTGTTTTCGTATCCGAATATCGACGCTTTCTGCTCATTTTTGCAGGAGGCGGAGCGTGGAAGTTCTCCAACACTGGATATCGCAGGCTTCGAGTCTGCCTCGCAATCACGCGGCAGGTTGGGAAATAGAAAAAAGCGGTTGATTCGCCGCGAAAGTGAATGAAATCAGTTATAAGGAGCGATTCATGAAAAAAGTCAAGGATGGTTTAAATCTTCAACTGGCTGCATCGCAAAAAGATGTGGACCGTTTGAACAAGGAGTTTTACGGACGGTTCAATTATCCCTGGCCTCCCATGACATTTCAGGCGTTTGCCGATCCATCCTTTTGGCCGTGCCATCTGAATCAGGATATCGGCCATTGGCAGGGAGACAGAATCCCCGCTAACCCGAAGATTTGGGTAGGAGGGTGCGGCACCAACCAGTCGGTGATCACCGCATTGAAATACCCTGAGGCTCATGTTCTCGGCACCGATATATCGCTGCCTTCTTTGGAAACCAGCGAGGATTCCGCTTTGCAGTTGGGAGTCGAGAATCTTGAGTTGGAAGAGAAGAGCCTCAATAGCGCGACGTATGAAGAGGAATTCGATTTTGTCATCTGCACCGGTGTGATTCACCATAACGCCGATCCTGCGGTCCCGCTCAAACGGTTGGCAGCCGGCTTGAAACCGGGTGGCGTGATGGAATTGATGGTCTACAATTTTTATCATATGCTGCTTCAGGGAGCCTTTCAGACAGCCATCCGCGGGTTGTGCGGAGACGGCGCCTCCATGAGTATGGAGGAAGAACTCAAAACCACCAGAGAGCTTATCCGCTCATTTCCCGAAAGGAATTTGATGGCGGATTTTTTGAATCAATTTGCCAACGCCTATGAATCGGATCTGGCTGACAATCTGTTGCAACCGGTCATGCATAGTTACACCATCGAAACTTTTGTCGAAATGCTGGACGAAGCGGGTCTGGAACTGTTACTTCCTTGCGTCAATCAATTTGATCGGACCGATAACCGGTTAAGCTGGAATATGCGCTTCGATGATTCCAGTCTTCAAAAGCGGTACGAAGCGATGGAGGATGCCAAACGCTGGCAATTGTCCAACTTGTTACTTTTTGAACGGTCGCCGATGCTCTGGTTTTATGTACAACGGAAAGATTCTTCGTTCTCGCGAAAAAGCGAGCGGCAGGTCTGCGAAGAATTTTTGGCTAATCGGTTTGAAAAAAAATCTACCAATGTCCGACTATTTTCCCGAGACGAAAAGGGAGAATACCTGGAACAATCTCAACACCAAACCTTTCCCGGCCCTTTGAGCACTCATGATCATCTGGCTAAGTTGGTTTTCAACGCCGCGGATCCGGCAAAGACAATGAAAGAGATTTTTCAGGAATTGCAGTTGGAACCGACATTTCAGAATATCAACCGGGTGCGGGTCAATTTAACCACGTCGGCATTCCCTTACCTGACATCAGTGAAATAGGCTTATTAAGGAAATCAATGAATAATATGGATGGTCAACCGGATACTACCGGACTTGAAATCGCGGTCATAGGAATGGCGGTTCGCTTTCCCGACGCCGGCAATATAGATGAATTCTGGGCGAATCTTGATCAAGGTGTTCATTCGGTGCGTTTTTTTACCGATGATCAATTGATGGAAAAAGGCGTTCCTATAGAAATTTCCGAACGTCCCGATTTTGTCAAAACAAACGGAGCGACCCTGGCTGGCAAAGAGCTATTTGATGCCGCCTTCTTTGGATATATTCCCGATGAGGCGCGGGAGATGGATCCGCAGATTCGTATTTTCCATGAAGTGGTCTGGCACGCTCTGGAAAACGCCGCCTATGATCCATTGGCATACAAAGGACTCATCGGTCTCTATGCCGGAGCCTCCCCAAATTTTTATTGGGAAGCGTTAGCTAAAGTGGCCAGCGGTGAAACATCCGCTTCCCGGTTGGGCGCCAATTATGGTGGGGACAAAGATTTTCTGGCCACTCGGATTTCCTACAATCTCAATCTCAGAGGCCCAAGCATCAATCTTCAGACTGCCTGTTCCACAGGGTTGGTCGCCATTCATCTGGCGTGTCAAGCGCTTTTAAGCGGCGAATGCGATATGGCTCTGGCTGGAGGCGTCGGCATTTCCACCAGGCTAACCGCCGGATATATTTATCAAAAAGGTATGATTAGCTCACCCGATGGGTTATGCCGTAGTTTTGACGCCGCCTCCAACGGGACCACCGGCGGCGAAGGGGCGGGGGTTGTACTGCTAAAGCCGCTGGAGGAAGCGCTGGAGGGGAAAGACTATATCCATGCCGTCATCAAAGGCTCGGCCCTCAATAATGACGGCAAATCAAAAGTAGGCTTCACAGCGCCCAGCACAGCGGGGCAGGCGGGAGTGATACGCTCTGCCTATAGGGCGGCAGGAGTGGATCTCGGAACAATCTCATACATTGAAGCCCATGGCTCAGGAACAAGCCTGGGGGACACGATTGAAGTGGAAGCCTTGAAATTGGCGTTCGGATCAATGGGGCATGGCGCGATTTGCCTTGGATCGGTAAAGACCAATATCGGCCACCTGGATGCTGCAGCCGGAATCGCGGGTTTCATCAAGACTGTTCTGACATTAAAAAATCGCAAGATTCCCGGAACTCTTCATTTCGAAACCCCTAATCCCAACATTGATTTCGAAAATAGTCCGTTTTATGTGTCTGCAGATGCGGTACCATTGCATGAAAAAAAATTCCCCTTGCGGGCGGGGGTCAGCTCCTTTGGAATCGGCGGCACAAACGCCCATATAGTCATTGAAGAAGCGCCTTTGATCTCTTCTTTCAAAAAAAAACCAAAAAACCATCCCCATCTCATTCCACTCTCGGCAAAGAGTGAAGAGGCATTGGATGAAAATACCGCTGATTTGGCCGGGTATCTTGCCGGTTCCAGTGATATCGATATTGCCGATTTAGCCTATACGCTTCAAGTGGGACGGGCCGATTTTAGATTCCGCCGTTTTATGATTGCGAAGGATGTCGATGAATTGAAGCTGACTTTGCAAAATGAAACGTCCAGGGGAATCGTCACCTCTTGCGTCCAAAGGGAGAATCCCCCTGTCGTATTCATGTTCGCAGGCCAGGGTTCCCAATATCCGGGCATGGCTTTGCACGTCTACAGGGAGTTTCCGCAATTTAAAAGCCGGATGGATTCTTTGCTCGACATCGCTGAAGGTTTGGGAGCCGGAGGTTGCCGGAATTATCTACTTTCAGCTTCAAACGACGATATGAACAAGATAGAAGGGGCCGCCGAAAATTCCCAATTGATTATTTTTATGTTCGAGTACGCGGTGGCGCGTTTGTTGATGGATTGGGGGATTCGTCCCGATACAGTGATTGGGTATAGTTTTGGAGAATATGTGGCAGCCTGTGTCGCCGGAGTTTTTTCTGCTGAAGATATCATGAAGGTCATTTGGACCCGTGAGAATCTTGTACAGGCGCAACCGGTGGGGGGAATGCTCAGTGTCCCTATGACCCATGAAGAGGCGGCTCCATTTCTGACTGGAGATCTTTCCCTCGCCATCGATAATGGAGAATCGTGTGTCCTCTCGGGTCCGCTTGCCGAGTTGGCCAAAATCGAGGAAACACTAAAAAGCAGAAGAATGTTGGGAGTCCGGCTGAATATAGAATACGCGGCCCATTCCCAACTAATGGCTCCGGCGGTCAAAGACCTGGTGGGAGCCGTTAAGGGCATTCGTCTATCTAAAGGAGATATACCGGCAATCTCAGGGATTACCGGGAATTTTATGACCGAATCCCAGGCTCTGGATCCTGGTTATTGGGGAGAACATTTAAAACGACCGACGCTATTTTATCAGGGGATCTGCAAATTGTTGGATAATGAAACAGTTTTTATCGAGATTGGAGCCGGATGGGACCTCTGTGCCTTGGTAGGGCGTATTGTCGGCAGTGGCGCCGCGAACCGGTTGGTAAGCCTGGTTCCTCCGGCGCAAAAGAAACAGTCGCCTCTGGATTTTTGGTGGAAAAAGATCGGCCAACTTTGGGGACATGGAATAACGGTTGACTGGGCGGCCGTTGCTCGGCGGGAGGCTCGATACCGATTGCCGCTTCCGGGCTATCCATTCCAGAGACAGGATTTTACGTTGCCGGAACGTTATCATCGCCAGCTTCTCTCCGGCGGCGGTAATTCTGAGAACACCGGCACACTGCGCAAGCGGGATAGTATCGATGAATGGCTCTATATCGCTACCTGGAAACAATCTCCGGCTTTTTCCCCTGCGGGGATCACCGGGCCGGCCGGAACTGTTTATCTAGTATTTCTGGATGACATGGGGTTTGGGGAGGGTATCCTACATGAATTAAAACAGCATGACGTTACTGTCATTTCAGTAACCAGGGGGGCTGTTTTCGCCGCCTCAGGTCCCGACAGCTACAGCGTTGATCCCCTTGACAAATCATCGTATCTATCTCTGGCACATGATTTAAAACATAGGGGCTTATTACCGACCCGTGTGATTCATACCTGGAGTTTCGACACTTCCTCTTCCTCATTGGGGCTGCTTAGCCTTGTTCATTGGGCGGCGGCGTTAGGTATAGCCGGTGATGAAACCCCGGTGAAAACCCTCGCGATTTCAAATGGAATGCAAGAGGTAACCGGTGAGGAAAGCCTGGACCCATTACAATCGACTGTTTTGGGAGCTGTTCGGGTGATGGGGCAGGAGTATTTGCATATGGATTGCATCAGCCTCGATATATCGTTACCGGAGCCGCAACCCGCTTTAACGAAACAATGGGCGGTTCAATGCATCGCTGAATTGGAATCCGAATCACCGGACACGCACATTGCATATCGCGGACGGCATCGTTGGATTCAATCGTTTGAATCCATCACTCCCTGGAAGGTGGGAACGCCGGAATACACATTGCGGCAGCGGGGTATATACCTGGTTACCGGCGGTTTGGGGTATGTCGGCGGAAGAATTGCTTCCTACCTGGCGAAAAAAACCGGCGGCACATTGATCTTGACCGGGCGTAGTCCTTTGACCGGCAAAATGGAGAAACGTCTCGCGGAATTGAGGGATCTTGGCGCGGCAGTCGCTTATTACCCTGTCGATGTGGGGGATAAAGAGCAGATGAACGGTCTGCTGATCTCTGTGTTGAATGAATATGGGACCATTCATGGGGTTGTCCACGCGGCGGGTATTCCCGGGGGACAGTTGTTCAAAACCATGAAAGATGTCGCTGGTGAAGATATCGAAACGCAGTATCGGGCGAAAGTCATAGGGCCTCAGGTATTGGCGGACGTTTTCAAAGACCAGAATTTGGATTTTTGTTTGTTGACCACATCCATCGCCTCTGTGTTGGGGGCGCTTGGAAATTCTATATATACCGCCGCCAACCGGTTTGCGGATGCGTTTGCCGTTTATCAAAACCAGATCCTTTCGAAGCAAGTCTGGTGCAGTATCGATTGGGACCATTGGAACGATATCGATGAAAGTGAAGGGATTCGATTATTGGATCAAATGTTTTCCATGCCGCTTCCCGGGCGACTGATTGTATCTCCGCTCGATCTGAACGCCAGAATCCGGCAATGGGACAAGGCCTCTCTTTCAGCAGACCAAATGGAAGACCATGATAAGCATCTGGCTCTCTCCCAGCGGCAGGATCGACCCATGCTCACGACACCGTTTGTGGCGGCCCAAACGCCATTGGAGCAAAAATTGGCCGATATTTGGGCGCAGTTTTTTGGGTTTACGGAAGTGGGAGTCGAAGATGAATTTTTTGAATTGGGCGGCGATTCTCTCAAGGCGATGACCGTCTTGTTGAAAATTAATCGATCGTTTGATGTGGAAGTCCCGTTGTCGGAACTATTCCGCCTCTCGACTGTCCGGGGAATGGCGGGATATATTAAATCCGCTTCGAAAGAAGAATCGCAGATTATTTCACCAGTTGAAAAAAAAGAATACTATTCGGTGTCGTCCGCCCAAAAGAGAATGTTTTTGTTACAGCAAATCATGCCGGACACAATTGGATACAATGAGCTGTCCGTTGTCAGTTTGCAAGGAGATTTTTCTCTGGAACGGTTCCAGGAAGCCGTGAGAAGCATTATCCAGCGTCATGAATGTTTTCGCACCTCTTTTTTTATGGTAGAGGGGCAGCCGGTGCAGAAAATTCTCGCAGAAGCGGATTTCTCGATTGAGCGTCTAGATTTCAAGGAATCCGTTGACGCATGCATCGATGGATTTGTCCGGCCCTTTGACCTGTCTGTCCCGCCGCATGTGCGCATCGCGATTGTTCCCCAGAAAGAGGACCAATGTTTCGTGCTTCTGGATGCGCACCACATTGTATTCGACGGAGTGAGTAAAGCTGTTTTTGTCGAAGAGTTGATGCGTCTTTTAGAAGGGGAGTCGTTGCCTCCTATAACCTTGCAATACAAAGATTATGCCGAATGGCAACACCGGTGCCGGGACCAGTTGAAAAAACAAGAAGCTTACTGGCTGGATCGTTTTTCAGGTAGTATTCCGTCGATTCAGCTTCCACTGGATCACCCCAGGCCCGCGGTTCAAGATTTTTCCGGTGGAGCGGTCGGTTTTGCCATTGGCCAGGAAGAAACCGATGTATTGATACGAGTGGGAAGAGACAATGGCATAACCTTGTATATGATGTTGGTGGGGATATTTTCCATCTTTCTCTCAAAGCTCAGCCGTCAGCATGACGTGATTGTCGGAACTCCGACGGCAGGGCGCGGCAATCTTGATATTTCAGAAATAATCGGTATTTTTGTCAATACCATATGCGTCCGTACCCATGTGGATCCAGGCATCCGGATTATTGACTATTTGCATCAGGTCAAAGAGACGACGCTTCAGGCATTTGAGAATCAGGATTTTCAATTTGAAGATTTGGTGGAGCAGTTGTTAATCAACCGGGATACAGGCCGGAATCCATTGTTCGATGTCTTATTCGTTTTCCATAATGTCGATGGGCCTGTCCTTGGGCATCCCCGGCGGGGGAGCGGAGAATTGGTTAGCTCCACCGTCAATGTCGCTCCCAGGATTTCTAAGTTCGATCTGACCCTGAACGGCGAGGAACGGAACCGGGAGATAGTCCTTAAATTTGAATATTCCACAGCGTTGTTTCAGGAAACGACGATGTTACGGTTTGTCGATTATTTTAAGCGAATTGTTTCCGCGGTGGTCAACCGTCCTGATACGCTGATTTCCTCTATTCAATTACTCGATGATGAGCAACGGCGACAGGTGCTGCATGTTTTTAACGAGACCGCGGGTCTTTGGCCTAATGGCGCCACTTTGCTCGATATATACCGCGGCAGGTTGGACAGAGGTCGGGATGATATTGCGCTGCTGGATGGAAATAGCGCTCTCAACGCAGGCCAGTTCCACAACAATGCGAGACGAGTGGCGGGCGATCTTCAGAAGCGGGGATTCGCCCCTGGAATGATATGCGCCATCAAGGCGGAACGGTCCATGCAAATGATCGTCGGTATTTATGCGGTCATCCTGGCGGGCGGCGCTTATCTACCGGTAGATGCCGCCATTCCGGATGAACGATTGTCGTTCATTTTGAAAGACAGCGGATGCAATTTTCTGTTGGTGGATGCGGGGAAAACGCGTTCGCACTCGCTTGAGGTTGAAATATTGGAACTTTTATTGGAGAGTGGATCCGGGGATACTCACCTGGCGGCACATGCGTCCATATATCCCGAAACTCCCGCGTACATCATTTACACATCGGGCTCCACAGGAGTTCCCAAAGGTGTGGTTGTGGAACACCGCAGTGTTGTCAATATATTGTCCCATCTAGAGGAATTGTATCCGTTGGCGGCAGGGGACGCCTATTTGCTGAAAACCAATGTGACGTTTGATGTGTCGGTAACCGAAATTTTTTCGTGGATTTTTGGGAATGGAGCGTTGGCTATTCCTCGACCCGGCATTGAAAAAGATGTGGACGCCTTAATAGATTTCATCAAACGAGCGGGAGTGACCCACGCCAATTTTGTTCCCTCTCAATTATCGGTATTCATTGATTACTTGCGCAATTCTGAAGATCTGAAGGGGCTCGCTCTTAAATATATCTTCGCCGCTGGAGAGGCGTTTTTCAGCAATTTAGCGGAAATCCTGAAACAATTGCAATGCCCCTTCCGCGTGGATAATATCTATGGTCCCACCGAAGGAACGATCTATGCCACAGGCTATTCGCTGGAGGATTTTTCCGGCAACCATTGGGTTCCTATTGGTAAACCTTTAAAAAATATTCATTGCTATATCCTTGATCCCGAGGGGCAACCGTTACCGATGCTGGTTCCCGGAGAATTGTATCTAGGCGGTGAATGTGTTGCCCGCGGTTATCTGAACCGGCCTCAATTGACGGATGAACAGTTCGTAAAACCGGTTGCCGGTTCGGGTATCGATGACGGCCGTCTTTACCGGACCGGTGATATCGCCCGCTGGCTCGAGGATGGAAACATCCAGTATCTAGGGCGGGTGGACCACCAGGTGAAGATCCGCGGCTACAGGATCGAGTTGGGTGAGATCGAGAATCGCATGATGCAGCATCCCCAGATTCGCGAGGCTGTGGTTATCACCCGCTATGACCAATCGGGTGATGTGTTTCTCTGTTCATTTTATACAATGACCGAAGCAAAAAACAAAGGACCATTGGCAAATGAAACGTTGTTGGAGTTTATGGCCCGGTCTCTTCCTGAATATATGTTGCCCGCTCATTGCATTGAAGTTGAGGACTTTGACCGTACCACCACCGGCAAAGTGGATCGCCGGGCGCTGGAAACATACCGGTTGCCGACTCATGCAGCCTCTTCTAAACCTATCAATTCACTGGAAGAGCGGTTGCTCGCTTTGTGGGCGGATGTTCTGGGAATTGGCGAGGAAGCTATCGGGCGCACCGCTAATTTTTTCCAAACCGGTGGGCATTCATTGAAGATGGCCTCATTATTGGCGAAAATCGCCAAAACAATAGGAATCAAACTCTCGATGATGGAGGCTTTCCATGCCCCAACCATTGCGGGGATGGCTCGGATATTGCGAGAGAAAGGATATGAAATGGACCGTGGCATCAGTTTTGCGGAAGAAAGGGACTATTACCCGGTCTCTCCTTCCCAACGACGGCTGTATATTTTGCAGCAAATCGACCCCGAAGGTACGGCATACCATTTACCGGAAATTGTTTCTTTACCTCAAAATGCTGATTTGGCTGGAATCGAGGCTGCATTTGAGAGGTTGATTCAATACCATGAGAGTCTTCGGACGTCGTTTCATGTTGTGGCGGGACAAACGGTTCAACGAATTCACAAGCGGGTGGACTTCAAAATAGAGCGTCACGAGCTAGATCCCGCGACTCAGGTGGACGGCGGTAGGATGAGAGAATTTATCCGGCCGTTCGATCTGGCGGTTCCGCCTCTTTTGCGGGTTGCCTCAATTAAAACGGCAGTTGGGGAATGTTTGCTGGTGGACATGCACCACATTATCTCCGACGGTGTGTCGCATAGAGTGTTGGTCAATGATTTCCAGGCATTTTTCGAAGGGCGGGGCACAGAACCCCCAGCCATCCAGTACAGGGATTATTGTGTGTGGTTGCAGGAGGAACTCGGCGGTAATCATTTGGAGAATCATCGGGATTTTTGGTTGCGTCAGTTTGACGCAGGCGTGCCGGTTTTGGAATTGCCCGTTGATTTTCAACGACCACCGGTTCAAAGTTTTGCCGGCCGTACCATAGGATTCAAACTTTCGCAAAAAGACACCGCCGATCTATATCGATTGGCCCGAGATAATGACGCGACTTTATATATGGCGCTGTTGGCAATGTATTCGTTTTTACTGTCCCGCCTTTCCGGCCAAAATGATTTAGTGATCGGGACGCCGGTGGCGGGTCGCGGTCATGCGGAGCTCGAACGGGTTATCGGCGTGTTTATCAATATGATGCCGATGCATTGCATCGTGAGATACAATCTGACGTTTGAAGACTATTTATCGCACGTTCGCGAACAATCCCTCGCCGCGTTCGATCACCAGGGGTATCCGTTCGACCTTTTGGTGGATCAATTGGAAGTGCGACGGGATACCAGCCGCAATCCTGTGTTTGACGCAGCGCTGATGCTGCAGAATTTTTATCGCCGTAATGACGGCGTTGATTCGGAAGGATCGCTTCAGGTGGAGCATGGCACATCGAAATTTGACATTACTCTATATGTCGAAGAGGGCGACAGGCACCTGTCTGTGGCCTTTGAGTATTGCACGCAATTATTTAAAGATGAAACCATCGAACGCTTCGCCGGTTATTTCCGGGAAATTGTCGCCGCTGTTTGCAGCGAACCCCATGCCCTATTGGCCGATATTTCCATATTGCCGGAACAAGAACGTAAATGTGTGTTGGAGGAATTCAACCAAAGCGCTGGAGATTATCCCAAAAACGATTCAGTTTTTGATTTATTCAAGCGACAGGCGGAAGAGGCGCCCGATCGGTCGGCCCTGGTGTTTGAGCGGCGCTGGCTCACCTATGCAGGCCTCTTGGAGTCGGCGTTAAATATTGGCGGGGCGTTGCGGCAGACAGGCTTCTGCGACGGAGATATCGCCGCCATTGTTTTAGACCGTTCGGCTGAATTGCTTGTGGCTATCCTGGGTGTGATGGCCGTCGGCGGCGCTTATCTTTATCTTGATCCCGCATATCCCGAGCAACGTAAACGGTTTATGTTGGATGATAGTGTTGCGTCTGTAGCCATTTGTTCTGCTGGTGATGATATAAATCTTCCAGCCGGTTGCCGTAACTTTTCTGTGGATACAGCTTTACTAAATAGGGGAGGGGCTGCCTGGCGTCCTCAAGCTATATCGCCTGAGTCCGCTGTCTATCTGTCTTACACGTCGGGCTCCACCGGAAAACCGAAAGGCGTTGTGATTCTGCACCGGTCAGTGGTGAATTTCATTCACGCCATGTTGGCCCATATCCCGCTAACCTCTGCGGACCGGGTGCTCAGTTTGACCACCGCCTCATTCGATATTTTTGTGTTGGAGACATTGCTGCCGCTGGGGATAGGCGCTCGGGTGGTGTTGGGCAGCCGCCAGGAACAATTGGATATTCCTCTGGCCGCCAAAACCTTGATTCGTCACGATATCTCCCTTCTACAATTGACGCCTTCGCGTTTGCAGCTTTGGGTTTCCCATAAGGAATCCGCTCCAGTCTTGGGGCGAATAGACTATTTGGTGGCCGGTGGGGAAGCGTTCCCGCAGACTCTGGCGGAGCAACTGGTCGGCGTGACATCCGCACAGATCTACAATGTCTATGGACCGACCGAGACTACGGTTTGGTCTACTATTTGTCCGGTTGTTCCAGGGCGTGTCCCGACCATCGGCAAGCCGCTATTGAACAATCGCATTTATATATTGGGCGATGATGGAACGCCTCAACCGATTGGAGTACCCGGCGAATTGTTCATTGCCGGCGATGGGCTCGCATCCGGGTATTTGAACCGGCCTGAATTGACGGACAATCGCTTTGTCTCTCCGGTCCATGTTGAGGAGGAGAGACTCTACCGCACCGGAGATCTGGCCCGTTGGCTAGCGGACGGGACCATCGAGTTCATCGGTAGAATCGATAACCAGGTCAAACTGCGCGGTTTTCGCATCGAATTGGGCGAGATTCAATCCTGTTTGTTGGCGCATCCGGATATTCGCGAGGTTGCCGTTTTATTGAAAAACGCACCGGGTGGTCCCGCATTGGGCGCTTATCTTGTGGCGGACCGGGAGTTTTCCGTTGCCCAATTGCGTCAATTTCTCTCAGATTCCCTACCTGATTATATGATTCCGGCGTTTTTTGTCACTCTTGAAGAAATTCCCCTGACACCCAATGGGAAAACCGATATCCGCAGGTTGCGCCAGTTGGATGAACGGGTTGGCACCGGTACCGATTATATCGCGCCGGAAGCCGGAATGGAACAGGATATCGCTTCCATCTGGCGGGACGTTCTCGGGGTTGATAAAATCGGTAGTCACGACAATTTCTTCGCATTGGGAGGCAACTCCATGGGATTGATTCAGGTGAGCGAGAAATTGTCGAATCTCGTGGGCCGGCAAGTGCCGGTGGTCACATTGTATCGTTTTATGACGGTCCACACATTGGCCAAATCCTTTGCCGGCGAAGCGGGCGATACAATGAGAAAACAAGGGGTCCGGGACCGGAAAGATGAAATCGACAAAGGCAAGGCCCGTTTGAAAAATAGAATGAAAAGGAAGAGTAGGTAATCATGAATGAAGAGTTAGGAATCGACAATAACGAAACTGGTTTGGAGATCGCGATCATCGGGATGGCAGCCCGTTTCCCAGGTGCGGCTAGCATCGAGGAATTCTGGAACAATTTGCTGGATGGAAAAGAATCGGTCCGCTTTTTTACCAAAGAGGAATTGAGGGAGGCTGGAGTAGACGACGAATTATTGAACGACCCGGCTTATGTGCCGGCAGCAGCCATTGTCGAAGGGATTGATCTCTTTGATTCCGCCCTATTCAATTATACCCACCGTGAGGCTGAAATCATGGATCCCCAGACCCGGATGTTTCACCAATGTGCATGGGAAGCTCTGGAAGACGCAGGATACAATACATTTGCCACACCTTTATTGACTGGGTGTTATGTAGGCGCTTCATCCCATTTTAATTGGGAAGCGGTAAGCTTGCTTTCCGGGCTCCGGGGCATTGTGGGGGATTTTGCCGCCGGCCATCTAGTGGACAAAGATTATGTGGCTACCCGTGTGGCTTACAAATTGAACCTCAAGGGGCCGGCGGTCACCCTTCATTCAGCTTGTTCCACATCATTGGTGGCGGTTCACATGGCCTGCCAGGGACTCCTGAGCGGTGATTGCGACATGGCGCTCGCCGGTGGAGTGTCGGTTTCGATCGCACAGAAAAAAGGTTATCTCTACAACGAAGGAATGATTGCCTCTTCCGATGGTCACTGCCGCGCGTTCGATAGCGAGGCGGGAGGTACAGTATTTGGCTACGGCGCCGGAGTGGTTTTGCTTAAGCGGTTGGAAGAGGCGCGGGAAGAATTGGATCATATCTATGCTGTGATCAAAGGGAGCTCTGTCAATAATGATGGTTCGGCAAAAGCAGGCTATACAGCTCCCAGCATCGAAGGGCAGGCTTCGGTGATCCGCAACGCGTTGCGCATGGCTGAAGTGGACGCTGAGAGTATCGGTTATGTGGAAGCCCATGGCACAGGAACCAATCTGGGTGACCCCGTTGAGATCGAAGGGCTCACTCTGGCTTTCAATACCGAAAAAACTGGTTTTTGCGGCCTTGGTTCCGTCAAGACCAATATCGGCCATCTGGATATCGCCGCCGGCATTGCCGGACTTATAAAGACCACCCTGGCGATTTATCACCGCCGCATCCCCCCAAGTCTTCATTTCAACACACCGAATCCCAATTTAGATTTAGCGGCTACCCCGTTTTATGTTGTGACGAAGCCTCTCCCATGGACAGAGGGATCTTATCCGCTGCGGGCGGGGGTCAGTTCATTCGGCATCGGCGGCACCAATGCCCATGTGATATTGGAAGAAGCTCTGGATGTTAATGAACAGAATCATTCGCAACATCCCAAACAAAATCAAGAACTATTACTGCTCTCAGCCGCCACTCCAGAGGCCCTCGATCAAGTCTGCCAAAACATGGCAAACCACCTGGAGGCCCACCCGGAACTATCGTTGGCCGATGTCGCCTACACCCTGAAAGTTGGACGAAAATCACTGGCATACAGGGCCATGCTAACAAAGGGGACAGATCCCGCGGGTTTACTCAAAGCCCATGTGGAAGAGGAAAATCCGCAGATTATCTTTATGTTCCCCGGCCAGGGAGCCCAATATGCCGGTATGGCATCGGATTTATACAAACACCAACCCACATTCCGCACCCATCTGGATGAATGCTTGCAAGAACTCAGTAAGTGGACCGATGTGAATCTCGCCGCTATTTTGTATCCCGATCATCACGGCGAAGACGGCGATGAACCAAATCCTATCAACCAGACGGCCATTACCCAGCCGGTCCTGTTCGCCATTGAATATGCACTGTCCCGCTTGCTTATGAGTTTTGGTATCGAGCCCGCCGCCATGATCGGGCATAGTATCGGCGAATATGCCGCAGCCTGCCTGGCGGAGATGATATCCCTCTCCGATGCCTGCCGTTTGGTGATTGCCAGAGGTAAGGGAATGCAGCGCATGCCCGCCGGAGCCATGGTGAGCGTCCCACTGCCGGAAGAGCAGGTACTGCCGTTAATTCCCGAAACGATCTCGCTTGCGGCTGTCAATAGCCCCACCAATTGTGTGGTGTCCGGCCCCTTCGCAGAGGTTGACGCGTTTGTCGCCACTCTGGAAGCCAAAAATCTTCCCTATCGCCGTCTGCACACGTCTCACGCCTTCCATTCAGCCATGATGGAGCCGATGAAGGGGCCGTTCGTGGAAGAGATGGCGGGGATTCAGATCAACGCTCCTTCTATCCCGGTCATCTCCAATGTCACCGCAAGCCCATTGAACTCTCCGCCGCCGGACTATTGGGGACGCCAGGTGCGGGAGGCCGTGCGCTTTTCCGACGGTATCCAATTTGTGGTTTCCCAATACTCGAATCCTGTGTTTCTTGAAATTGGACCCGGCAAAACCCTGAGTACGTTTGTCCGCAATCACCAATGGGAAAACAATCCTCCCGGTATCCTGCACACAATTCGCCATCCCAATGAGCAGACAGCGGATGACGACTATCTGGCGCTTCAATTGGGACACATGTGGCTGCGCGGGATTGCTATCGATTGGCGGCAGACCTTCAGTGGAGAAAAGCGCAGGCGAGTCTCCCTGCCCACCTATCCATTCCAGCCCTATAGATTCGCGGTCCCGGAGGTCGGGGACGCGTTCAAATTAGAGCCCGGCTCTCAGCAGGAATGGTTCTACACTCCCGCATGGAAACCGGTCCCTCTTTGCGGACCAACAAATAAGGAAGAAGAGGATGCTCTCTGTTTGATATTTGGAGATGACGATGGATTGGCCCCTTCAATCTCCGACGCAATCTTCAGCCAAACAAAGATTCGCTGCATCTCGGTGCGGCCGGCAAACTCATTCGAAATTTTATCGAAAGATTCTTATGGTATGTCCCTTGATATAGAAGATGATTTCAAGCTTCTAATGGAAGATCTGGCTCAAAAAAAGAATTTTCCCGCGCATATCGTCTTCACGAATTGGTTAGCGGATGATTCCGATGCTGGTTTTTACGCATTGCTTTTTCTAGCCCAGGCTATAAATGAAGCCAGAATCGAAAAAAACATCGATATCTTCACTCTTACCGCCAACATGCTGGATGTGGCGGGAAATCCCATGTCCGCTCCTTTGCGCGCCGCTATGATGGGTCCGCTTCAAATCATTCCTCTGGAGTATCCGAATCTTTCTTGCAAACTGGTGGACATCGATTGCGCCGCCGACGAGCCAGGGCGTCTGCGTTGGTTGATGCCCCAATTGGCGTGGGAGATCGCGACCGGAGCGGGCGATTCGATCATCGCCTATCGGGGGAAGCAGCGGATGAAGCAAGTTTTCGAGCCATCATCGCTCCCGCCTCAAGAAACCCTCGCTCCCATTCTCAAAGAGAATGGCGTCTATTTGATAACCGGCGGCCTCGGTGGGATCGGCTTGGAACTGGCAGGCTATTTAGCCGAAACCGTTTCAGCTCGTTTAGTGTTGCTTGGCCGCTCCGCATTTCCGCCAGAAGCGCAGTGGAACGACTGGCTGGCAAGCCATGGCAATGGAGATCCGGTTAGCCGTAAAATACGGAAGCTCGAAGAAATCCGCGACAGCGGAGCTTCTCTTCTGGTACTCCAAGGAGATGTGGCGGATGTAACCGCGATGAAGAACGTCATGCAAGCCATTCATCACCAATTCGGAGCCCTGGATGGAATCATTCACGCAGCCGGTGTTCCCGGTGGAGGTGTCATTCAGCTCAAAACCCGGGAGAAAGCCGCAGCCATTATGCGTCCCAAGGTGGAAGGCACCATCGTATTGGATGATGTTTTCGCCGAAGATGAACTTGATTTCTTTCTCATGTGTTCTTCAATCAACGCTGTGGTACCGATGGCCGGTCAGGTTGACTACACCGGGGCCAATGCCTTTTTGGATATCTATTGTTCATACCGCAACCGTCAAAGCTCTACTTTATATATGAGTGTCAATTGGGATCCATGGTTGGAGGTGGGTATGGCCGCAGAAGCCGCCAAAGAACCGGGACCCCATCCATTGCTGGAATACCGGCTCAAAAACGCGGATTCCGCGATCGTCTATACCAGCTATTTTTCTTTGGACCGTCATTGGGTGCTGGATGAGCACCGGGTAGAGGAACAGGGCGTCATGACCGGTACGACCTATATTGAAATGGCCCGGGCAGCCGCCGCGCAATTCGCCAAACCGGACCGGGCCGTGGAGCTTCGGAATGTCAATTTCCTCTATCCGCTGATGGTGGGACCGTCTGAAGAACGGCAGGCCCGCCTGGTGTTGACCCAAGCGGAAGATCGCTTCGACTTCACAGTGGAATCAAAGCCCGGCGACGATTGGCTGACTCACGCCCGTGGAATTTTGGAAGTAGTCCCTCTGGAATGGGGAGATAGCGCTATTCAATTGGACCAGGCGATGGGACGCTGCAAACCGGAAGACGCAGCTCCACGGAACGCGGATTCTTCACAGCAAGAGGGCATCCTCAAATTCGGTTCCCGATGGAAAGCGAGGGATTGGATCAACTATGGGGAAAACGAAGGACTCGCCCGATTGGAGCTTCCCGAGAACCTGAGGGCTGATCTTGACGACTATCATTTCCATCCGGCCCTCATGGATTTGGCGACGGCCTTCCTCTACAACCGCTTCGGTGAAGGAAGCGGCTACATGCCTTTTTCCTATAACCGTATCACTATCAAAAAAACTCTCACCCCGGTGATTTACAGCTATTGCAAGTTGTCTTCTCCTCTGGACGGCGACCGCGAATTTCTCACCTTTGACCTGACAGTGTTCAATGAAGCGGGGGATGAATTGGTGGATATCGCGGGCTTCACCATGATGCGTTTTTCCGATGATGTGAAAAACCGCATTGACAGCGAACAACCGGTACGCAAACCATCTTCCGTCGATACCGCCAATCCGCCGCAAGAAGTGAACTATGGCCTCAAACCCGCTGATGGGATTTCGATATTCGCCCGCCTGTTGACCGGCGGTTTTACTCGCCTGGCAGTCTCCATCGAAGATCTGAACCGTCGCTT
>CAZBHS010000003.1:176579-185351 GCA_964491915.1 uncultured Clostridia bacterium
GAAAATAGTCAAGCGGAGAGTCAATCGAAATCCACCGCCGGAAGCTTTCAGCCGCGACCGGGTTTGAGCAATCCATTTGTCCAGCCGGAGCCCGGACTCGAAACTCAAATCGCCGGTATCTGGGGCGGTTTACTTGGGCTAGAATCTGTCGGAGCTCAGGATGATTTTTTTGAATTGGGGGGCGATTCCCTCAAAGCCATTACCGCTGGTGGACAATTGCACAAAGAAACAGGAATTCAAGTCCCTCTCAGCGAATTTTTCAACCGACCGAATGTCCGCAAGTTAGCTCAATTTGTAAGGGAGTCGGGCGATTCAACCTTCACTTCTATTCCCAAAGCTGAAATTAAAGAGTATTATCCTCTTTCTCCGGCCCAGAA
Organism: uncultured Clostridia bacterium; assembly: GCA_964491915.1. Classification (GTDB taxonomy): domain Bacteria; phylum Acidobacteriota; class Aminicenantia; order UBA2199; family UBA2199; genus JAHELQ01. Next base: position 176,957 of record CAZBHS010000003.1, read on the forward strand.
AAAATTGTATGTCATTCACTATCTGGAGCCTGACGGTATCTCGCTCAATCTTCCCAACGCCTTTATTCTCGACGGCCCGATCGAGGCTCGGTCGGTGCGGCAAGTATTCGAAGCCCTGATACAGCGCCATGAAGCGTTGCGCACTTCGTTTGAAACAGTTGACGGCTATCTGATGCAGAAGATCCACGATACAGTGACGTTCACACTCGAATACTCGGAAGCATCGGAAGATGAGGCCGCTGCAGCGGGCAATCGTTTTGTCCGGCCATTCTTTCTGGATCAGGCTCCTTTGATTCGTGGAGGCATGGTCAAATTGGCGGAAAATCGTCATCTATTGCTCATCGACGTGCATCACATCGTGTATGATCGCGTCTCCAAAGGAATTTTGTATCGCGAATTCCGGGAATTGTTGGCAGGCGAGGCTTTACCTCCGTTGACAGTCAATTACCGCGATTACAGCCAATGGCAAAGCAATGCGCAGGATTCCGGGGACTTTAAGCAACAGGAAGAATTCTGGCTTCAACGCTTTAAAGGGGAGGCGCCGCCGCTCACACTGCCAACCGATTTTCCACGGCCGGCGCGGCAAACCTTCGACGCAGGGCATATCGCCTTCCAGATCGACTCTGAGGTAGCGGATAAACTCAAAGCGATGGCAGCCGCCGCAGGGGCGACGCTGCAAATGCTGATGCTCGCGATATTCACCATTCTTCTCTCAAAACTCAGCGGTCAGGAGGACATTACTGTAGGCACTCCTATAGCCGGACGTTTCCACCCGGATTTGGAGGGGATAGTCGGAGTATTCATCAATTCGCTGGCATTGCGTAATTTCCCGGTCGCCGCAAAAACCTTCCGTCAATTTTTCCTCGAGGTTAAAGAGAATTCGCTTCAAGCCTACCAAAATCAGGGGTTCCAATTCGAGGACCTGGTGGAGCGGTTGGGTATCGCCCGCGACACGGGCCGTAATCCTCTCTATGATGTGATGTTCGAGATGCAAACTGAGATGGTGGAAGAGAACGTCGCCGGAGTTGAAGGTAGTGGACAAAAGATTAAACCTTTACTTCTAGCGGATGACAAAGTGCTCTTTGACATGGACTGGGTGGGGCTTGATATTCCCGGAGGCATCATCTTTCAAGTGAAGTACAACACGCGGTTGTTCGAACACGGAACAATGGAACTTTTCACCCGCTATTTTCAAATCCTCACAACCCAGGCGCTGCTGACCCCGGACGCTTCTATCGGCGAATTGGAACACCGTCCGCCTGAAGAGATCAATCTCAATACCTATCAAGATGTGGAATTCGATTTTTGACATAGATTTCTCCATTCCCAAATAAGGAGTAAACCATGAATGTATGTACCAAATGCGTATTGCCGGAAACGTATCCCGGTATTCAATTCGATGAGAACGGAGTGTGCAATTTTTGCCGCTCCTATAGCGAAGCGGACACGCAGAACACCCATAAACAATTCCCGGACCCTGAGAGTTTGGCTCGGGCGCTTCAAGCCTTTAAAAAACCAAACTATAAATATGATGTGCTGGTACCGTTGAGCGGCGGACTGGACAGTTGCTTTACCCTCATCCAGATCAAAGAGACATTCGGACTCCGGCCTCTGGTGTTTCATTCTGACCATGGCTGGGACGATCCCACCGCCACCGCCAATGTGGAAAAACTCTGCAAAGAGCTGGATGTGGATCTGGTGATCTGGAAGAACGAGCTGGTGTTCATGCGCAAGTTGTTCCGCTATTTCAATCAATCCAAATACCCGGAACTGAGCGCCTGCCATGTGTGCGGCAACATGCTCTATCTCAACGGCCTGGAATTGGCGGACAATTTCAACATCCCGCTGGTGGTGAACGGCTACTCCAAAGGCCAGGCCGCCATGATGCACGACAAAGACAAGGCCCAGGACCTGTACGGCAAGATGATCGAGATCATCCTCGATACCGGCGACCGGGAATTCTTCGATACCTTCACCAAAAAATGGCAATTGCTGGAAAAGCAGGTAATCTATAGCCGGCGAAGCGATCTGGAACAAGGACCTCAACCGGGAAAGCTGTTGTTCATCCCTTTCTTCATCTTCAAATTCTACAAAACCCAGAAAGACAAGCTCGAACAGATTTGCCGCGACCGCTTCGATTGGCAACCGATCCCCGCCAGTTATCCCGCCAACACCACCAATTGCAAAATGATCTGGCTCAACTCCTGGATGGATTTGAAACGGCGGCACTACACCCACTACCACGACGAATACTCCACTCTGATCCGGGCCGGCGAAATGACCCGCGAGCAAGTACTCGAAGACCTGGAACTCAACCCCCCAAACGGATTGTTGGATGAATTGGCGGACGAAGTTGGGTTGGACCTGGACGGGGATGGTAAATGAGCCGTCGCATCGATTGCCTCCTTATCGGTCACAACGACATGCAATTTGACCGCTACGAGGAATATATCGCTAAAATGGGCATTGATAGCGGCGCTTATAGGGATTTGAATCTCAATATCCTCTGGAGCGGCGGCAAACCCTATCATCTGGCAGGGATGTTCAACCACCTGTCGGGGCAGCGCCTGGGCATGGGGGAGGCCTTTAGCGCCACCATCTCGTACCTGGGCAGTTATCTGGACCGCAACGATTTGAGCTTCGACTATATCCAGGCCTTCCAGGAAGAAAAGGATCGTCTGTCGGAGATTTTATCCAATGATACGGTCCTCACTGTGGCCGTCACCACAACCTATTATATGTTTGTGCTTCCAATCATGGAGATTGTGAACTTCATCAGAAAATACAACCGCGATGTGAAAATCATTGTGGGCGGCCCCTATATCGCCGGCATCTGCCGCACCCAACCGGAAAATGTGAAGGAGAACCTCTTCGCCAATGTTATGGGCGCCGATGTCTATGTGAATAGCTCGCAAGGGGAGGCAACCCTCGTGTCTCTCATCCGCAGCTTCAAGGAAAATCGCGACATCGCCGATGTTCCCAATCTGTATGTCAACCAAGAAGGGCAACTGCTCAAAACAAAGACAGTACGCGAAGCCAACAATATTTCCGAGAATCCTGTCAATTGGCCGCTTTTTTCCGGTCACACCGGTCATTCGGTCAATATGAGAACCTCCATCTCCTGCCCGTTCTCCTGCTCATTTTGCGGATTCCCGCAACACGCCGGCGAATACCAGACATCGGAAATAGAGGTGATCGCAGGAGAATTCGCAGCTCTACAATCTATGGACGGAATTCGTTGTATCAACATCATCGACGACACCTTCAATGTGCCGCTGAAACGGTTCAAAGAGATGCTGCGCATGATGATCGATAACGGCTTCGATTTCGATTGGATTTGCAATCTACGTTGCCAATTCCTGGATGAAGAGACCGCGGCCTTGATGAAGCAGGCAGGGTGCGCCGGTGTGTTTTTGGGCATTGAATCCGGCAGCCAGGACATTTTGCAAAATATGAACAAAAAAGCCACTGTGAATGAATACCGAAGAGGGATCGATTTGTTGCGCAAGGCCGGAATCCTGACCTTCGGTTCGTTTATCATCGGCTTCCCCGGCGAAACCCGGGAAAGCGCCGAAGAAACCATCGCTTTTATCCGCGATAGCGGCATCGACTATTATCGCGTCCATCTCTGGTACTGCGATCCCATCACCCCCATCTGGGACCAACGGGAACAATTCGGTATTAGCGGCGAGGGATTTTCGTGGAGCCACGACACCATGAATTGCCGCGAAGCCGGCGATATCATCGACAACATCTTCAAGACCATCCGCGAGCCCGTCTGGATCCCCCAGTACAACTTTGACTTCGACAGTTTGTGGCATTTATTGTACCGGGGCATGGATATGCGTTCTATCAAGACGTTTATCTCAACCTTCAACGAAGGGGTGGCGGAGCGGTTGAACAATCCTTCAAACCGCGAGGCGCGCACCGGCCTTCTGGACCGGATGGCCCGCTGCATGCCGGCTTCCAGCGCCGGCGAGACTGCATCGCCGCAGCAAGACTTCGGCGTTGATTTTGATTTTTAAGACCCCAATTAATAGAGGAAACGAGCATGACTGAAACGACAGACAAACATAAAATTATCGAGAAATACTGGCTAAACCGGCTATCCGGCGGTTACCCCGCGTTCGCGCTTCCCCAATTCCCCACCGTCCATAGGGGAGAGGCACAGGCATTGGAAGACACTTTGCGGGTAGAGCTGACGACGGTGGCGGAAGAGACGTTGAAAAAAATCGGTCGTCACCAGGATGTGGCGATCTATATATTGTTTTTGAGTTGCCTGTATGTGGTACTCTCTCGCTATAGCGGAGAGCGGGATCTTTTGGTTGGGACCATGACGCCCGCTTCGCAAGAGGGCAATGACAATCCTCTGTTTTGCCGGGTGACTGTGGACGGAAAGGACACCATGCGGGAACTGGTCAATCGCGTCAAGCAGACAGTCCTGGAGGCTTTCAATCATGCCGATTATTCATTCGGCGCCCTGTACGCCAAATTGATGACCAATAGCGGTCCCGGCGGTTTGCAATTGTTCAATGTGTCGTGCGTGTATGACAATATCCATGCCAAAAACCAAAAAATCAACCAGTTCCAATTGCAATTCAACCTGAGGGTCAATCCTGAAACCAATCGTATGGAGATCGCCATCCGCCCCAATGGACTATCTGTTCATAGAGATATACTCGAGCGCATGGGAGAAAATCTGGTACATCTGGTGGGTGAACTGCCTCGATGGTTGGACAAACAAGTCGAGACCATCTCGATTGTGGGCCCGACAGAATCCGAAACTCTGGACGGTTTTTCCAGAGGCGCGGCTGCGTGGCCCAAAAAAAACCTACTGGAAATGGTTGAAGAGCAGGCGGGAGCGACACCGGATCGCATTGCGGTTTATAGTGAAGGCCTCCATCTGAGTTATGGAGAGCTCGGCAAAAGAGCCTCCTGTTTGGCCTCCTATTTGCTGGAAAAAGGGGTGGGCAAAGAATCGGTCGTCGGCTTGCTTTTGGAGCCGGGAGAAGATATTGTTGTCTGCCAACTGGCGGTGTGGAAAGCCGGCGGCGCCTATTTGCCCATCGATCCATCCACTCCTCCGGGGCGGATGCGAACAATGCTCAAAGACGCCGGCGCCCAGAGCCTCCTGTCTCGCCGTTCCACCCTGGAGCCTTTTTCATTCACCTCCCTTCAAGATCTCCGCTCTGTGGGGGTGGAACCGGTGTGCACCGAATCGCGCCCCATGATCGAAGATTTTAATACGGTCCCGTTCCCGGACCGCTCATTGGTGGATTACGAGACCTATAACCGCTACATCGGCCAGTCTTTGGTCAAGAACCGCATTTTTATCCAGGCCTCCCGCGGATGCCCGCATAATTGCGCCTATTGTTACCGTATTTGGCCCCGCAACCAGGCCGCCCGATCAGCGGAGAACATTTTTGAAGAAATCATGCTCTACTACAACATGGGTATCCGTAAATTCGATCTATTCATGCTGAATATCAAGGTGGGTAAAAAGTTGTTCCAGATGATTGTGGACAAGAATATCGCGGATTTGCAATTGTATTTTCCCAACGGTTTTAGGGGGGATTTATTGAGCGAGGACTACATCGATCTGATGGTCGAAGCCGGTACCGTGAACATGGCCCTGGCCCTCGAAACCGCGTCGCCGAGACTCCAGCGATTGATCAACAAAAACCTCGATTTGGACAAGTTTCGACATAATACCGAATATATCTGCCGCAAGTACCCGCAACTGGTACTCGAGCTCTTCACTCTCCATGGTATTCCCACCGAAAGCGAGGAAGAGGCGCAGATGACTCTCGAATTCCTCAAAACCTTAAAATGGGTTCATTTTCCTTATGTCAATGTTTTGAAAATCTACCACAATACCCCTATGGAAGCATTGGCTATCGAGAACGGCGTCTCTCCCGACGCTATCATGCGCTCCGAGGACATGGCATGGAATGAACTATCCGATACCCTGCCCTTTAGCCGAAGTTTTTCCAACAATTACCAGACCGGCTTCTTGAGCGAATACATACTCGACAAAGAGAGGCTTCGGGCGGTGGTTCCCCATCAGATGCGCATTCTCACCGAAGACGAGTTTCTCAACAAATATGATAGCTATTTGCCATTCGAAATCAAAAGCTTCGACGGTTTTCTGAAACATACAGGTCTTTCCACTGAAGATCTCGATGGGGCTGTGTTTTGCAACGAAGAACAAGACCGTCTGGCGCTCGAGGGTTTGAATCAACGTCTCTCGGAGGCTTTTCAGCCAAAAGAGCCTGCGGGCGAAAAACCTTTCAAAGTGTTGCTTTTGGACATGTCCCAATTCTTCACCCACCGGGGAGACATGCTGTACGATGTGGTGGAAGCCCCCCTGGGTTTGATGTATATTTTGACCTATTTAAACCGGCGTATGGGAGAAAAGATCGAGGGACGCATCCTCAAATCCCGCATCGATTTCGATAGTTTCGAGGGTTTGAAACGCTCCATCGAAGAGTACAATCCCGATGTGATCGGTATTCGCTCCCTGTCGTTTTACAAAGACTTTTTTCACGAAACCGTCTCAGCCATCCGGCAGTGGGGCATCGACATCCCCATCATCACCGGCGGGCCTTATGCCACGGTCGATTACGAAACCATTCTCCAGGATTTCGGCGTCGATGTGGCGGTGCTCAGCGAGGGCGAGCTCACCTTCGAGCATCTCATCGACGTCATCATCAAACATGACGGTGTATTGCCGCCGGATGAAGAATTGGCCCGGATTCCCGGCATCGCTTTTGTGCCGCGGGAAATGAAGGAAAAAGCCGGCGGAGCCCGGAAGCTCATTACATTGGAAGGGGTGCCGGATCGTGAAGAAGCCAATCTGCCGGACGTGAGTCCCGAAGACCTGGCGTATGTGATTTTCACCTCCGGTTCCACCGGCACCCCCAAAGGTGTGATGGTGGAGCACCAAAGCGCCGCCAATTTGGTTCAATGGTTCGGCAAGCAGTATGGAATCGCCGGCTCCCGCTATCATGTGATTCAGGCCAGCAACTTCTCCTTCGATCCCAGTGTGGAGCAGATTTACGGAACTCTTTGCCATGGCGGAACAGTGTTCATTCCAAAAAAAGAGACCATGCTGGAGCCGGAGCTCTTTCGTAGCTACATGACCCGTCACCAAATACGGATGATCAATTTTGTCCCTCCCATTCTCCGGCAATTGTTGGGGGAAGGCGATCCAATCCCCGGTCTCGATGTGGTGATATCCGGCGGAGAAAAGTTGGATGAACCGGTGAAGAACCGCTTGATGGAAAAAGGATACCGGGTGATGAACCATTTCGGCCCCACGGAAGTCACGGTGGACGCGTTGGTGGATGAGTGCAGGCTCGACGACAACGTGACATTGGGACGCCCCATCGACGGCGCCTCGTGCGCCATTTTGGACCACCAAAAAAATCCGGTACCGGTGGGAATGGCGGGGGATCTCTATATCGGCGGCTCCGGTCTGGCGCGGGGATATTTGAACCGTCCCGAAGCCACCGATGCCGCCTTCGCATCATCCCTTCGTCTTTACAATACCGGCGATAGGGCCCGGTTCCGGCCGGACGGCAAAGTGGAATTTTTAGGCCGCAACGATTTCCAGCTCAAGATTCGCGGCTTCCGCATCGAGCCGGCTGAAGTGGAGACGGCGCTCTCCCGTTGCCCCGGTGTGGGCGAATGCCTGGTGATTCCCATCGAAGCGCCGGATGGCGATTTGCGGCTGGCAGCCTATTTAACCACCGAAAAACAGTTGGAAGCAGCGGACATCAAGCTCTTCCTGGGGGAATACTTACCGCCATACATGATTCCCAGCCATTACAAGCGGCTGAAGGAATTCCCCCGTGGGGTGCATGGGAAAATCGACCGCTCCCGGCTTCCGCAGATCGACATCACCGGCGGCGCGGAGGTTCAGGACCGGGTGTTGCCGCGAAACGACCTGGAACAAAAAATCGCGGAATTATGGAAAACCGAGTTGGGGCTCGACGAAGTGGGCATCCACGACAATTTTTTCGAAGTGGGGGGCAATTCCATCAAAATTATCCAGTTGAACAGCCGCCTCCGCGAAGCCATCGACCCCGACGTCACTGTGATGTTGATGTTTGAGCATCCTACCATCGCCGCCCTGGCCAACCATCTAACCGATGCGGCGCCGCAAAAAACAGTCACCACAGAGGATGTGCAAAAATCGAAAGACCGCTTGAAACAAACTATGAAACGTATGAAACCAAGGCGCTAACCGGCCTTTAGGCATTGGGGACCGCTTGAATTGAAATTCGCATGAGGAAGGATTAAAGGACAATGATTGATGCAGAACAGAGAACAGGATTGGAGATCGCGGTTGTCGGTCTGGCGGGAACATTTCCCGGAGCAGGTGATATTGACG